>NZ_NPBY01000033.1 GCF_002272015.1 Paenibacillus campinasensis | reverse complement strand
AGTGTGAGTCTTGCATAGTTATCCCGTTAGCTCAGGGAGGGAGCGTTGCAAGCTCTGCGCAGGTCCGGTCGGGTAGAAATTCGCCAATTTTTTAAGCCTCCGATTTAAGCCTCCAATTCAGGTCTCCGTTTTAAGTTTTGTTTCTTCCCCACCGTCTCCGCTTCCTCTCATCTCCTTTTTCTGGAGCTCTTAATTTCCACTCCCTGAATGAAAGGGATGATGAACTGAATGAACGAATGGCCCCTGAACGAAAGGGATAATGAACGAATGGCCACTGAACGAAAAGGATAATGAGCGATGGTACCTGAATGAAAGGGATAATGATGCAAAGAGGGTGGCGGGGGTACGGAGACAGCAGGCTAAAAAAATTAAATTTTGAGACATGTTAATCAATCGATAATTCCAATGACATGAAACGTGACATCAATACGACATTTTCATTGGTCTGTTCGACAATTTGTGATATATTAATGTAAATTACTACACAAAAGAACAGGTGAACCAAATGAGATACTGGATGGATCGATTGCATGCTATGGGATTAAAAACCAAGCTGATGCTGCTCTTTCTTCTAATTGCCGTTACTCCCCTCGCCGTTCTTGGTATATTCTCCTACCAGAAAGCCTCCAGTGAAATCCAGACCAAAGCGAACGAGATCATTCTTGAGAATTTATCGCAAATCAATCATAGTCTCAATTATTTTGTAGAAGATATTGAACAACTGTCCATGTATCTGTACAGCAATAAGGAAATTCAAGATATTTTGTCCAAGCCCGCATCGCGGAGCGCTGAAGAGAAGTACCGCGACCAGCAGACGGTAGCGGCGATTTTAAACAGCTTTCTGGGCTTCAAATCGTGGGACATTCAGCTTTATGTGCTGGGAGAGAACGGGGACCGCTATTTTACCGGGAATTTTATCCCGAGCTCCTACCTTCGATACAATCCGGATTGGGGGCTGTTCCGAAAGGCGAGGCTGGCTGGCGGCGATGTTGTGTGGGATACCCATTATTCGCTCAAAAAATATGAGGATTACGGCGCAGTGCTCAGCTCGGGCAGACTGCTCAAGCAGATTGAGACCGGCCAGCCGCTCGGCTATTTTGTCGTCGATATTATGGAATCCGCATTTGCCGATAAATACGATAAGGCTTACCGCTACGACGGAGGCGAGGTGTATCTGCTTGATGATAAAGGATATATCATATCCAGCCGTCATTCTAAGCTCGAGGTTGGCACCCGTCTTGAGAAGCCGTACTTGGATGCTGTTTTGCAGGAGAAGAAGGGCTTTTTTCGAATCGAGGAAAATCAAACGGAGCATATGGTCATCTACGACTCCTCCGATCTGTACGGCTTCAAAATGATAAATGTCGTGCCGGTCACGGCACTGACAGGGGAAAGCTCGAAAATCCGTAATTTTACGACCTTTATCATCATATCCGGAGTCATGCTCTCTTACTGTGCTGCCTATTTGTTATCCGACTATATTACACGTCCGCTCCGAAAGCTACGCCGGCTGATGAAGCAGGTAGAGAAGGGCGACCTGGAGGTGAGCTTTGATTCTCGTTATCGGGACGAGGTTGGCCATCTCGGAGGCAGCTTCAACCAGATGCTAGAACGAATCAAGCGGCTCATCCATGAGGTGTATGAAAAGCAGGAGAAGGTTCAGGAGGCGGAGATGAAAGCGATCCAGGCCCAGTTTACTCCTCATTTCCTGTATAACGCGCTGGATTCAATCAATTGGATGGCGCGTATTCATAAAATCGAGACGATCAGTAAAATTGCGGTATCGCTTGGCAGTCTGCTTCGGTTCAGCATTCGGAGGGGAAACACGGTGATCCCGATTCGTGAGGATATCGAGCAGATCCGCAACTATTTAACGATTCAAGAAATCCGCTATCGGGACAAAATCACGATTCAACTGGAACTGGACGAAACGATTCTTGATCTGTGCATGCCGAAACTGCTCATTCAGCCTCTGGTGGAGAATGCCATCATACACGGGCTGGAGACCAAGCCCGGACAGGGGCATCTCCTCATTACCGGCCAGCGAATAGGAGAGCGGGTGCAGTTTGTGGTCGAGGATAACGGCACCGGCATCGCTCCTGACGAGCTGCACCGGATTCAGCAGGGGACGTACGCTCCCCTGAACGGAAGCGGAAGCAGCACAGGGATCGGACTTCACAATCTGATGCGCCGGCTGCAGCTGCATTTCGGTTATGCCTATAGCTTACGCATTGACAGCGTTCCGGATAAGGGCACACGGGTATGTCTGTCCATACCGGTGATTAGTGATAGACGGGAGGGACTAGGCGATGTTCAAAGTTCTTATAGCTGATGATGAGTGGATGATTCGAGAGGGACTTAAACAGACGATTGATTGGGAAAGCCTCGGATGCGAGCTGGTTGGCGAGGCAGCAGATGGAGAACTAGCGCTGCAGGCGATACGGCAGCATGAGCCGGACATTCTCATATCAGATATTCGTATGCCGGGCATTGACGGGCTCGGAATGGCTTCGGCCGCGAAGGCGCTGTATCCCGAGTTGAAGATTATTTTTCTGACCGGCTTTGATGATTTTGCTTATGCACAGCAGGCGATCAAGTTGAATGCCAGTGATTTTGTGCTCAAACCTACCGATCCTGATGCGCTCATGCAGGCGATTCAGAAAGTGTGCAAGGAAATTTCGAGCCAAAGGCAGCGCTCGATCGCGATGGAACAGCTGTTAAGCTGGAAGAAGGATGGGGAACCGCTGATCGTTCAGAAGCTGCTTTATGATCATTTGTTAGGCGATCAAGAGGGCGATTCGGTTCGAAAATTGACCGGATGGTTATTTCCGAAAGGTCGTACCATGCCAGTCAGGGTGGTGGTGGCCAAGGTTGGGCTGTCTACCGATGCGAAATCCGTGGTGGACGGACTATGGCTGCAGCTGAGGTCACAGATGTGCAGATACGCCATCGGGGGGCATATGCTGCGGATGAATGAAGGGCATGCCGCCTGGCTGTTGTCTGGAACCGATGAGGCTGTCGGTCTGCTGCAGGCTGGCCTGCCTGGGATTAGAGGCGGAGATGTATGTTTTGGGGTGAGTGCAGTGCATGAAACGCTTGAACAGCTCGGGCAGGCGTACAAGGAGGCGCTGCAGGCGATTAAACAGATCGCGGGCCATGAGAAGCAGGACAGGCCTGTCGTATCTGTCTACGGCGAGCTCGAACATATGGATCATCACGCGATACATCTGGCGGAAGGCTTCCGGCAGGTAGAGCTGTATATTCATAATCATTATCACGAGGATATCAGCCTGCAGGGGCTTGCTGCGATGTTTCATATGAGCGAGGCGCATTTCAGCCGTTTGTTCCGCAAAAGGACAGGGGTTAGTTTCGTGGAGTACGTAACCCGGCTTCGGATGGAGCAAGCCAAGCGTTTGCTGGAAGATGAACATGTGCGTGTGTATGAGGTGTCCCAGGCCGTGGGTTACCAGGATTCCCGCTATTTTAGTCAAATCTTTCGGAAATATACGGGAGAAACGCCGTCTGAGTATCATAAGAAAACGGAAAAATAACCGATGATGTAAACCTGATGATGAATATAAACGACGATGAAGGAGGCTTTGATTGCAAAAGCCTCTTTTTTGTCTAAACAAGATGTCGAACAAAGCAAAAATTTAAACATTTATGAAATTTTGTCTCGTTGAGAGGCACCGGGATGCCCGTTATAGTAGGAAATGTGGAAGGGAAAGTGACACAGATTATAAGGAGGGTTTAAAAATGAGAAAAAGATGGTTAACAGCGCTCGTTTGTGTGATTTTGTTGTCAGGTATTCTTACGGCTTGTGGTTCTTCAAGCGGTAGCGCGGGAAGTGGAGGCACAGACGCCGAATCTAAATCATCCGGCAAGCTGACCATTTATTCACCGAATGCTGCCGAAATTAACAATCCGATTATTAAGGAGTTCCAAGACCGGACCGGCATTTCAGTAGATCTGATCTCCGGTGGCACCGGAGAACTGTTGAAGCGTGTAGAGGCCGAGGCGAACAATCCGCTTGGCGATATATTCTGGGCTGGCGGGGCCGATTCTCTAGCTTCTTTCGCCGAATATTTCGAGCCTTATTCTACTTCGGAGAAAAGCAGCATTTTCCCGGGTTATCTGGACCCTGCCAACAACTGGACGCCATTTAACGCCCTTCCAATGGTCATTACGTATAACAAGGAATTGGTGCCTGAAGATGAAGTGCCTCAGTCCTGGGAGGATCTGCTTGATCCGAAATGGAAAGGACAGATTGCCTTCGCCGATCCTGCCAAATCCGGTTCGTCTTATACTCAGCTCGTTACGATGCTGACGGCATTTGGCAAGGATGACGAGCAGGGATGGGAATATGTGAAACAACTGGTCGACAATATGGACGGAAAAATCCTGTCCGGCTCAAGCCTTGTGCAGCGCGCAGTTCCGGATGGTGAGTTTGCTCTCGGCATCACGCTGGAGGATGCTGCGCTGCGGTATATGGAAGGCGGAGCTCAAATTGGCATCATTTATCCAAGTGAAGGTACTTCGGCTGTACCGGACGGCGCGGCGATTATTAAAGGCACGAAAAACTTGGAGGAAGCCAAGCAGTTCATGGACTTTCTCGTAGGCAAGGATGTGCAGGAGCTGGTGCAAAGCGAGTTCAAGCGCCGCTCGGTGCGCGATGATGTCAACCCGGTCGAAGGTTTGCCGCAAACCGTTGATATTGAATTGGTTGAGTACGATTTCGAGTGGGCTTCAGACAATAAAGAAGCGATTATTGAACGATTCACCAACATCATGATGGGCATTGAATAATGAAATGGGAGGGCGGCTGGTGTTTCGATAACCAGCCGTTCTCCCGGATATGGAGGCATCTATGAGTTCAGTAGTTTTCAATCATGTAACCAAGTATTTTGGTGAGAACAAGGCGGTAAATGATGCGCATTTTTCAATAGAAGAAGGGGAGTTCTTTACACTCCTGGGACCGAGCGGATGCGGGAAAACGACGCTGCTTCGAACCATCGCAGGGTTTTACCGGAACGAAGAGGGGGATATTTATTTCGGTGATCGGGTCATTAACGATGTTCCGACTCACGAGCGCAATATCGGGATGGTGTTCCAGAATTATGCCATCTTCCCGCATCTGAGTGTGTTCGATAATGTAGCGTATGGTCTTCGGGCTCGCAAAATGGGCAAGAAAGAGATTGAGACAAAGGTAATGGAGGCGCTGGAGATGGTGGAGCTGTCTCATCTGCGCGACCGAATTCCCAGCAATATGAGCGGCGGGCAGCAGCAGCGGATTGCACTGGCGCGTGCCATTGTCATCCGTCCGGCTCTGCTGCTGATGGACGAGCCGCTCTCGAATCTGGACGCGAAGCTGAGGGTGAAGATGCGCACTGACATTCGCCAGCTGCAGAAGGAGCTCAATATTACGACGATTTATGTGACGCATGATCAGGAGGAGGCGCTGGCGGTATCCGACCGGATCGCTGTCCTGAATGAAGGCGTCATTCAGCAAATTGCCACGCCACAGCAAATTTACCAGTATCCGCATAATCGGTTTGTGGCCAATTTTATCGGCACCTCGAATTTTGTGGAAGGCAGCTGCGAGAAAGATCCGGATAGCAGCGAGCATGCTGGGATCATACAGCTGCTGGGAACGACGCGCAAGCTGTCCCTTCACAAGCCGTATGAAGGCAAGGTCGTTTTTGCGATCCGTCCGGAGCAGGTGCATTTGAGCGGCGAACCGGCCTCGAACCACACGGTACAGGGGACGGTGAAATCAGTCAGTTTTTTGGGAGACAAAGTCAGCTATCTGATCACACTGCCCGACGGCTCCGTCATGGATGTACACGATTATCCCGGCAAATCGCAGCATCTGTTCCGGGAGAAACAATCGCTGTTCCTGGATATCCAGCTGGAGCGCACGGTGATGTATGACAGCACCGGCCAGGAGGTGATTTACCATGCTGGCGAGGCCTAATCCGGCGGGGGCGCCTACCGTAAAGCAGCGGCTGCTGCTTACAAGATGGGATTTCTGGACGTTTGTCACCTTCTGTGTGTATATTTTTATGCTGGCTTTTATCGTGTATCCGCTCGTGTCTTTGTTTTTCAACAGCTTTGTCAGTAAAGACGGCGGGTTCACACTTCAGAATTATCTCAACTTCTTCAAAGTAAAGTACTATCACCAGGCGCTGCTGAACAGCTTCCTTGTATCCAGCCTCGCGACCGTGCTGGCGATTCTGATCGGCACGCCGCTGGCCTATATTGCAACCCGGTATGACATTAAATTCAAGGGCTTGATGCGTTTGATGGTCATTATGTCCTTGCTGTCCCCGCCGTTTATCGGCGCGTACTCCTGGATTTTGCTGATGGGCAACAACGGGTTCATTACGAAGTTCATTCGGGAGCTGGGCATTCAGATTCCTTCGATTTATGGCTGGCACGGCATTGTGATCGTGTTCGCGCTGCAATTCTACCCGCACATCTTCCTTTATGTGTCCGGGGCGCTGAAAACGATCGACACCTCGCTTGAGGAAGCCTCGGAGAGTCTCGGTATGACGGCCTGGAGGCGGCTGCGCACCGTGACGCTGCCACTGATCTTTCCAACGTTGTCTGCGGGAGCGCTCATGGTGTTCATGGCCTCGTTCGCGGATTTCGGAACACCGATGCTGCTTGGGCAAGGCTATAAGGTATTGCCGATTCTCGCTTATGAACAGTTTGTCAGCGAGATGGGAGGCAATCCTGCGATGGCCAGTACACTGAGCGTCATCATGATCTTTTTCTCGACCATCATTCTGTTCTCCCAGCGTTACTTTGTTTCCCGGAAAAATTATTCCATGACCGGGATGCGAACGCCGGTTGTGAAGAAGCTTAAGCCGATGCCCAAAGTGCTGTTGACGGTGCTTGTCTTTATTCCGGCCTCCATATCCATTCTGCCGCAGTTGACAGTGCTTGTTACGTCGTTTCTGGCGAAAAGCGGACCGGTATTCCACCGCGGATTCAGTCTGGACAGCTACAAGGAAATTTTCTTCCGGGTGCCGAAGGCGATTCTGAACACGTACTCCTACTCGGTATTGTCGATCATCATCATGGTCATCGCCGGCATGCTGATTGCTTATTTGCTCGTACGGCGCAAAAACAAGCTGACCGCGTTTATCGACGGGATCGTGATGATTCCGTACATCATGCCGGGAACGGTGCTGGGCATCAGTTTGATTATCGCCTTTAACAAGCCGCCGATCGTGCTGACAGGCACATGGGTCATTCTAGTTATCGCCTATGTGGTCCGCAAAATTCCATATACGATCCGGTCCAGTACAGCTGTGCTGCACCAGCTTGACCGAAGTGTGGAGGAGGCCTCCGTCAGTCTCGGTGTACCGCCGATGAAGACCTTCTTCAAGACGACTGGACGCCTGATGGCTCCCGGCGTCATGTCCGGTGCGATTCTCAGCTGGATTACAACGATCAACGAGCTCAGTTCCACGCTGGTTCTGTATTACGGTGCCACTGCCACGATTTCGGTTACGATATACAGCGAGGTCTTCACGTCCAACTACGGCACTGGCGCCGCGCTGGCTTCCATTCTGACGCTGACCACGCTTGTGTCCCTGTTGATCGCCAACAAGCTGTCGGGCAGCAGGGGGCTGTCCTTATAGCGATATTCCCCAGCAATTCATGGTTCCCATTCGTTGTCGCTGCCTTTTATAATGTAGAAAAAGTATGGGAGAAGGATGGTGAGCGCCATGTGGGAGAGATGGGGACCAAGTAGGAACAGCGTTGTCTGGATTGTCATTCTGCTCATCGTTGTGGTCAGCTTGGTCGTCTATTCAACCTATTTCCAGCGGCTTGGAAGTCCTCCGGAACAGAGAATCCGGGAAGTGGTGCGGATGGAGGTCTGGATATACAGCAACGAATGGGAAGGCCTGCTTCGGTCATATCAGCAGGAGAATCCTGATGTTGAAGTGAGCATTCGAAGCTTTCAGTCCTATGATGCATTGGCATCCGAGCTGTCAGCAGCGATTTCTGCAGGCCGCGCCCCGGACGCAGCGGAGATTAGCAACGCTTATGGATTGAAGGAATGGATCGATACGGGAGCCCTGCAGCCGATCGAACCAGACGGGCATGCACCGGAGTTAACGGCTGCCGCTAGAACCGCGTTCACCTATAACCATGCGCTGTGGGCCGCTCCTGTCGGAGCCTCAGTGCCGCTTCTGCTCTATCATCAGGACAAGCTGCAGAATGCGGGTTATCCGACAGATGTCGAGTACCATGATCTGAACCATATGGCAGAGGTGCTGTCGTCGTGGATTCAGGGTCTGAAGGACCGGAAAGCATCTATCAAATGGAATCAGACCCTGGCCGTGGATGACAGCTTGTCACTGGTGTTTATGAACCTGTGGGGCTTACCAAGGGACGTGGACGGACAGACACACCTGCAGGAGCTTCTAACCACGTGGCATGCGCTCGTATTTGATTACGGGGTTATGTTCCCGCTGGAGCATAGGCTTGCATTAAGTGAATTTATGGACGGGCAAATCTTGTTTCTCATTACTGATTCACAGAAAATGAATTGGCTGGATCGCTATATTGCCGGAAAGTTCAAATACGGAGCGCTTCCGGTACCGGGAATCACAGTGCAGGGCATCGCGCCTCACTACAGTGCTTTTGTTGTCCTCCAGGGAGGAGAAGGCACGCCCTGGGCCAACGAGCTGGTGCGGTACCTTCAATCGAAGGATGTACAAGAAAGTCTAATCGCTAACACCGGGTATATCCCGGTGCGGGAGGACACGCTGGCTTCACTAAAGCGGAATATGAAGGAGGCTGACGCGGATATGCTGCTGAGGCTGAGCGAATCCTTCCTGAGTATTCAGCCATCGGAGGATGATTACAGAAGGTGGAGGCTCATTGCAGATTCCCTTACCCAATTGGAAATCGAAAGCCATCCTGATGTGGATCGGATGACAGCAGAATTGCTGCCTCTACTTCCATAATCGGGTTTGATCAGAAAGAAACTATAGAGAATAAGATGCGGTGCGAAAGTGCCGAATGGAGGAGTGGTCAAGATGCGTGTGCAAAGCTTGTCGATACAGGGCAGCGGAGTCTGGAATGAGGATGCGGTCATTCAGAATGATGTTCAGCGCATCTACGGTGTTATTGACGGAGCTACCTCGCTCGTCCCTTTTCGTGGGCCGAAGGGGGAGACCGGCGGGCGGCTTGCATCGGAGCTGTTGAAGCGATTTTTCGAACAGGTTCCGGCGGATGATACCCGGGATCTGGAACAGTTGACGCGGGAAGCGAACCGGATGCTCGGGCTTGAAATGCAGTCAAACGGCATTCCTCTCGATGAGAAAGATCAGCTGTGGACAGCCGGCCTTGCCGTGGTGCGGATAACCGATCACTATGTTGAATACGTGCAGTCCGGAGACTGCATGATTATGGGAGCTTATACGGACGGGGCTGTCCGGATGGTAACGAAGGACCATGTGGCACATATTGACTCGGAGTCCAAGCAGATATGGAAGGAAGCGATCGGATCGGGCGTCCGGTCGAAAGACAAGCTGTGGGAAATGGTCAAGCCCCGGATTTTGAAAAATAAAGAGAAGATGAACACCCCCCAGGGCTACTCCGTTCTTAACGGACGTTCCGATGCGGAGCTGTTCATTGAATATGGCAAAATCAATCGCATCCGGCTGGAAGAGCTGCTGCTTCATACCGACGGGTTATACTACCCGGAGGGGCTAATGGAAGAGTTGCAGTCCCCGGAGGAAGCTCTGTTCCGGCAAATGAAGACGTCAGGCTTGACGGATTATGCCCAGTGGCTCGTGAATCTGGAGAACAGTGATCCGGAGTGCATTGAATATCCGCGCTTCAAAATATCCGATGATAAATCTGCGGTATGGATTGAACTGGACTAACTCGTTTGGGACCTGTTCGAGACCTGTGTGCAGGGCTGAAGGTCGTGATCCATGTTTACCTGAATGACCGTGATGCGTACAATAGGGATGTTATGTTTCCATCGGCGAGTGGTAAAGAGGAGTGAGCTCCTTTTTGCCACTCGTTTTTTTGCTAGCAACAAGCCCCTCTACAGCTGGTGGCGGAAGAGAAATATAGCTCTCTTCAACATATGTTGCTTCAGGCAACATATTTTACCGGACAACACTGTATTCACTTCACTCTACTATTACAGTCTATTGCAAAACTGTTTCTGTAGACCCACCAGCATTTGGTTTTGTATCATAGAAGCTGTTCTAAGAGGGAGGCAGAAAACGTGGAAATCTATCAGGATATTAAACAGGGGGAAAAAGGGGCCTGGCTTAGTATCATTGCCTATATCGCTCTATCAGCTATCAAGCTGGTGGTTGGCGCAACCGCCGGTTCGGAGGCGCTGCTGGCTGACGGGTATAACAACGCGACGGATATTGTTGCGTCAATCGCCGTGCTGGTAGGGTTGAAAATATCACGCAAGCCGCCGGATCGCGATCACCGGTACGGGCATTTCAGAGCCGAGACGGTAGCCGCGCTGATCGCATCGTTTATTATGGCCGTGGTCGGAATTCAAGTGCTGTATCAAGCCGTTTCCAAACTGTTTGCGTCCGGCACGGAGTCGCCGGATATGATTTCGGCATGGACCGCCATATTCTCGGCAGCGGTCATGCTGCTCGTATACCGTTACAATTCGCGTCTGGCTCGCCGTATTAACAGCAAGGCGCTTATGGCCGCCGCTGCGGACAACCGTTCCGACGCCTTGGTCAGCATCGGGGCCTTTGCCGGCATCATCGGTGCCATTGTGGGCTGGGTGTGGCTGGATCCGTTGGCGGCAGTCATTGTGGGCCTGATCATATGCAAAACGGCATGGGGGATTTTCAAAGACGCATCGCACGCGCTTACCGACGGTTTTGACGAGAACGAGCTTGCGGGCATCAAGGATACCATCATGACCAGCCCGGGTGTCAAAGGCGTTAAAGACATCAAAGCGAGAGTGCTCGGAAGTCATGTCCTTGTCGATGTGACGATTCAGGTGCAGCATCATTTGAACGTGGTGGAAAGCCATGCAATTACCGAGGTAATCGAGGAGCGGCTGCTGGATCGGCATCAAATATCCCATGCGCATATTCATATTGAGCCTTTTGAGGCGGAAGCAAGCCAAGCCTGATGATGTGATGGCCTGGGTGCCTCATTATCGTAAGAAGGCGCGTTTTTGATAAAAAAATACAGTCTTTTCCCCGCGGAGTTTGTTACAATGAGGTCAAGTATCAAGGATGCATAGCAGTCTCATCATCTGTGTAAGGGGGATGAGGGCATGGAGAATGCTGCCATTGTTCAACAGGCGATTGATTTCATTGAGGACAACCTGCAGGAACATTTGGAGCTGGAAGAAATTGCAGGTTCGGCCGCGATTTCGCTGCCGCATTTATACCGGCTCTTCTATGCGTTGACCGGTCACCCCATCAAGGAATATATCCGCAAAAGGAGAACGAGCGAGGCTGCCGCTGCTTTGCGGGATACGTCCATGCCGGTGGCGGATATCGGATATCGCTGCGGATTTGACAGCTACCGGGCATTTCATAACAGCTTCAAGCGATACACGGGGCTCACACCGGGGGCTTATCGGAATTCCGGGCTCTATTATAACTTTGGGCGAATAGGTCTTCCTGTTGAAGCTACCTTACATACTACCTGCAGATCGGCAGGTGTTGGCCCGGAAGTCAAGCTGCTGCAGGCCGAGTCGTTGAGCGGATGGGGATTATTGTATGCCGGTAAGCAAGCGATCGGACTGGAAAGGGAGGCGCTTGCCTGTTTCCGCAAACGTCTGGCAGAGCATGGATGGGATGAACGGGGGCTGAGGGTATTCGGATGGAATGTCGATCTTGACCGGGATGAGGACGCTTATGGCTACCAGCTGGTTGCTGTTAGGGCTAAGTCCGAATCGGGCAACCTGGAGCCAGGCGGTTCCGGGCTTGAGCGGGTGGAGGTGAAAGGCGGGCAATATGCCACCGTGCAGATTACGGACGCCAGTGATGATGCGGGCATCCTCCATGCCTGGAACCGGCTGTACTCACAATGGCTTCCACGCAGCGTGTTTGAGCCTGGAGCTAGCGGATTTATGGAGGAATATGAGCTGGACGGTGATCGTATCGTTCGCATGAAGCTGTATCTATCCGTGAAGAGGAGCCTATCAGCCCGGTCTATTGCTATTGAGCAGCGCCCGCCGCTGACGATCATGTCCTTTCAGGGACAGGGGGACGGCTGCATGGACCACGTTGAAGAGACTTCTACGGCCTGGCTGAAGAGGAGCGGACTGATAGGTCGGCCAGACCTGCGGGTGTACATGAGGTCTGAGGAAGGGCTGTCGGCAGTAGAAGGCCATGCCAGCGTCTATGAGGTCGGCATTGCTTTGCCGGAAGGATACCGGATTCCCCGGGAAGAACGGTCCTCCATCAGCACGCTTGCAGGCGGCAGTTATGCTTGTGTGACTACGGCCGCGTACGGTTCAATGACCGGCGTGCTGAGCGATTTACATGACTGGCTCGCGTCAGCGGCAGGCTTTGAGCTTGATTCGGAACGAACATGGTTTGCCGAGTATGGCGCCGACGAAGGCGGGGGTCTGGACCGAGGGATGCGGTCAGGCTCGATTCAAGTTAAATGCTGCGTGCCGATTAGGACGAGAAGTTAGAAGGGGGACATGCAAGGATGTCTTATAACAACCGATTGCCGGAAGGATACCGACCGTTTACGGCTCCTAAAATGTTGAAGCTGATTCATGGAGGGAAAGCGATGGATGAACCAAACGAAGTGTTGCAGGCGAAACAGCAAGCGTCACCGATCCAAAACAAAGTCGGAAATATCTTCATTCCGGTACGCGACATTGAGCGGTCCCGGGCGTGGTATTGTCGGGTGCTCGGATTGAACGTGGAAGATTGTGCGATTATGAACGGTCATTTATGCCCGCTTCCGATGGAAGGCACGGGCTTGATTCTGGACACGATGCCGAAATGGGGAGGCGACCGGCCGGAAGGCGCGCCGGTGATCGATACGCCGGCTTTCATGCTCATGACCCGCGATCTTCCGGCTGCATTTGCTTATATGAAACAGCTGGGTGCGGAGCTGGTGAGCGAGATTGAGCATGACCATTGGTTTGTGGTGAAGGATCCGGACGGAAACAAGCTGATGATCTGCAAGGTGTAACCGGAGTATAATTCGACAGATTCGCGCCTATCCTGAATCTAAAATATAAAAAAATAGGATGGGCGATCGTATGTACAACCTGGAATCCAGGCTTGAAAATGTCGAGGATTTATTTTTGAGCATCGACAGTTACCTGTGTCAATTTGATTTTACACTGGCGGGGAATTGGGATTATAAGCACGGTTATTTGGATAAACGCCTGGACTCGGAGCGAATGGTCTGGCTTCGGATTCCGTTTCATGTGATTCGGGGGGCGCTCGATGGCGAATGCGGCGGCTGCAGGGCAACCGTAAGGCTGGGCCGACCGTATGTATTTAAGCATGTGTATAACACAGGCACGGACAAACATGCGGCCCCCCGTTTGATTGGGGCGCTCTTTGACCAGTTTCAGGCCCCGCTCGATCCAGATGCGTCGCTTGAGGATGTGTGGATAGAGCGGGCGCGCCAAGCCTTGATGGAAGTGGAACAGGGATATTTTCAGTAAGTGTCAGGAAGCTCGGCGCTGTTATTGCCGAGCTTCCTGCTTGTTGTCGCGGATATCTTTTGGACGTCAGGGAGTCGGGCCTGCCTTATCTGCCGGTATCTCACCTTTGTAAGCAAGCTGATTCACGGTTTTTCTGTGGAGATGCTTGTTTTTTTGTATTGGAGGGAGCATCGACTTCAACGGCGCAATTGTTAAAAAATGAGAACAAAACAAAAAACATATTGAAATCATGGAACATGTCAATTACAATAAATTCAACGAAACTACCATACTAGTTATACTAGTATTGCAGAAACGAGTCCAAGGTGAAGGACGGCGAGCATTTCAAAGCCATCCTGCAATTCATCGACAGGTTCTATTACAGTGACGAAGGTCAAGATTTCGCCAAATGGGGCGTGGAAGGTGAAACCTATACCAAGGCGAACGGGGTTCGCAAGCTGCTCGATGACATTAACTATAACGGACTGAATCCTACGGGCACCAAGGATCTTCGCATTGAATACGGCTTCTCCGGCGGCGTATTTGCTTATGGCGGCACAACGGAGCTGCTGCATTCCATGTTCACGGAAGAAGAGATTCGATTCCAGGAAGATATAAAAAAGACAAAGACCGTGCTTCCTCCGGATCCGCCGATTCCATACTCTGTGGAAGAGCGTAAGCGGGCGACGCTGCTCAGCACGCCGCTGAAAGACTATACGGATCAGAATACATTCAAATTTATACTGGGCAAGCGCAGCTTGTCCGAGTTCGATAATTTGTGGAGGAGCTGAGGAATCAGGGCATGGACACCTATGTAGAGCTTGCAAACCAAAAATATAAAGCGTACAAGGAGAGCAAGGACAACCAGTGATTAATAGGTTGCCGTGTAGCACTAGAAACGGCAGCCTGCTTTACTCAGGGCGAGTATATGTAAAGGGGCGGTGTCCATTGAACTATACGGTAGCACATATCATCCGCAGGCTGACGGAACCAGCGGATATAAGTCAATTGGAAGTAGACCGGCTTCTGTTCGGCCATTCGGATATGGTTGTCCACGGCGTCGCGGTCACCTTCATGGCTTCTTATGGCGCGATACGTGAAGCCCGGAATGCCGGGGCCAATTTAATACTGTCGCACGAGGGACCGTTCTACAGCCATCGGCATGCAGAACCGATAGAGGAGGAAAGCGGGTATAACAGTGTTCGCGACATGAAGCTGGAGCTGATCAGCGGCGGGGAAATAGCTATCTTCCGATTTCATGACATCCCGCATCGCTACAACCCGGATCTGATCACGCAGGCATTGCTTCAAGCTGTGCAGTGGGATCACTATTCGGTACGATACTCCCCCTATGCTGCCATCGTTCGGCTCCCGGAGCCGCTGACCGTTCAAGCTATCGGGGAAGAGGTCAAGCAGAAACTGAATCTCCCTTATGTGCGGCTTGTCGGCCGCAGACCGATGCGATGCAGCACAATTGCTGTTTCTGTCGGCTACAGGGGCGGGAGCGATCAGACCATTCCGCTGTATGAACAGAATCAAGTTGATCTGGTCATCACCGGGGAAGGGCCGGAATGGGAGACGCCCGAGTATATTCGTGATGCCCTGGACCAGGGGAAGGAACGGGCACTGCTGCTGCTCGGGCATTGCGCAAGTGAAGAACCGGGGATGCGAAGGACGGCGGCGCTAATTCGGGATGCCTTTCCAGAGCTGCCGGTGCATTTTATCGCGATGAGACCTTTGATTGAAATTATTTAAGGTCAACTATATAGTGAAGGTGGTCATAATCATAGAGAGAGAAGAAAATAGATTTTCGAAAGAAGAGGTACTGTATGTCGACAGAACAATTAATTAAAGGCTCAACCCGGGCCTACTCATATCATGTGCTGAAGGAGCAGATCCTTCAGCTGAAGCTGGAGCCGGGAACGAAAATATCCGAGAAGGAAATTGCGGAGCAGTTGAATGTTAGCCGGACGCCGGTTCGCGAAGCTTTCATGAAGCTGGCCGAGGAAGAGCTGCTGGATATCATTCCGCAGAGCGGGACCGTTGTGTCGCGAATCAATCTGGCGCATGTGGAGGAAGGTCGGTTCATTCGCGAGAAGATTGAGAAGGAAATCGTGGCGCTGGCTTGCGATTCTTTTGGCGAGGATTTTCGCTTTCGGATGGAGACGAACATCTATATGCAGGATGTGTGTTCCACCCAAAAAAACTTCAACAAGCTGTTTGAGCTGGACGAGGAGTTCCACCAAATCCTGTTTGATGCTACTGGCAAAGAACGCACCTGGAAGATGCTGCAGCAGCTGAACATTCACTTCAACCGTCTGCGGCTGCTTCGGCTTGCGAAGGATTCCAATTGGGAGGATATCATCCAGCAGCATAAGGAGCTGTACAGATTGATTGTGAATCAGGAGAAGGACCAGGCGATGAGGATTATGGAGAATCACTTGCGGCTCGTGGTATTTGACCAGGATATATTGAAGGAGAAGTTTCCTCATTATTTTATTTAAGGCAAGCGCGAGCGCAGTTAAGTTGTGGATTGAACGACCTAGGGCAGCGTGTGCGATGGTTCGCGCTCCACTCGCGTGAGCTCGGGTTTAACTTTCACAGCAGGAGAGGGGATTGAGGATGATGAGTCAAGGGGTTAGACTTCCTTATTCAACAGCAGACCGGTGCTGGCTGAGATACTCGCATCAAGCTCTACGGACCGGAATGGAGCTGTTGTCCAGCATCGTGGTGCAGCATTCGTCTGCAGTGATGGATTCAGCATTGCAGGAGCTAGTATACGGAATCAAGGAGATGAGGGGTGCAGAGCCGAATATCTGCCGCGATCCGGCGTCAGTGTCCGGAAGCTTCGTCAGACTCGCTGTACTGGACGAGGCGCTGCCGGAGGCATGGTCGCAAGCCGGACAGATTCAGGGCCTGAACGATGAAGGCTACGGCATTCATGCTGTACAGCAGGATGGGGCAGTGCAGCTCTATGTCGTGGGGCGGACGGATAGAGGCGTGCTGTACGGGGTGTTTCATCTGCTGCGCCTGCTCCAGAGCGGGGCGGACCCGGCCGCACTGCATGTCCTGGAGCAGCCGCGTAACCGGCTGCGGATGCTGAATCATTGGGACAATATGGACGGCTCGATTGAGCGGGGATATGCGGGAAACTCGATATTTTTCGAAGAGGGCCGCTTTGTCCGGGATGACAGCAGAATACGGGATTATGCAAGAATGCTTGCCTCGATCGGGATCAATAGCGTTTCCATTAACAACGTCAATGTGCACCGCACGGAGACGATGCTGATTACACCGGAATTTCTGCCTGATGTGGCACGGGTGGCGGATATCTTTCGCAGCTATGGGATTACGACCTATCTGAGCATCAATTATGCCAGTCCGATCACCATCGGGGACCTGGATACAGCCGATCCGCTGGACGATCGCGTGCGGGCATGGTGGAAGGAGAGGGCGAGTGACATTTACAGCTATATTCCGGATTTTGGCGGATTTGTCGTGAAGGCGGATTCGGAGCATCGTCCGGGGCCGTTTACGTACAATCGGACGCATGCGGAAGGGGCGAACATGCTGGGCGAGGCGCTCCGGCCGTACGGAGGTGTCGTCATCTGGAGATGCTTCGTATACAACTGCCTGCAGGACTGGCGGGATCGGAAGACCGACCGGGCACGGGCAGCTTACGATCACTTCAAGCCGCTTGACGGGCAATTTATGGAGAATGTCATTTTGCAAATTAAAAACGGTCCGATGGACTTCCAGGTGCGCGAGGCGGTATCTCCGCTGCTTGGGGCGATGCCCAAGACCAATCAGATGCTGGAGTTCCAGATCACGCAGGAATATACCGGGCAGCAGAAGCATCTGTGTTACCTGGTTCCGCAATGGAAGGAGATTCTCGACTTTGATACGTATGCCGCAGGCGAAGGTGCAACCGTCAAACGTGCGGTATCCGGGGAGCTGTATCGATACGCTTACAGCGGCATCACCGCAGTTGTGAATGTGGGCAGCGATGATAATTGGACCGGTCACACGCTGGCACAGGCCAATCTGTATGGCTATGGACGCCTGACCTGGAATCCGGATCTGACCGAGGAGGAGATCACATCGGAATGGATCCATCTGACCTTCGGGGCAAGTGCAGACATCCACCGTGAGCTCGGAGCGATGCTGGCTGAATCCTGGCGAATCTATGAGAGCTACACGTCGCCGCTCGGTGTTGGATGGATGGTGAATCCCGGGCATCATTATGGGCCGAATGTGGACGGGTATGAGTATTCGGTATGGGGCACGTATCATTATGCCGACTGTCACGGAATTGGGGTAAACCGGACGGTAAAAGACGGAACCGGCTATACCGCCCAATACTTTCCAGAGAATGCGGATCTGTACGAGTCGCTGGATGCCTGCCCGGATGAACTGCTGTTATTTTTCCACCATGTGCCGTATACGCATGTGCTTCGTTCCGGCCAAACGGTGATTCAGCATATTTACGATTCCCATTTTGAAGGCGTGGAGAAGGTGCAGGAGCTGATATCGCGCTGGAGCAAGCTGGAAGGACAGATGGATCACGAACGTTACGCCGGGGTGATGAGCCGGCTTGAGCATCAGCTCGAGCATGCGAAGGAATGGCGGGATGTGATCAACACGTATTTTTACCGCAAATCCGGCATACCGGATCAGCAGGGGCGCACAATCTATTGAGCTGCTGTGCTGAGGGCATCCTAACAACATAACAAAATGCAAGACCGACAGACCTGAGCACACCTGTGGATCATAAGGGGACGTGCTTGTCATTCAGACAGGTGAACGCTTTGTCCGGCAATCCATTAGAATACCTAAGTGGGAGCGACATCCCGATCATTCCAATCCCTGGAATGATCGGGATGTTTTTGTGTGCATAATGGCCGCTTGCGATGTTGCGCGGGGCAGCCAAAATTGTGCATTGACGATGGATTTAAAAGAAAGTAGACTAGTTCGTAATAACGTTATTATATTTAACATAACGAAAATAACATCATTCCAGCTTCATCCTGCAAGCTCCAGAATGAGTGACCCGATGCGCAATGCCTGCAACAAGCTTGCTGACATGATTTCATTGAAAATAAGTGAAAAGGAAGGGTATGCCATGGATTACAAAAACGCCTCACTCTCACCCAAACAGCGCACGGAGGACCTGCTCAAGCGCATGACCGCTGAAGAGAAGATCGGTCAGCTGGTGCAGCCTTTCGGCTGGAAGACGTATACGAAAAATGAAGACAACACGATTGAAGTTACCGATGAATTCAAGGCGCAGATCGCTCAAGGCGGAATCGGCTCCCTGTACGGCACGTTGCGGGCCGATCCGTGGACGGAGGTGACGCTGGAGAACGGTCTGTCTCCGAAAGAAGGAGCCGAGGCCATCAACACGATTCAGCGTTATGTCCTTGAAAACTCCAGGCTCGGCATTCCGATTCTGTTCGGCGAAGAATGCTCTCACGGGCATATGGCGATCGGGGCAACGGTGTTCCCGGTGCCGCTGACAATCGGCAGCACATGGAACACCGAGCTGTACCGCGAGATGTGCCGCGCTGTTGCAGCCGAAACCCGGAGCCAGGGCGGGGCGGCGACTTATTCGCCGGTGCTGGACGTTGTGCGCGATCCGCGCTGGGGCCGGACGGAGGAGACGTTCGGCGAGGATCCTCATCTGGTGGCCGAATTCGCAGTCGCCTCGATTCAAGGCCTGCAAGGCGAGCGCCTTGACGGGGAGGACAGCCTTCTCGCTACGCTGAAGCATTTTGTAGCTTATGGCGCTTCGGAAGGCGGACGCAACGGCGCACCTGTCCATATGGGCCTGCGAGAATTGCATGAGGTGGACCTGCATCCGTTCAAGAAAGCGGTGGAGGCCGGCGCAATGTCGGTCATGCCTGCCTATAACGAGATTGACGGCGTCCCGTGCACGAATAACAAATATTTGCTCCATGACGTGCTGCGTGAGCAATGGGGCTTCGACGGATTCATCATTACCGACTGCGGAGCTATTAACATGCTGGTTAGCGGTCACAATACCGCGGCAACCGGGGAAGAGGCCGCAGCCCAAGCGCTTAAAGCGGGAATCGACATGGAGATGTCCGGAACGATGTTCCGCACTTATCTGTTAAAGGCGCTGGAAGCGGGGCTTGTAACTGAAGAAGAGCTGGATCTGGCGGCAGGCCGAGTGCTTGAAATGAAATTCCGCCTCGGGCTGTTTGACCGTCCATACACGGATCCAGAGCGCGCCGAACAGATCATTGGCAGCCAGGCACATGCTGATCTTGCCCGTCAGGTGGCAGCTGAAGGGGTGATCCTGCTTAAAAATGAAGGCGCAACCCTTCCGCTCCGCGCGGACATGGGCAAAATCGCGGTCATTGGCCCGAATGCGAATACGCCGTACAATCAGCTCGGCGATTACACGTCTCCGCAAGCACCAGGACAAATCGTCACCGTGCTGGAGGGCATTCGCAGTCGGTTTGGAGACGATGCGGATCACCGCGTCCTGTATGCGCCGGGCTGCCGGATCAAAGGCGATTCCCGCGAAGGCTTTGCCTACGCGCTGGAGTGTGCTTCCCAGGCCGATGTGGTGGTGATGGCCATCGGCGGCTCGAGCGCCAGAGACTTTGGCGAAGGCACGATTGACTTACGGACCGGAGCCTCGGTCGTTACCGAGCATTCCTGGAGCGATATGGAATGCGGGGAAGGTATTGACCGCGCTACCCTGCAGCTGATGGGCGTGCAGCTGGAACTCGTACAGGAGATCCACAAGCTAGGCAAGCCGGTGGTCGTAGTGTACATCAACGGCCGGCCGATTACAGAGCCGTGGATTGACGAGCATGCGCATGCCATCGTAGAGGCCTGGTACCCGGGACAGGAGGGCGGCCATGCGATTGCCGATATTCTGTTCGGGGATGTGAATCCGTCCGGGCGGCTGACGGTGTCCATTCCGAAGGAAGTCGGCCAGCTGCCGGTCAATTATAATGCCAAGCGGACGCGCGGCAAACGTTACCTGGAGACCGATCTTGAGCCAAGATATCCGTTTGGGTACGGGCTGAGCTATACCCGCTTCGAATACAGCAATCTGACCGTAGAGCCGGCAGTCATTCCGGTTGACGGCGAAACGACCGTCCGCATTGATGTCACGAATGCCGGGGACCGGGAAGGTGCGGAGGTCGTGCAGCTGTACATTTCCGATCTGGCAGCTTCCGTTACGCGTCCGGAGAAGGCGCTCAAGGGCTTCAGGAAAATCCGGCTTGGGGCCGGTGAAACCAGGACGGTGTCATTCACCATCGGCCGTGAGCAGCTGGAATTGATCGGAATGGACTTGAAGCCGGTCGTGGAACCAGGCGAATTCCGCATCATGGTCGGTCCGGACTCGACAAGAGGCGAGACGGCAAGCCTGCGGGTTCAAGAATAGAGAGGACGGTGGCCGAGCTTGAGCAGAATTCAACGATTTATTAAATTTTTGGCGCAGTATGAATGGCGGGAAGAGATTCCGCTGCCCGAATGGGAAGTCCAGAGAGCTGAGTATATCCAGCCTGGCGAATATCGGTATGAAACGGAGAGCTCCAGCGTGGAAAATGTAGAGCGTCTCCGCAGCACGTACGGCACGACCTATTTCCTTCGCTTGCAGCCGGAAATTCCGGCGGCGTGGGGAGCCGATGAAACGGCGCTTGTATTCGAAGCGGGGGGAGAAGGCCTGCTTCGATTGAACGGCGAGGCGTATCACGGACTGGATCGCAATCATACGTATGTGCCATTGCCCATAGCTGCGGCAGGCAGAACCCCGCTGCTCGAAATCGAGCTGTATGATCCGATCCCTGAGCCTTGGGACCCGCTGAATCGCCAGGCGGTGATCAACCCGCCGATCAGCGGGATCAGCAGTAAGCTGGTTCGTGTGAACTACCCGGTGCAGCGGCTTAAGCACAGCGTGACGGTCGCGGCCATGGCCGCCCGGCTGCTGCCGGAAGGAGATATGCGCCGCATCCGCACAGAGCAGGCGCTGGAACAAGCGATGGACGCGCTGTACGGCTCGGACCCTTCACGGCTGGAATCCGAAGAGCTCGTAAGCGGCGTGGAGCAGCAGCTGTCCGAGGCCGTTGCGAGCCAGATGCCAGCAGATGCAATTCCAGGCACGATGCACATGGTGGGACAGTCGCATATCGACATCGCCTGGCTGTGGCCAGTAAGGGAAACCGTACGCAAAGTGAGCCGCACCTTCTCGACGGTGTGCGCGTTAATGGACCGATACCCGGACTTCAAGTATTCTCAGAGCCAGCCGATCCTGTATGCCTTTGTGAAAGACAACAATCCGGAGCTGTATGAGCGGATCAAGCAGAGAATTGCCGAAGGCCGCTGGGAGCTGGTTGGCGGCATGTGGGTTGAGCCTGACCTGAATATTCCGAGCGGGGAGTCGCTCGTTCGTCAGATGCTGTATGGGCAAAGGTTCTTCGAGCGAGAGTTCGGCAAGCGCTCCGCGATTGAGTGGCTGCCGGATACGTTCGGTTACTGCGCATCGCTGCCGCAGCTGCTCAAGCTGGCCGGCATTGACTATTTCATGACAACCAAGCTCGGATGGAATGACACGAACAAGTTCCCTTATGATCTGTTCCACTGGGTCGGGATCGACGGAACCTCCATCGTGGCCTATCAGAATCATGGTGTAAACGAGCATACGCATCCGAAGGATGTGCACGAACACTGGGCCTCGTTCCGTCAGAAGGACGAGATCAATGAACTGATGCTGCTGTACGGACATGGCGACGGCGGCGGCGGTGTGACCCATGAGATGGTGGAGTATGTGGAGCGCGCGCATCTGATGCCTGGACAGCCGCTGAGCCGGTTTGCTACCGCCGCGGATTTCTTCGGCGCGATCGCTAAGCGCAATCCCGATCTGCCGCAGTGGCACGGGGATCTGTACTTGGAGCTGCATCGCGGAACCTATACGACCCATGCGCGGAACAAGCGGAATAACCGCAAGGCCGAGGCGCTGTATCGCGAAGCGGAAATATGGAGCGCCCTTGCCATCGGGGATGAGCAGCAAGGAATGCGGACCAAACAGGCGCTCGACAAGGGCTGGGAGCTGATGCTGCTCAATCAGTTCCACGACATAATTCCGGGCACCTCGATTCCTGAAGTGTACTTCACTTCGGCCAAGGAATATGAGCGGATCTTCGACATTGGACAAGCCGAGCTGGATCAAACGCTCAGCGCTGTGGTGACGAAGATGACCGGCGGACAGCATGAAGGCGAGCCCTATGTCGTGTTCAACAGCCTCGGCTGGGAACGCGAGGAGATTGTTATATTGGATGCTGAGCAGTGGAGAGGGCGGGCGCCTTACGATGCTGCCGGGCCGATGCAGTATGATCTGCTGCCGCCCGAGACGGAGGATGGCGCCGGGCGGCTTGCTGTTCGCGTCACCGGCATTCCGGCGTTTGGCAGCAAGACCTTCTGGCTCAGAGAGACTGAAGAAGTAACGGAGAAGGCTTTGACGGGCGCTGAGGGCACGATCTCCGCGAATGCCCCGGTTCCAGAACAATGGGAGACGGCGCATTATCTCCTGAAATTCAACGCGTGGGGAGAAATCACAAGCTGGTACGACAAGGCCGCAGGGCGTGAGCTGATTGCGCCTGGTGGCAAAGGGAATGAGCTTCAATTCTTCCATGACACGCCGACCTACTGGGATGCGTGGGATATCGATCCGCGCTACGAGAGCCAGCCGGCCGGGACCGCGGAATTGCTGGAAAGCGAAGTGATGCAGCGCGGCTCGGTCATGGATGTGCTCCGTTTTCGCTGGAAGCTGAACGCGTCCATCATTGACCAGGAAATTATGCTGTACCATCATCGGCGCCGCGTGGACTTCCGCACCAAGGTCGACTGGCACGAGAGTCACAAGCTGCTTAAAGTGGCGTTTCCGGTTGACATCGTGGCCTCGAAGGCCACGTATGAGATTCCGTTTGGCGCTTTGGAGCGTCCGACGCACCGCAATACAAGCTGGGATCAGGCTCAATTCGAGGTGTGCGGCCATCGCTGGGCAGATCTGTCCGAGGGCGGCTACGGGGTCAGTCTGCTGAATGATTGCAAGTACGGGTATGACATCAAAGACGGCGTCATGCGCCTGTCCCTGCTCCGGGCTCCGAAATGGCCGGATCAAGGAGCCGATCAAGGGAAGCACGAGTTCGCCTATTCGCTGCTGCCGCATGAGAAGGATTGGCGGGAAGCCCATGTCGTAAGGGAAGCGGCCGAGCTGAATCAGGCGGTGGTTGCCGTGCAGGCACCGTCCGGGCAATCAGGCCGATTGCCAGCCGAGCACAGCTGGCTTCATCTGGAGAGCACGCATGTCATTTTGGACACGATCAAGAGAGCGGAGGACGGCAGCGGGACCATCCTGCGGTTGTATGAGTCCTCCGGCGGACGGGAGACCGTGACAATCAAGTGGCCGACACATCCGATCGACGTATCGGTTGTCAATCTGCTGGAGGACGAGATGGAGGACATCGCCACCGTGAACGGTGAAATCAGCCTGTCTTTCCGGCCTTATGAAGTGAAATCCATCAAAATCAAACCGCAAGATCAGCATAAGGAGGTTTCATCAATTGGATAATTTCAAGCTGCCCCAAATCCCGATTCCCGACTTTGAGCTGCCGCAAGCGGTGCGCGAGGTGCTGGAAGAAGCAAAAGTAAAGCTGGCGCATCGCCCGAAGCTGCTGCAGCAGTTTCTGAACTGTTTCCCCAATACCCTTGAGACAACAACAAAGCTGATGGACGACGGCACCACCTTTGTCATCACCGGGGATATCCCGGCGATGTGGCTTCGTGACTCGGTGGAGCAGGTGATTCACTATGTGCCGCTGGCAGAGAAGGATGCGGATTTGCAGCGCATCATCGGCGGGCTCGTGAAACGGCATATGATGTATGCCAGCCTTGATCTGTATGCCAATGCGTTCAACGAAACCGCGAACGGCTGGCATTGGGACGCCAATGACGAGACCGACATGTCGGCATGGGTATGGGAGCGCAAGTTCGAGCTGGATTCGCTCTGCTTTACGATTCGGCTGGCCTATGCCTACTGGAAGGCAACCGGACGGAGCGACATATTTGACGAGCGGTTCAAAGGGGTACTGGAGGGCATCATCCGGCTGTGGCAGACCGAACAGCGGCATGCCGAGCAATCGGATTACCGGTTCCAGCGCCGGAATTGCCCTGCGATCGACACGCTTCGGAATCAAGGCCTCGGGATGCCGGTTAACTACACCGGCATGATCTGGTCCGGGTTTAGGCCAAGTGATGATGCCTGCGAGCTTCACTATAATATCCCGGCGAACATGTTTGCAGTCGTCAGTCTGCGTCAGATGAAGGAAATCGCCAAATGGGTGTTCCGGGATGAAGCGCTGGTGCGCACGATCGGTCAGCTGGAGGATGAGGTGCAGCACGGCATCCAGCTGTACGGAACGTATCGCCATCCGGAATTCGGGGTGATCTATGCCTATGAGACGGACGGCTATGGCAACTACTGCCTGATGGATGATGCGGGAACGCCAAGTCTGCTCTCGATTCCGTACCTCGGATATGTTGACAAGGATGATGAGATTTACCAGAACACGCGCCGGTTTATTCTGAGTAAACACAACCCGTACTACTACGAGGGTGCGGTGGCGAAGGGAATCGGAAGCCCGCATACGCCGCCAGGCTACATCTGGCATATGGCATTGTCGATGCAGGGGCTGACGGCCTCTACGGACGAGGAAAAACGCGAGATGATCGATCTGTTGGAAGCGACGGATGCAGGAACCGGGTTCATGCACGAAGGCTTCCATGCTGATAATCCGGAGATATACACGCGCCCTTGGTTCGCCTGGTCCAACAGCTTGTTTTCCCAGCTTGTCTATGAAGGCATGAAGAAAGGCATCGTCTGATCCGCCTCAATCCAGGTGGGGAAGAAGCAGAGATAAGATGAGCCTGAGAACGAGGACGGGGAAAGGTCGCACATGGATCGTAAAGTGATTTTCGGGCGGCCTGACGCTGTCCGTCATGGTGCTGGCTCAACCTTAGATAACAGATTTGGCTTGAAGCGGACACGCCCAGGCTTCCTTCCTATTCGGCAGCAGTACCGAATAAGGACGGGGGCAGCGGGACTGTCCGCTTTACCTGTATTTGAGAAGATCATCGCGCAGGAGGAGATGAAAGTGGGGGCAAGAAGCATGAAGAAGCGGCTATGGGTCAAGTCGATCTATCCGAAAATCGTGATCGGTTTTCTGCTGGCGATTGTGCCTGTATACGCCGCTGCCTTATACATGAACGAATCCGGCTCGGAAAGTGTGGAGCAGGAAATTACACAATCGCTGAATGCGCGCACCAACTTTTTTGTCCGCACACTGGAGCAGGAATTGCGGACAACCGTGCTGCTGATGAACGATCTGTCCCAGGATTCCGATCTGCAGAAGCTAAGCACTATCGCCCCGGCCATGACCAGGTACGAGTACTTTCAGTCCATCAATCGCCTGCAGGGCAAAATGCGGCTGCTGCAAAGCTCCAATCAATATATCCAGGAAGCTAAGGCTTATGTCCCGCTCATTGACAAGACGATCCAGCAGGTATCGTATGAGACAGCGATGCCGGTTGATCAGATGGAGGTGATGCTGAGAAAGCCGGATCGTGTCATCTACAAATGGGGGGATAAGCTTCAGCTCGGCATGGTGTATCCCGATCATCTTCGGGCAGGAAAACAGCCTAACTTTGTCATTGTGACCGAGCTGTCCATGCCCAGAATGCAGAAGGCGCTGGAGCAGCTGGCGACCGGCAACGGCAGCTCGGTACTTATCGGCTCGGATGGCAGCTGGTCTGTCATGCCGGAGGGGGCGGGGAATATCGGTCACAGACTGATGGAGAACATCGATGTGGAAGCGCTGTCAAAGTCGGAGTTCTACAAGGAGCCTTACAACACAAAGGTCACGGTGGATGGCAGCAATTATTGGGTTAGCGTGGAGCGCTCGTCATTTCTGAATGCCGATCTGGTTGTTTATGTGCCGGAGGCGGAGTTTTTGGGGCCGCTGGCGAAATACCGGCTGCTGTTTTTCGGCCTTTCCGGCTTCTCGCTGCTGGTGGTCATTCTGTTCTCGGGCTGGATCTATCGACGGATTCATCAGCCGCTGCATCGGATGGTCCGGGCCTTTCGCAAGATGGACGTATCCAGTCCCCAGGCGGAGCTGCGCCACCGGCATAATGACGAGTTTCATTACCTGTATGAGCATTTCAACCTGATGGTGAAGCGGCTGCAGCTGCTCATTCAGGAGGTGTTTGAGCAGAAGATCCGATCCCAGCGCTCCGAGCTGAAGCAGCTGCAGTCGCAGATCAATCCGCATTTTTTATATAACAGCTTTTTCACGCTGCATCAGATGGGCCAGATGCAGGACTATGATAACATTGTGCGTTTCACCAAGCATCTGGGCGACTACTTCCGGTTCATCACGCGCAACAGTGCAGATGAGGTGCCGCTCGAAGCTGAGGTTGGACATGCCAAAGCTTACGTTGAAATTCAGAGCATCCGCTTCCATAACCGGATTTCGGCGCAGTGGGATGAGATCCCCACTTCCTGGAAGGGCTTGGCGGTGCCGCTGCTCATATTGCAGCCGCTGATTGAGAATGCGTATGAGCACGGACTTGAAGACAAGGAAGCGGATGGCCGGATTCGAATTCGAATGGACGGCAGTGAAGCGGATATGCTGCGCATCATAGTGGAGGATAACGGGGAACAGCTGACGGACGAGAAGCTGCTGGAGCTTCAGTCCATCACGTCGAGCCCGGATAACAAAGGCGAGATTACCGGCTTGTCCAACGTCCACCGCAGATTGCAACTGAAATTTGGTTCTGACAGCGGACTGGTATTCACAAGAAGCCATCTGGGCGGATTGAAAATCGAAATGAGATTGCCTCGAATGAGAAAGGAGCAACCGTGATGAACAGTATGTATCGCATCTTAATTGTGGATGATGAGCCTTTTATTGTGAACGGTCTGGCAGACCTGTGCGAGCGCTCGGAGCATCTCAATCTGGAAATTCACAAGGCATACTCCGCGAGTGAGGCGCTGAGCTGGCTGAAGCGGACGAAGATGGACATCGTGCTGTCGGATATTAAAATGCCCGGCATGAGCGGGCTTGCGCTGCAGAAGGAAATCGTCAAACTATGGCCGCACTGCAAAGTCATCTTTTTGACCGGATACGATGATTTCAGTTACATCCAGGAAGCGATTCGGGAAGGCAGCGTCGACTATATTCTGAAGACGGAGGGAAATGACGCGGTTCTGAAAGCTATTGAGAAGACGATGGTGCTGCTTGATCAGGAGCTGGCGGCGGACAGCCTGATTGCGCGGGCGCGGGAAAATCTGCGGATGGCGCTGCCGTTCCTGCAGCAGCAATATATGCTGGAGCTGTTGCAGCGAGCGCCTGGACGCACCCGGAGAGAGGAGCTGGAGCAGCGATTTCGGGAGCTGGATATGAAGCTTGTGGCCGACAAGCCTTGCCTGGTGCTGCTGTGCCGGGTCGACAGCTGGAGTCACCTCGGCGGCCCAGCTGCGCAGCCGCTCCTGCTGTACGCCGTGCAAAATATTACGAGTGAGCTGCTGGCTCCGATGACAGTGAGCATGTCCGTGGAGTACGGGCGATCCAAATTGATCTGGATGCTGCAGTACAAAGGGGATCAGAGCGCACATCGCCTTACGCGCGAGAACGAGCCGATTGAGGACCGGGTAAAGCGGTTCGTACACGGCATGCTGGAGCAGATCCAGGAGACCTGCAAATCGCTGCTGAAACTGAAAACCTCTTTCGCTCTCGCCGGGGAATGGACGCCATGGGAGCATCTCTCCGATAAATTTGAGGATCTGAAATATTTGATGGACAGCGGGCTTGGCATCGGCCATGAGGTGCTGTTGACGGAGACGATGACGATCAATCGTCCGGAAAGTCAGCGGGATATCGGACGCTCGCGCATGCATTTGAAGCGAATGGACCTTCTACGCGGGTGTCTGGAGAACGGAGACAAGGAGGAATTTCTGAAGCTGTTTCGGGAGGTGACGGATGCCTCTTGTTTTCCGCCAGAATATGAGCATCTGCTCAAGATGGAGGTCTATTACGGTCTCGTGTCTGTGTTCATGCCGCCCATCGTGGAGCTGGAATCGATCTGCCAGGTTGTGGAGGGAGGAGAAACCGTGGATTATATCCGGCTCACGCATCTGGAGGAGCATGATTCCTGGACAGAGGCGATCAGCTATTTCACCCGCCTGGCTGAAGTGATCTTCGGACAGAAGGAGCAGGGCAAGCAGGATCAGCAGCATGAGGTGATTGCCAAGGTCAAGGCCTATATCGAGGAGCATCTGGCGGGGGACTTGTCCTTGACACAGATCGGGGAGGCTGTTGGACATAACCCGTCCTACCTGTCTCGATTGTACAAGCAGGTGACCGGCGAGGGGTTGTCGGAGTCCATTAACGCAGCCAGATTGGCGAAGGCGAAGCAGCTGCTGGCAGAAACATCGGAGAAGATCCATGTCATCGCAGCAGCGGTAGGGTTCAGTTCACCGCCGTATTTTTATCGTTTTTTCAAAAAAACAACGCATCTGACCCCTCAGGAATACAGGGAACTGCAAAACAGGTAAAGAGAAGATACTAAAGTAAAAACCTTAAAGTAGATAGCCTTTTTCGCCTCACTTATACTGATTTCAAAGCAGCAGCAGCTTGCAGCACTCAGCAAAGACTGCTTGGGATAAACACCTGATGATCAGCAGAAATACGAAATGTATTCGAGGAGGTCGCAAACGTGAAACAAAGAAAGAGCATGTCCAAATGGTTGTTAAGTGTGATGATGCTGGCGCTTGTGCTCAGTGCGTGCAGCACCGGAAACAACGGAAGCGGCGGGGACAGCCCATCCAATGCCGACAATCCGGGTGCCGCCGTCAGCGAGCCGGGGGATCCGTTCGGAACGTATGATCCGCCGATTACGATTGACGCTGTCCGCTATGTCGGTGAGGAAGTGAAATTCCCGGCGGGGCAAGACATTAAAGACAATGTGTGGACGGAGCTCTACAAAGAGATGGGCATCAATCTGAACTACAAATGGATTGTGACGGGCTCAGAGCAGTATGAGTCCAAGCTGAATATTGCGATTGCTTCCAACGATCTGCCTGACATTATGCAGGTGAACGCGACCCAGCTGAGACAGCTGGCGGACGCGGGACAGCTGGAAGACCTGACCGCAGCCTTCGATAATTACGCAAGCGAAGATTTGAAGATGGTCATGGACATCGAGAAGAATGCGCTTCCGTCAGCGACATTTGACGGCAAGCTGTTGGCCATTCCTTCCACACAGCCGGTCATCGGCGGCTCGGCGCCGCTCGTGTGGGTTCGGGAGGATTGGATGGAGAAGCTGAATCTTCCGGAGCCGAGCTCCATGGATGATCTGATTGCGATCGCCGAGGCGTTTGCGAAGCAGGATCCGGATGGCAACGGCAAGGCGGACACCTACGGGCTGGCGCTGACCAAGGATATCGGATTGAACGCTTCCTCGGTCGGATTCTTTAACGGGTTTGGCGGGTTTCCGCAGATCTGGGTAGAGGATGCAGCAGGCAATCTGCAATTTGGCAGCATCCAGCCGGAGATGAAGGAAGCGTTGGGCAAGCTTCAGGAGATGTTCCAGAACAAACTGATTGATCCGGAATTTGGGGTCAAGGACACGGTCAAAGTGTTCGAATCGGTTACCACGAATAAAATCGGCATGATCATCGGACCGAGCTGGTATCCGGCATGGCCGTTATGGGACATGGTGAAAGAGGATGAAAATGTGAAATGGAAGTCGTATCCTGTTCCTTCAGTGGATGGCGGGGCAGCGACGGTGCAAATGCCGTTTGCCGTATCGCAATACTACGTTGTGAAGAAGGGATACAGCAATCCGGAAGTGATCGTGAAGCTGGCCAACCTGTATTATGAGAAGCTGTACAGTGAGAATGCGGAGTTTGACAAGTACGGTCAGGTGGTTGAAGGAGATACGTCCATCGGTGTCAATAAATATTCCCTTGTGGAAGTCGTGAACCCGAACAAGGACCTGATCCGTCAGGAGGAGCTGGAGAAAGCGCTCGAGAGCGGCAGCGATGCGGAGATTTCAAGCGCTGAGACGGTCATTATGTACAAGGAGTTCCAGGAATATCTGGCGGGCAACAATCCGCTTGGCTGGTCGGGGTATGCGGCTAACGGGCCTGACGGTTCCATGAAGCAGCTGCGTCTGCTGAACGACGAAGGCAAAGTGACGACAAACGCCTATGTCGGCGCGCCAACCGAAACGATGGCGGACCGTAAAGCGACGCTGGATCGGCTGGAACAGGAAACGTTCATCAAAATCATTCTCGGCGAGGCAAGCCTAGACAGCTTCGATGAGTTCGTGGCCAACTGGAAAAAGCTTGGCGGCGACCAAATTACGGAAGAGGTCAACGCGTGGAAAGCAGCTAGATAATGGAAACGAACAGCTAACGCGTCAACTCGGGTCAAAGGAGGAGGGCACGGGCATCGACCGGCCCTCTTTCCTATTCATGGCTGCGGCCAGGCGGATGTTATATGAAAGACAGGAGGATCGCCATGTTAGACAAAAAATTTCGGCGGCAATGGCCGCTTCATCTGATGATCTTGCCCGGCGTCATCATTGTGCTGATCTACAGCTATTGGCCGATGGTCGGAATTGCCATGGCTTTTCAGAAATTTGTTCCCTTCAAAGGATTGTTTGGTTCCGAGTGGATCGGTCTGGATAACTTCCGCTACGTGTTTGACCTGCCGGAGACCGGACAGATTATATGGAACACCGTGTTTATTGCGTTTATGAAAATTATCGGGGGCCTGATCGTTCCGATCGTCGTCTCGCTGCTGCTGAACGAGCTGCGCAATGAGCTGATCAAGCGCGGCGTGCAGACGCTCGTGTATTTGCCGCATTTTCTGTCCTGGGTTATTCTCGGCGGGATTTTTATCGATATCCTGTCGCCGACCAGCGGCATTGTCAATCAGGTGCTGGGGCTGTTCGGCATAGAACCGATCTTTTTCCTAGGCAGCAATAAATGGTTCCCGTACACGCTTGTCATTACGGATATATGGAAGGAGTTCGGCTTCAGCACAATCGTTTACCTGGCAGCGCTCACGTCGATCAATCCGGCACTGTATGAAGCGGCGACGGTGGACGGGGCGAACCGGTGGAAGCAGACATGGCATATTACGCTTCCGGGCATGCTGCCGATCATTATCCTGCTGGCGACTTTGTCCCTTGGCAACGTGCTGAACGCAGGCTTTGACCAGGTATTCAACCTGTACAGCCCGCAGGTGTATGAGAGCGGGGACATTCTGGACACCTTCATTTACCGGATCGGGATGCAGGGCGCGCAGTACGGGGTCGCTACCGCAATCGGATTGTTCAAGTCCATCATTTCATTTGTGTTTATCGTGGTGTCCTATTCGCTCGCCTCGAAATTTGCCAATTATCGAATATTCTAGGAAGGAGTTGTGCCGATCATGCTGCATAAACCGTCACTCAGTCGCAAAATATTTCTGGGCTTCAACTATGTGATTCTGATTGGTTTGGGGCTGCTGTGCTTCCTTCCTATCGTTCATATTCTGGCAGTATCACTCAGCTCCAAATGGGCGGCAACGGCCGGGGTGGTCAAGCTGTGGCCAGTAGACTTTACACTGGCATCCTATCAATATGTACTGAACAAGCCGCAATTTATGGTGGCAATGTGGATCACGGTTCAGCGGGTGGTACTTGGAACGGCCATCAGCATGCTGCTGACGCTGCTTATTGCCTACCCGCTGTCCAAGGAGCCGAAGGACTTCAAATTCCGGACGCAGTATGCCTGGTTCTTCGTATTCACCACTTTGTTCTCCGGCGGGCTGATCCCGAGGTATATGACGATTCGCGATACCGGTCTGATCGATACGCTCTGGGCGCTGATCATTCCGGGAGCGGTCGCGGTGTTCAACGTCATCCTGCTGTTGAACTTCTTCCGCGGCCTGCCTAAAGAGCTGGAGGAATCCTGCTTTATCGACGGCGGCGGTTATATCACAAGCTTGTGGAACATATACGCGCCGCTGTCGCTGCCGGCGATGGCTACGGTGACGCTGTTCACGATTGTCGGACAGTGGAACGAGTGGTTTGACGGGCTGCTGCTTATGAACTCGCCGGAGAAATATCCGCTATCGAGTTACTTGCAGACGATTATCGTACAGACCAATCTGACCAACATTACGGCCGACGATGCCGCCGCGCTGGCGGATGTCTCCAACCGGACCTTTAAGGCTGCACAGATCTTTATCGGCTCATTGCCGATTCTGCTGCTGTACCCGTTTCTGCAGCGGTTCTTCGTCAAGGGAATTGTGCTTGGCAGTGTGAAGGAATAAGGGGATGTGGCGGTTGCCGAACAGGGCAACCGGGAGCGGGCATGTCTGAGAAAGGCCGAATCGATTGCTGAAGAGGAAGCGCAGCAAGGTGAACACGTAAAGAGGGATTATCCCCATGTAAAGGGATGAATCACCTTGTTATTAGCGGTACGGCTATTCGATGAGCATCGACGGAGGGGGAGGGCCATAGCGGCCCATCCCCCTTACGTGCTGGCTCTAGGAATTAAGCGGGTGGAGAGATGGATGGATTCCATCGGCGCGCCCGGCCGTTCAATCCGGCGCAGCAGCGCTTCGATCGCCCGTCCGCCCAGCTCTTCCTTGCACAGGTTGACCGTTGTGAGCTGCGGTGAAACGAGTGTTGAAGCCTCCACATTATCGATGCCCGCAATGCGGGCAGATTCCGGGATGCTGATGCCTTCGGTCTGAAGCTTTCGCATCCAGCGGATAGCAATATCGTCATTGGCTCCGATCCAGGCATCCGGACGCTTGTCCGGCTCGGTATGGACAAATTGCTGGTACAAGGCGTTCTCCCAGCCCGGTTCGCCATAAGGAATTCGCCATTCGGTCAGTCTGGCCTCTGTCCCGTGAGGGCTGTCCATGGCAGACCTCGCGCCGGCCAGGCGGTCGGCGAAGCTGGCAGACCAGGCCTTGTCGGTAATAAAGCCAAGATGTGTACAGTGCAATGACAATAGATGTCGGGTGATAATGGACCCGGCCTCAATATTGTCATTATTTATTTTGTCACAGGATATGAGCGGATCGACATGATCTACGAGCACATACGGGCGTTCCGCACGGGCGACAAGACCCAAGATCGAATGGGGAAAAGTGCCCATGACCACGATTCCGCCACAGCGAGTCCAATCCAGATGCGGAGCCAGCATATGCTGCGGGGATTCCGGCTCGCCAGTGAGTTTCGCAGCTTCCAGCTCCGGCGATACAATGACATAGGGCAGCCCCTGCTGGTCACAGCTCATCAGCATGCCATTTAAGACCCGCTGCCAATAGGAGTGGTTGCCTGAATGGATATGGCGCATGCAGATCAGGATGAACGGAGAGGGGGCGTCCGGCTCCCGCCCGGTTTCCGAAGGCTGTGAGAATGAAGCCTTCTGATAGCCAAGTGATTTGGCCAGTTCAATCACGCGCTGCCGCGTCGCTTCACTTACCCCCGATTTCCCGCTTAACGCGCGAGAAACCGCATATTTGGACAGGCCCAGCTCGTCGGCCAGTACTTGAATTGATACTTTTCGTGCCATAGCAGCTCCTTCTTGGATCGATCACGCATCCTAATGTGTTATCCTAATAAAAATAACATGTTGATCCTCGAATCACAAGCATTGAAGGATCGGGGACGCTGCTTCATAATGGATTTAGGAAGGAGGGATTTGGCAATCGTGAGAAGATATGCAAAAGTAATGCTGGCTTTGACGGTGTTAGTGCTCCTCGTGCTCATGATTCATACGGGGCTGGATATTCAGGCCAGGGATAGTGCGTATTTGGTGTTCACGGAACACGCAGATGAGTCTCTTCTACAGCGATTGGAAGAGAGCCGCATTCCTTATGTCATAGATGAAGCTGGAAGATTGATGATCAAAGCCAAGGATAGTGAACAGGTGCTTGGATGCTGCACATGACACCGGATTCAGGGGAGGGCCGAATGAAGAGTAAGCATTGGAACATGTTATGGATTGTAGTAGCGGGGATTATTGTTACCGGTATGATTGCCGCGGCTGTTCAATCCAGGACGACGTTTAAAGCGCTTGTTCATGATGCCATAGGGGACCCGGAGAATACCTATTCAATCGTCATGCATAAGTACGCTTTCGGGAAGCTGGAACCAGGGATAGAAATCACGGACAGGGAACGGATCAACCAGGTCTTTGAGCAGCTGTCTGATCTGGAATTAAGAGCTGCCGAGAGCCGGGGGATTGACGAACGATACGTTCTGTGGTTCAGACCTAGTAGCGGTCCGACCATTCATGTGACGTTTCACGAGAATAGGGTGCAAATCAGCAACAGCTTAAGCAGGCATAAAAAATATGCTTCAACCTATGAAATCGTAAATGAATTTGATTTTAACGAGGTAAAAGCGTTGTTTGAGAACAGTCAATAGAATCGAACAATCGTATAAGCCGCATGACAGCTTCCCCATAGGGACGCTGTTTTTTTGTGCTTCCAAAAGAGACTGAGCTATAGCACCTCTGGCCCTTCATTACGCTGGTTTGGTAATTTTATATAGGTTACATAATAATCCCATAAATATAACATAAAAGAAATTATGTCTTGTCTACCCATTCAAAATATTGTAAAGTAACTTATCAAACAGGGAATTATTCTCTCAATTGTTAGGAAATATAACAAATTAATGATTGGTTCGAGGGAGGTTGTCGGACATTGACGAAATTCGAGAGAAGAAGCAGAAGTCTGGCGAATAACGGCATGAATCTATCCTTCATATGAAAAGGGGCCTGTACTATGACTCAACCCATTCTGCAGATCGAAGATTTACGCACCCATTTCTTCACCGATCGCGGGGAAATTCCTGCTGTGGATGGTGTGAGCCTCCATGTGCATGCCGGTGAGGTCCTCGGCGTTGTCGGGGAATCAGGCTGTGGCAAAAGCGTCACCTCGCTTTCGGTGCTAAGGCTTATCCCTTCGCCGCCAGGCAAAATTGTAGGCGGAGCCATTCGCTTCAAAGAGCGGGATATTCTCCGCTTAAAGGAACGGGAGATGCGCGGAATCCGCGGCAATGCAATATCCATGATCTTTCAGGAGCCGATGACCTCGCTGAATCCGCTGTTCACAGTCGGTCAGCAAATAAGGGAAGCGGTTTCTGCCCATCGGGGACTTGGCAAAAAGGAAGCGAGAGCCCACACGGTGGACATGCTGAGGAAAGTCGGCATCCCAAGGCCGGAGTCCATCATTGATGAATATCCTCATCAATTGTCCGGGGGCATGCGGCAGCGGGTCATGATTGCGATGGCGATATCCTGCGGCCCGGAGCTGCTGATTGCAGATGAGCCGACGACGGCGCTGGATGTCACCATTCAAGCGCAGATTCTTGATTTGATTCGTCGTCTGAACGAAGAGAATGGCACGGCGGTCATGATGATTACGCATGATCTTGGCGTTGTCGCCGAGATGTGCGACCGCGTCGCGGTCATGTATGCCGGGAAGGTTGTGGAAGAGGGAACGGTGCGGCATATATTCAAAAATCCGCTGCATCCCTATACCCAAGGGCTGATCCAGTCGGTGCCGAGAATGAACGAGCAGCGCCGCCGCCTGTTCTCGATTCCTGGCCATGTGCCGATTCTGCATACGCAGATGAGGGGCTGCCGATTCGCGGATCGCTGCCAGCATGTGATGCCGGCATGCTATGAGCAGCTTCCCGAGCTCGTGGAGCTTGAAGCAGGTCATCGTTCCCGGTGCCTGCTCCACGAAGTCAAGTTCAAGGAGGACGTCGTATGAGTGAGCCGCTGCTCCAGGTCGAGCATCTGAAGAAATATTATCCGATCGAACGCAAGTGGTTCGGAAAGCAGGGGGCCGTGGTCAAGGCGGTGGACGACATTTCTTTTTCCGTGATGCAAGGAGAGACATTCGGCCTTGTCGGGGAGAGCGGCTGCGGCAAATCGACGACAGGCCGGGCGCTGCTGCGGCTGATCGAGCCGACAGGAGGCCAGGTGCGGTTTGACGGAACGGAGCTGACAGCACTGTCTGCGAAGGAGCTCCGAATGAAGCGCAGGGATATGCAGATCGTGTTCCAGGACCCGTTCTCTTCGCTGGACCCGCGGCATACGGTGCAGCGAATCCTGGAGGAACCGCTGATCGTCCATGGAATTGGGGACCGGCAAGAACGGCAGCGGATGATCCGCGAGCTTACCGATGTGGTCGGACTTGCGCAAAGTCATCTGCAGCGATATCCGCATCAGTTCTCCGGCGGGCAGCGACAGCGGATCGGCATTGCGCGGGCGCTGTCGCTGCGTCCGAAGCTGATCGTAGCCGACGAGCCGGTGTCGGCGCTGGATGTGTCGATTCAGTCGCAGGTGATCAACCTGCTGCAGGATCTGCAGGAGGAATTCGGATTAACGTATCTTTTTATCGCGCATGACCTCAGTGTCGTCAAGCATATTTCTGATCGGATAGCGGTGATGTATCTCGGCCGCATCGTCGAGATTGCGGAGAAGGACAAGCTGTACTCTGCTCCCCGCCACCCGTATACCCAGGCGCTGCTGTCGGCGGTGCCGGAGCCTGATCCGGATATGAGGCGGGCGCGCATCCTTTTGCAAGGAGAGGTGCCGAGCCCGGCCGACGCGCCGGTCGGCTGTGCGTTTCATACGCGCTGCCCGAAGGTGATGGACATCTGCCGGGCCCGTAGGCCGGAGCTGGCCGAAACCGGGGAAGGGCATCTGGCGGCATGCCATCTGTATCCGGATACGTTGCAGGAAGATGAACGAATTCATTCTTGAAGCATTGATTCAGTTTCTCTTAACAACGAATAATCACCATTTTATGAAGAGGTCTAGAGACTTCGGATTGCGGTTTATCGACCGGACCTGCGGTCCGGCCTTATATAAACAACATTCTATTTTGTTATAAGAAGGGAGCCATAATATGAAAGCAAAGAGATGGAGCAGCAGCCTGTTATTGTTGATGCTTGGCATCATTGTAGCCCTCGCCGGCTGCAGCGGCGGAGGCAGTGGAAGCAGCGAAGCGCAGGAGCCGGATACCGGTCAGCAAGCCGAAGGTGAAGTGCCGGCATCTTCCGCGCAGGATACGTTGATTGTCGGCCGCGGAGGGGACTCAGCCGCTCTTGACCCGGCGATCGTGACAGATGGGGAATCGCTGAAGATCGGGCATCAAGTTTTTGATTCTTTGCTGGAATATAAGGAAGGAACGACAGAGATTCAGGGATCCTTGGCCGAGAGCTGGGACGTTTCAGAGGATGGGCTTGAGTATACGTTCAAGCTTCGCCAAGGCGTGAAGTTTCATGATGGGACAGATTTCAACGCCGATGCTGTGGTGTTCAACTTCACGCGCTGGTCTGACCCGAACAGTGAATATAAGTTTAGCGGGGAATCCTTCTATTATTATGACTCCATGTTCGGGCCCGAAGGCAGCAGAGTGATCAAGGAGGTTAAAGCTCTGGACGAATTCACGGTCGTGTTCACATTGAACCAGCCGCAGGGACCTTTTCTGCAGAACCTCGCGATGACCTCCTTCGGAATCGCCAGTCCGACCGCGCTGCAGGAGAAGGGGGAGAACTTTAAGAATGAGCCGGTTGGCACAGGGCCGTTTGTATTTAAAGAGTGGCGACGCAACGACTCCATCACCCTGGAGAAGAATCCGGAGTACTGGAGAGAAGGGCTGCCGAAGCTGAACCGCGTCATCGTGCGCTCCATTCCCGACAACTCCGCCAGATTCAATGCGCTGCAAAGCGGGGAGATTGACCTGATGGAGGATTTGAGTCCGGATGATCTGGCCGTGCTGGAGAGCAATCCGAATCTGCAGAAGATTGAACGTCCGTCCAACAACGTTGGTTACCTGGGATTCAACTTGAAGAAGGAGCCGTTCAATGATCCGAAGGTCCGGCTGGCGCTCAGTCATGCTGTGAACAAGCAGGGAATTATCGACGCATTCTTTGCCGGACAAGCCGTTCCGGCGGTGAATCCAATACCGCCATCGATGTGGGGATATAACGACAGCATTCAGGACTATGAGTATGATCTGAATAAAGCGAATCAGCTGCTGGCGGAAGCGGGGTATCCGGACGGGCTCCCTGGCGAATACGTCTTCTATGCGATGCCGGTGCCTCGCCCGTATATGCCGGACGGCAAAAAGGTTGCCGAGGTCATCCAGGCGGATTTTGAGAAGATTGGGGTAAAGGTAACCATCGAGTCTCCGGAATGGGCGACTTACCTGGATGAGGTCAGGGAAGGCGAGAAGGATGATATGTACATGCTCGGCTGGACCGGGGACAACGGCGACCCGGATAACTTCCTGTACACACTGCTCGACAAGGATGCGATTCCTTCCAATAACTACAGCTATTACGCCAGTGACGAGCTGCATGAAATTCTGATTGCGGCCCAGCGGGAGAATGACCAGGACAAGCGTGCCGAGCTGTACGAGCAGGCGCAGGTCATCATTAAGGCCGATGCGCCATGGGTGCCGATTGTGCATACGACCCCGCTTCTGGCTGCCCAGGCCAATGTAAAAGGGTATGTTCCCGCACCGACCGGGTCTGAGTACTATTACAACATTTACTTTGAATAACGGGCGGCACGATAGCGCCGATGGCAGGTGGTCCTCTTCATGAAATCTTATCTATTGAAGCGTCTGTTCGTGATGGTCCCGGTCCTGATCGGAATGACGATCATCGTGTTCTCCATTATTCATGCGATTCCTGGCGATCCGGCTGAGACGATACTGGGGCAGAAGGCAACAGAGCAGTCGAAGGAAGAGCTGCGAGAGCAGCTCGGGCTTAACAACCCGTGGTACCAGCAGTATTTCACGTACCTCGGAGATCTGTTGAAGGGAGATCTGGGGCAGTCGATCCGCACGAAAGTGCCGATTGCCCAAGAGATCATGCCGTATTTGGCGGCAACGGCAGAGCTAACGATCGCGGCGATGGCATTTGCCGTGTTCTTCGGTGTCAACGCAGGCATCATCAGCGCCTGGAAGCAAAACTCGTGGTTTGATTATATCAGCATGCTGGTTTCGCTTGTTGGCGTGTCGATGCCGATATTCTGGCTCGGGTTAATGGAGCAGTGGCTGTTCTCCCTGAAGCTCGGCTGGCTGCCATCCATTGGCCGGATGGACCAGCGCAATCCGGTGGAGGCTGTCACCCATCTATATTTGATTGACAGTATGCTGGCAGGCAGATGGGATCAGCTGTGGACGGTCGTCAAACATCTGATTCTGCCCAGCGTGGCGCTCGGCACCATTCCGATGGCGATCATCGCCCGGATGACCCGTTCGAGCATGCTTGAGGTGATGAATTCCGATTATGTCCGCACGGCGAAAGCGAAGGGGCTTTCCCAATTCTTCGTTGTGTACAAGCATGCGCTGAAGAATGCATTCATTCCGGTGCTGACGGTCATCGGGCTTCAGACGGGCGCGCTGCTTGGCGGTGCGGTGCTGACAGAGACCATCTTCGCCTGGCCGGGGGTCGGACGTTACATCTATGAGGCGATCAGCTCACGCGATTATCCGGTTATCCAATCCGGCATTCTGATCATCGCTTTCCTGTTTGTCATGATCAATCTGATGGTGGATTTACTGTATGCAGCCGTGGATCCGCGCATTCGCTATCGGTAAAGGAGGGGAAGCATGGGACATATTACTGCAAATACGAGTGGCGGCCCTGTCGTGACGGCGGACAAGCCGTCCGGACCTTGGCGAGATGCATGGCGGGCTTTCCGCAAAAATAAAATGGCGATGCTCGGACTGTCCATGATTCTGCTGTTTGTTCTAATCGCGCTTCTCGCCCCCGTTCTGTCCCCTTATGACTACAAGGCGCAGGAGCTGAGCAACCGGCTCCAGCCACCTTCAGCCGCCCATTGGTTCGGGACGGATGATTTGGGGCGCGATATCCTGAGCCGGGTGCTGCACGGAGCACGTATCTCGCTGTGGGTCGGCACGTTCTCAGTTGTCGGCTCCATCATCCTCGGCACCCTGCTTGGCATACTGGCCGGTTTTTTTGGCAGATGGCTCGATATGATCATCTCGCGGCTGTTCGACATTCTGCTGGCCTTTCCAAGCATCCTGCTGGCGATTGCCATCGTAGCCATTCTGGGACCGTCATTGCAAAATGCGCTGCTGGCGATCGCCATCGTCAACATACCGACATACGGCCGCCTCGTGCGGGCCAAGGTGCTCAGTCTGAAAAACGAGGAGTACATTACGGCCGCCCGGGCGATCGGAATGAAGAACAGCGGCATCTTGCTGCATCATATTATGCCGAATAGTCTGACGCCCATCATCGTTCAAGGCACGCTCGGTATTGCTACAGCCATAATTGAAGCAGCTGCGCTCGGCTTTCTCGGCCTTGGCGCCCAGCCTCCGGCCCCGGAGTGGGGCAAGATGCTGTCGGATTCGCGTCAATTTATCGCCACAGCGCCGTGGACGGTCATGTTTCCCGGCCTATCGATCATGTTTACCGTGCTGGCATTCAATCTGATGGGGGACGGATTGCGCGATGCGCTTGATCCGAGAATGAAAAGTTAATTTTTGCAAATGCTACTGCCGGGTGAAGACTGCCCGGCAGTTTTTGTGTCGCTCTGAAAGAGATGCTATCCGAGGAATCAGGACCGTTATGAAATGCTATGATATGAAATGAAATGTTCATTTCCTAAACTTCCCTAAGATGAATGTGTGAAATAAATGTTAATTATCGTCACGTAATCATCATTTGCTGTTATAATTTATAACATATATATTGGGATAGGGTAGATGGAGGAGATGTATAATGGCAATCAAGTCAAGAAAGGTGACAATTGTAGGCTCCGGACTCGTCGGCGCGGCCTGCGCGTATTCGATGATCAATCAATCGGTATGTGATGAGATTATGATGGTGGACCGGACGTATGACCGCGCAGTAGCCCAGGCGCTGGATCTGTCACATTGTATGGATTTTACTTCAACGCGCACCAAGGTGTACGCCGGGCGGCTGGAGGACTGCCGCGATGTGGATGTCGTTGTCCTGACGGCCGGAGCCAATCCGAAGCCGGGACAGACGCGACTCGATGTGCTGGAGGAAGCGGATCAAATTACGCGAGATCTCGTGAGCAAAGTGGTGGCGGGCGGATTCAACGGTGTATTTGTGGTTGCCGCCAATCCGGTCGATATTGTTACCCATATTGTGCAAGAAGTGTCGGGCTTCCCGCGCAGCCGGGTGATCGGAACCGGCACGTCCATTGATTCCGCCAGGCTGAAAACGCTGCTGTCCGAGGTGTTCTCGATTGATCCCCGCAGCGTCAACGGATATGCGATGGGGGAGCATGGCGACTCCCAGTTTGTAGCCTGGTCGCATGTCACGATTGGCGGCAAGCCGCTGCTGCACATTCTTGATCAGCATAAGGAGCGTTTCCGTGACGTGAATCTGGATGAAATTGCGCGCAAGACGAAGGATGCCGGATGGGAGATCTTTACGCGCAAAGGCAACACGCAATTTGGCATCGGCAATGCACTGGCTTACATCGTTCGTTCTATATTAAATGACGAGCACCGGATTATCGCGGTATCTGCCGTGCTGGAGGGTGAATATGGCCAGCGCGAAGTGTGCACCGGCGTACCGGCAATCATTGGGGATGTCGGCATTGAAGAGGTCATCGAGCTGAATCTGAGCGAGGAGGAGCTGGAGAAATTCAACCATTCCTGCAATATTCTGCGGAATGCAATGAACGGGCTGCGTACTCGAAATGAAGGAAAGTCTATGGCGTGATGTCCTGTGACAGCTGCTGATTCATCACTGAAGCTGAGAAATATAGTCTGGCCGTAAAGCGTCAGATCGCCGCTTTCGCTCACACTCCAGACGATCGGCCTGCCGAGGCACGAAAAGAGCCATGCCGGTTGGCGATATCGAGGAATATGGGTAAAGTTAAAGTAGTTCAATTATCCAAATGTGAAGGGAGCGGATGAAATGGATCTGGGGCTTGCAGGGAAAACGGTGCTGATTACCGGCGGGAGCAAAGGCATCGGGCTTGAAACCGCGGTGACATTCGCGGCAGAAGGGGCCAAGGTTGCGATTAGCGCCCGGAATGAAGAGCAGCTCAGAACGGCGGCGCTGCATATCCAGCAGTCTACCGGCAGCACTGTGCTGACGATTGTGGCGGATGTGACGAAGCCGGAGGATTGTGAGAGGATGGTGGCCGAGACGGCGGAGCGTTATGGCCAGCTGGATATCGTTGTAAACAACGCCGGGACAGCGGCTGCAGGGCCGTTTGAACATATCAGCGATGAGCAGTGGATGTCGGACCTGGACCTCAAGCTGCTGGCGGCCATCCGGGTGTCCCGCGCTGCCCTTCCGCATCTGCGCCAGGCAGGCGGCGGTTCGATCATCAACATCACCACTTCATGGGCGAAAACACCGCCGGCATCTTCGATGCCGAGCAGTGTCAGCCGGGCCGCCGGACAGGCGCTGACCAAGGCGATGAGCCGCGATCTGGCTTCGGACGGGATTCGGGTTAACACCGTGTGCATCGGCACGATTCGCAGCGGTCAGCTGGAGGAGCGGTGGAAGCGGGAGGCCCCTCATCTCAGCTGGGAGGCGTATGCGCGTGACCCGCGCCACAATATCCCGCTGGGGCGCATTGGCGACACAGAGGAGGCCGCGCGGGTGATCGTCTTTATGGCTTCGGATGCGGCCTCTTATGTGACGGGAACTTCGATCCACATTGATGGCGGTTCAGCGCCAGCGCTGTAACACAGCTTCAGCTCAAGGAAATGTCTGAACCATCTGCAGCTGCGAAAACGGTTAGAGCGACCAAGAGCTTGCAGCAGTCCTGCTACGGATAGCTGCGGGCTCTTGTTGTCACTTGCGGGAATGTGCGGAGATGTGTTTACACAGATGCTCGGCACTTGACATACGCCATAGGTTAGAACTAGAATGGTTACAACGGTGGTGATGACATTGAAGCAGATCAGTACGCGTTTTTCCATAGCGGTCCATACCTTGAGCTTAATTGCGGTCAGTCCTGCTAATGACTGCACCGGAGATTACATAGCCGGAAGCGTCAATACGAATCCTGTCATTATCCGGAGAATTATCGGCATGCTGAAGAAGGCAGGGCTGGTGGACGTTCGACCGGGAGTGGGCGGCGCGTCCCTGCTCAAGAGACCGGAGGAGATTACGCTGCTGGATGTATACCGTGCCGTTCATGCTGCGGAGGAGAAGCAGCTGTTCCGGATTCATGAAGATTCGAACATCGATTGTCCCGTCGGACGAAATATTGAACAGTCGCTCCAGACGGAACTGCTGGCCGCTCAAGTGGCGATGGAGCAGAGGCTGGCGCAGACCACACTTGAACGGTTGATTCAATCTTTTCATGATCAGTAGAGGACGAGGAAGCGGGTTAAAGGAACCTGTTCACCTGTGGCAGACTCCCTCGAGATTTGACCAACGTATCAGGAGGGCAGATCCGCTATTGACTGTACCGGGAACAGTGCTGCTTGTTGATTTCTGGCGGCCAGATGATGAACGGGAGATAAGTTTTCAGCGAAGCTGAAGCTTTCTTATACACTCGTTGTAACAGGAATTGTTATAACAAAAGTGGGTACAACTATACCGAATGGAGGAGAATAGGATGAAATATTTAGTAACGGGAGCAACAGGACAGCTCGGTTCCAAAGTGGTGGAGGCGCTGTTAACATCCGTACCTGCTGAGCAGGTGGCGGTCAGTGTGCGCAATCCGGCGAAGGCCGAAGGACTTCGCGCCCGCGGGGTGGATGTCCGGCAGGCGGATTTTGACGATCCGAGCTCGCTTGACCAGGCTTTTGCAGGGGTTGACCGCCTGCTCATCATCTCGGCGGACGGAGACAATGAGACACGTATCCGTCAACATAAGAATGCCGTGGAGGCCGCAGCCCGAGCGAAGGTGGGCTTTATTGCCTACACGAGTCTGGCCAATGCAGCGAACAGCCATTTGCAGCTTGCGCCGCCGCATCAGGCAGCGGAGAAAGCCATTCTTGACACCGGAATTCCATATACGATCCTTCGCAACAACTGGTATTTGGAGAACGAGCTGTCCACCATTCAAGCCGTGCAGGCGGGCGCGCCTTGGGTCACATCGGCGGGAGAGGGTAGGGTTGGCTGGGCCTTGCGTCAAGATTATGCGGATGCCGCTGCAGCCGTGCTGACAGGAAGCGGCCATGAGAACATGATTTATGAGCTGTCCGGGAAGCTGCTGTCTCAGGAAGAGCTGGCTGCGGCAGTTGGAGCTGTGCTTGGCAAGGAAGTGAAGGTTCAGCAAGTCGACGATGCTGCCTACGCAGACATCATGAAAGGCGCAGGCGTGCCGGAGTTCATCATTCCGATGCTGGTCGGCATTCAGCAGGGGATTCGCGACGGGGAGCTTGCGGTGGAAAGTCAGGATTTCGAGAAGGTTCTCGGTCGCCCTGCAACGCCGCTCCATACCGCGCTCGAACAACTGATCAACCGCTAATGGACTGAATCAGAAGAGAAGTATAACAGAAGAATAGTAGAACAGAAGAACAAAAGAACGGGAACGGCCTTCCACAGCGGGAGGCTGTTTTTTTTATTCCCAAGGAAAGGAGGGATGACGCTGGAAGGGCTCGCCGTCATGGGGAAGGGATGGATGTCGATAGATTGAAGGATACGTATGTTTTGTACCGCTTTAGGTGCCAAAGCTGTTATTTTCGGGAAATATTTTACAGAGTGTTTACCCGGCTCTGACGTAAAGAACAAATGCTGCTGTTACAATGGAGAAAAGTTCTTTTGCCAGCTTCGCTTATCGAGATATCATCACCCCTCAGCACCAGCGACCCTGCCGGTTTCACGGGCAGACAGACATGACATCTTAGCTTAAGGAGAGACTTAACCATGGACCGTGATCATTATTCCGTATCCACATATGCATATATTGATACTCCTCTTATCGAAACGGTTAGCATTCTATCGGCAGCCGGCTGGAAGCAGATCGAAATCATGTGCGAAGGCGGACATGAGGAGGTGCTTGCCTGGCCGGAGGAGCGAATTGCCGAACTGGAGCAAATGGGCCGGGAGCGCGGCATCCGCTTCAGCGTTCATGCGCCGTTTACCGGCTGCAACCCTGCGGCCGAGGACCCGGAAGAGCGCAAGCGCTCGGAGCTCGTTGTGCTGAACACCATCCGGGTAGCTGAGCTGCTGAATTCCAGCTTTATCGTCCTCCATCCCGGGCGCGGATCGGGTGGCTGGTCTCCGGCCCATGCCCGAGGGGCTTCCGGAGCAGCGGCAGAGCAGCTTCATGAGGCCAAACGCCGCGTCAGCCATTTTCTGGCCCGGATTCTGGAGATGACCGCAGAGTCGGACATCGTCATAGCTCTGGAGAATGCTCCGCCTTATCCGGGACTGTACGGGGTGGAGATGTCATTTCTTCGGGACATCGTCGATACACTGGACTCCCCGCGCGTCGGCATTGTTTTTGATGCCGGTCATGCTCATATGACGGGGGAAGGGCGCTGTCTGCTGATGCTGCAGCAAGCCACGCCGCGGCTCGTTGCGCTCCATCTCAGCGACAATGCCGGACAATCTGATGAGCACTTGGGACTTGGGGCAGGCACGGTGCCGCTGGAAGCGATGACCGCTTGGCTGATGGCCAACCGATACAACGGGCATTGGGTGCTGGAATTGCGCCGTGCCGATGACCTCCAGCCTTCGGCGGCCCGGCTTCATCATCTGCGGAGCTGCTACCAGCAGCTAGGCAGGCATGTGCTGTAGCCGTTCAGCTGCTGCCAGGCTATGATGCTATAAAGATGCTATGATGATGCCTGAAGAACGAATTCAGCCCTATATGGCTGCCTCGCAGGCTCATATAGGGCTGGCTGATCCGCTGCGGTTAGCGGATATATTCGACAAAGGTTTTGGCAGCGCTGGACAGCGGCACATTGCGCATCGTCATCACGCCGACTCGGGAAGGCGGCAGATGCACATCCAATTGAATTTCGAACAGCGTTCCTTCGTCGAGCTCTTTAGAGAGAAACTCTCGGGTGACATAGGAGATGCCAAGACCTTTTTTGGCAAATTCAATCAACAGGTCAACACTGCCCACTTCAATCTCGGGCTTGATGTCATAACCGTAGTCATGGAATAATTCCGTAATGGCCATCCGTGCGCGGCTGTTGCGTGAAAATAAAATGATCGGATACTCCATAAGCTGCTCGAGTGTGAGCACCTTCCCTTTCAGCTCGGCAAAATGGGCCCCCGCCACAAAGCAATCCTGCAGCTCTATGCCTTCCTTCACTTCAAGCTGGGGATCGACAATCGGCAGGCGCACGACCCCCAGATCAATCCTTCCCTCCTTCAGATAGGTGATTACCTCAGGCGTCGTCCCGTGGATCAGGGAAAGTCCGATGAAAGGATACTGCTTGTGGTATTTCTCAAGGTACGGAAGCAGATAGTGCTTGAACAGCGAATCACTTCCCCCGATTTTCAGCTCCCCGGCTTCCAGGTTTTTCAGCTCGGCCATTTTTTTCTCCGCAAGGGAAATCAGAATGTTGGACTGCTCGATATAGGAGTACAGAATCGCACCTTCCTGCGTTAGGGCAACCCCTTTGGAATTCCGGTAAAACAGCGTGATGCCAAAGCTGTCCTCAAGCTGCTTGATGGCGTGGCTGACACTCGGCTGCGTAATGTACAGCGCTTTGGCCGCCTGGGTCAAGCTTCCAGTTTTGGCCGCCAAGTAGAAAACTTTATACAATTCGTGGTTTATCATAGACTCCATCTATATCTCCCCCGAAATATATTAATTACCTGTATAGATATGATCTGTATTATAGTTGAACAAAGATGAAGAATCTAGTGCTTGCGAATTTTTCGTAGGCTTAGGTCTGTCTTTGGATTTATTAGGCCGCGAACCAGGCGGCTCATCGAATAGACATAATGGTCAGAAGTCGGAGGGAGAGAACCATGGAGCCTGTAACCTTTGTATTATTTGGAGCGACAGGGGATTTGGCAAAACGTAAAATTTACCCTGCGCTATATAATCTGTATATCGAACAGAAGCTGCCGCCCTACTTTCACGTAATTGGATTGGGGAGACGGGAGTGGACCGATGATATTTTCAAATCGAATGTGGAGCAATCGATCGCCGATTTCTCCCGGCGTAAGGTCAAGGACCCGGTATTGCTGAAAAGCTTCCTGAACATGTTTCAATATCAGACGCTGGACATCGGCCGCCAGGAGGATTACGAGCGTCTGCTGGAGCGCATAGAGAAGCGGGAGAACGGGCTGTCATTGACCCCGAACCGGATGTTCTATCTGTCGGTTGGGCCAGAGTTTTTTGCACCGATTGCCGCCAATATCAAAGGAAGCGGCCTGGGCTCGGCCGCGGGCTGGAAGCGGCTGCTCATCGAGAAGCCGTTCGGGCATGATCTGGCATCGGCGCGTGAACTGAATCAGCAGCTGAGCGAAGCGTTTGAGGAGCACGAGATTTTCCGGATCGATCATTATCTTGGCAAGCCGACCGTGCAGAAGCTGGTGGACCTGCACCAGCAGCATCCGGAGCTGCAAGCGATGTGGTCCGAGCGGGAAATTGCCAATGTGCAAATTACCGCCAATGAAATCGTCGGCGTCGAGGATCGGGCCGGTTACTATGATCATTCGGGCGCGGTCAGGGACATGTTCCAGAATCATATGCTGCAGCTGCTCATGATGGTGGCCATTCTGCCGAAGAAGGTCACACCGGAAGAGGTGCCGCTCATGAAGCGTGCCTTGATGAAGTCCCTCGTTCCGCTGGATCTGCAGCAAGTCGGCGAGCGCGTCATTCGCGGACAATATACAGCTGGCAGCATTCAGGGCAAGCCTGTGCAGGGCTATACATCGGAGCCGAATATCGCTGCCGAATCGCTTAACGACACCTTTATTGCGGCGAAGCTGCTGATGGAGGATGACTACTGGAGCGGCGTTCCTTTCTATATCCGGACAGGGAAAAGATTGAAAGAGAAATCGACCCGCATCGTGGTTGAGTTCAAGCCCCACGCTGCAGATGCCGGAAGCGGGAAGCCGGCGCCTCGCCTGCTCGTCATCGAGATGAGCCCGCAGGAAGGAATCAGCCTGCAGTTCAGTCCGGACCAGGCGCGACATCACGAGCAGCTGTCGCCGGTTCAGCTGGACGTTCACGCCAGCGGGCAGGAGCTGCCGGAGGCGTATGAAAATCTGCTGCATGACGCACTGCTTGGCAAGCCGACCTTCTTCGCCCATTGGGAAGAGGTGGAGCTGGCCTGGCAATGGGTAGAGCCAGTGCTGCAAGCCTTTGAACGGAATGATGTGCCGCTGCGGACGTATGCGGCCGGCTCTTACGGCCCTGCCGAATCGGACGCGCTGGTTGCGAATGACGGTTACCACTGGTGGTTCGATGCGAAAGAGACAGCCGCGGATGAGTCGCGGGTTCTTCACCCGAGCCGCTGATGCGTTTGCTTTAACCTGGTGAAATACCGGATCTTCTTGTGGAGATGGTAGACGAGACCGACAGGGAGATCATATTGAACCGGCGATTGATATAGAAATTCATGAAGGATAAGCCAACCTACTGGCTTGAAGGGAGAGAATCATCGATGGCAATCTCATTTGATTACAGCAGTGCGCTTTCATTTCTGAAGCAGCATGAGGTGGACTATTTCGGGGAATTTGTGAAGACAGGTCACCGGATGCTCCACGAGAAAAAAGGTCCGGGCTCGGACTATTTGGGCTGGATCGAACTTCCGCATCAGTATGACCGCGAGGAGTTTGCAAGAATTAAGGATGCGGCACAGCGCATCCGCAGCCACTCGGACGCCTTGGTTGTGATTGGCATCGGGGGCTCATACTTAGGTGCGAGATCGGCGATTGAGGCGCTGTCCCATACGTTTCACAATCAAATGAGCGGAACGACCGAGGTGTATTATGCCGGTCAAAATATCAGCTCAACCTATGTGGCTCATTTGCTGGAGCTGCTCGAGGGCAAGGATATTTCGGTGAACGTCATTTCCAAATCCGGCACGACAACCGAGCCTGCGATTGCTTTCCGGATATTCCGCGATTATATGGAGAAGAAGTACGGGAAGGAAGGGGCGAAGGAGCGGATCTTTGCCACGACAGACCGTTCGAAAGGCGCACTCAAGAAGCTGGCGGATGAAGAGGGCTATGAAACCTTCGTCATCCCTGATGATGTCGGCGGCCGATATTCCGTGCTGACTGCCGTAGGCCTGCTGCCGATTGCCGTTGCCGGACTGGATATCGATCAGATGATGGCCGGTGCTGCAGCTGCGGCAGACCGGTACAGTAATGACGATCTGGCCGTCAATGAAAGCTATCAGTATGCGGCGGTTCGAAACGCACTGTACCGCAAGGGCAAAACGATCGAGCTGCTGGCCAACTTCGAGCCTTCCCTGCATTATGTAGCGGAATGGTGGAAGCAGCTGTTCGGCGAAAGCGAGGGCAAGGATCAGAAAGGGCTGTATCCGGCCTCGGTCGATTTTACAACCGATCTGCACTCCATGGGCCAATACGTCCAGGAAGGGCGGCGCGATCTGATCGAGACCGTGCTGGCGGTGAAGAAGCCGCGCGTGGAATGGATCATTCAGGAAGACAAGGACAATCTGGACGGCTTGAACTTCCTGGCAGGCAAGTCGATGGACGACGTGAACAAAAGCGCGGCGCAAGGCACACGTCTGGCGCATGTGGACGGGGGCGTACCGAACCTGATCGTCGAGCTGGATCAGCTGAGCGAATATACCTACGGCGAGATGGTGTATTTCTTCGAGAAGGCATGCGGCATGAGCGGTCTCTTGCTCGGCGTGAACCCGTTCGATCAGCCGGGGGTTGAGGCCTACAAAGCCAACATGTTTGCGCTGCTTGGCAAACCGGGATATGAAGCGCAGAAAGCGGAGCTGCTGAAGCGGCTGTCTGCACAGAACGTGTAATTCGCGATAATTCAAAGCGAGCAATGAATGAGGATAGATTCAACAGCGGGGGAACCGCTTCACAGGAGGTTATCTGATGAAGAAGCAACAAATTGGCGTGATCGGCCTGGCCGTCATGGGCAAGAACCTGGCATTTAACATCGAAAGTAAAGGCTTCTCGGTTGCCGTATTCAACCGTTCGTCTGAGAAAACAAAAGAGCTGCTGGCCGAGGCAGAAGGCAGAAACTTCGTTGGCGCATTCAGCCTGGAGGAGTTTGTACAGTCGCTTGAGACGCCTCGCAAAATCCTGATCATGGTAAAAGCGGGCAAACCAACCGATGACACCATCAATCAGCTGATTCCTTACTTGGATCCGGGCGATATTCTGATTGACGGCGGCAACGCCTTCTTCCTGGATACCCAGCGGAGAAACAAGGAGCTTCAGGAGAAAGGATTCCGCTTCATCGGCGCAGGTGTGTCCGGCGGCGAGGAGGGTGCGCTGCGCGGGCCGGCTATCATGCCGGGCGGGCAGAAGGATGCCTATGAGCTGGTGGAGCCTATCCTGACTGCGATCTCTGCCAAAGTGAACGGTGATCCTTGTTCGACCTATATCGGCGAGGACGGGGCAGGCCATTACGTGAAGATGGTCCATAACGGGATCGAGTATGGGGACATGCAGCTGATCGGGGAAGCTTATCATATGCTGAAGGATGTGCTCGGGTTAAGCACAAGCGAGCTCCATGATATCTTCTCCGAGTGGAATCGCGGGGAGCTGGACAGCTATTTGATCGAGATTACGGCGGATATTTTCTCCAAAATCGATCCGGAGACGGGCAAACCGATGGTTGATGTCATCCTTGACACAGCCGGGCAGAAAGGAACCGGGAAATGGACAAGCCAGAGCGCGCTGGACCTTGGCGTTCCGCTGTCCATTATTACGGAATCGGTATTCGCACGCTTCATCTCTGCGATGAAGGAGGAGCGGGTGGCGGCAAGCAAGCTGCTCAATGGTCCGTCGGCCGGCAGCTATGACGGCGATCGGGCGGAATTCATCGAGGCTGTGCGCAAAGCGCTGTACGCAAGCAAAATCGCCTCTTACGCACAAGGTTTTGCCCAGATGAAAGCTGCTTCCGAAGCTTACAACTGGAACCTGAATTACGGTGCGATCGCGATGATCTTCCGCGGGGGATGCATTATCCGGGCGCGCTTCCTGCAGAACATCAAGGATGCCTATGACCGCAATCCAGAATTGAAAAACCTGCTCCTGGACGACTATTTCAAACAGATCGTGGAGAACTATCAATCGGCGTGGAGACAGGTGGTTTCCATTGCGGTCACAAGAGGAATTCCGGTTCCGGCCTTTGCCTCGGCACTGGCTTACTATGACAGCTATCGCTCGGAGCGTCTGCCAGCTAATTTGCTGCAAGCACAGCGTGACTATTTCGGCGCTCACACCTTTGAGCGGGTGGACAAGGAAGGCAGCTTCCATCATCAGTGGTCTGCTGAATAATCGAACAGCAGTGTTACCCTATACAGCCCGGGAACCTTGTATGGCAAGGTTTGCCGGGCTGTATCATTGACTTGCTCATATCCAGCCACTATAATACGGGATGTAATATGAACTTAACGAATATTGGAGGATTATTAAAAAATGACACATTCGATGAGACTGCGTTTCCCAGCCTTGAACCGTTAATTAAATACGTTCAAGGGCTCTGTTGTTTGGTGTAAACAGAGTAACGGGATCAGTCTGTCCTTTTTTAATAATCTTCACTCGGATTAGAAAGGCGGATCGTTCTGCCTTTCTTTATTTATGTCTACATTTCCTCTGCGCGGCAACGTGCGGAGTCTGTTCGCTGTGCGATACTGGCTTCTGCTGCGCTTGGCGTCAGTCCAATTAAATAAGGATCGGTCTGCTTCCCTTTACTCTGCTGAAATCACAGGCAATTGGCCTGTGATTTTTTTTATTTTCATTCGAGAGGAAGAGATGACAATGACCAGAAGAAAGCATAAGTATAGCGGGACTAAACTGAGCAGAGGCGAGCCTCCCAATTTCTCGGGACAGCATTTCCTGCATAAGCCTGGCCTGATCCGGGAGATTGTGGACCGGGCACAAATTGGCAGCGAGGATACGGTGCTGGAACTCGGGGCGGGAGCCGGGGCGTTGACAACGCTACTGAGTGAGCGGGCTGGCAAAGTGCTGGCCGTGGAGTATGATGAGAAACTGATTGACACGCTGAAGCGCAAAACAGCGGCGTATGGCAACACCGTCATCATACATCAGAACATTCTCAATTTGCGCCTGCCCAAGGGGAAATTTCATGTTGTTGCCAACATTCCATACGCAATTACAACCCCGATCATGAAGCTGCTGCTCAATCGGCCGACGAGCGGATTTCAACGCGGCGTAATTGTGATGGAGAAAGGCGCGGCCAAACGATTTACATCACCTTATGTGAAAAATGCGTATGTGCTCGTGTGGAAAATGTGGTTCGACCTCCGATTGATCAAGGAGATTTCAAGGGAGTGCTTCTCCCCGCCGCCGAAGGTGGAATCCGCTATGGTGATGATCACCCGCAGACCGAAGCCGATTATCGGCAATCAGGATCGGATGGCCTTCATCGGGCTGGCAGAGTATGCACTGAAGGTGGCGACGGCGCCGGCGGATGACGTGCTGCGCGGCATTTTCACACCGATTCAGATCAAGCATCTCAAGCGAAGCTCGGATATACGAGGCGATCAATCGATCGGCTCGCTGACGGTCCAGCAGTGGGGAGTTGTATTTCATACGATGACCCGGCATGTGCCGCGTCCATACTGGCCGCGTTTGTCCAAGAAGCAGCTTGAACAATATCAATAACCCTAATTTTGGATTTTTGTCCCGGACAGGCTATAATGATCAAGAAATGGGGGATGAAGATGGAGCAGAGAACAGCACTTGATATGGAGAAGATCGCTCGGTTTATATCGAGATTGAACGTTGAAGCCAAACATCATGTTGGCTATGTCGGAACCCAGAAGGATGAGATTGAAGCGTCGATCCGGGAAGAGTTCGTTCAAGACGGGAACGCGGATCAGCTCATAACGGTGGCTTACGAGAACGATGATATCATTGGCGTTTTGGGACTCAATGCGGATGATGAAAGTAATGTCGCTGAAATCTGGGGTCCGTATGTGGATGGAGAGGAAGAAGCATATCTGCGGGTGGCACCCCGCTTATGGGAAGAAGGGGTTCGCAAGCTGGCAGGCAATGTTAAAGCTTTTCACGGATTCTATAACCGGGAGAACAAGAACGCGCAGAAGCTTATGGCATCACTGGGTGCAGAGAAGCGAAATGCGCATATGATTTTAAAGCGATCAAGGCCGGATCGCCCATATCCTTCCGATGGCTCGGTGTCGGCGTTCAGGACCGAATACATGAGGGATTTTGTACAGCTGCATGACGCGGTGTTCCCGAATACGTATTATAGCGGAGCGGAGATTATAAGTCGATTAAACGAGAATAACAAGCTGTTCATCTATAGGAAAGACGACAAGCTTGGCGGGTATTGTTATGTCGAAGGGAACCCGGAGCATCAAGAAGGCAGTGTCGAGTATATTGCGGTGTCGGATTCATTTCGAGCTCAAGGTATCGGAAAATCGTTGTTGCATGCCGGCTTGAATCATTTGTTTATGGAGCTGAATACAGCCGAGATTTCCATCTGTGTAGAACTGGGGAATGAGCGTGCCATTGGATTGTATCAGGCCGCAGGGTTTGAGGAGGAGCATGTGCTGTATTTGTATCATGTAAAATAATAAGCGAACACAGCAACCAGCCCGCCGGAATCTCCGGCGGGCTGGTTGACATGGGCTACTGTTGCTGGCTTAATACGTCAACGGCTAATATTGCGTTGGCTACTTGCTCGGCTGTAATCTCTGGGGACAGATTGCCCATCGTTTCATTGGTGCTGGTGGCGGCGGCACCGACCTTCAGCAAGTCCTCATCGGTCGCTTCCTTCAGGTGGAGCTCCTCCAATGTTGTCGGTAGGCCAAGCTCCCGGAAAAAGCGGATGTATTTCAGGATCTCCTGTTCCGGATGCAGCTCCAGGACGAGCTGAACCAAGGTTCCGTATGCCACTTTCTCGCCGTGGGTGAGGTGGTGGATGTCACCGGAGAGCACCGTCATGCCGTTGTGGATGGCATGTGCCGCGGCTAGACCGCCGCTCTCAAATCCGAGGCCGGACAGCAGCGTATTCGCCTCCACAACGGCCTCCACATGACGGGTAACCAGCCCTTGCTGTACTGCTTTATAGGCGGGAATCCCGTATTGAAACAGCGTTTCCTCGCATGCTCTAGCAATGGCCTGGGCAGCGATGCTCGGCTTGCCGCCGGACATGGCGTTCCCTCCGCTTTTCAGCGTAGCTCGCACTTCAATCCATGTCGCCATGGCATCAGCGATGCCGGAAGCGAACAGGCGGGCAGGGGCTTTGGCAACAATCGCGGTATCGACAAGCACCAGATCGGGATTCCGGTTATAGAAGCGATAGGACTCAAACACGCCTTCATCGCTGTAAATAACGGAGAGGGCGCTTGTGGGCGCATCCGTCGATGCAGTTGTAGGGACAATCACCACTTTCGACTTCAACTCATCTGCCACGGCTTTTGCCGTATCCAGCGTCTTGCCGCCGCCGACTCCAATGACGTAATCGACGGACTGTGACTGGCCTTCCTCTGCAATCCGGCGCACTTCGTTAACGGAAGCCTCGCCTTTAAACAGGACGAAGTGGTACGCCATATTTTCCGCTCCCAAGCTTTGAGTAATGGCATCCTCCGTAATACCCCAAACCACTTCGTCAGCGAGAATCAGCGGTTTGCGGCCCATGTCCTTGATATGCTGCCCAATCTCCCGCAAGGCACCCTGACCTTGAATATATTTGCTTGGCGAAATAAAAACAATGTTAGCCATCGATATAACCTCCTGAACCGTGTCAGTTTCTATGGATAATCTCGCCAAAGCGATGGCGGATTATACAGACTATAAACAGTTACAGGTTGTTATAAACCGGACCGACTTGAAAGAAAGGGTCGTTGTACACCTGTCTGTCTAATAGGTGCCTTCGCTTTCGAGGTAACGGTAGAGCGTTGATTTGCTGATGCCGGTTTCCTCTTTAATCTGAGCCAACGTATAGCGTTTGCTCTGATACATCAGAATCGCCCGCTTTACATTCTCATCCGGTTTGCGGGGTCTGCCGGGCGTGTTTCCTTTTTGCTTTGCTTCATATAGTCCTCTTTTTGTTTTCTCGCTAATGACATCACTTTGAAATTCCACCAGATGCTTGATGATGTGATGAAAAGGATAGCCCTCAGGCAGGCTGGTGTCGATCTGCTCCGATAGGGACAGCAGGAAAGCCTCTTTCTCATGGATAGCTTCAAGCAGCTCTGCCAGATGCCGGGTAGAATCGGCAATGGCGAACAGTTTATAAACCACAATCTTATCTCCTGGCGCTAGCTGCGTCAGAAGCTGGTTGAGCTCCGAACGCCGCTTCGCCGAGGAATGCTCTTCTCGAAGGATCTGCTCACAAGGTAGCTGCTCCAGGGCTGCCTTCTGATCGAGGCATTCCCAATCATCGTGATAAGGTCTCATATATCCAATCAGCATCGCGTATCTCCTAGGGGATTGTATTTACAACATCATACCATAATTGATGGTCTCAAAAAGGTTCCATTTCGGATCAAATGGTGGTACACTGTTGCTGTTGATTCTCGAACAGGGCGGATGAGAGCAAGGGTTCAAAGTCAAATAATAGATCAATATGAGGTGTGGAAGAGAAGTGATAGAGACTATCAAGAGAAATTGGTTTTCCAATGTCAGAGGGGACGTGCTGTCCGGTATTGTGGTGGCATTGGCATTGATCCCGGAAGCGATTGCCTTCTCGATTATTGCGGGTGTGGACCCCATGGTTGGATTGTACGCCTCCTTCTGTATCGCGGTCATTATTTCGTTTGTGGGCGGCCGCCCCGGGATGATATCAGCAGCAACAGGTGCTATGGCCTTGTTAATGCTCCCGCTGGTCAAAGAGCACGGGCTCCAATACTTGCTGGCGGCTACGATTTTGACGGGAATCATTCAGTTGATCTTTGGCGTGTTGAAGGTGGCTAGGCTGATGAAGTTTATTCCGCGAGCGGTGATGATCGGATTTGTAAATGCGCTGGCGATCTTGATCTTTATGGCGCAAATCCCGCACGTATGGGGTATTTCGGGCATGACTTATGTATTTGTTGGCATCACACTGGCGATTGTGTATATTGTGCCCCGATTCTTCAAGGCCGTCCCGGCGCCGTTGATCGCCATTGTGGTGCTGTCAGCCGTCGCGATCTCGTCGGACCTCGGGCTGCGCACGGTGGGTGACCTGGGCAATATCCAGCAATCGCTGCCTATGTTCCTGATTCCGGATGTTCCACTCAATTGGGAAACGCTGCGCATTATTTTTCCATATTCCTTCGCGCTTGCCATTGTCGGCCTGCTGGAGTCGCTGCTTACGTCATCCATTGTCGATGATATGACCAAGACAGGCAGTGACAAAAACCGTGAAGCCAGAGGGCAAGGCATCGCGAATATCGTGAACGGATTTTTTGGCGGCATGGCAGGCTGTGCCATGATCGGGCAGTCAGTCATCAATATCAAGTCGGGGGGACGGACCCGTCTATCCACTTTGGTTGCCGGGGCGTTCCTCATGTTTCTCATTCTGGTGCTCGGAGATTGGGTTGTGCTCATCCCGATGCCTGTGCTTGCCGGTATTATGATCATGGTCTGCATCGGCACGTTCGATTGGTCTTCGTTCAACTATTTGAGGAAAGCGCCTAAATCGGATGCTCTCGTCATGCTGGCGACAGTGATTATCGTGGTGGCTACTCATGATCTGTCCAAAGGTGTTATTGCCGGTGTCATCCTCAGCGCTATTTTCTTTGTAGCGAAAATGTCCAAGCTGGAGGTTCGCAAGCGCATGAATGGCGATGAGGCGGTATTTACGGTAAAAGGACAGTTGTTTTTTGCTTCGAGCAACAGCTTTGTTGACGCCTTCGATTATTCGCTGCGCTCGGCGGCCATTGTCATTGATTTCTCGGCGGCTCATATCTGGGATGATTCCGCTGTGGGGGCTCTGGATAAGGTGATCGAGAAATATCATGAGAACGGCAATCGCGTGACCGTTACCGGTCTGGACACGTCAAGTCAAAGCATGGTGGACAGGCTGGCGGTAACTCAAGGGGCGAGTGCCAAAGCGAGCGCGCATTAATCGGATGCTGAGATGAAGTTACTGAGTTGAAGTTGCACTTGACACGAACCGAGGTTGCTTCTATGCTATTAACAAAATTCGAAACACAAAGACCGGGAACAGTAAGGAACCGCCTATTGCCCAGCGAGCTGTCGTGTGGTGTGAGACAGTCTGTAGGCGCCTGAAGCTCGCCCGTGAGTGTCAAGACTGAAGCGATGCAGTAGGTCTTGCCGGTTCCCCGCCGTTAACCGGGCCAGAAGATGGAGCATTGCGGCTCGCCATGCATCCAAGAAGAGTGGTACCGCGATCGGGTAACCTATCGCCTCTTTGCAGGCGGTAGGTTTTTTTGTTGTTGTGTTAATCCATTGGTGAGGAAATGGAGTGATGGGCATGGAAACAGCGGATTGTTTTATTTGTCGTAAACATCGGGGAGAGATTCATGTTGCTGGCGGATGTATCTATGAGGATGACTATGTCTATGTCGGTCATATCGGCTCAAGCGGTTCAGCGGTCTACGTGGGATATGTGATGGTCGATCTGAAGCGGCATGTTGCCGGCTATGGCGATATGACAGAGGACGAGGCGAGCGCGGTTGGATCGGTGCTGAACCGGATCGGCAAGGCGCTTAAAGAAACGGAAGGGGCAGAGCATGTGTATTCCTTTGTGCAGGGGGATGCCTTTCCGCATTTCCATGTTCATCTCATTCCTCGTTATCCCGGCACGCCGGAGGAATACTGGCATCCCACGAGCATCCGGGGCTATGAGGCCGCTTATGGAACCGCGAATGAGGTTGAAACCTTGTGCGTCAGGCTGAAGGAGGTCCTTCATCATGAAGCGGGTTGAGTCCGTGAGCTGCTTATGGACCGGGGATCAGCAGGCCTATCTCGATCAACCCAGCAGCAAGCGAATCCGGCATGTGACGGTTGGCCGTTATGGCGGATGCACGGAGGGCGGTGCCTGTAAAAATGAGGACGGATTCCTGCTGTGGCTGGATGAGGCTGAGGCCTGGGAGTTCGCCGTGATTGTGGACGCGCACAGCTCCTGTCAAAGCGCGGTATTGATTCTGGAGACGCTTCAGCATCACGAAAGCTCCGTCCGCGACATACTCCGTCAGCCGCTGAGAAAGGCGGTAGACAGGATCGAGCGATGGGTGCTGGATATCTTTCAATCGGATGGTTTCTTAGTGAAATGCCGAGCTGTGCAAGGCGAAGCCTCTTGTCTGATCTGTCTGCGTATCGAAAATATGCTGTGGTGGTTCTCCGTAGGAGATTGCCAGCTGTTCCTCTTCCATGATGAACTGGAGTCCTGGGGGCAGAACTCGATGAATCAGCGAAATTTCTATGAATGGATCGGGCAGGTGAACACATTCGAGCAGGCGGTCCCGAGCTACTCGCTTGGACGGAGGCAGCTCCGAACCGGACGGAGCGGGATCATGGTGATGACGGACGGTTATTTGGAAGCAGAAGGCTGTGTGAGTGCGATGCCTGACCTGGGCAGGGGACAGATGTCGGGCGATGAATTCTTAGCCAGGCTGGTTCGCCATAGAACGGTAGACAGCACGACCTTCATACGCTGGTCGGTTCACAACGCGTATCCGGCGGCGCTGCCATCGAGTTGACGAAGAGGCTCCGATTGAGATGAAATATAAAGCAAGGAGAGGAGGAGTGTTCCAGATGAATTTTAGTATGGAGGAAGCGATAGAGGTGCTTGAACGGACGCCCAAGGTGCTGGAAACTCTATTCACAGGCCTGTCGGACGCATGGCTCGTGTGCAATGAGGGGGAGGGCACATGGAATGCCTCGCAAGTACTGGATCATCTGATCGAAGGGGAGAAAAGCAACTGGATCCCGCGGCTAGATATGATTCTGTCCGGCGGTGAAGGTAAGCCATTCCCTGAATTCGACCGTTTCGCCCATTTGAATCACGCCGCAGCACCGCTGTCTGACAGGTTAAGCGAGTTTAAGAAGCTTAGAGGAGACAATATTCTCAAGCTGCAGCAGCTGGTTCAGCATGAGAGCCAGCTTGAATGCACAGGGATGCATCCTGCATTCGGCTCGGTGAAGGCAAGCGAGCTAATCGCTACCTGGGTCGTTCATGATATGACACATCTGAGTCAAATCGTTCGTGTGATGGCTGGAAGGTACCGGGAGGATGTCGGCCCCTGGATCGCCTTCTTGAGCGTATTGCAACCCCATCGTTAAAGTGGGCGAAATGATATAATAGGCGTCAAGTACGAGTGTCAGTGTGAAAGGGTGTAACGATGAAGAAAGTGATTGTGATCGGGGCAGGAATACTGGGGGCTTCGACCGCTTACCAGTTAGCCAAAATGGGAGCAGAAGTTACGATTATGGATCGTCAGGATGCCGGTCAGGCTACGGATGCGGCAGCGGGAATTATCTGTCCCTGGATATCCCAGCGGCGGAATAAAGCTTGGTATCGGCTTGTGAAGGCGGGTGCGCGCTTCTACCCGGAATTGATTGCGGAGCTGGAACGCGAGGGGGAGATGGAGACCGGTTATGCCCAGGTCGGGGCGCTCAGCATTCATCACGACGAGGAGAAAATCACGAGAATCGAAGAGCGGGCGCAGGACCGAATGGCCGATGCGCCCGAAATGGGCGAGATCACCCGGCTGGACGAGCATCAGACCAAGGCGTTGTTCCCTCTGCTTGGAGAAGGGTATCAGGCTGTACATATTAGCGGAGCCGCGAGAGTGGACGGCCGTGCCCTGCGGGATGCCTTGATCCGATCTGCCCAGCGAAAGGGAGCTGTTCTGATCCAAGGGGACGCCGTGCTGGAATATGATTCGAATCGTGTCACGGGGGCTTCTGTCCATGGAGGATATATCGCTGCTGACCGTATCGTCGTCTGTGCCGGAGCCTGGGCGAGACAGCTGCTGGAGCCGCTCGGCATCCGCTTCAACGTCAGCTATCAGAAGGCTCAAATTATGCATGTGAAGCTTGAAGGACATCAGGCTACAGCCGCCTGGCCAGTGGTGATGCCGCCTTCCGATCAGTATTTGCTGGCCTTTGATCATCAGAGGATCGTCATCGGGACGACGCATGAGAATGACGTAGACGGCTATGATCCAAGGGTGACGGCTGGGGGGATGCAGGAGGTGCTGAACAAAGGGCTGTCCCTTGCGCCGGACCTTGCGGACAGCACGTTCCTGGAAATGCGGGTAGGCTTTCGTCCGTTCACGCCCGGATTTCTGCCGGTCATTGGATCGATTCCGGGCTGGGAAGGACTCTTTACGGCCAACGGACTCGGTTCTTCGGGATTAACGGCTGGGCCGTATTTGGGATATCAGCTGGCCAAGCTGGCGCTTGGGCTGCCTGTAGATCTGGATATAAATGATTATGACATCGGGCAGGCGCTGGATTAAATCCACTATAGAACCAGATGGATATTCAAGGACATAAATCCAATAAAATACTATTATAATATTTTTTGATTTTAAGATAGTGTGATAGGGGGATTTTAGTGTCATTGTACCATGACCATATCCTGATTCAAGCACTAGGCGTGGACGGTGTATCGATGGCCAGTACTTCGTTAAATATTCATTCGGAGATGGATACGGATTACACTGAATAATATCACTTGAAGAAGACCTGCACTATAGCGATTGAAAGTGCAGGTCTTACTGTGTCATCCGAACGATGCCTTCCACGAATAACGCCTCACCTTGATGAGAAGTCATATTTATCGAGCTTGAGCTTCAGCAGACCGGTTGCGGATTCGAATTCAAGGCCGAGACACCGTTCATCATAATGGGCAATATTCGCGCTGCCAACTGTTCCGGAGATTCGGTTCTGCCGTCGAGGTTCCATTGATACGTGACGCCATAGATGGACCAGCTCATCGAAGTCGCCGCCGATTTCAACAGGGCGGGGTCTTGGCCATTCGCGCCATGGGTCACTAGCTGCGTTATAAAGCTCTCCAGCTGCTGCTTGATATTTTTTTCGACCACAGGGGCGACGGAAGTGTAGTTTTTCATGCATTTGTTGTTCAAAGTCTGATGATAATCGCAAAGCGCATGTATCAGCTGCCGGATGGTTTCCTCCGTCAATGGAGCGTCAGGCCGGATGCGTTGTAACAGAAACGAAGTGAACCCATCCGCCCACAATGCGTCAAGCAGCTCATATTTGTCCTGATAATGCGCATAGAACGTAGCGCGATTGATTGTGGCTTTGCTCGTGATATCGCTAATTGTAATCTGATGAAAGTCCTTATGTCTTAACAGTTCCGTAAACGCGTCCTGAATGAACTGGCGGGTCCGGACGACGCGCGGATCCGTGCGCTTGGAGGATTGGAAATCCGACACTTGCATGAACACCCCTTACCTGGAAGCTATGATTGGTTATATAATACACAACTGTTGTTTTCCTAACAAGTGTATATTAGATACAATATGCCGATTCTGTTGTTTAAGCAAAAGAATGGGCATATTGTTGGTTGAATCAGGTACGCCTAGCTTTTATCATCATAGACGTACCCAAGGTACAACAAAAGCTGAACTGGAGGTCTTGATGAAATGAATACTTCTCAATCTGTACAGGCCCTGTTTCAACCTGTGACGATAGGCAATATGAAACTTCCAAGCCGCATTGTGATGGCACCCATGACGCGCGGATTTTCTCCCGGCGGCATTCCCGGTCCGGATGTAGCGGCATATTACCGGCGGCGGGCGGAGAATGGCGTAGGCCTTATCGTGACGGAGGGGACCATTGTTAATCATCCTGAAGCCCATCAACAGCCGGGTGTGGCTGTCCCTCATTTCTATGGCGAGCAGGCGCTGGCGGGCTGGTCAAAGGTTGTGTCTGAGGTCCATGAGGCAGGCGGCAAGGTGATTCCACAGCTGTGGCACATGGGACTGAACCCGGACCGGAGCGTGAACGAGCTGACTGAAGCGGAGATTCGGGATATCGTTGAGGCATTTGCCCAGGCGGCCGCGGATGCGAAGCGCATAGGATTTGACGGGATTGAGCTTCACGGTGCGCACGGGTATTTGATCGATCAATTCTTCTGGGAGAAGACGAACCAGCGCACAGACCGCTATGGTGGTGATATCGTGGCTCGGACACGCTTCGCAGTTGAAGTGATCGAAGCTTGCCGACAGGCGGTAGGCCCGGATTACCCGATTGTGCTGCGCATATCGCAATGGAAGGGCAGCGATTATTCAGCCAAGCTGGCTGAGACGCCGGAACAGCTGGGGCAATTTCTTGCACCGCTGGTTGAAGCAGGTGTCGATATCTTTCACTGCTCGACCCGCCGTTTCTGGCAGCCGGAGTTTGACGGTTCTGAGCTCAACCTCGCCGGCTGGGTCAAGCAGCTAACTGGCAAACCGACCATTACCGTCGGCTCTATCGGACTGGACAGCGAAGTGACGAGCTATTTCTCTGAAGGGAAAGGAGCGGAAGCGGAGTCCACGAGCATTGACAAGCTGATCTCAAAGCTGGATCGGCAGGAGTTCGATCTGGTGGCGGTAGGCAGGGCGCTGCTGGTGGATCCGGCCTGGGCCGCGAAGCTTCGCGATGGCCGCTGGAGCGAGATGACACCATTTACATCGGAAGCAGCGAAGGTGCTGTATTAAGCTTGATGTAGCCATATGAAAATGATGGAGCATGTTCGGCAGATTCTTTCTCTGCCAAGCATGCTCTTTTTGTTCGGAAACAGAAGTGGATAGCAGCGCTTGCCCCCAGGTGGTTCTTGTGCTAAACTTCGTTTGAGACCGATCGGTTTCTTTTTTTTGGATGCGGTGAACATACATACAGGAGGAAGCGTGCATGCGTAAAGGCGAGAAGACCCGGGAGTTTATTGTGCAGCAGGCAGCCGAGCTGTTTAACCAGCAAGGGTATTTCGGTTCCTCGATGTCCGATATTATGCGGGTGACAGGGCTGCGCAAGGGCGGGATTTACAACCATTTTGAGAGCAAGGACGAATTGGCGCTTGAAGCGTTCGACTATGCCATTGGCGTACTGAGCAGACGTTATTATGAAGCGATCAGGGGGAAATCGTCGGCGGCCGAGCAGCTGATTTCGGTGGTGTCGATCTATGAGAATGTCATTGAGAATCCTCCGCTTAAAGGAGGCTGTCCGCTGCTGAATACGGCTGTGGAAAGCGACGATGCTCATCCTGTACTCCGTGAGAAAGCAGCAGATGCGATGGATCAGTTCTTGAAGTTTATACAGATGATCATAAACCGCGGGATGCGTAAAGGAGAACTTAAAGCGTCGATTCACCCTGAATCAGCGGCGATATTCATTACGTCCGCGATGGAGGGTGCAGTCATGATGAGCAAGCTGTACCGAGACAGCCGCTATATGCAGCAGGCCCTGGAGCACCTGTCCTCCTATATTCATAGTTTGCAGAAATCGTCCGACTAATTTTTTTTGCTTCAAAAAAAGACCGATTGGTCCTTTATTCGGGTTTGCTTTCATCTCGAAGTGACGTGCTGTATCACATGGGTTGCTGCAATGCGATCCGCGGTCGCTTGGTTCATGAGCAATCCCGTTAACCTGTTCGGAAAAGTACAATAGTATGGAGGGGAAGCAGGATGATTTACATAGTCATAGGGATAGGGATCGCACTGTTGGTGTTTGTCAGCGTCTTGTGGAAACTGGCCGTTAAGGGGCAGACACCCAAAAGGGTGATCAACGTGCAGAAGCCCGCTCAGTATTATGAGGAAGTGTCATTTCAGAGTGGGGATGCGGTTGTTCATGGCTGGTATATTCCAGCCAAGGCCAGCGACGATGAGCCCAAACCGCTCATCATCGTCGTACACGGCTGGGCGTCGGCGAAAAGCCGAGTCATGCGTTATGTGGATCCGCTTCATCAAGCCGGGTATTCGCTGCTGTTGTTTGATGCCAGAGGTCATGGGGACAGCGAGGGGATCAAGGCCCCCACCATCAAAAGTTTCCGGGATGACGTGAAGGCCGCAGTCCGGTATGCTCAGCGCCGAGAAGATGTAGCTCCTGGGCGGATTGGTCTGCTTGGTCACTCCTTCGGGGGCATGGGGAGTCTGCTTGCGAGTCGGGAGAAGATTGGCATCAAGGCACTGGTCACTGATTCGATGCCTGCCCGTTTTCGGACGATCATGGAAGCCTTGTTACGTGAATATAAGATGCCATATGCTCCGCTCGGACCTCTGCTAACCCGGATGATGTTTATGAGGGCGGGGATCTCTTCGACGGAGTTGAGAGAAGAACTTAGCCTGCCTGCCGCACTTGAGCATAGAAAGTCTCCCGTGCTGCTGGTGCATTCAAGAAAGGATCGGTATATTCCTTCGGAGGAACTGGATTACCTGATGCGTGGTTTGAAGAACAGACGTGAGGATGTCGAGTGTCTGTATGTTGACACGGACGGGCATCGAAGTTCGGAGAAGGACTCCAGGTTCTGGAAGAACGTGCTGTCTTTTTATCAAAAGTATGTGTAATGGAAGCCCGAGCGCTTGCTGCCCAAACGCCTATTTAGCAGCCATTTCCTGGGAAACAGGTTTGGTGAATTAACCGACATTTATGAGTATCCCGGAAATGACAAGCTCTTTATGATGCCGATCGTGGAATGCTGGTTTGAATCTGCGGCCCCGCTGCTGTATTTTATAAGTACGGTGAAACTTGCCGGACATCTTGAGTGTGGCAATTCATAGACAGGAGTGACAGCGATGACATTTACGATTCCGGAAGATTATGTAGAGCGGGTGTATGCCGGATGGCTTGGCAAAGTGATTGGGGTTCGTCACGGAGGGAACATCGAGCAATGGACGTATGAACAAATTGAAAAGGCTTACGGAGAAATAACCACCTACCTGCATGAGTTCAAAAACTTTGCAGCGGATGATGATACAAACGGTCCAATGTTCTTTCTCCGGGCACTGGAGGATTATACCCATACAGATCAGCTGACGGCGGAGCAGATCGGGCTGACCTGGCTGAATTATGCGCCGGACGGCCATGCATTTTTCTGGTGGGGAGGTTATGGGGTATCGACAGAGCATACCGCATACGAGAATCTGAAGCATGGCATTATGGCACCGAGATCAGGATCTATCGAGCAGAATGGCGCGGCGGTTGCCGAGCAGATTGGAGGCCAGATCTTCATTGACACCTGGGGCCTGATTGCGCCAGGCAACCCGAAGCTTGCCGCTGAGTACGCAGCGAAAGCCGCGAGTGTATCCCATGACGGGAATGGCAAATACGGGGGGATGTTCGTTGCTGCTTGCATTGCGGCGGCTTTTGTCATGAAAGATATGGCGGATATTATCGAGGCCGGGCTAGGGGTCATTCCGCACAATTCTGAATTCCACCGGATGGCGCTGGACGTGATTGAGTATCACAGCAGGCAGCCGGAATCGTGGCGTGATGCGTATGCTTATGTGAAAGCGCATTATGGCTACCATCTGTATCCGGGCAATTGCCATATCATACCGAATGCGGCGGTGATCATCCTGTCACTGCTATACGGAGAAGGTGACTTCTCGAAGTCAATCAACATATGCAATATGTGCGGCTGGGATACGGATTGCAATGTGGCGAATGTGGGCACAATTCTCGGCGTTCTGAATGGTTTGCAAGGGATCGATGCTTCGTGGCGGACGCCGATCAATGATTTTCTATGCTGCTCAAGCGTTATCGGCTCGCTGAACATCCTGGATCTGCCATGGTGCGCTTCGTATATCGCTCGTTTCGGCTATAAGATCGCCGGGGTGCAGCCTCCAGACCAATGGGAAGCTGTGCTGAATGGCAGCTCGCCGAGATTCCATTTTGAATATCCGGGTTCAACGCATGCGTTCCGTACGGATCACGATGATCCTTCCCGCAATGTTACGGCTCGGGTTGAGAATAGTGAGGCAGAGGCTTATTCCGGAGAGCGCTCGTTAAAAGTAATGTTCGACAGAGTGAGAGGGGGCTACGGCTACCGGGTATATCACCAAACGTATTACGGTCCGTCCGATTTCAATGACAGCCGCTATGATCCGGCCTTCTCCCCACTGCTATATCCGGGTCAGAAGGTGGAAGCGCGCGTGAAACTGCCAGATACCGGTCCGGGTCTGAAAGCAAGAATGTTCGTGAAGGATGGCAATCAGGACAGGCTATATTACGGGGAGAGTGTAAACGTTCCAGCAGGGGAGTGGATTCATCTGACGATGGATATTCCGGTGCTGGATAACGCCTGCATTGAACAGGCCGGAATTGAATGGATCCCGTTAGCCGACTGGCAAGAAAGCCTGATCGCTTATGTGGACGATATGCATTATAGTGGTTCTCCGCATTACTCGATTGATTTCAGCCAGGAGCGTCTGGAAATGTGGAATCCGATTCACGTTGAGGTCCGTCAGTGCACCTATCTGCGAGGTCATTGGACACTGGACAATGGAGCTCTTAGCGGCAGCGGCTCGCAACTGCCTGCCGAGTGTTATACCGGTGATTATGCGTGGAAGGATTACAAATACGAAGCGGTGTTAACGCCGGTGGTCGGTGAGGAGCATCTGATTCAGGTGCGGGTGCAGGGCGGCATTCGGTCTTATGCAGCCGGCCTGGCGAAGGACAACCAACTCGTGTTGTACAAAAATGATCATGGTTATCGGGCTGTGGCCTCGGCCGATTTCGCATGGGAGCCAGGTAAAGACTATCGGGTGGAGATAAGTGCGGAACATAACCGCTTGACGGTTAGTGTGGACGGAACACAGCTGCTGGCCTATACGGATCAGGATGCTCCTTATCTGCATGGCCAGATCGGTTTTGCCAATAGAAACGGAAGCCGGACGCTCTACAAGCGATATGCGGTTTCCCCATTGTAATCGCATCGGCCTGCACCCTTGATCCAGGCGACAGCCGGGCATGGATGCGCCGAACATCACCTATCCCGTCAGGCATAAGGGTGCTGGCTGCACCTGATTGGGCCTGCGGGATGTTTTTTTATATAATAATAGCTAAAGATAAAGGATATCCACATTGCCGAAAGTGAGGAGCGACCACATGAACGTATTGATTATTGGAGCGAACGGACAGATTGGACAGCATCTCGTCCGCCAAATGCAGCAGTCGGCCGAGCTGAACCCGATTGCGATGGTGCGAAAGGAAGAGCAGAAGGCGAAGTATGAACAACAGGGCGTTCAGACTGCCCTGGTTGACCTTGAAGGAAGCATAGATCATATCGCCAGCGCGGCTCAAGGTGCGGATGCTATTGTATTTACTGCGGGTTCGGGCGGACATACCGGTGCCGATAAAACGATGCTGATCGACTTGGATGGGGCTATCAAATCGATGGAAGCTGCCAAGCAGGCTGGAATTCAGCGGTTTGTGATGGTTAGCGCAATCGGTGTTCATCATCGGGAGAAGTGGATGGCAAGCGCGCCGCACTACAGTGCAGCCAAGTATTACGCAGACATGTGGCTTATGAGAAGCGGGCTGGATTACACCATTATCCGACCAGGCGGACTAACGAACGAACCGGGAACCGGAAAAGTGAAGGCTGCAGCAGATGTAGAGCGCGGGAACATCCCGCGTGAAGATGTGGCTTCCACGATCCTCGCTGCGCTTGCCGATCCGTCTACGATGGGAAAGGCTTTTGACCTGATCAGCGGGGACACGCCGATTGAACAGGCGCTGAAGTTGGTGTAGGGGGACAGGGGGGCGAACCTCTCCAAAGCGAGTAAGGATAACGGGAAGAACGAGCGCGGCTGCCGATGATCCGGCAGCTGTTTTTTTATGTTGCTGTGTGGCGGTACGATTGGCAGATTCGTGACGCAACTGGACACAGGCATTTTTCAAACATTATAGTATAGAGATAGAGTCATTTGCGATACATATCAGACTAGTAAGGGAGGACATCCATGGAGCCAACCCGAATTTGGCCAGATCGCTTTAAGCGATTTTTTCTAAATAACAAGTTTGTGCTGCTCTTGTTCGTGTTGTTGTTGGTAGGAATCAACATACTGGTGCTCAGCAAAATTTCGTTCGTCTGGCACCCTGTTGCTGTACTGATCAAAACAATTATATTGCCGATTATCCTATCCGGTATTCTGTTCTATCTGCTTAATCCACTCGTGAATGTGATGGAAAAATGGAGGATCAAGCGGGGCTGGTCGATCCTGATTCTATATTTGGCGATCGCCGGTATTCTGACGGTGGTTGTGCTCGCGGTCATTCCGGTGGTTCGTAATCAGATTATGAGTTTGATCATCAACTTTCCGGTTTACAGTGAAAATCTGAGACAACAGTTTGAGAATCTGACCGGAACCGAACTGTACAATCAAATTCAGTCGACGATTAACTTGAATTCGGAGGAATGGTGGGGGACCGTTACCCAGCAAGCAACAGATATTCTGAACACGACCTGGTCCAAGGTTGGCGGATTCCTGGGCGCGTTCACGGAAGTTGTGCTGTCGATTATTACGGTTCCGTTCGTGCTCTTCTACATGCTGAAGGATGGCAAGAAGCTGCCTGAGAAGCTGCTCTCTTTCCTGCCGACCCGGAGCCGCACGGGTGCTCTGCATGTGCTTCAGGACATGAACCATCAGATCAGCTCGTTCATCCGCGGCCAGATTATTGTCAGCTTCTGTATCGGTATCCTGCTGTACATCGGTTACATGATCATCGGGCTGGATTACGCGCTAATACTGGCCATTATTGCGTCATTCACCAATGTGGTGCCATATCTGGGTCCCGCGATTGCGATTACGCCCGCTCTTATCGTTGCGCTTGTAACCTCGCCGATCATGCTGCTGAAGATGGTGGCGGTATGGACGATTGTTCAGCTTATTGAAGGCAAGCTGATCTCGCCGCAAATTATGGGCAAGACCCTCAAGATTCATCCAATCACAATTATTTTTGTTATTCTGACATCCGGCAATCTGTTCGGGGTAGTCGGCGTTCTGCTGGCCGTTCCTGGTTACGCGATGCTGAAGGTGTGCGCTACGCACATTTTCCAGTGGTTCAAAAACACCTCGGGGCTGTATGAGTCGCCGGTGGAGCATCATGAGAAAGTATGAGCGAAAACTCCCGTCTTTCGGCAATTTGCTGAGGGCGGGAGTTTTTATGTAGTTAATAGGCATATCCAACTATTTTTTTGCTGGAGAAATTTGTCGAGAGATGGAGGGAGTATGGAATTAATGCGTGCGAAAGGTAGTTGCGAGAGTGGAAAAATCATTGATAGATTTTAGAAAGGAGGATAAATGTTATGAAATATTTGATTGATATAGAAAACGATGAAAGTGATGACTTTGAAAGATTGGCAGATAATGTTGGTGTGTTACAGGTTTTTGATAGCAATGGAAACGAAATAACAAAGTCATCAAAAGTATCCTTATTTCTGAGCAAAAATGCACTAATAGGTTTAGGAACTGAATTGATAAGGTTGGCTCATAATTATAAAGAAGGAAAGCATTATCATATAGAGCCAGCAAGCAAAGAAATGATGGTTCAAACATTAGGGGTTTTTCTGACACCGGATAGTTGTGAATTAATTGTGGGCTGTAGTGACGAAAAAGTTATTGATGATTATTTTAAAGAATAGGGGATTTTAAATTTACACAAATCACTAAACCTTGATTGGCTACATGCCTTTCAAGGTTCTTTACTTTAAATGAAGACGGATAGGGAAAGAGAGACGTATCACATTCAAGTGGAAGAGTATGTGATATCAAACAGATCGAAGTGAAACAAGAGACGATTAGAATGTATAATTTCGTGTAGGGATTATTACACGTATTTTGTCAGCGAACTGAAATTATGGACCCCACAACTGCAGCGGCGGAGGCGGAAGAGGCCTAACCAGAGGTAGCCTGGGAGGCAGCAGCAACGGGGCATTCATCGCGCGAGGTCCTGGCGGCGGGCGAATGAAGCGTTCTTCGAGTAAGGCTGGGACTGAGGGGACGGGTAATGGTAAGATACTATGGGCTTCTTGGAATGATTATAAAAAGGTTAATGTTAATTTGCAAACATATGGCAAAGAGGGAAATAGACTATATTCTAAACATGCAGTTGATAGAATGCAGCCAAGTGGAAAAAGTTATGGAAGTCCAACTCAAGCAGGTGGGGATTATGGTAGAAGTGTATAACCGTCTTTTACGGAAAATAATACAAAAAATACCAATTCAGTAGTTCAACAGAATGGAAATCTTTCTTATACCTCAGGAACTTTTCAAGCATAACTAATAAGCAGGAAGCAGTTGTTACCATAATTACAAAGTAGGTGGTTACATGGGAGATAGAAGTCATATAAAGCAATTATGCAGTAAGTTTAAAGGTAAGGAATATGAGTTAATTGAATTTCAAAATAGGTTAGAAACAGCAATATTTCCTCCCGAATTAGAGGGATTTAAATATTCAGTACTAAATGAAATAGAAGAAATCCGATTTACAAAATTAGAAGAGAATTTTCATCATTTAGGATTAAAAGTGGTAGAGAAAATATTAAAG
>NZ_NPBY01000032.1 GCF_002272015.1 Paenibacillus campinasensis | reverse complement strand
TTAAAAGTGGTAGAGAAAATATTAAAGCGAATAAATTGATAAAAATAAACCTTGATTGGCTAAATGCCTTTCAAGGTTTTCTTTTAGGGTGAGGCTACCTAGTGCCGAATAAACAGCATTTTAGCTACAAGAAAGAGATAACCCATATAAGCCCTCTATGATGTATTTACAAATTATAAAGTACGTACAACACCTATAAAACGTATAACCTATTTAATTTATCCTAGCTATTAGAAGTAATCACAAAATCATCAGTTACCACCATTTTGACGAAAAAAAGTTAATCTTCGTTTTCTCCCTGCTTATAAAATACTTGAAGCACCTGAGCCCTTGACGTATTTGAATCATAGGGTTATGACACCTCTCATTCTGATTTGTATCGATCACACAGGAACATAACACCATAATTTCACCTATATGGATGATAGCAAGGAGTTTAATGGCTAAAATAGTTCTTTAACCCTTCATAAATGGCAGTGGCTCCAAGAGCCTGTCCATCGCTGCTTAATAGCAGTTCTTCCTCGCCCGGATTGGTGAGGTATCCCATCTCTACGATGACCGCCGGAACCTCCGACCTGGACAGAATCACGAGCTGTTGCTGTTTGATGCCGCGATCCCGAAGGCCGAGCGCTGCGATAATCTCCTTCTGGAGCGTTCTAGCTAGCGGTATGCTTTCATTATGGTAGTACAAGGTTTCCGTCCCGGAAACCGCGGGGTCCTCGTACGTGTTGCCGTGGATGGAAACCAGCGCATCCGCATTCCACTCATTAGCGATGGCAGCTCGCTCTTCTAACTCAACGAATTGATCGTCTTCGCGGGTCATTTTAACTTCGAACATGGGATCCTGCTCAAGCAGCTGGTACACCCGCTGTGCCATCGCCAGATTGTACTCCTTCTCAAAGGCACCGCTGCTTCCCGTCGCTCCCGGGTCTTTGCCGCCATGTCCGGGGTCGATCACGATCCGGAATGTCGATGGACCGGATTCTGACAGCAGTGGGGGGATTTCAACAACGGAGGCCCCGCTGGTTGATGCGATCCTAATTCCTACAATCGTAACGATAAGCAGTATAAGTGACACACATAATCTTTCGAACCGTTTTCTCCGAGGGACTCTTTTCGAGAAGCGTTGTCTTTTGTTTGTCATGTTTCATTTCCCTTCCTTTCTTTCACAGGGAATGTTACATGGCGGACATCAAGATCATATGCAGACGAGATCAATGGCAAGTGAAAATGAAGGAAGTTATTGCGAGAGATAGACTATTTTTATATAAGGACATGTTCGGCATATACAATTTTTGTAGCCAAAGAGAATTTTGATCATCAGGGAGCGAAGATTCAACGGGTAATCTTCAGAGCAAGTGGTTGTAGCATGGACGATTATCTGCAGCATGAACCGTGATCCCGGGAGGGACCGCTTACAATTAGTTGATAATGATTCTCAATGAATTTATAATGGGGCTAGCATAGCAGACAAATCGGTATGGGGAGGTTGGAAAAACGATGTCGGTACGGGATCTCATGTTGCTGTGGACATACGCTTCCTTTGATGTTGTAGATATCCGCCCGGGACATGTGAAGCCGGAAGATCGGCTGGAATACAGGGCTCCAACATCGTTGTTTCTGGTGACGACAGGAGGTGCGGCCCGAATCAAGGCATCGAAGATCGATTACAGCTCGCAGCAGGCACCGGTAGCTCATATCGCGAAAGGTGAACATCTTCATATTCAGAGTACGCCGGCAGGGTACGAGTATATTATGATCATGTACAAAGCGCAGCTTCCTCATCCTGTGCCGGGCGAGATGGATGATCCGCAGCGTGCAGTAGAGCAGTTTCGGGCCAGTTACACAGCTCCGGCGGAAGCGGGAATTGCGTGCCGAAGCATGGCCTGTGAGATGGAAAACCTGTGGAAGCAAGCACATCCGCTGCTGCGGCTGAAGGTCAAGCAGCAAGTATATGCTTTCATCCATTTGCTGTTGAAGGAGATGGAGGGACAGGCGGAAGCAGGGAGGAGAGATGAGGATGCCATTGACGCTGCTGTTCGTCACATGGAGGCCAATTACAGCAAACCGTGGACGCTTGCGTCGCTCGCCGAGGATCTCGGAACAAATACACGCCAGCTGCAGCGGGGCTTCAAGGCTCGATTTGGCCATAGCCCGCTAGAACATCTGATCAGCATTCGGATTGCTAAAGCGAAGCAGCTATTGGAGCACAGTGAACGGACAATCTCCCAAATTGCCGAGGAGGTCGGTTATCCGGACAGCTACTATTTCAGCCGTTTGTTTAAAAAATACACCGGTATCTCGCCCAGAAGCTACAGGCAATCCCGTAATCAGCACCGTCCGTCTCTTCCCGAGGATTGTCGGATTTCTCCCACAAGTCCGTCGCATTCGGACATTGTTTCGGCAGGCGAGGGTCGGTATGATCAGAGGGAGAACGCTACCCAGGCGTTCCGCGCCTTGCTATCGCTAACTCTGCTCTGTACCGGAGGACTTGTAGAAATCGATGGGCATCTGCGTGTACCGCATTTGCGAGGCACGCTGGAGCTTGCCCGCAGGCCAAGAAGAATTGCGGTGCTGGACAACCAGTATGCAGACCAGCTGCTTGCGCTTGGCGTTGAGCCCGTGGGCAGTGTCGTATGTACGGTGGAGACGGGTGGCTTGCCGGCGAACCTGGCGTTGTCATTAGGAAGAATGGCGAGGCTCGGGACGAAGGAGCAGCCGGATCTGCGCAGATTGGCGGCATTGGAACCGGATCTGGTCCTATGCACCTCATTTCAGGAGCATTGCTACACCGAGATTTCCGGGATCGCGCCGGCGATGATGCTGGATCGCAACGAGGATTGGCGGCTGTCACTGCTTCGGCTTGGCGAGCTGCTTGGATTGAAATGGAAGGCGCTGCAAATCATTGATGCGTATAATGCACAGCTGAGTCGGCTGCGGAGACGGCTTGAAGATGGTGGAAGCACACCTACCGTTGCGTTAATCCGTCCTCGTGACGGCAGCATTCGTCTACATACCGGCAGGCACCGTACCGCAAGGCTTCTGTATAGCGAGCTCGGTCTGTCCGCCCCGCGGCTTGCCGCCAATCACACGGGCACCAGCTCCATGATCCCGCTTGAAGCACTTTCAGAGCTGCGAGCGGACCGGCTGTTTGTGTTGACAGATAATACGAACCGTGAACAGACCCGGCAATACGAGATGAACCCATTATGGAATGACGTGGATGCTGTGCATAGCGGCAAGGTCCGCCATTTTGATACGGCGCTGTGGATCGGATACTACGGTCCGATTGCGATGAGCAGAGTAGTGGAGGAAATTGCGGAGGCGCTGCTGCAATAAACTGCAAGTTTCTTCATAGACCATGCATGAATGAAAAATCCATTCCAGTCTGGGCGGTGATGCGCTTATGCCTGTTACAAAGCTGCTTCTTACGGTCGCTTCCAGCTCAGACCATGAGCGGGAGCGCCAGGAGCTGGCTGAACTGCACAGCATGATTATGAACCGGGTCGTGCACATGAATATCCGGGATTCCGTACAAGTGACGATGGAGTATGTGGTGGCGGATTCGGATGGGGATTCGGCATCCTCCGATTCAGTCGGTTTGGAGCTCGCGGCACGGGATAATCTAGCGAATTTAAGCGCGAGACAATTGGAGATTGCCGTGCTGTTGTGCCGTCATTACAGCATCAGGAAGATTGCCGAGGAATTATATATCAGCATCAACACGGTCAAAAAACATATTCAAAATATCAAAAAAGCACTCTGCCTTGAGGAGGCAGGGGACGAATTTGTGTTTCTTCTGGCGAAGAAGTTGGGAGATGACACTAAAAATGAATGAATAAACATTATTATCCATATGGAGTACTCGGATTATTCAACCGGATAATATTCCGGCTGACAGGGACATGGTATGATTTAGTCATCTTATTGATAATGATTATCATTATTGATAAGGTATGCAATCAAACTATTTTGCAAAGGAGTGTCCCGTCATGTATCGCTCAAGTGTGGCGGCAGAAATGAGCAATAACAGCCGCTATTTGCAAAGCCAGCAGGAGCGCGAATCTTCGGCCCGCTCCTATCCCCGCCGTCTGCCTATAGTCATCTCGGAAGCAGAGGGGATTTACGTCCGGGATTTGGACGGCAAGGTGTACTATGATTGTTTGGCTGGTGCCGGAACACTGGCGCTTGGACATAATCATCCCGTCGTGATCGGAGCGATGAGAGAACTGTTTGATTCGAAAGCTCCGCTTCATACGCTGGATTTGACGACACCGCTCAAGGAAGCGTTCGTGGACGAGCTGTTCGCCAGCTTGCCATCGTCTCTGGCGAGCCGGGCACGGATTCAGTTCTGCGGACCGACCGGCGGGGATGCTGTCGAGGCTGCAATCAAGCTGATGAAAACGGCGACCGGCAGACGAAGTGTCCTGTCCTTCCACGGCGGCTATCACGGGTCGACGCATGCTGCGATGAGTCTAAGCGGAACACTCGGTCAAAAGGAGCGGATAGCCGGACTGATGCCGGATGTGCACTTCCTGCCGTACCCATACGCTTATCGCTGTCCGTTCGGCGTGGGTGGCAGCGAGACGCAAGAGCTCAGCCTCCGCTACATCGAAAATGTGCTGCATGACCCTGAAAGCGGGATCGTGCCTCCTGCCGCGATGATCGTTGAACCCGTACAGGGGGAGGGAGGCTCCATACCTGCACCATCCGCATGGCTGAAGGAGCTGCGGCGAATAACGAGAGAGCGGGATATTCCGCTCATCGTGGACGAAGTGCAGACGGGACTTGGGCGTACCGGCAAGCTGTTTGCTTATGAGCACGCCGGGATTGAGCCGGATGCCATCGTGTTGTCGAAGGCGATCGGCGGCAGCTTGCCGCTGTCGGTCGTTGTATACCACGAACGCTACGATGTATGGAAGCCCGGGGCGCATATCGGCACCTTCCGCGGCAATCAGCTGGCGATGGCTGCAGGTCTGGCTGCGCTGCGCTACATCAAGGAGCAGGACCTTCCCGAACGGGCGCGGCTGCTCGGTGATCGGCTAAAGGAGCAGCTGTGGATGCTGGCTGAACATGAGATCTGCATCGGCGATGTGCGCGGACTCGGGCTTATGATCGGCGTTGAAATTGTGGACGAGCATCGTGAGCCTGATCGTCTCGGTCATTATCCGGCTGCTCCGGCACTGGCGGCCCGAATCCAGCAGGAATGCTTGCGGCGCGGCTTGATCCTGGAGGTGGGGGGACGGCATGCGGCGGTTATGCGTTTCCTGCCGCCGCTGATTGTGACGGAGCAGGAGCTGGACGATATCGTATTCCGCTTCGGAGAATCGGTGCGTGCTGCTCGAGAGGCGCAGTCATGCTGACAGACAAACATGCGCTTCCACTCAAGGAAGCTGATCCTGATACAGATATCAAGACAGGACTGATGATACGGGAGGAGACGGAAAGGCTGGCGCAGCAGATGGCTGCCAGGTCTCTGCTAAATGCTTTTCTGAGGGAAAACGTTGATGCCATAGAGCATCTGCAAAGGCTGGCTGAAGCGGCCGAGAAAGGGGCTGCGGTTTCGGTTACGCTTATGCTTGGCGACGGCGCCCGGCTTCATGGCACGGTTCAATATGCATCGCTTATCGGTCAGCATGTATACGCAGATGAATGGATGCTGGAGGCCGGGGAGATTCGGCGGTTGTTGACCTTTCACGAGCTGGCCGAGCGGCTCGTGCTTGAACTGGCCCAAAGGCTTCATCATCGGCGGCAGCGGCTTCTTGCTGTGGATGAGGTGCTGCGACGAATTGGGTTAAGCGTTCGATATTTGCACGGGCATTTGGTTCAGCGGGAGGAGGATGCCAAGGCTGGGAAAGAGGTGCGGAAGCTCGATTACATCAGGTCTGAACAAAGCGTGTTTGCCGGTCATCCGTTTCATCCATATCCGAAAAGCGTGGAAGGGATGGACGAAGTGGACCTGGATCGCTACAGTCCCGAACGGGGCGCAAGCTTTGCCCTGTATTATTTCGCGGTAAGCAAGTCGGCGCTGCATGGGGAATGGCTGCCTGGCGAACGGTCTGCGATGCTTCCGGAGCCGATCTGCGAGCCTTATCGGGAGGCGCTGGTGGAACGGATTGGAACGCTGGCAGAAGATATGTACGAACCCTTGCCGATGCATCCGTGGCAGGCAAGACAACTGCTGGGGCAACCACGTCTGCGCCGTGCGCTGGAGCGAGGCGAACTGGTGCCGCTCGGGCCGCTTGGACCGAAGGTGTTCCCGACCTCCTCGGTGCGCACCGTGTGGGAACCGGGGAGCGGCTGCGGTTGGAAGCTGCCGCTCGGCGTGCGGATAACAAACCTGATACGCGTCAATACCGCCGAGCAGACGACTCGCACAATGCATGCGGCTCAGCTAACGGCCCGTCTCGGTGATGATCTGCGGCGGGAGCTGCCAGGGCTGATGCCGGAAACCGGGTATGCGGGCATCGCGGAACCCGGCGATGCCATACTTGATCCGTCGATTACCGTTATGTTCAGGCCGCTCAAGCTGGATCCTTCATCCTCGTTTGTGCTGGCTTCGCTGGTGGAAAGTTGGCCGGGTGAGAGGGCGCCAAAACTGGCACAGGCGATTGCGGAAAGCGCGCAGGCGGGTGGCACACGGGAACTGCCGGACATGCAGCTGTGGCTGGAGCGTTATTTGCAGCTGTCCATGCTGCCGCTGCTGCGGGTATGGGACCGCTACGGCATCAGCTTTGAAGCGCATGCACAGAATTCGCTGCTGGCGCTTAAGGGAGGCTGGCCAAGCGCTTTCTACACCCGGGATCTGGAAGGGATGAGTGTGGATCGACAAGTGGCGGAAGCGGCCGGCTGGATCGGGGAACTGCTTCCTGAGAATAGCCCGCTGCTCTACAACGCGGCGGAAGCTTGGCGGCGGACACTGTACTACTATTTCGTGAATCATCTTGGTTCGCTTATTCATGCTTGGGCACGCTGTCAGAATCGACCGGAGGGCGAGGGCTGGGACGTCGTTCGCCACCTGCTGCTAGCGGAAAGGGCGCGGGCCAGCGCCAGGCTTCTACCGTATATCGACGGCCTGCTTACCGAGCAGACACTGCCGGCTAAAGCGAATTTCAGCAGCTGTCTGGTCAATAAAGGGGACACGCCCCTCTATATTATGATTGCAAATCCAATGAGGGACGGACGGCGATAAAGCCGTCCGATCCTGCTTCATGCGAAGGAAGGCAGGCGGAAATGGAAGGTTGGAAACGGAGTTTATATATTCTCTGCATCGGGCAGTTTTTGGCGATGGCTTCGATCAGCTGTGTAGCCCCGTTTCTGCCGCTGTACTTGCAGGAGCTTGGCGTACAGGATCATGTCGATGTGACCATGTGGTCAGCGGTCATCTATGGGGCGAATTTGCTCAGTGCCTTTGTGATGGCGCCGGTGTGGGGAAGGCTGGCGGACCGTTATGGCCGCAAGCTGATGCTGCTGCGCTCCGGCTTTGGCATGGCGATGACAATGACGCTCATGGCCTTCGTGAGCGGGCCGGTGGAGCTGCTGCTCCTGCGGCTGCTTAACGGGACCCTGTCCGGATTCGGTCCGGCTGCGATCGCGTTGACAGCCAAAAGTGCGCCCAAAGAAAGGAGCGGCTATGCGCTCGGGATGCTGCAATCCAGCTCGGTTGGCGGCACCATCTGCGGGCCGCTTCTGGGCGGGATGCTGGCGGACCGCTTTGGTTTTGCTGAGGTGTTTCTGTACATGGGCATCGGTATTCTGGCTGCCTCTGTCGTCGTGTTGTTCGGCGTTCATGAGCGATATGAGAAGCCGTTGTTGCAGGCGCAGACTTCCGGACTGCGCGGGGATTTGCGGGAAATGATGTCCCGGCGTCCGCTGCTGCATGTGTTTGTGTCCGCTTTTCTCCAGCGGGCGGCAACGGTCGGAATATTGCCGCTTATTCCGCTCTATGTGCAGCTGCTCGCGCCCGGAAGCAGCAATGTCGCGCTTCTCGCAGGCATCGCTTCCGCGGCGGCGGGGGTGGCCAACATGATGGCGGCTCCGCAACTGGGCAAGCTCGGAGATCGCCGCGGCCCAAGTCGTGTGCTGGCTTCTTCTCTGCTGGGCGCGATGCTGCTGGCCATTCCGCAAGCGTTCGCACAGCAGCTATGGCAGCTGATCGCGCTCCGCTTCTGTAGCGGTGCCAGCCTGAGCGGGCTCGGGCTGTCGCTGAACTCGCTCGTGCGCAGGCATGCACCGGCCGGGATGGAAAGCCGTGCTTACAGTTATCTCAATTGTGCGCAGATGGCTGGCGGTCTGCTCGGTTCCATCGGCATGGGCTGGCTTGCGGGAGCGTTCGGGTTGCGCATCATTTTTGCCGGATCTGCGGTGCTGCTGGCGCTCAATTGGCTATGGGTGAAAATAACCGATGCACATGTATCGGAGACAGACGGGGCTCGTCAGGAAACCACCGACCTGTCAAGGGATAAGGAAGCCTGGGAGGGACAGCCGCAGCAGACTGGCAGTGTCGGCAAACGATGAGGAAAGAGAGCACAACCCTGACAAGCGGGTGAACAGATTACGGTTCGCAACAGCAGTTGGGCTCTGCTCCAGATTCCAAATTGCAGGTCGGGCAGGAGTATCTTGGTATGACCAAGACAGACTGCGCTCCATGTTCTGAGATGGGTGTGGACCTATCTTCGATAAATCCAGAAGTATAAAAAATACAGGTGGTTGAGGTGAGCTGAAAATGAAAAGCTGGGAGGAAATAGACCCGCGTGCGGCTGCCATTCGTTCGGACGCCTATGCCGCTGCTGAGCAGCGCGTGCTTGGGCAGCTGATAGAAGCGATGCTTTATGAGGAAATCGCCGTGCCCATCGGCGGACTTCCACAGCCCGGGGAAGCCCGAACCGTTGAATTATCCGGTCTTGCGGCTGCTGGTGAGCAGGTTCGATACCGGCTAGACTGCCGGCGTACTCACGGCTTCGGCCGCATCCGTATAGATCGCGGATCGCTGCGGCGTATTGGTGCGGATGGGGAGGTGTCGGCGGGGCGGCTTGCTCTTTTCGTTGATGAGGTGCTTGGGCAGAAACAGCAGGGCGAACGGTTGCTACGATTACAGGATGAACTGGGAAGAACGCTGCTCCACGATGCAGAAGCGCGCGCATGGCGGAGCCAGGCAGGAGCGACGCGATCGCTGGACCATGCGGAAGGGGAGCTGGACGGTCATCCGTATCACCCCTGTTACAAGTCCCGTGTCGGCTTTGATGCGGCCGATAACCGGCTGTACGGGCCGGAGTTTGGTGAGCCGCTGCAGCCGCTGTGGATCGCGGTGGCCCGCTCACATGCCAGGCTGTCCCTGCGCCGTGGCATGAAGGAGCAGGGATGGCTGCTTGAAGCGCTCGGCGAGGAGTTATATGAAAGGTTCCGTGCGCGGCTTGAACAGCTTGGCTGCGTCCCGAACGACTATGTGTTCATGCCTGTCCACCCGTGGCAATGGGAGCATGTGGTGGTGCCGGCGCTGCACCGGGAGATTGCCGAAGGAGTGCTGCTGCCGATCGGGCGAACGAAGGACATCTACCGGGCACAGCAATCCATCCGCAGCCTGGAAAATGTTACGGACCCGCGCAAGGCGACATGGAAGCTGGCGCTGGGCATCGTCAACACCTCGACCCGGCGCATGCTGGCGCTTCATACGGTGCTGAACGCGGCGCTCGTGTCGGAGTGGCTGCATGATCTGCTGGACACCGGCCGCATGCCGGACCAGCCGGAGGTTGCTGTGCTGGATGAATATGCCGGCGTTGCTTTTGACCCGGCGGAGCTGTCTCCATCCGTGAGGGAACGCGCCTACGGCGCGCTAGGCGCCATTATGAGACGCGGCATAGCCGGCGTGCTGCGACCGGGCGAGGAGGCGCTGCCGTTCGCCGCGCTTTCATACGCCGATGGCACAGCTGCAGCGCATGTCGAGACGTGGATCAGGCGCTACGGCTTGTTGCCATGGCTGGATGAGCTGCTGACGGCAACGGTGACGCCGCTGATTCATCTGCTTTACGCCCACGGGGTGGCGCTGGAGTCGCATGCCCAGAACATTTTGCTGCTGCACCGGGAAGGACGTCCCGTCCGGATTGCGCTTCGTGACTTTCATGATGGCGTTCGTTTTAGTCGGAGCTTGCTGCCCCAGCCGGAGCTGTGCCCGCAGCTTCATCCTGAACCGGCCGCCCATTTGGCGCAGAATCGCCATTCCTATATGGAGACGGAGGACCCGGCGGCGGTCCGGGATTTCTTGCACAGTGCATTCTTCTTCGTCTGCCTTGGCGATCTTGGTCTCTACTTAAGCGAACGGCACGGCCTGTCCGAGATGGCATTCTGGGAACGCGTCGCGCATGTCATTCATCGATATCAGCATCGCCATCCCGAGCTAGAGAAACAGTACGAGCGATATGATCTGTTCTCGGAAAAAATTCGCATTGAGCAGCTGGCGCGCAGGCGCCTATATCCCGATTCCGAGGTTGAGCCAAAATGGGTGCCGAATCCGCTATATGCGTTTCGGGCTGCGAAAGGAGAGAGTGTTCATGCCGGATAAGCGATACGAAGAAGAAGCGGAGCGCCGCGTGATGGAGGATCTGCTGAATGCGCTGCTGGCCGAGGAACTGCTGGTCGGCCTGCAGGTGCTCACGCCGCAGGAAGCGCGCGCGATCGGCGAAGCCGATCCGGCATTCGCCGCGGCCTGGAAGCTGCTCGACGGCGCGTCCGCTATAGCGCGCGGTGATGAGCAAGGCTTGGCCCGGCCGGAGGCGGGGCAAGGAGCAATCAGCGCGCCAGGCGAGCTGATTGGCCTGTGGCGACCGCATGGCGAAGCCGCGGTCGTGTTCGGGCTGCGCCGCTCGCCATGGCAGCGGCTGCGCTGCATGCCCGCGGCCCGGGTCGCCGCCGGCCGCGCTGACGGTGCGGCCGAGCTGCTCGCGCCGGCCGCATGGATGCGCCTCGTGGCGGAGCACCGCACCGAGGCGAGCGGCACGCGCCCCGCGGACGCCGCGGATGTGGCCGCGGCCACGGGGATGGCGCGGGCCGCGGGCATGGCGGAAGCCGCAGGCGCAGCAGCCCCCGCGAGCACAGCAGCCCTCGCAGGCACAGTAGCCCCCGCGGGCATAGCGGGCGCCGCAGAAGCGGGAGCGGAGGCGTTCATCGATATGCTCCGGCAGACAGCCGAGCAGATCGCTTGGTCGCTGGAGCGGCGCGTGCCCGTGAAGGACCTGCTGGCGCTGCCGCAGGACCGCTCGCTGCTGGCGCTGGAGCGCTGCGCCGCCCTTCGCGACCGGCCATTCCATCCGGTCGCGAAGGTGAAGCTCGGCTGGGGCCGCGCCGAGTGCGGCCTCTACACCGTCGAGGCCGGGCAGCCTATCCGGCTGCGCTGGATGGCGGTGCGGCGCGACCGCCTGCTAAGCGGCGGCGCCGGGGAGGCGCTGCCGCAGTCGCTGCTGCTGCCGGCCGATGCCCGCGCGCCGCTGGAGCAGGAGCTGCGGCGGCGCGGGCTGGACGGCACGCACATCGCGCTGCCCGTGCACCCGTGGCAGCTGGAGCAGGTGCTGCCGCAGCGGCTGCAGCCGGAGCTGGCCAGCGGCGTCTGCGTGCCGCTCGATACGGCGGCCGGCACCTTCTACGCGACTTCGTCCGTGCGCTCGCTCATGAGCCTGGGCGAATCGCCGCAGCATGTGAAGCTTCCGCTTGGTATCCGCTCGCTCGGCGGGCAGCGCTATCTGTCCGCGATCAAGCTGATGAACGGGGTGCGCGCCGAGTCGCTGTTGCAGCAGGTGCGGGCGCTGGATCCGGTGCTGGGCGAGAAGCTGCATCTCTGCGAGGAAGGAAGCTGGTGGGCGCTCGCACCGCAGGATAATGACCTGTTCGCGGAGAATCCGCGCCATCTGTCGGCGATGATCCGCCGCTATCCTCCGGCGCTTGCTGCCGCCGATGACAGCATCCGGCTTGTGCCGATGTCTGCGCTGGCCGCTCACGAAGAGGAAGCCGGGCTGCTCCCGGAATGGCTGCGCCTGCGCGGACTGCCCAATACAGCCCAGGGAGCGCTGAAGCTGTTCCGCGAGATCGCAGTCCTGTTCAGCGAGCTGCTGCTGCGGCTGCTGCGCTTCGGGCTCGTACCGGAAGCGCATGGGCAGAATGCGGTGCTCGTGCTGAAGGTAGGGCAGGTGCACGGCCTGCTGCTGCGGGATCATGACGCGCTGCGCGTCCATGTGCCGTGGCTGCGCAAGGCGGGGCTTGAGGATCCGGGCTATATGCTGCGCCCTGGCGTGCCGAATTCGCTCTATCATGATACGCCGCAGCAATTGCTGGCTTTTTTCCAAATGCTTGGCATCCAGGTGAATCTGTTTGCCATCATGGACAGCGTGTCCCGGGACTACGGCCTAGCGGAGCGGAGCATGTGGGCGGCGCTCGAGGCTGCGCTGTTGACCGCGCTCGCGCAAGCCGGCTTGCCATCGGATCAGGAAGAGATCGTTCGCGCCAGCCTGTTCATGAACGAGCATTGGCCTTGGAAACAAATCGTGCGTCCCCTGCTAGCACAATCGGCGAAGGTGCCGGGCAGCATGCCGTACAGCAAAGGAGAGACGAGCAATCCGTTTCTGGCGGCGAAGCTGCAGGCTGCGGATTCGCAGTCGCCTCAGCCTGTGTCCCGTAGGTCGACCCCATTACAGGAGGTGCCATATGGTGCGAATTGAACCGCTTGCGAAGCCGATATCACCGGAGCTGCTGGAGCTCTACCGAAGCATTCAGCCGTCGACCATCGGTCATCTGACGGATTTCGGCTATATTCGCGGCTTGCAGCCGCTCGTTACCCCGATCCGTCTGCTCGGAACCGCGCTTACGGTCCGGCTTCCTCATATCGGCTCGGCAGCTCTGCACGAAGCGCTTGAGCTGGCCCGGCCAGGGGACGTTATCGTCATCGACATGTCCGGCGACGAGGACCGGGCTTGCTGGGGAGAGTTCCGCGCTTACAAGGCGATTGCCAAAGGGGTGGCCGGCGCGGTGGTGTCTGGCTGCGTCTCGGACGCCGCGGTCTTGCGGCAGCTTCGTTTTCCCGTCTTCTCGCGCGGCGTCAGCGCGTTGACCACGCGCTCGCTCGAACTGGAGGGCGAGGTCAATACCTGCATTAGCGTTGGCGGTGTGGCCGTTCGTCCCGGCGATCTGATCATTGGCGATGAGGACGGCCTGTTTGCCATCGATCCGAAACGGGCGGAGGAACTGGGACGGCTCGCGCTGGAGAAGCAGGAGCGGGAGCAGCGCAGCCGCGTCAAGCTTGGATACGGCCATATCGGTGGCCATATCAATGAAGGAGGCGAAGTGACATGAGCGGTTTGGATCGTTCCCGTAAGCAGTTGCATCTCAACCTGTTTCTGATGAGCACGGGGCATCATGAAGCGAGCTGGCGACACCCCAAGGCAAGTCCGCAGCATGCCGCCGATTTCGGCTATTATGCCCGGATGGCGAAGCTGGCTGAACAGGCTAAGATGGACGCCGTGTTCTTGGCGGATAAGTACCGGTTGAACATCATGACCAAGTACCGCGTCATCCCGCAGCTAGAAGCGTTCACCATGCTTTCGGCGCTTGCGGCGGCTACCGAGCGGATCGGGCTTGTCGTCACCGCTTCGACCACCTATAACGACCCTTACCATATCGCCCGCAAGCTGGCTTCCCTCGATCATATCAGCGGCGGACGCGCAGCCTGGAATATTGTTACCTCGACAGGGGACGCGACCGCCCGCAATTTCGGGCAGGCGCGGCATTTGCCTCATACGCTCCGCTATGAGCGGGCACATGAGTTCGTGGAGGCGGCGATCCGGCTATGGAACGGCTGGGCGGAAGATGCCCTTCGATTGGATCAGGAGGCTGGCATATATGCGGATATGAGCCGCATTCAGGCAGCGGATTATGAAGGCAAGCATGTATCGGTAGCCGGACCGCTTAATTTGCCGCGTTCTCCGCAAGGGGTGCCGGTGCTGGTTCAGGCAGGTTCCTCGGAGGACGGCAGAGCTTTCGCGGCGCGCTGGGCGGAGGTCGTATTCACGGCACAGCCGGGCATCGGGGAGGCAGCGGCCTTTTATGCTGATCTGAAGGGCAGGATGAGCGCCTATGGACGCAGGCCGGATCATATGAAAATATTGCCGGGATGCATCCCTTTTGTCGGGGATACGGAGGCCGAGGCGAAGGAGAAGGAGCAGGAGCTGAACGAGCTCAGCGTGTCCGAATACGGGCTGACCAATCTGTCGGCATTGCTGCAGACAGACCTGTCCGGCTGTCCGCTTGACGGCCCGCTGCCTTACGAGCGGCTGCCTGCCCCCGAACAGGTTCAGGGACAGCAGTCTCGCTTCCGGCTGTACACCGAGCTGGCCCGCAAGGAGAACCTGTCGATCCGCCAGCTCATTATCCGTACAGCGGGCGGCCGCGGCCACTTCACGGTGGCGGGAACGGCGGTCCAGATCGCGGACACGATGCAGCGCTGGCTTGAGGAACAGGCAGCCGATGGCTTTAATCTGATGCCTCCGCTGCTGCCGTCCGGGCTAGAGGATTTTGTCCACAAAGTGATTCCGGAGCTGCAGAATCGCGGCATATATCGTACCGATTACAGCGGAAGCACGCTGCGTGAGCATCTGGGGCTGAAGACGGAGTCAGTCATACCGCAAGTATATTCATAGGGCAACAAGGACCAGGTTAAGCATGAGTAAATCATACAACAGGAGAGAGAATGGCCTACCGGGCAGCATTTTAAGCTAATTCCTAATTCCTGTACACAAGGAGGTGTCCACCAGCCGGATGGCAGGGGGGCGCCTCCTTTGTCGTTCCGGCTTGCTGTGTGAGAAGAGCCTGATGCAGCGTGTCCGTTTTGGGCCGATACATGGCAAGCCGTCGGATATGTACAGAAGCTGTGACGCAAATGTGCATTTTCAACATCATCCCTTCATGTAATAATAATGATAATCAATATCAATTACACCGAAAGAGGAGTAAGGAGAGGTCATGTTCATGATGTATTTCAATCACCAGAGGCTATATAACCGTTATAAAAGCCGTCTGACAATGATGCTGGCCGTTCTGCTGGCTGTACTCACCGTGCTGTCCGGCTGCGGTCAATCCGGGGGCAGCGAAGGTGCTGCTTCACAAACGCCGGAGGCGCAGGCGCAGGCCAGCTCCAACGAGCAGAACACGGCAGCCGCCGAAGGGGATAGCGAGCGGACGATCCGGCATGCGATGGGGGATACCGAAGTGAAAGGAACGCCGGAGAAGGTGGTAACGCTGTTCCAGGGAGCGACGGATGCCGCGCTCGCGCTTGGCGTGCAGCCGGTCGGGGCGGTTGAAGCCTGGATTGAGCAGCCGTGGTACAACTACATTCGCGACCAGATGGACGGCGTGGTCAATCTCGGCTCGGAGAATCAGCCGAACCTGGAGGAAATTGCGGCGCTCAAGCCGGATGTCATCGTTGCCTCCAAAACCCGGCATGAGGAAATTTACACGCAGCTGAGTGCCATTGCACCGACGGTCATGACCGAAGAGGTACATATCTGGAAGGAGTCGCTGGCACTGACGGCGGAAGCGTTGAACAAACAAGCGGAGGAACAAGCGTTCCTCGAACGCTGGGACAGCGAAGTCGCCGCATTCAAAGAGAAGATGGGCGATAAGCTGAACCTGGAGGTCGGCATCGTCGATTTCCGCGCCGATCATGCGCGCATCGTCTATACCGGGTTCTCTGCGCTAGTGCTGGACGAGCTTGGCATCACCCGCCCGATGGAGCAACAGGGTGAGGACTGGGGCGTCAAGCTGGTATCCAAGGAGAATATCCCGCAGATGGACGCCGACATCATCTTCGACCAGACGAGCACTTCGCGGGATGACGGAAGGCTGGATCTGCGTAAGGAATGGACGGGGCATCCGCTGTGGAATAACCTGAGAGCCGTGCAGAACAACCGGGTGTTCGAGGTGGATACGGCGGTCTGGAACAACGGCTCCGGCCCGCTTGCCGCCGAGGAGATGCTGGAGGATCTCAAGGAGATATACGAACTGAACTGATGCGCGGCAATAACGGCGGCGAAGCATTGCGGTTTCTCTTCGGGGAGTTCCGCTCCTTCCGAGCCGAGCTGGAAGCGGCAGCCGATACGGCTTGCCGCTTCGGCGCTTTTGCCGTAATCGGCTGCATCAGACAACAAGAGGGGGATAAACGGTGAGGCCACTTTTGCAACATAACGCCAGCAAACTGCTGGGACTTGCGGCTGCACTGCTGCTGCTTGCAGCGGCCTGCGCGGCAAGCATCGCGCTTGGAACGACGTCGATCCGGCTGACTACAACGGTGGAGGCACTGGTCGCCTATAATCCGGCGAACACCGAGCATGTCATCATTGTGACAACGCGGGTGCCACGAGCGGTCTTTGCCCTGACGGTCGGCTCATCGCTGGCGATGGCGGGAGCGATGATGCAGGCGTTAACGCGCAACCCGCTTGCTTCACCGGGGTTATTCGGCATTAACTCGGGTGCCGTGCTCGCGGTTGTACTGGCTTTGCTGCTGCTTCCGCTGACCTCGCTGTCGCAGCTCGTATGGGCTGCTTTTGTCGGCGCGGCGGGGGCAGCGCTGCTCGTATATGGACTGGCTTCGCTTGGCGGCGGCAATCTGACGCCGATTCGTCTCGTTCTGGCTGGGTCGGCCCTGAGCGCATTGTTCAGTGCATTGACGCAAGGCGTGCTGGTACTGGATGAATCCGGTCTGCAAAATGTGCTGTTCTGGCTCGCAGGCTCTGTGGCAGGCAAAGAGCTCGGAACGCTGTATCAGGTGCTGCCTTATATGGTGATTGGCGGCGGGGCAGCGCTGCTGCTCGGTTATCCGCTCACGATTCTTAGCTCCGGGGAGGAGATGGCCAAAGGACTGGGGCAGCGGATCGGACTTGTAAAGGCCATTGCTGCGGCTGCTGTGGTGATGCTGGCCGGAAGCGCGGTAGCGGCTGCCGGAGCCATTGGCTTCGTCGGTCTTGTCATGCCGCATTTCGCACGTTATTTGGCCGGCACAGACTACCGTTGGGTCATTCCATACAGCGCCGTGCTAGGCGCGATATTGCTGCTTGGGGCCGACATTGTCGCCCGCTTCCCTGTGCAGCCGGGGGAGCTTCCACTCGGGGTTGTGACCGGACTGATCGGCGTGCCGTTCTTCATTTATATCGCCCGCAGTGATTTCAACAGAAGGAGGGCGCAGGATGAAACCAACCGTTCCGTTTCGTAGTCGGCACCCGTTCCTGTCGGCATTGGAAGACAGGCGTGTGCTGATATTGCTGGTGTTGTTGCTGGTGCTTATGGCGGCGCTGGTGCTGGGCGCATGTCTTGGCAGCACATGGGAATCTCCGTTTCAGGTGCTGCTGACGATGGTGGGGGTGCAGAGTGATTCGGCCTTTGTTATCGGCACACTGCGTCTTCCGCGACTGGTGCTGGCATTGCTCGCCGGTGCAGGGCTTAGTCTGGCCGGGGCGGTGCTGCAGGGGCTGATCCGCAACCCGCTCGCCTCGCCGGATGTGCTCGGGATGACAGGGGGCGCATCGGCCGCCGCCGTCGGCTTCATCGCATTGTCCGGCGGGGCGCTCAGCATTCGCTGGCTGCCTGTTGCTGCCATGATCGGCGCGCTGCTTGTGTCTGGCCTTATCTATTTGCTCGCCTGGAAGAACGGGGTTTCTCCGGTTCGGCTTGTGCTGATTGGTGTGGGCATATCCGCAGGCACCAGCTCGGTCACGATGCTGCTGCTGGCATTCAGCTCGATCACTTCGGCCGGCAAGGCCTACATATGGCTGACAGGGAGTGTTTACGGAGCTTCATGGGAGCAGGTCCTCACCTTGCTGCCATGGTTGCTCTTGTTCGGCACGGTGGCCTGGGCAAATGCGAGGAAACTGAACGTGCACCAGCTGGGTGATGAAGCCGCAACCGGCCTTGGAGCCGCCGTACAGCGGCAGCGGCTTGGCTTGATCCTGGTTGCCGTTGCACTCGCAGGCTCATCGGTCGCTCTGGTGGGCGCGGTTGGCTTCATCGGCCTCATTGGTCCGCATATTGCGCGCCGGCTGGTCGGCTCTTCCTATGGCGTGCTGCTGCCTGCATCCGCACTGGTTGGGGCGCTTCTGCTGCTGCTGGCGGATACGGCCGGCCGCACGCTGTTTCAGCCGCTGGACATTCCTGCAGGGGTGTTCACGGCTGCGATTGGAGCGCCGTTCTTCATCGCGCTGCTCGTTCGTCACCGCCGGTTATAGGGAGTAGGGGAAGATGATATCCAAGTTAACCATGACAGGGAAGCCGCATGATGCGGCTTCCCTGCTGGTGTATATAGCTTATTGTGTGATGAATAGGTGGAAAGCGATCCTATGATGCCGGCATCGATATGCCGGCACCTAGATGGCTGTCACTGTGATATACCGTCACCGAGATATACCGCCACACCGAGATATACGGCCACCGGAAAGAAGATATCCGGACTCCCTAGTGGCAGGGGTATGACAGCATTCGCAATCTCTAGCTGGCCCGGGAGCGCAGTAGCTTCCATTTCTTATATTGATAATAGATGGTGCAGCCGATGCAATAGCCGAGCACAGCAGCGGTTGCTGCAGCAGCTACCATCACGGAGGCAGCGATAGCGACAATATGCCATCCCAGCAAATAAGCAGCTGAAGAAATGCCGAGCAGAATGACGGCAATCGATTGGTTGAATCGGGCCAGCTCTGCAGCTTGCGTATCCGATCTTTGCAGTCTGTCAGCGCCTAGAACCCATTTGGCCACCAGAAACAGCAGGTTTGCTCTCGCTCCGGCTGCCAGCGCGATCAGCTGAATCAGAAAGATGGCATAGATGAACAGAGGCTGACGGAAAACAAGTGACAGAAGCACGAACAGCACCATGGCCGCCTGATTTACTTTAATGAGCGGTAGCGGTATTTCTTTCATGCGCTCACCTCGTTTTCTACATATTTATAAAATAAAAGCAAGTATTCATCCCATCGTACTTACTTTTATTCAGAATCTAACACGGGCATGGGCGGTTGTCAATCTGATTCGAGCACGCCGAACATCTCATATGACGTCCAGGATCGAGCCCGAAGCGCGGTGTCAGGCCTCCTTCGGCTTCGGCTTTCGATTCTCGGCGAGCAGCTCGCCCATAGCAGTCCAGTGCTGCTCTTCTGGGGGCCTTGAGTAAGTGACGGGAAGCCTTGGGAAGAGCAGCTCGGCGATCCGGTAAGCCTCCTCCAGATGCGGATAGCCGGACAAAATAAAGGTATCGATGCCGAGAGCCGCATACTCCAGCAGCCGCTGTGCCACTTCATCCGGGCTGCCGACGAGGGCGGTGCCTACACCGCCTCTCACTTGTCCGATGCCTGCCCACAGATTGGGGCTGATCTCCAGCGTGTCCCGATGCTCGCGCACAAGCTGGCTCATCCGGCGTTGACCTACCGAATCGAAACGGTTCAGCAGCGCTTGCGCTTCCTGCACATCCTCTTCGGTGACATATTGGATCAGCTTGTGCGCCGCTTCCCAGGCTTCCTCAGCCGTCTCGCGCACAATGATTTGTACGCGGAGGCCGATTTTGATCGAGCGGCCGTATCGCTGCGCCCGTTCTCTGACATCGGCGATCTTCTCTGCGACCATCGCGGGCGTTTCAGCCCAGGTCAGATAAGTGTCAATATGTTTGGCGGCCACCTCATGCCCGGCATCGGAGGAAGCGCCGATAAACAGCGGAGGCGACTGCCGGTCAAACGGGACATATTGCAGCCTGGCATCTTCCACCTGTATAAACGTTCCGTGGAACGTAACGCGCTCGCCTGTCATCAGCTTGTGCCATACTTGGAGGAATTCATCGGTAGCTTCGTAACGCTCATGATGCGAGAGGAAGATCCCGTCACCCTTCATCTCCACAGGATCGCCGCCGGTCACGACATTGATCAGCAGGCGCCCGGAGGATAGCCGATCGAATGAGGCGGCCATCCGGGCCGCAATGCTGACCGATATGCCGCCTGGACGGACGGCAACGAGAAATTTCAGCCGCTCGGTTGCTGTAATGAGCGAGGAGGCGACAACCCATCCATCCTCGCACGCATGACCGGTTGGCACCAGCATGCCGGTGTAGCCGAGCCGGTCCACCGCTTGGGCGACCTGTCTGAAATAATGCAGATCGGTGATTTTCGCTCCGTGGGACGTACCGAGATATCTTCCGTCGCCCATCGTAGGCAAGTACCAGAACATTTCCATTGGCTGGTTCACTCCTTTATCTGTTTCAGCGGCTGTTGCTGCCGCTGCCGGCAATCATAGAAACGAGGTGCTGCCGCAAATCGGCAAAGTCCTTGCTGGCGCGCAATATGGAAAAGGAAGGCGCATCCGTGTCCTGAAACAGCGGGTTGCGGATATCCTGCACGATGGTGCCGGGATTCGGGTGCATCACGATAATGCGCCGCCCCAGCAGCAGCGCTTCATCCACATCATGGGTGATGAGGAAGAAGCAGCGGCGTGTTTGCTGCCAGATCCGCCGCACATGCAGCTGCATGGATTCCCGCGTCAGGGCGTCCAGTGCGCTGAACGGCTCATCCATCAAGACGATGCGCGGCTCTGTCGCCAGCGTTCTGGCGAGCGCAGCTCTTTGCTTCATCCCGCCTGACAGCTGATGGGGTAGGCGAGCGGCAGAAGCCTCAAGCCCCACCAGCCCGATGTAGAACGAGGCGATGCGCCGGCGCTCCTTGCGTCCAATACCGGCCATGCGCAGGCCGAACTCGACATTGCCGGCGACCGACAGCCAGGGGAACAGATTGGCATGCTGGAACACAACGCCCACCTGAGGTGTCGGCTTCGTATGGTGTTTCCCGTCAATCCGGACTGACCCGCCGGAGGGCTGGACATACCCGGCGATGATGCTGAGCAGCGTTGATTTACCGCAGCCGGAAGGCCCGAGCAAACATACGAACTCGTCCGGCGCAAGCGAGAGTCCAATCCGGTCCAAGACATGCACAGCTTGGCTGCCTTGACGGTAGCTTAAGGAAATATCGGTTAATTGAATGCCTGCTGCTGAGCCGGTATCCGGCCCCGGACAAGAGGAGGCATGCTCATTCTGACGTGCCCCGTGCTCATCGCGTGTTGTGGTGGATAATGAAGTTGCGGTCATGATTCGGTCCGCCTTTCCCTTGAAGTTTAGCGAATGATTACGGTGCTTCCACATACAGCTCGTTCAGCAGCGCTTCCTGGAACACGCTCAGTTCCGGCGCACTCTTGATCGACTGCTGCTCAACCAGGAAATCCGCGGTCTGCTTCAGCAGCACGGCGAATTGACCGGGCTCTTCAGGTGTGCCGAGATAGCGGGGGTCTGTCTGCTCCGAGGCACCCAGCACTGTAATTTCGCTCATCGCTTTCAGCGTTTCCTCAACCGACAGTCCCAGCTCCCGGGATAGCGCCTCTGCCGCCTCCTGCGGATGTTCCCGGTAATACGCCGTCCCTTCATCAAGCACTTCGATATACAGCTTGACAGCGGCCGGATAGCTGGCGGCAAAGCTGTTATGGACGACGCCGAATTCGCCGGTGAGCGCGCCGCCCTCGGCAACCTCCTTCGAGGAAATGACGATGCTTCCATGCTCGGCAAGCAGCTTGGATTGTACAGGCTGCCACGTATAGGCGCCGTCGATGTCGCCGCGCTGCCAGGCTGCAAGCAGATCGGGCGCTTGCATATCAATGATCCTGATGTCCGCCGGATCGATGCCCGCTTGCTTGATGGCCGAGAGCAGGCTGAAATGCGAGGTGGATCCGAACGTAGTCGCAATCGTCTTGCCTCTGATATCCTCAAGGGAGTGAATACCGGAGCCGCTCTGCACGACGAGCGCTTCGCTGTCCCCGATCACATCGTGAATGTAATACACTTTGTTCGGCAGCCCCTGCGCGATGCCCGAAGCGCCGGGAGGGGTCCCGACGAGCCCGAAGTCGATGCTGCCGCTGGCCATGGCCGTATTCACATCGCGGCCGGATTCGAACGGGATCCAGGAGATGTTGACATCCGGCATTTTCTTCTCGGCCAGTCCGAGCGCTTTGGCTACCAGTTCTCCGTTAGGCGATACCTGGTAGCCGATGCGGATTTCCTTCGGCAGCGCATCGGCATCTCTTTCCTCGGATGCGGACGGCGTGCCGGACGAGCTGCCGCAGCCGGCTGCCAGCAGCATGAACGCTGCGATGGTGAGTGAGAGAATGGGACGTAGCACGGATATGCGATCATAACGCATGATGGAATCAGCTCCTCTTTTCCTAAGTGGTTAATGTTCCGCCCACGGTGACACGCGCTGAATGAGATTGCGGATGCCCGCATCAATCAGGATAGCGATGATCCCCATGATGATAATGGCGGCATAAATGATGTCGCTGCGCAAATATTTGCTTGCATCCAGCACCATCCAGCCGATCCCGGAGACGGCGGCAATCATCTCAGCGGCGACCAGTGTGGCGTATGTAACGCCTACCGCGGTGCGAAGTCCGGTTAACAAATCCGGCAGGCAGGAGGGGAGAATAACGTACAGATACAGCCTCCACCGGCTGGCTCCGAGAGACCTTGCACCCTGGATCCGATCCGGCGGAATCCGGCGCGCGCTATAGACGGCCGCAATGAACATCGGGGCGAACCCGCCGAGGTACAGCAGCACGATTTTGGACGTATCCTCGATCCCGAACCACAGCACGAGCAACGAATAATAAGCCAGCGGCGGCAGGGGCCGGTAGAACTCGATGAACGGATCGAATATTGCCCGCAGCAGCCGAATTCTGCCGCAGAGGATGCCGAGCGGAACGGCGGTCAGCAGCACCAGGATCAGGGCGACGGCAATGCGCTGCATGCTTGCTCCGATATGCGCTAACAGGCTGGTTCCTTTATAGCCTTCCGTGGCGATCGTCATAAAGGCTGACCAGACGTCCGGCGGTGAAGGGAGGAACAGCGGATTGACCCACTCGTTGCGGCTCGCCATCCACCAGATGAGCAAAGCGAGACCGACGGAAACGGCAGAGACGATGAGGTACAACCCGTTTCTCAGATCCGTGCGGACCGGTTCGGCGGGTTGGGCGTTAGGGTGCGGCATCGATACACACTTCACATCCTTCTTTTTTCATGTTTCATAAATAAGGAAACGAACAGGCTGATGAAGAGGCGAGTGGTAGCAATGTCAGAGCTGACGAGTGAAGGGACACTCCGGGAGAAGACAACAAAAAAAGAGAGCTTCCGATCGCAGCTCGGCTTATACATCAGCCAATAGCTTCCGATTGTCTCTCCTGTCGTCAGGTTGAGGGGAACGATGAAAGGATCCGTTCCTGTAATTGTTGGGGGTGCTGTTATGCTGCACCAATGTTCATTACTTGTCATGCAGGTGGCGGTTACTTATCCACCCGGATTAACAGATTCGAAAGGACGTCAGCCCGGAGCTGGTCTTCGAGCGGAGCAAAGCCGAACAGCTCGCAGAAGAACAGGCCGTCCGCCGCGAGTCTCGCTACCGTAGCTTCCACTTGATCGCTGCATTCGGTGGTCATGCGGCTCTGCCACTTGAGGTAGCGCTGGCGCATCGGTTCAAGCAGGTCAGGGTTGCTGGCTGCGGCAGCCAGTATGCCAAAACTCATCTCCAGATCCTCCTTGCTGATCTCGAAGGTCTGAATCAGATAAGCTTGCGCCCAGCCCATGGGGGCTTCGCCGCTTGAAGCTTCGGCATCGGTCTCCGAATCGAATCGGTCCAAAAAATCGTTCAGCGCGGCCTGGATCAACGCGTCCTTGGTCGGGTAATGGTAGAGCAGCCCGCCTTTGCTGATGCCAGCTTCTCTGGCCACAGCATCAAGTGTTAGGTGAGAGGCGCCCATCGTTCGGACCAGTCTGCAGGCCACTTTCAGTATCGCGTCTCGCCTCGAATTTCGATTCATGGCACCACCTCCAGCTTTACTATACGGTCCGGTCGGTGCAGTCGTCAATATTAATTTTACAAAACCGATCGATTAAGTTTGAATTAAGCCGGTTTTCCGGTATACATATACATAAACAGAGATGCCAATTGGCCAGACTGCGATCCTGAGGTAGACCGGGACCTATGGCTGGCCTTGGCATCTTTCGCACTTGCCTCTCACCGTTTAATGAGGGTAGACCTGCTGGAATTCTACCCCGCACGGCCCGCCGTCCGGATTGACCTCAAGATCGACTGCGGTGCCGTCAGCACGGAACAGCGGACGATAGTGGGCGTTAATGCGCATGGCCGAAGCATTGGCGTAATGGCAGATGAAGGCGCGGCGAAACTGGTCCTTTGTCTTATTCCGGTACGAGCCGTGGATAAGGTTCCCGTTGAAGAACAGGACATCTCCGCGATCCATGATTGCGGGTATCGGGCTTGAATCCTTGGGCGGCTTGACGTAATGAGTCGTGAACGACTCACTTGCATCCGCCAGCTCCGGGCACTCGATATCGTGCGCACTCGTTTTCGGGACGACCAGCAATCCGCCGTTCTCCTGCGTCGCAGGATCAATAGCGGTCCAGGCGGCAATGCAGTTGCCAGGCTCTACCTGTAGATAGAAATTGTCCTGATGCAGGGCTTGCCCCCGCGCCCCCGGCGGCTTGTAATAGAACATGCTTTGGGCGGCCAGCGCCTCCTCGCCGTACAGATCCTCCAACACCGCCATGATCGGCGTATGAAGCATGAACCGCTTGGCGGTGTCGTTGAAACGATGCGGATGCATCACCCGGGGATAGCGCTTCAGCGGATCCTCCACAGCAGCGGACCGATCAGGCTCGAAATGTCCGGGAATCGTCTGATGGCTGATCGCTTCAAAAGCAGCGTCGATTTCTTGAAGCTCCGCTTCGGTCATCAAGCCCTTCACAATGACATACCCCTCGGTCAGGAAATGCTCCAGCTGCTCCTTCGTCAGTCGCTTCAGCTCCGGTGTGGATTTCATCTTGATCAGCTCCCTTAACATTAGAATGTTGCCCAATGGATATTCGGGTTGACAACAGCTTACCGGGATTCATAATAAATGAGAAGTCACATTCCTGCTGAAAACGACATGGATTCTGCTATTTTCAACTGAACAGGAGGCTTGGAGATGGATGCGAAACTGCCGGTGGATCTATATGAGGCTGCCGATTACCGAGACATTATTAGCGGACATATCAGCGCTGACTCTTCCTATGGGGTGATCCGGCCGCAGGGCAGGGGGGATTTGCTGCTTGCTTATACATTGCAGGGGAGAGGATACTTCAAGACGCCAGCCGGCACGCGGGTTGCGGAGGCCCATGAGCTGATATTGCTGCGGGAAGACGTTCCCCATCAATACGGGACGATGGACGGAGAGCAGGGCTGGTCGTTTCTGTGGGTGCATTTCCCTAAACTACCCGAAATCAGCTACCTTCCCCAGGAAGAGCTGCTGAGCGCAAGCATCCCCGAGGGGTATGGAAGGGAGCGGGTGCTCGCCGCGTTTCATCATATTTTCTACCATGCGGGCGAACGTTCGGATTACTGGCATGCGCTGAGCGAGAATTCCATCCGGGAGTTATTGCTCTTGCTGGCCCGGCAGCTTTCGAGCAAGCGCGACCCTCGAATCACGCTCGTGCTTGGAATGTTGTCGCAATCGAAGCAGGAGATCCGGGTGGATCATCTGGCGAAGGCAGCAGGGCTGTCCGTATCGCGGCTGGCCCATCTGTTCAAGGAACAGGTAGGTGAGGGGATTGTGGAGCATGCGAACCGGCTGCGCATCCAGCAGGCTGCCCGCTTCATGGAGCATATGGACCGGACAGCGACGGAGGCCGCTCAGGATGTCGGGTTCAACAGCTACAATCATTTTGCCGCATTATTTCGCAAGCAGATGGGGGTCAGCCCGAGAACATACAAACAGATGAAGTCTGCGCAGCAGCAAGGGTGAATCCAGCCGCCAGAAGGGGAACCGAACAACTTATCTGACAGAACAGGCTGTCTTTATTAATCCGGGATTTAATATTATACTTGTAAAAAAATGCATATTGATCTGAAAATGAACATTTTGGGGGGCCAACATCAATTGCGCAAAACGGCCATCATAACCATCATTGCGATGACGCTGATGCTATGTTACTTTACTTCTGCGTCAATCGTGAAGCTGTACCGTGCCGGAAGTCCGATGCCGGCGGCATTGCAGGAGCAGGAGGTACCGTACCGGCTTGTGCTTATTACACAGGAGATGGATACGCCATTCTGGGATCTGGTCGGTGATTCCGCGCTTGCAGAAGCGGAGAAGCAGGGGATCAGCCTCCAGATTTGGGGGAGCTACGGCAGCAATGAGGATGATTTTCTGAAGAAGATGGAGATTGCGATTGCCTCGAAGGTGGACGGCATTATCGTGCAAGGGCTGGATACCGAGGAATTCAACGAGCTGACGAAGATCCAGGCCGGACGGCATGGCATCCCGGTCATCACGGTGGCAAGCGATGTGCCGATGCAGGACAGCCTGAGAAGAACCTATGTCGGCTCCGATCATAAGGAAGCGGGAAGATTGGTTGCCAGGGAACTGCTCTCGGATATGGGACAGGCTGGCACGGTCATTCTGATCGGCGGCAGCCGGCAGCGGTACGATCAGGATCTGCGTCTTGCGGGCATTCACGACATATTGCAGCATTATCCGGATATTCACACTGTGTTTGCCGAAGCGCCCGACGAGCGGGAAAGAGTCGTCAGCGCCGCGAGGGATGTCATGAATCGCTACCCTGAAGCGGATGCGCTAATTGCCGTAAATTCCAACATTACCGAGACGCTTGTCCGGGAGATTGGAAAGCGCTATCAGCAAAGTCCGTTTCGCATCTACTCTTTTGATGACAGCCCCGAGACGATGGAGCTGCTCAAGGCAGGCAAGCTGGAGGGCATGATCCTCCAGTCTCCGGAAGAGATGGGGAGAATCAGCGTGGATTTGATGGTGAAATGGCTGAAGAGTGAGGCCGGGCCGCTGGACATGAGCGGCTATTATACGAACATCCGGATGGTGAAGGCGGAGGAACTGCCATGAAGATGAGCATTCAGCATAAAATATGGCTTCTCGCTGCCGTCGTCCTGGTCATTATGGCTTCCATCTGGGCGGCGCTAACGTACTATAATCAGCAAACGCAAGATCAGTATAACAATATCCTACAGCGGTATATTCAGATGAATGACGCCAGCATAGCCAGCAAGGAGCTGGTTGCCGCCTTGAACAATTACCTGGTGACGCCAGCTCAGGAGCAGCGGGCACTGCTCCAGGAAGCGATCGACCATATCCGCCAGTCGAAGTATGAGATGTATCGGCTGCGCAATACGGATAATGACGCTGAACTGAGCAGTGTCGTCCATCTAATGGACAGTCTCGTTGAGACGACGGATCGAACACTGCTGCTAAGATCGGAGAATGATCCGGAGGCGACAAGCACCACTTTTGCCGAGGCGACCCGCCTGTCCCTGTACATTTCCGAGATGACCCTGACGCTGATCGACAAGGAACTGAACACCTACAATCCTTTTTACCGGGGGATTATCGAACGGACCGAAGCCTTGAAACAGCTGGGTGTCTGGCTGCTGCTGCTCATCACATTTTTGCTTGCGGTGTTCACCTATTGGTTCTCCCACAGCATTACAAGACCGCTGCTGTCGCTTAGCCGTGCGGCCAAGGAAATTTCCCGGGGAAGATTCGATTTGAGAATCGAGGTGAATTCGAATGACGAAATCTCTTTCCTGGCCAAAATGTTCGAGCGCATGCGCGTGAACATCAACAACCTCATCATGGAGATTCAAGAAAAGGCGCAGCTCGAAAAGGAGCTCCAGCAAAGTCGGCTGCTGCTACAAGAAAGCCAGCTCCGCAGCTTGCAGAGCCAGATCAATCCGCATTTTCTGTTTAATACACTGGACACCATCTCCAAAAAAGCCTATCTGGAAGGCTCTGAGGAAACGAGCGATCTGCTCGTTAATGTCGCGGAGCTGCTGCGCTACAATCTGAAACGGCTGAACCGGTCGGTTACGCTCTATGACGAAGTGCGTGTGCTGCATCAATACATCGAGATCCAGACTGCCCGATTTGCCGAACGTCTTCAGTTTCAGGCGGATATCGATGAACGCTGCCTGTACATCCAGCTGCCGGGACTTACGCTGCAGCCCCTCATTGAAAACGCTGTCATTCATGCGGTTGAGCCGAGGGAGGAAGGGGGCATCATACGGTTTATTGTCAAGGACGAAGCGGAGCATGTCCGGGTTGTCATTGAAGATGACGGCCCGGGCATTCCGGAAGCCAAGATCAGATCGATTGTTGCTGGAGTGGACACCGGCAGCGGCGGGCATTCCACCGGCATCGGATTTAGCAACGTCGTTCAGCGGCTGAAGCTTTTCTATCAGGGAGCGGATGTCATTCACATTAAGAGTGCGCAGGGCGCGGGTACAACCATCATCTTAACACTGCCAAAAAGGGGAAATGAGGAGCATGTACAAAGTTCTGATTGTGGATGATGAGCGGATTGAGCGTGAGGGGCTGCATGCCATTTTGCAGCATGGCATTGCTGAGATCGCCATTGAGGAAGCCGCCAACGGCAAGGCAGCGGTAGAAATGGCTCGAACCTTCGAGCCGGATTTAATCCTGATGGACATTAAAATGCCGGGCATGAACGGGCTGGAAGCGATTCGACACATTTCGGAACTACGTCCCGAAACCCGGTTCATGATGGTGACCGCATTTGATACGTTCGACTATGCGCGGCAAGCGATCAAGCTTGGTGTCAAGGATTATCTGCTTAAGCCAAGCAAAGCGCGGGAGATCGTCGCTTCGGTCACCCGAGTGCTGGAGCAGATCGGCGCAGAGCGGCAAACGCGCGAACTGCTAATCCGTCAACAGGCCGTACTGAACAAGGCGCTGCCGCTTGTTGAGACCGATGTCGTGACCCAGCTCCTGTTCGATCATGTGCATGATGTGCATCTGGAAGAGCTTCTGACGCTCCTGGGACGAAGTGCGAACGAGGAGATGTATGCGATGAAGGTCACGCTGCCTGAACAGGCCGAGCATCTGTATGCTGCTGTCAAGGACAGGATCAGGCAGGAGGGAATATGCTGGATCGGAGCGATGTGCGGGCTGCAGATTCCGGTGATTGTGTTCCGCGAACGAGACCGGTCGTATCGGAACCAGGCGGTGGCGCTGGCCCAGGCGATTATGGCAGCAGCAGGCAACGGAAATCGGGAAGGATGGTTTGTAGGCATTGGCAATGTGTACGGCTCGCTGCATGATATCCGGCAATCGTACCAGGAAGCGATGATGGCCACGATGGATATGTCGGCTCCGGTGAAATACCGGTTCTATGAGGATATGCCTGTCCAGGGCACCGTCAGAGACTGGATGGACCGGCAGCAGGAGCGGGCGTATCTCGAAGATGTCCGGCTGGGCCGATGGGAGAGCGTGCTGCGGAGCATGATGGATGTCATCGAGCGGCTGGAGCATGAGCAGGTGCATGTTATCCAGGCCCAGCAGCGCATGCTGGAAATGCTGTGGATCGCTTCTAGGCTCTTGACCGAGATGGGCATGGCAGCGGAGAAGCCGATGTATACGTTCCAGGCGAGGGATTACCGCCAGTTCAGGGCGGAGACGATACGCATGGTTCAGACGATGCAGCAGCACTACGAGGATTATTGTCAGCAGACATCGCCGGAGTTGATCTATCGCATCAAGCAGTTTATCGAAGAACACGCCCATGCGGATATATCACTGGAAGTGATCGCCGAATGGGCAGGACTCAATCCATATTACATCAGCAAATGGTTCAAGGATCAGACGGGAATGAACTATATTGATTTCCTGACGGAATGCCGGATTGAGAAAGCGAAGCAGCTGATGCGCGACCCGAATCGAAGTCTCAAGGAAATTACATATGAGGTCGGTTATCACGATCCGAATTATTTCAGCAAAGTGTTCAGAAAAACATGCGGAGTGTCGCCTACCGAATATAGAAAGCAGCTGCTTCAGAGACATTCTGGTGCGAAGAACTAAAGATTTGATCAAAGATCCGGTCCAAGGAGGGACGACAGTTGAAACGATATCTCGATGCGGCCAGGCGAATGCCTTGGCGACCAGGCCTGTGGCTGCTTGTGGTCTGCGTGCTGACCACCTTCCACCTGCCGGTAAAGTCCGGGCTGTTCGCCCCGGATGAGCCAGTGGAGAGCGGCATGTCCGGTCCGGGGACCGTTCAGGCTGCGGCGGGGAGTGAGAGGCTGAAGATCGGCTTTTCCATGGACACGCTGCTGGAGGAGCGATGGTTAAAGGATCGGGATTTATTCCGGGCGGAGGCCGAAAAGCTTGGTGCCGAGGTCGAGGTGATGGCGGCGAACGGAGACGACGCCCTTCAGCTTGTGCAAGCGGAAACGCTGATCAGCCGGGGAGTGGATGTGCTCGTGGTTGTTCCCCATAATGCCGATGCGATGGCTGCAATTGTCCACCGGGCTCATGCGGCAGGCATTAAGGTGCTCGCCTATGACCGGCTCATCCGCAATGCCAGCGTCGATTTGTACATCTCGTTTGATAATGAGCGCGTGGGTGAACTGCAGGCCCAGGCCATTACGGAGCTGGTTCCACGCGGGAAATATGTCTACATCGGCGGTGCCGAGACGGACAACAATGCGCATCTGTTGAAGAAGGGCGTATTCCACGTGCTGCAGCCGCTGATCGATCGCGGTGACATTACGGTCGTCTATGATGAGTGGACGCATAACTGGAAGACAGACATTGCGAGAGAGAACATTAAGACCGCCCTCGATGTCAACGGCAATGACATAGACGCGGTGATTGCGGCCAATGATGCTACGGCGAACGAGGTGATCAAGGAGCTTGAGGCGAGGGGGCTCGCCGGGAAAGTGCCGGTCGCCGGCCAGGATGCCGACTTGACGGCGGCGATCCGCATTGTCGAGGGAACGCAAACGATGACCGTGTACAAGCCGATTCAGTCGATGGCGCAGACAGCGGCCGAAATGGCGGTGAAGCTGGCGAAGGACGAGCCGGTGGAAATCCACCGGACGATGAGCAACGGCAAGCTGGAAGTTCCGTCCCTGCTGCTGACGCCGATTGCGGTGAATCGGGAAACGATCGATGAGACGATTATTGCCGACGGTTTCCACAGCAGGGAGGAGGTCTATTCAGCCGCAAAGCGTTAGAAAGGGCAGCGAATTCAGCGAGCGAAGCGCTGGACTGTGACATAACCGCATCGGATGACTACAGGATGCCCGGCGAAGCCCGGGCTTTTTGACATTGTCGGATTCTCCTCTGACGCCTACTCCCCTATTGGAGGACGAACATGGGGACTGCAAAGGGGACGGAACTAGTAAGGGAATTAGCAAGGTAACTAGTAAGGTAACTAGTAAGGGGATTCGTAATTTGGCCTGGTAAGATTGATGCATTAAAGCTTCCACGTCAGGCGTTTCTTTCCTTCGAGAGTGACCGGGGGCCTTTTTCTAAGGAGATAATATTATACGCCAGAAGTTATAACTGTTCGGGTGGCATCGTCCGCCGCGAGGTTGTATGAACAGCATAAGATGATTTGTATGAGTGTTTTGTATGATTCGTCGTACAAATCACACTTTTATTCGACAAAATGGTCGGTTTTGTACGATTTTCCATACAAAATCAGAGGTTTGCATGAGTGGACGAGGAATTTTGTGTGATAAATCGTACAATTCACTTGTAACCACTGGGCTTAGCATAGTCTTTGTACGACAAATCGTACAAAGCCATCATGAAGCCACCGTACCACCAACGAGCCATTATGATTCCATCAGCCACCGTACCACCAACGAGCCATCATGATTCCATCAGCCGTCGTATCACCAACGAGTCATCATGAAGCCATCAGCCGTCGTACCACCGAGCCATCGTGTCGCCCAATGGGCAAATCCACGCCCCGATCCTTTCTGCCTGAGCAGGAGTGACCGGGGCGTTTGTCTTATCGTTTCGGACCCGCGCACACGGCACTGTCGTCAAAAAAGTCAAGATGATCTAAAAAGAAGACTAGTGATCATGACGATAACGGCGAAAACCCGGTGCTATAGTTAACGTGTCTTTTAGATTATCCATAACGAAAGAGGGGTTCGGCAATGACAAAACTTATGAAACCGATTGCAATGATGCTGATCATGGTCATGGCCGTGATGTTCACGGCTGCATGCAGCCAGAGCGGAAGCGGGAAAATTTCGGTGGGAATCGTTCTCCCGACCAAGGATGAGACGCGGTGGATTCAGGATGAACAGCGGTTCAAGGAGGCGCTGTCGGGCACGGAGTACACCACGGAAATTTTGTTCAGCCAAGGCTCGTCCGCGAAGGAAAAAGAAAACGTCGAAACACTGATCAACAAAGGCATCCAGGTGCTGATCATCTGTCCGCAGGACGGCGATGCGGCGGCGGCTGCCGTGGAGGCGGCCAAGAAGGAAGGCATTACGGTCATCGCTTATGACCGCCTGATCACCAATACCGATGCGGTGGATTACTACGTCACCTTCGACAGTGAGGCTGTCGGTGCCGCACAGGCGCAGTTCCTGGTAGACAACGCCTCCGGCAGCGGCGTGCCGCTGTATCTGTATGCTGGCTCAGCGGCTGACAACAACGCGTTCCTGTTCTTTAAAGGCGCTTGGTCTGTGCTGCAGCCGAAGATCGCTGACGGCACCTTCAAGATTGCCAACTCCAGCGAAGCCGTAGCGGTACAGGATACCGCCGAGTTGTCCCGGGATCAGCAGAGCAAAATTATCGGCCAGGTTACGACGAACTGGGATCCGAACGAAGCAAAGAACAAAGCGCAGACGCATCTGACAGCAGCCGGAGCTGATCTGAAGGGCGATGTAGCTGTACTGGCGCCGAATGACGGCACGGCCCGCGCCATTGCGGACGTATTCGCCTCCGACAGCGCGGTCACGAACTATGTCATTACCGGTCAGGATGCGGAAATAGCAACGATACAGTACATCATTGACGGCAAACAGTCGATGACGGTATTCAAGGACGTGCGTGTTCTCGTCAAGGATGCGATGGACATGGCGGTGGCGATTCTGGAGGGCAAGACCCCGGAAACAACCGGATCCTATAACAATGGCAAAATCGAAGTCAAAGCGAAGCAAACTGACGTCATCGTTGTACACAAAGACAACGTTCAGCAAGAGATGATTGATTCCGGCTACTACGAGGCAAGCGAATTCACCGGCTTGTAACTTGAGTAAGGAGACGCTTGTGAAGGGCAGGGATAGTCGAGGCTATCCCTGCTTGCGGCGTCATCCCTCAGACAGCTGCCCGGATGAAGGAGGCTATACGATGGGCGAGACCATATTGGAGATGAAGAGAATCAGCAAGGAGTTTATCGGGGTCAAGGCCTTGTCTGATGTCAATTTCAAAGTGAAAAAGGGCGAGATTCATTGCCTTGTCGGTGAGAACGGCGCAGGCAAATCAACGCTGATGAAAGTGCTCAGCGGTGTCTATCCGCACGGCACGTATGAAGGCGAGATCGTATTTGAAGGGCAGACGCAGCGGTTCCGGACGATCAAGGACAGTGTCAATGCAGGCATTGTCATCATCTATCAGGAGCTGGCGCTGTTTCCCGATCTGAGCGTGTATGAGAATATTTTTGCCGGCAATGAAGTGAAGCGGGGCAAGCTGGTCGACTGGAACCAGACGATTGTGAAATCCAAGGAGATGCTGCGGAAGGTGAAGCTCGATGTCAATCCGGAGACGCTCGTCAAGGATCTGGGTGTCGGCAAACAGCAGCTGGTGGAGATTGCGAAGGCGCTCAGCAAGGATGTAAAGCTGCTCATTCTGGATGAACCGACGGCGGCGCTGAACGAGGATGACAGTGAGAATTTGCTGCAGCTGCTGCGCGAGCTGAAGGATCAAGGAATCACCTGCATCATGATCTCGCACAAGCTGAAGGAAGTCATTTCGATTGCTGATTCGGCTACGGTGCTTCGCGACGGGCGGACGATCTGCACGCTGGACGCAGCCAAAGGCGAGATTACGGAGAATGCAATCATCAAGCATATGGTGGGCCGGGAGCTGAGCGATATTTATCCGAAAAGAGCTTCCAGCAGCTTCGGGGAGCGTGTGCTGGAGCTGGTTGACTGGAGCGCCTATGACTCCAGACTTGGTCGCCATGTCGCCAAAGACGTGCGTCTTCAGGTGCGCAAAGGCGAGATTGTGGGCATCGCCGGCTTAATGGGCTCAGGCCGGACGGAGCTGGCCTTGAGCCTGTTCGGCAATCCGAAGGAATACAGGCTGCAAGGAGAGATGCGGCTGGAAGGAAAGGCCGTGAAATTCAGCCACACCAGCGACGCCATCCGATCCGGCATGGCCTATGTGACCGAGGACCGGAAAGGGAATGGGCTGTTTCTGGCACAGGATATCAAGTCCAATATTACGGCCGCGCATCTACGTGCCATCTCCAGCAAGGGTCTGATCAACCACAATGAAGAAGTAAAGCAGGCCCTGGAATACAAGCAATCGATGGTGATCAAGGCCCCCTCGGTGGAGCAGCTGGTCGGCAAGCTGAGCGGAGGGAACCAGCAGAAGGTATCCATTGGCAAATGGCTGTTCACGGAACCGAAGCTGCTCATATTGGACGAACCGACAAGAGGCATTGATGTCGGCGCCAAATTCGAAATCTACTCGATCATGAACGAGCTGATTGCTCGGGGAATGAGCATCATTATGATTTCGTCTGAGCTTGGTGAAGTGCTTGGAATGAGCGACCGCATCTATGTAATGGCGGGCGGCAAGATCAAGGGAGAGCTGCCGGCCGATCAGGCGAATCAGGAAAATATTATGCAGCTGGCTACACAATAGGAGGAGTACCTATGGAACTGAATCAAGCACCTAAGCGCAATGCGTCAGCGCGGCAGGAGGGGCAGGGCCTTCTACAGGAAGCCCGGACTCTAATCAAGGAGAACATACGGGAATACGGCATGTACATCGCTTTGTTTGTCATTTTGCTCACCTTCAGCATTTTGACAGATGGGCTGTTCATGTCCTCCCGCAATATCAGTAACCTGCTGGATGCAACAGGGTATATCGCGGTGCTGGCCGTCGGGATGACCCTCGTTATTGTCATCCGGCAAATTGACTTATCCGTTGGCTTTGCCGCCGGATTTCTCGGGGCGATCGCAGCCATTATGCTGACGCAGGTCGGCGTTCCGGTCTATATCACGATTCCGGTCATTCTTGTGCTGGGGATGGGTCTTGGCCTGATCAACGGTGTGCTTGTCGCGAAAATCGGCATCCCTTCATTTGTGGCCACTTTGGCAGGCATGCTCGTCTTCCGGGGAGCGCTGCTGCAAATGACGGAGAAGACGGGAACCATTATTGTGAGCGATGAACGGTTCAACGCGATTGGCAACGGCTTTATTCCGGATCTGTTCGAGGTGAACGGCCTTCATATTCTGTCCTTGATACTCGGGTTACTGTGCATTGTACTGTATGTGCTGAGTGAAATGGCCAACCGCCGCAACAAAATCAAGTACCAGTTCGAGGTAATCTCGGGGCCGATATTCGCCTTGAAGCTTATCTTTATCTCCGCGATCATCGGTTATATTACGTGGATTCTGGCTGGATACAACGGCTTCTCCTGGACGGTAGTGATTATGCTGCTGGTCGTTCTGATCTATCATTTCCTTACGACCAAAACGGTGCTCGGACGTCATATCTACGCCGTTGGAAGCAATCCAGAGGCTGCGCATCTGAGCGGGATCAACGTCAAGAAGATCACGTACATCGTCTTCGGATCAATGGGCATGCTGTCCGCGCTTTCCGGTATCCTGTTCACCGCCCGGCTGCAGTCGGCTACAACGACGGCAGGCACATTGTTTGAGCTTGATGCGATTGCGGCCGCTTATGTTGGCGGCGTATCCTCTGCAGGTGGCGTAGGTAAAGTGACCGGCGCTATTATCGGGGCGATTGTGATGGCCTCGCTGACGAGCGGGATGAACCTGCTGGGGGTCGGCGTATCGTATCAATATATGATCCGGGGCGGGGTGCTCGCGGCGGCAGTCATTTTTGACGTGATGACGAGGAAGAAGAGAGCCTGATGGCATGATTGTAGCACGATATGGAATTGGGGACAGGCGCTGTATGGCAAGCCGAGGCTTGCCGTGCAGCGCTTTTTGGCATGCAGCGTAATTCGTCTTCATGATCTGCCTTCCCCTGGCATATCGATGATTAGAAATCATCGGATGGGCATGTGCGGATGTTTGGGGCTGTGCATGCGCGGGAAGGGTAGATCAATTTATCGCAGATGGAGGGTCTTAACTAACGGATTTAGGTAATAATCTTATGTTGCGAACAGCATATGACGGCAGCTATTGAACTGAAGCCTGTACGCTATGCTAAGCGCGAGCCCAGGTTTCGATGTACTGCTTGAAATCGTCAATTGTCGTGAACAGCTGATCCGGGTGATACGACCGCAGCAGCTCCGCATCGGAGGTGTCAGCCCAGGCAGCGGCCGCTACCGGAATACCGGCAGTTCTGGACGACTCGATGTCGCTTGGGGTATCGCCTACATAGAGCGCATCTTCGGGTTTCACATCAAGCTGCTGCAGCACATGCTGGATTCCCTCCACTTTTCGCGGTCCCTGCGGAGAACCGGTTTCGATCACGCGAAAATACGAGCGTATGCCGAAGAGATCCAGTGTAATTTCGGTGCTGCGGGCGCCTTTGCCCGTAACGAGCGCGAGGGCAACCTGAGTCGCTTGCGCCTGATCCAGCAATGCGGCGATGCCCGGAAAGGGAGCCGGGCACATGTGATGCAGCTCGCGATAAGCTTTAAGATAATCCTCAACGCCCTGATCGTAGTGATCAGGAATCAAGGCTTGCACAGTTCCCTCCTCGGAAGGGCCGAAGGTTGCGATAATCTCCTGATCAGTGAGCGACCGGCCTGCAAGCGGCTCTATCGATGCTTTGAAAGCGGCAATGCATAAAGGCAATGTATTTCCCAGCGTGCCATCGAGATCAAAAATGATACATTTCACACGACATGCTCCTCTCTTGTGTGTGCGTTCTGCCGAACCTGCATACAGGGTCATCCTTTATCGATATCGCAGGTTAGCATCCATTCCCTTCTAGTTTATCATGACATCCGCGCTGGGGCGATTTTCCTTTCCCCTTGCACATGGTGTTATTGGTATTGCCAAGCCCCGGTCTGTGGAATATAATGGTCGATAAAACTTGTGAGCAAGACGGATCAGGATGAATACCACACAGACAAAGGGAGAGAGTAACGATGAGACCATTGCCAACCATTCCGTTAGACCGACTGCTGCTGCGACCGTTCCGGCTGGAGGACGCCCCGGTTGTGCAACAACTGGCAGGCGATCCGTTCATCGCGGACATGACACTGTATATTCCTCATCCTTATGGGGACGGGGTGGCTGAACGATGGATCGGAACGCATGCGGACAACTTTGCCGCCGGGCGCTCCCTTGAGCTGGCGATTGTACATAAGGAAGAACAATATGTTATCGGTGCGATCAGCCTCGGCATCCACCGGAACTTCAATCTTGGGGAGCTGGCCTACTGGGTCGGCAGAAAGTACAACAATAACGGCTATTGTACGGAAGCGGCGAAGGGCATGATCCAATACGGGTTTGAAAAGCTCGACTTGAATAAGATCTTTGCGCGTTATTTTGGCAAAAATCCGGCATCCGGCCGGGTCATGGAGAAGATCGGCATGCAGTACGAGGGCACCCTGAGACAGCATGCGCGCAAGGGGGAGCATTATGAAGACCTGATTTACTATGGTCTGTTAAGAGATGAGTACGTTGCAAGACAGCAAACCATGTGAAGTCATCCACCGGATCGTAGCCGGGCTGCTTTGCTGAGGAAATCTCACCGAATCGTTGATGCGGTGGGATTTTTTTGTATGCCGAAGCGGGACAGGTTCTTGTTCTGTCAATCGATTTGTAGAAATGATCACCAGGGGAATATGAGCTTGTTTTTTTCTGCCTTGAACAGAAGCATGCCATGCCAGGACGAGGGGACATACACCGGTTTGAGTTTAAACTCTTATGTGGTTTATTGTATAATAAATAATGTTTTTGTCAGTAAAGCAGATTTGAGTTGCTTAAGCGGTGTGAAATGCCTTACGGAAACCGAAAAGGGGTTAAACGTGATGAATAAATCCGAACGAATCCACCAGATTACGGACGCGATGTCGAGAAACGGGCTGCGTGTCACCGACCAGCGGAGAACGCTGGCCCAGATTTTTACAGATGATGAAGGGTATTTGTCCCCAAAAGATGTGTATGACAAAATGAAGCAGCAGTATCCGAGCGTCAGCTTTGATACCGTATATCGGAATTTGCGGCTGCTTAGTGAGATGGGGGTTCTGGAGCAGTACTACTTTTTGGATGGCGGCTTGAAATTTAAAGGCTGCTGCTCCACACATCACCATCATCACTTGATATGTCTGAGCTGTGAGAAAACGCTGCCTCTTGATTACTGCCCGATGGACCAGTCTATTGACCTGCCTGCGAATTTCAAAATTTCCAATCATCGTTTCGAAATTTATGGATTATGTGATCAATGTCAGTAGCATGATCAGCCGAATCCTTGGGCTCGGTTAAGTTAATAATTAAATACGACCAAAGGAAACCGCGCATGGGACCGTGCGCGGTTTTGTATTTGTCCGATCGAGAAGAGCGTCCATGTATCCTTTGCTTGGGAAAGTACACTTGGTTTGCATCCAGAATATTTGAAATTTTGAATGGTTGTAGAAAATCAGTTGTTGACAGATTAGCGATTATTGCCTATATTCATACATGATATTAATCGTAATGGTTACGAATAAAAGGAGATGGAACAGAGATGAGAGTGATTGTTACTTTGGCATGCACCGAAACTGGGGATCGCAATTACACAACAACCAAGAATAAGAGAACGCATCCTGAACGTCTGGAAATGCGCAAATATTGTCCTCGCTTAAAAAGATATACGCTGCACCGTGAAACCCGGTAAGCTGCTGCAATCAGCCGCGGGGAAATGAGCGTTCATGCGATTCATGCTTCGTCTTAGATATTAGATAGGCGAGTGAGGAGAAGAGTCGCTTTAAAAATTAAGCTCAGATCGTAATTTTTACATGTTGATGTCGTTGGTTTGTTTTGAAATTTGCGAAAGGGGGAGGAGGGATGATTTTGTCTTCCATGCAGGACGTCGTGTTTGGTTACGGAGATGAAGCGGTCATTGAGAATTTGACGCTGGATATCTATGCCGGTCAATTCACTGCCATCTCGGGTCCCAATGGCGCGGCCAAATCGACGATGCTCAAATTAATGCTCGGCTTAATCAAGCCATGGCGCGGGACTGCCCGATTTACGCGTGTGCTGGAGGACGGGACGAAATTGTCGGTTGGATACGTACCGCAGCAGGTTGCGTCTTTTAATGCAGGATTTCCAAGTAAAGTCATTGAGCTTGTCCGTTCAGGACGTTACAACCGACTTGGATGGTTTCGACGGTTTACGGCGAGAGATCATGAAATGGTGGAACGGAGCCTGAAGGAAGTCGGCATGTGGGAGTATCGCAACCGCAGGATCGGGGAATTGTCAGGAGGCCAGAAGCAGCGGATATGCATGGCCAGAGCGCTGGCCCAAGAGCCGCATGTGCTTATTCTCGACGAGCCTACCACCGGGTTGGACGCGGCCAGCCGTGCGGATCTATACAGGCTGCTCAGCGGTTATGTTAGGGAGCAGGGCAAGACGGTGATCATGGTCACCCATTCCTTGGAAGAAATCGATCCCTATGTGGATCGTATCGTCCGCCTGGAGCGAAAGGAGAATGGGGGATGGCAATGCTCGGTTACGAATTCATGCAGCGCGCCTTTATCGCAGGAGGCCTGATCGGCATTATCGGTCCTGTACTTGGTCTGTTCCTGATGCTGAGACGGCAGGCATTGATGGCGGATACGCTCTCTCATGTGTCGCTGGCCGGGGTGGCGCTGGGCTCGCTCATGAATCTGAATCCAGTTCTAACCGGGTTCGCCGTGGCTGTTCTGGGGGCACTGATCATTGAGCAGCTGCGAAGGGTTTACCGTACATATAGCGAGGTTCCGGTGGCTATTATGTTGACCTCGGGGCTGGCGATTGCGGTTGTTCTGATGAGCTTTAGCCCTAATCTAAGCAAAAGCTTCAGCGCCTACCTCTTCGGCTCGATTGTTGCCGTCAGTGATACCCAGCTTCGGCTGATTGCGATCGTCGCTATGGCCGGAGTGCTGTTTTTCATCGGTCTGCGTAGACCGCTCTATCAATTTGCTTTTGATGAGGAGACGGCTTTCGTATCCGGAACGCCGGTCTCGCTGCTCTCATTTATGTTTGCTGTTTTTACCGGAATGACGGTAGCGGCTGCCATGCCGATTGTGGGGGTGCTTCTTGTGTCGGCGCTGATCGTATTGCCCGCCTCCATAGCGCTTCGGCTGGCATCTGGCTTTCTCGCGGCAGCTGTGATTGCCGTTGCTGTTGGTCTATGCGGTGTTTTCTCGGGGCTCACCGCTTCCTATTATTTAAATACGCCACCGGGAGCGACCATTGCCCTGATTTTATTAGCGTTCCTTGTTGCAGCAGTAATCGTCCAGAAACTGCTTGGTATCCAACATCGCAATCAAAAATTAAATCAATATCGGAGGTACAATGCATATGAAAAGCTTTAAGCGAACAATCACCGCTTTATCCTTATCCGCTGTGCTGGCGATTGCTGGCTGCGGTACAGGTAAATCGGCAAGTGAGGGGAACAATCCTTCTACCGATCATCCGTCAGAGACTACAGCCGCATCCTCACCGTTGAAAATTAAAACAAGCTTCTACCCGATGTACGAATTCACCCGTCAGGTAGCGGGCGATTTGGCAGAGGTAGAGAATTTGGTTCCAGCGGGCGTTGAACCGCATGATTGGGAGCCGACTCCTCAGGATATGGCAGGAATTGCAGAAGCAGATGTACTTGTATACAACGGTGCTGGCATGGAAGGCTGGATTGACCAGGTACTCGGCAGCATCAACGCCAGTGACCTGACCGTGATTGAGGCAAGTAAGGGGCTTGAAATTATTGAAGATCCGGACGGGGGACATTCCCACGACCACGGTCATGACCATGATCATGAGGGTGAGCACAGCCATGAGGAGCACGCACATGATCATGACCATGAGGGCGAGCACAGCCACGAGGAGCACGCACATGATCATGACCACGAAGGCGAGCACAGCCATGACGAGCATGCGCATGACCATGACCATGAGGGTGAGCACAGCCATGAGGAGCACGCGCATGATCATGATCATGAAGGTGAGCACAGCCATGACGAGCATGCGCATGACCATGAGCATGAAGGCGAGGACAGCCACGACGAGCATGACCATGGCGGAGAGAGCGGACATCATCACCATGATCATGGTGGATTAGACCCGCATGTATGGCTCTCACCCGTTCTGGCGATCGAGCAGGTGCGCAACATCGAAGCAGGATTGTCCGCAGCAGCTCCGGAGCATAAGGAAGCTTTCAAAGCAAACGCTGACGCTTACATCAGCAAGCTGGAGGCACTGGATCAGGAGTTTCGGGATGGCTTGAAGGATTCCAAACGCAAGGACTTTATTACCCAGCATTCCGCATTTGGATATTTAGCGAGAGAGTATGGCCTGACTCAAGTTCCGATTGCGGGTCTGTCTCCCGATCAAGAGCCATCCGCTGCCCAAATGGCGAGCGTGATTGAATTTGCGAAGGAACATGAAGTGAAGACCATTTTCTTCGAAACGCTTGTGTCCTCTAAAGTGGCAGAAGCGATTGCGGCGGAGATCGGCGCTTCGACTTCCGTGCTCAATCCAATCGAAGGATTGACGCAAGAGGACATCGCGGCCAATCTCGACTACATTTCCATCATGCGTCAGAATCTGGAGGCGCTGAAGACCGCCTTGAACGAATAATCAAAATAAGAAAAGGAGTTGTTACCCTACATTGGCCAAAAAATCAAAAGTAGTGAAAGAGGAGAAACGTCAGCAGTTGGTAGCTAAGTATGCAGCGAAACGCAGAGCCTTGATCGATCAAGGCGATTATGCCGCCCTGCAAAAGCTTCCCCGGGATTCGTCACCGACAAGGCTTCACAATCGATGCGCCGTCAGCGGCAGACCGAGAGGTTACATCAGCAAATTCGGCGTGTCTCGAATCGTGTTCCGTGAACTGGCTCATAAAGGGCACATTCCGGGCGTGAAAAAGGCAAGCTGGTAAAGAAACATTGCATTAAATCGTAATTTTTACATCACTATAGTGCGCCAGAATCCGTGATTTGGGTTTAAAAGCATACATCTCAGGGGGAGAACAGGTCCATGTTTATACGAACTCATCAGCAAAAGAAGAAATCTTACCTCACAGCCGTAATTATACTTCTCGTGTGCTTCGCGATCATGATGTCGGCATGTGGAGGCAGTGAAAGCCCAGCCACTTCGGGATTAAATGACAGCTCTCCAGAAACGCACAATGAAGCTTCTCCGGAGCTCTCCGAATCGGATTCAACAACGGCTGAGGGACCGTTCATGACGTTTCAGGATGCGGCAGACCGCACCATAACACTTCAGCATCAGCCTGAGCGTATTGTCGTCCTCTCACCCGAGTACTTGGATCTGTTATATGCCGTTGGCGGCAAGGCAGTGGGTCGGATGGATGCTACCGGCGTATCCATTCCGGGTGAGGCAGAATCGATCACCTCTGTCGGTACAGTCAGTCAGATCAATCTTGAGCAAGTGGTGGCGCTAAGGCCGGATCTTGTCATCGGTCAGACTCGGTTTCACAAAGATCTGATTCAAGCGCTGGAGAGCAGCGAGATTCCGGTCGCTTTGATGAGCCTGTCCAGCTATGAGGACATGAAATCCAAGGCTGAGTGGATGGCGAAAATCGCCGGCACAGAAGACCAGCTGCCAGAGAAGCTGAAAGCATTGGACGAGAGGGTGGACGCTGTATTGGCTCAATTGCCGAAGGAGAAGCGCACCTTCATCAACCTGAATGTTACACCAGGCGGGATCTCCATTCAGAAGAATGGCACGACCGGGCTTGAAATTGCGAAAATGCTCGGCTTGACCAATGCAGCCGAGACGCTAGAACCATCTCCGAACAGTCCGACAACGACACCATACAGCATGGAGACGCTGGTCCAGCAGGACCCCGATTATATCTTTCTCATCATTCATGGGCAGCGGGCTGCTGGTGAGCAAAAGATCCAGGAAGAACTGGAAGGCAACCCAGCCTGGGCGTCCATCAGGGCGGTTAGGGAACAGCGTGTCATCCTTGTTCCGTCCGACCTGTTCTTGACCAACCCGGGGCTTCAATATGATGAATCTCTGACGTATTTAGCGTCCATGGTGTATCCGGAGCTCTTTGGTGATGCTCAATAAGTCCATCCGGCGTGTATCCATGCTGATACTGTTTACGGCAGCTGCCATGGCAGCATGTTTATTCAGCATCTCGACCGGGGCTGTTATGGTACCGCTGCGAGATATCGTAAACAGCATCCTGCAGTATGATCTGTCTGGTATGCATCGGGATATTATCTGGAATATCCGTCTGCCGCGGACACTGGTGGCGATGGTTGTTGGCGCGAACCTGGCCGTCTCCGGCGCGCTGCTGCAAGGAGTCATGCGCAATCCGCTGGCAGACCCACACATTATCGGGGTCTCCAGCGGAGCGGGGTTATTCGGAATTTTTCTGCTTGTCGTTGTACCCCAGTATGATTACCTTTTGACCCCAGCAGCTTTTGTTGGTGCGACTCTTGCTGCTTTTATTATCTATTTACTGGCCTGGAAAGACGGTGTCAGTCCGCTCAGGATCGTTCTGGCGGGCGTCGCCGTCTCTGCTTTCTTGGGGGCCGGCATCTCGGCAATGCTTACTTTTTACAGCGATCGGGTACATGGCGCCCTTATCTTTATGGTTGGAGGTCTCGCGGCCAAAAGCTGGCCAGACCTCGCCATCATTCTGCCATATTCGATCATCGGCCTTGGTCTGGCGATGATGTTCTCCAAGCAAATGAACATTATGATGCTGGGTGATGTGAATGCACGCAATCTGGGGACCCGGGTGGAGCTGTCACGCTTGTTGATCACGGCAACCGCTACGCTGCTTGCGGCCAGTGCTGTCAGCATTGCGGGCTTGCTGGGATTCGTCGGTCTGGTCATTCCACATATCGCCAAGCTCTTAGTCGGCTCTGATTACCGGATGCTTATCCCATCTTCGGCCCTGTTAGGGGCTGCGGTGCTGACGTTCTGCGACACGCTGGCAAGAATTATGTTCTCGCCGATCGAGCTGCCGGTTGGAATCATAATGGGGGCGATTGGAGCGCCTTTTTTCCTGTATCTGTTAAGGAGGAAGAGAGCATGAATCGCTTGGAGACCGATCGTCTATCGCTCAAGTATAGTGACAGAATCATTATTCAACATTTGAACATCGCCTTTGAGGCGGGGGCGGTGTACAGCATCATTGGGCCGAATGGCTGCGGGAAGAGCACGCTGCTGAAGGCGCTGGCCCGGCAGCTGAAACCGGCGGCTGGTCAGGTGCTCCTGGATGGCAAGGCGATGTCCAGTCTAAGCGGTAAGCAAGTGGCCAGGCAGTTATCATATATGGCTCAAACCCAAGAGCAGATCGAAGTTACGGTCAAGGAGTTGGTGGGGTATGGAAGAACACCGCATCAGCCTTATTGGAACCGCGTTAGTGCGAAGGATCGGGAGATTGCAGATTGGGCGCTGGAGGCAACAGGGTTAACCACTTATGGGGATCGTTTGCTGCACACGCTCTCAGGCGGAGAGAGACAGCGGGCCTGGATTGCAATGGCGCTGGCGCAGCAGCCGGAACTGCTGCTTCTGGATGAGCCGACCACGTATCTGGATATTGCCCATCAGCTGGAGATTCTAGAATTGGTTCGAGAACTGAATCAACAATTTAAGATGACGGTGATCATGGTGCTGCATGATATGAATCATGCGTCAGTCTATTCGGACTATATTCTAGCTATGAGATCAGGAGAGATCGAGGGCTTCGGATCTCCAACCGAAGTGCTGACACCAGATCTGCTTGGCCGCGTCTTTGGCGTGAAGGCACATATTGAGGCTGCGCCGGAGCACGGGAAGCCGATCTGCCGGATTACGGGTTTAATACAGAAATAAGGAGAGGAACGCAGTGGAGCATATACAGCAGCAATATCCTTTTACGGCTATTGTAGGTCAGACACGCATGAAGCTGGCACTCATTCTGAATGTCATTAATCCGAGGTTAGGAGGCGTGCTGATTCGAGGTGAGAAAGGAACAGCCAAGTCCACCACGGTCCGCGCTTTAGCAGGCCTTGTACCTAATCTGAATGTCGTTAATCTGCCCGTCAGTGCAACGGAAGATCGTGTGGTCGGAGCGCTGGACATTGAGCATGCAATCAAAACGGGGGAAAAGAAATTTGAGCCCGGATTACTGGCTGCGGCGGACGGCCACATTTTGTATATTGATGAAATTAATCTGCTGGACGACCATATCGTGGATGTCCTGTTGGACGCAGCTGCGATGGGAGTCAATACGGTGGAGCGGGAAGGCATCTCTTATTCGCACCCATCTCGCTTCATCTTGGTGGGGACGATGAATCCGGAAGAGGGGGACCTGCGTCCGCAGCTTCTCGACCGATTTGGTCTCTCTGTTGAGATTGGCGGTGAACGGGATGTTCAGGAGCGCGCGCAGGTGATTCGAAGACGAATGGATTATGAGCGTGATCCTGGCGCATTTGTAAAGCAATACGCGTTAGAGCAGGAACAGATGCTGAACCAGATCCTTCAGGCCCGGAATCGGCTGGATCAGGTTCGGATACCAGACGATATGCTCGAACTGGCTGCAAGCATTGGCATCGCCCTAGAGGTGGAAGGCCACCGATCGGACATCACCCTGATCAAAACGGCTGCAACGCTAGCGGCCTGGCATGGACAAGAAACTGTCAATCCTGCTCATATGCAGGAAGCCGCTTATCTCGTCCTGCCTCACCGCATGCGGAGGAAGCCGTTTGAAGAGGCCGGCGGCATGGAGCAGAAGCTGCAAGGCGTACTAAATTCAGCAGGATCGGTACAGGCAAGATGAAGGCGAAGGAGCTGATGCATGCCGCTCCCGTGTATCCGTTTAGCGCTATAGTAGGACAGGAGAGGGCGAAACGGGCGATCCTGCTCTATTTCATAAATCCGGCTAGCGGCGGCGTTCTTCTCAGCGGTTCTCCCGGTGCAGGCAAAAGCTTGCTTTTGCGCGGGGCAGCTGCTCTTCTGGGAACCCGAAGAAGCATATCCGTACCCGCAAATGTGACCGCAGACCGCCTTCTTGGTGCATGGGATGCAGCCGCCATTGTACAAGGCAGAACGATGACTCACCAGCCTGGGTTGCTCGCGGAAGCTGACGGACAGCTGCTCCTCACGGATCATCTGAATCTGCTGCCGGAAACCATCATCAAGGAAATCGTTCGTGCTTTCAGCATGGGTGTCATTCATTTGCATAGAGAAGGGATATCTGCCGTCCGAAGCAGCCGCTTTATGCTTCTTGCAGCAATGGATGCGGAAGAAGGAGGGATACCTTCTCCCATTCTGGACCATTTCGGTTATGGCATCGCATTGGATACAGCCGAATCCTTGACGTCCAGAGTCGAGATCATTCGCCGTCAGCTTCAATATGAGCGCGATCCGGATGCGTTTGTACACCGGTATCGGGCACAGGATGAAGCGCTTCGGCAACGAATGGAGGCCGCAGCGCGCACGCTGCCCCGCATTAAGGTGGGGGCGTCAATGCTCCAATTGGCGGCTTCCATCGCCAAGGAAGCGGGCATTGCCAGCTCCCGGGCCGAGCTGGCTCTTATTGAAGGTGCTAGAGCGGCGGCAGCCTGGGATGAACGAGGGGAGGTCACTTCTTCCGACATTCGAGAAATTGCGGAGTGTGTGCTGCCTCATCGCATGAGTGCAGTAGCTGATGAGTCTCGTGCTGCAGACCATTCTCCGGCAGCTCCAGATTCCGCAGAGCAGCCAGGCCATTCGCCGGAGGATGATACCTCACGCGATTCACGTTCCCCAGACGGCTCCCCGGATCACGCGGCGAGCGGCTCCGGCCGAATGACAACCACATCCAGTCCGGCTTCAGACCCTTCTGCGTCCAGGGATGAGGATGAGGAAGGGCAGCGCTTATCCGCTTCAGAAGACCGGATCATCCTTCCGGACGACGGTTTCCGGCTTCAGCCCCTGGATTATAATCTTCGGCGGAAGATGGCTGATGGAGGACTGGGCAAAAGGGGGCGAGCCCATGCCAACATGAATAAAGGACGTGTCGTAGGTGCTGTGACTCCGCACCGAAAGGTGCAGGCAGATGTCGCTTTTGATGCTACGATTCGTGCAGCTGCTCCCTTCCAGACGATTCGCGAGAAGAGGGACGGGCTTGCGTTCGCAATCGAGCCCGGAGATTTGCGTCAGAAGAAAAAAGAAAGCAGCGTGGGCGCCTCGCTGCTGTTCGTGGTGGACGCCAGCGGCTCGATGGCAGCTCGGAAACGAATGGCCGCTGTAAAGGGCGGCATTCTGTCCCTCCTTCAGGATGCCTACGTTAAGCGGGACCGTATCGGCATGATTGCCTTTCGAAAAGGAGAAGCCGAGTATGTGCTCCCGATTACGCGCAGTGTTGATGCAGCATCCAAGCATTTGCGGGACATCCCTACGGGCGGAAAGACACCGCTGACAGCCGGGCTTGTCAAAGCTTACCAAACGCTGGAGCTGGAGAAGCGCAGAAACAATGACACGCTGCCGATGATCATTCTTGTCACTGATGGCCGGGCCAATGAAAGTCCAAGCGGTCTTACTTCCTATGCCGACGTCTGGAAGGAGTGCCTCAGTGCTGCCGAGCCTATTCGCGCTTCCGGAATTCCATGTCTCGTGCTGGACACGGAACAGGGATTTGTCAAATTGGGACGCTCGAAAGAGCTGGCGCAAGCGCTGGGTGCTGCATACAGGAAGCTTGAGAATATGGACGAAGAAGGCGTAGCTACCGCAGTTCGTCTGACCAAACGATGACCGGGTACCGCTTCACATCCAGAAAGGAGGCAACAAGATTGAAGATCGTGATCTTTACAACTTCGCATGCGGCCATGAAGGATTTATCGCTGATGTATACCAACATGGAGACATCGCTTCGCAGTCGTATCGCGTTATCCATTTTTAATATTGAAGGAGAGTTATCGGAGGAAGAATGGGAGCGGGTGAAAGCTAGGGCCGAGGAGGCCGAGTTTATTATTCATGATCCGCACGGCACGCCTGCTCAGACCCTGTCTCGTCTCCATAGAATATGCGCAGCTCTCGATACGGAGCAGGTCATTGTAGGGGGGAATGCGGAAGGGATTCAGGAGCTGTTCCGGTTAGGCTCATTGCGTTACGATGACATTGCCGGCAAGCACCAACACGGAAAGCCGCACGCTTCTGCCGATCAGGCTGAGTGCCGAGAGGATCTCGAATGCTACCGATCGCTTGTTGAATACTGGAGACATGCAGGCATCCATAATATGCAGCATATGCTCGGTTACATTGCAGCTAGGCTAGGGAAAAAGCTGGATTGGCCGGCGGTGGAGCCGCCCGCTGCACTTAAAGCGGCAGGCATCTATGACCCGTGTCTGAAGCGGCCCTTCGATTCAATAGAGGCCTATCGCCTCACCGTGCCTGTCCGGAAAGAACTGCCGACGGTAGCCGTGCTGTTCATGGGCTACAGCTATCCGCTCCATACAGGTGACATTGTAGGCAGCATCATACAGGACATCCGGCCCTTCGCCAATGTTCTGCCCGTTGCATTCGCTTCCCTCGTCCGCGTGGACCCGAAGAGGTTGAAGGATTTGCTCATGCACGGCGGGACCTCTGGCAACAAGGTGGACCTGATCGTCAATTTTGTGCCATTCCGGCTGGGGGCAGGGCCTACCGGGGGCAAGAGCGAAGAAATGTTGTCCATGTTAAAAGAGCTGGAGGCGCCGATGCTGCATCCCTTTTTCCTGACACGCAGGGAACGTTCCGACTGGGAACTATCCGCCCAAGGCCTGACCCCTTCCGAATTCCTCGTGCAGATGATGCTGCCTGAGCTCGACGGGAGCATAGATACACTGCCGGTTGCTGCCTTGAGCACGCGTGACTATGATGAGGAGATGCAGCTGCATACCAAGGAGCTGCAGCTGATCGAAGAGCGGGCACACCGATTGGTCAGCCGGATCCGGCGGTATTTGGCGCTGCGCAGCAAGCCGCAATCGGAGAAACGAATTGCTATTATCGGATACAATTATCCGCCGGGAGAAGGGAATCTTTTTCAAGCCTCATTGTTAGATACATTCGAGTCGATCTCCAGGTTGACAGCCGCACTGAAAGCGCATGGCTACGAGACCGATACATTTACCGGTGCAGAATTAAAGGAGCGCTTCCTTCGGGAAGGGCTGATCAATTCCGGTGACTGGGCGGATGAGCGCTGGTCTGAATCTCTTCCCAGGATCAGCACCGATCAGTATGTGAAGAATAACCAGGTATTTGCCAAACGAGAAGATGAGCTTCGTGAGCAGTGGGGAGAGGCGCCGGGAAGCATAATGACGATCGAGAACGAGGCGTTCAAAATCCCTGGTCTGATCAGCGGGAATTTGTTTATCGGACTGCAGCCGAGCCGGGGCGTGCATGAAAATCCCGAAGCGGCCTACCATGATAAAAGCCTGCTGCCGCACCATCAGTATTTGGCCTTTTACCAGTATATCCGGGACGAGTTCAAGGCGGATGCCATCCTGCATGTCGGGACCCATGGCACGATTGAGTTTATGGCAGGCAAGGAGAGCGGCATGTCCGGAGACTGTGTGCCGGATGCCATGATTTCGGATCTTCCTCACTTTTATGCCTATTATGTCGGGAATCCTTCGGAGGCGATGATTGCAAAACGAAGAACCCATGCTGTCCTTCTCGGCTATCAATCCCCGCCATTTACAGCTAGCGGCCTGTATGGGGAATATGCAGCGCTTGAAGGGCTGCTGCACGAATACAGGGAAGCGGAGCGGCTGAATCCGGCGCGGCTTCCGGGGCTGTGGAGAAGGCTGCAGGAGCAGGCTGAAGCGCTGTCGCTTGAAGCCGATGATCTGGAGCAGATCGAAAGCGAATTGTACCGAATGCGAAGATCCTTGATCCCCGAAGGACTGCATGTTCTGGGTGAGGGCTATACCCACGAGCAGGCGGCAGGTCATATGAGAATGATCTTAAGCCATGATAACCGTGCGCTTGGCTCCTTGCAGCGAATCTATGCCACGACACTCGGCTGGGATTATGATCAACTGCTGGATGGGCAGCATATTGATAAGCTGCGAACGGTGGATGAGCATGTCGAGCAAGCCGTGCGGTCCTTCATGCAAACGTCCAGTATTCCGGATGCCCCCGGCGGGCTAAACGAGGAGCTTCAGGCACGCTGGCAGGAACTATGGGAGAAAGGGATGGCGGCGTACCATTCCACAAATGCAGAGCAGGAAATCCAGCAGCTCTTGTCAGCGCTCGATGGGAAGTATGTGCCGGTACGCCTTGCCGGAGATTATATTCGGAACCCGGAGGTTCTCCCGTCAGGGTACAATCTGGTGCAGTTCGACCCAAGAGCCATCCCCACACAAACAGCCGCTTCCAGTGGATGGAAAATCGCAGAGAATACACTGAAACTGTATTATAAGTCTCGCCATCAATATCCGGATACCACAGCGCTTGTGATGTGGGGGCTGGAAACATCGCGAACACAAGGCGAGACGCTGGGCCAGATTCTGGCGTATCTCGGCGTCAGAATTAAAGAACGGGGAGCTATGATGCCGATGGCGTATGAAATTGTTCCCCTGGCAGAGCTGAATAGGCCGCGGCTGAATGTCATCGTACATATTTGCGGTTTCTTCCGGGATATGTTCCCTGAGCAGATGATTATGCTGCATCGGATTTTTCAAGACATTTCCGAGCTGGATGAGCCAATGGACCAGAATCTGTTCAAGCGACACTCGGTGAAGCTGTATGAACAGCTTCGCTTGGCTGGCGCAGGACATAACGAAGCATGGGATCTGGCATGCGCACGCATATATGGACCTGCCGAAGGGGAGTACGGCACATCGGTCACCAAGCTCATCGAGACGAAGCAGTGGGAGGATGAAAGCCAGCTGGGCGAGGCCTTTATGAGCAGTCTGAAGCATGTATACAGCTCGAAGTACAGGGGCGAAGACATGTATGACCTCTACAAGGCGAATCTGGCTGCGGTGGATATTGTTTCGCAAATCCGCAGCAATCACGAGCACGAAGTTACGGATTTGGACCACTATTACGAGTTCTTCGGAGGATTGGCCAAATCGGTAGAGATCGCCAAAGGGACAAAAGCAGCGATATACATCACCGATTCGACGGGTGAGCGGGCATTGACCGAGGAAGTGCGGAAGTCGGTGCAGCGCGGGGTTCGCACCCGGCTGCTGAATCCCAAATGGATGGACGGCTTGCTGAAGCATGATTATCATGGCGCGCAGAAAATCGCGGATCGCATCGAAAACCTGCTGGGTCTGGCGGCGACAACCCATGAAGTGGATTCCTGGATTTTCTCAGCGGTTCACAAGGAATACGTGGCTGATGAACAGCGCAGCAAGCAGATGCGGGACAATAATCGCTGGGCTTATCACAGCATGCTGGAGACTTTGCTGGAGAGCCATCAACGCCAATACTGGCAGGCTTCAGATGAAGAGTTGCAGATGCTGCACGAGCGGTATTTGGAGCTTGAAGGTGAACTGGAAAGCAATGAATGATGACATAAGCAGCTCATTTTGAGCTGCTTTTCTGCGTGATATCCGGATCGGTGGCGAGCACGGACGTGAGAAAGTGACCGCAACCATAGATGGAGCCTGTCAGCACAAGCACCGCATGCCTACCCGGATGCATAAAGGCGAGGATGATTGCAGGCTTCATATATGCGGCTTCTTGAAATTGCCGTATTCAAGCCGTTGAGCAGCCCTGGAATCATACGAAATGTACCCTCCGCTCAAAAAGGTACCTATTCAAAAAGTGGCACATCCAGTAACATGGAACCTATATAGAAAACCGGATTGGCCAAAAATGATAGCGCTATCAAGAAAAAAGGGGGGAGTCCAGATTGTTGAAACGATCATTCGCGGCAACCGGTTTGAACAGATGACCATGAGCGCCATTCTGGTTGCAGGCGACGCCAATTCTTGGTATGAGTCGGGTGCCGTTCGAAATATGCTCATTGCAGACCACGTGTTTATTGGCTGCGGCGGTGCGGGGCATCCGGTCATTCGAATTGCGCCCGAGAACGAGGCGGGCTCCGGTGCTGATCCGGTGCATCGCAATATTCGCATCGAGGGGAATCGGTTCGAGGGTACAGCAGCACTTCTGCTGTCAGTGCATGGGACGGAAGGGCTGGTATTTCAGGGCAATGAGGTGGACGTGACGGGAAGCCGGACCGGGACGCTGGAGTCGCTTGGGCTGATCACGGTAGAAACATGCCGGAACGTTGACATTAGCGACAACGGGCTCTTTTACATGCAAGATCTGGACATGGTCCATCGACCAGATGGTTAATCATGGATCTGATATTTAGACATCGCAAGAGAAAACAAGGCAATTCAATTCCATCTACTGAAAGAGAAACGGAGGTAGTTAAGCATGCAAGAGAACAAAAAACTGATGTACGGCAAACCCGCCTCGGTATGGACCGAAGCGCTGCCGATCGGCAACGGCCGTCTGGGTGCGATGATCTACGGCGGCGTGGAGCGGGAGACGATTAGCTTGAACGAGGATACGCTATGGTCGGGATATCCGAGGGACTGGAACAATCCGGCTGCACGGGAGGTTCTCCCGGTTATTCGGCAGCTTACGCGGGAGGGGCGTTATGCCGAAGCGGACCAGCTGGGCCGGAAGATGCTGGGGCCCTACACGGAATCCTATATGCCGCTTGGCGATCTGCGTCTGAGCTTTGATCATGGCCCGATCTTCCATTCCTACCGGCGCACACTGGATCTTACGCGCGCTGTTCATCGGACCGAGTACAGTGTCGGTCAGGTTGCTTATGTTCGCGAGATGTTTGCATCATTCCCGGATCAGCTGATTGTGCTGAAGCTGCGTGCCAGTGTACCTGGAGCGCTGGATGTCCATGCGCGGCTGGAGAGCCAGCTCCGTCATGTTCTGCTGATGGAGGATCAGGCCTGCAAGATACGCGGACATGCGCCTGCACGTGTGGAACCAAGCTACGTGTCAGCCGACAAGCCGGTTCGGTATGCGGATTCCGGACCGGGCAAGGGAATGGCATTTGAAGGACAGCTGCATGTCGCAAGCACGGACGGTCAGGTCTATGCCGATGCCGGAGGCATCCATGTGTATGGAGCGACCGAAGCGGTTCTGGTTATCAGTGCGGCGACCAGCTTCAGCGGCTATGACAAGATGCCTGCCGGCCCGGACGTTGCAACAGCTGCTTGTGAGCGGCATCTGGCAGCGGCGCTGCAGCATGACTATTCACAGCTGCTTGAGCGGCATATGCAGGATTACCGCCGTCTGTTTGACCGTGTCGATCTGCGGCTCGGGGACAGCGTGGCCGGCAGCGCTGAAATGGACACGGAAGAGCGCATTGTGCAGTACGGGGCTTCGGATCCGGGGCTGGTGGAGCTGCTGTTCCACTATGGGCGATATCTTCTCATCTCCAGCTCGCGTCCCGGCACGCAGGCAGCGAATCTGCAGGGCATATGGAATGCGTCCATACGCCCGCCGTGGAGCAGCAACTGGACACTGAACATCAATGCAGAGATGAACTATTGGCCGGCCGAAGTCTGCAATCTGGCTGAATGTCATCGCCCGATGCTCGATATGATCGGCAATCTGGCCCAGAATGGTGCCGTAACCGCCGCGGTTCATTACGGAGCCAGAGGTTGGGTCGCTCATCATAACACCGATCTATGGGGGCAGACTGCGCCCGTGGGCAATTACGGGGACGGTGATCCCACCTGGGCATTGTGGCAGATGGGCGGCATCTGGCTGACCCAGCATCTGTGGGAGCACTATACGTTTGGCGGAGATCTGCAGTACTTGCGGGATGAAGCCTACCCTATTCTGAAAGAATCTTGTCTGTTCGCCCTGGACTGGCTCATTGAAGGGCCGGATGGCTATTTGACGACATCCCCGTCTACATCGCCGGAGCATAAATTCCGCACGGCTGACGGAACTTATGCGATCAGTGAAGGGGCAACAATGGATTTGAGTCTGATCTGGGAGCTGTTCACCAACACGATCGAGGCCAGCAACATCCTCGGCATGGATGATGATTTCCGACGAGAGCTGAGCAGCACCCGGGAACGACTGTTTCCGCCGCAGATCGGGCGTTACGGCCAGCTGCAGGAATGGGCAGCGGACTTTGAAGACGAGGATCCGTTTCACCGGCACACCTCCCATCTGGTGGGGGTATACCCGGGGCGGCAGCTGACCGCTGAAGAGACGCCTGAATGGTTCGAGGCAGCGAGGGTGACGCTGCAGCGGCGCGGGGATGAAAGCACCGGCTGGAGCCTCGGCTGGCGAGTTGCGCTCTGGAGCCGCTTTGGCGACGGGAATCGGGCTTATCAGCTGCTTAAGAACATGCTGCGACTGGTCAAAGACGGGGAGGGAGAGCGCTATAACTATGGGGGGGTCTATGCAAGCCTCCTGGGCGCGCATCCGCCGTTCCAGATTGACGGCAATTTTGCCGCCTCGGCCGGCATTGCCGAAATGCTGCTCCAATCGCATCGCCCTGCGATGAAGCTGCTGCCTGCGCTTCCGGACGGGTGGCGGGAAGGGGTGGTGCGCGGTCTTCGCGCCAGAGGCGGCTTTGAAGTGGATATTCGCTGGGCATCCGGCTCGTTGATCGAAGCTCGCATATACTCGAATCTCGGGAACCGATGCATCATCGACACGAGCGGCAGCGGGATAAGTTATGCCGTGTACTGCAAGGATGAAAGGTTCGAAATCACGCCGGATGAACAGGGGTACTGCGCTTTCTCAACAGCGCCGGGACTAACGTACAGATTGGAGCCGTTAAAGTAATCGGGGAAGGAGCAAGACGAATATGAATGCTGTGGCGCTACCTGATGATTGCCGAATTGTTCCTGGAGGAGACCTTCACATTCTCTCTTCATCCGAAGAATAGTCATTGTGAGAAAGCGAATAACCCGGAGGGTGGCTTGACCGCTCCTCCGGGTTATTAATGTTGAAGCCCTCTTACGAAGGGTTCCGAAAGGATTGCTGATGAAACGAAGTAATATCGTGAAACAGGGAACGCCCGTCGTCCGTGATGCGAAAATCAGGGGACAGCGGCAGTGCCAGCGCGCGATAGGGCTCCGGAACCCAGATGTACTGATGCACATAAGGGGTTTCGATGAAACCGCAATGATGCCAGAAAGCCAGGCGGTTCCGATTTGTTTCCGTATCCATCGCTTCCGCTTCGATGATCATGGCTTTAACTTGATGCTCGCGTACAGCCCAGTCGCGAATGTGCATGAAAAAGCGTGTGCCGAAACCTTTTCCCCGCCATGTGTCACGGACAGCCATATAGTCGAGGATGAGCCGCCTGTTGCCCAACTTGCCGCGAAATCCGCTCACGGCCATGGCAATGGCCTCGTCCCCGACCATTCCGGCATGCAAGCAGGCAATCCCGCGCTCCAGCATGCTCCGCAGCACGCGTTCCGGCTTGGCTCCGTGTGTAAAGGCCTCCTGGTAGATGGGGCCAAGCTTATCCCACCACGCCTCGCTCCATTCCGTTAATGTCTTCATGTCCAGCCGCATGGCGCGCCTCCTGTTCAGATGTCTTGAATCTGCTATTATTTTATACGGGACAAGGAGTTGCGACAACCTGACTATAACGCAGTCCATAAGGCTGTTTATCATCAGAGGTTCGTCATTCAGGACATATGTCCTTTCCAAACGGATGAAGTTCATCTTTAATTAGAAATTGACATGAAACAGGAAGCAAGTCGGAAGGAACAAGGAGAGAGATTATGAAAGGTTTGCTGTTTGCTTTTTTGGCAGGGGCTTTTATAACGATTCAGGGCGTCGCCAATACACGGATCAGTGTAGATATCGGCACATGGCCGGCTGCGGCGCTAACCCAGTTTGTCGGTTTTGTAGCTGCGTTCGTGATCTGGACCATGATCCGTGACGGAAACCGAAGTCAGCTTGCGCAGGTCTCCCCGCTTTATTTAAGCGGCGGTGCACTGGCCGCGATCATTATTTTTGCGAATGTGACGGCGATACAGAAGGTCGGTGTTACGCTATCGATGGCGGTGGTATTGATTGCGCAGCTGCTGATGACGTTTCTGATTGACAGCTTTGGCTGGTTCGGTGTGAAGCAGAAGCGAATGCGGCTGCCGCAATTTATCGGTATCGGACTGATGATCGCGGGTGTCGTCATATTGAAACTTTAAGTGCAGTGAAATAATGGTTCTTGGAGCAGCTGATGGATAGGAGAAGGGGGCAGCCATGAAAGAAATCGCGGATCGCAAGCAATTCCAGCACTATATGGACAAGTACGGATTGGGTGAGGTGTTTACCGAGGCGCTGACCCCTTATTTAAAGCTGTACAGTTGTGACCAGGGAGAGCTGATATGCACGCAAGGCGAACCGGCCACTGCATTGTATGTGCTCGTTAAAGGGAAACTGAAAATCTACAACACCTCCCCGGAGGGACGGACGCTGATCGTCACCTTCCAGAATCCGCTGGAGGTCGTTGGCGACGTTGAATATATCCGGGCTGGTGAGATCATCAACACGGTGGAGGCGGTATCGCCGGTTCATATGATTGGCGTCGAATATCGCTGGCTGCGAAAATATGGAGGCGATCATTCTCCACTGCTGCATTTTCTGCTGGACATCATTACGAATAAGTTCTACACGAAATCAACCTCGATGAGCTTCAATCTGCTATATCCGGTTGAGATCAGACTGGCGAGCTATCTGTTGTCCGTTTCATTTGACGAGGGCGATAGCCAGTTCCGGGGCAGTCTTAGCACGGCCGATCTTGCCGACGCCGCGAATCTGATCGGCACCAGCTACAGGCATCTGAACCGGGTGCTGCGCAAATTCACCGCGCATGGCTGGGTCGAGCGAAGCCGCAGCGGCATCGTGGTGACCGATCGGGACGGCCTTCGCAGGCTGGTCAGCCGGAATATTTATGAATAGAAAAGAGGGACCTTAGATGGTGTTGGGATTATTCTTGGCGCTGATCGCCGGCTCACTGGTCGGCCTGCAAAATGTGTTCAATACGAAAGTGAACAGGCATACGGGGACGTGGACAACGACGACGCTGGTGCTTGGATTGGGCTTTGCTGCTTCATTCATGATCGGAATGTTTGCGGATCGAGAGGGCATGACCGGATTTCTGCCTCATATGCAGACCTGGTTCTGGTTCAGCGGTCTGATCGGTGTCGGGGTCGTTACCTGTATGGTGCAGGGAATGAGGCTGCTCGGACCGACGTTTGCTGTAGCGATCACAATGACCTCACAGCTCGGGCTTGCGCTGCTGTTTGATACGAGGGGATGGCTGGGGCTTCAACAGGTGCCATTCACGCTTCATCAGCTAATCGGCGTTCTGGTGTTTGTGGCCGGCATCTTTGTGTTTAAACTTGGGGGAGCGCGGGAGCGTCTTAAGGAAACGGTCCGCCGTCCTGGAATGGAGTAATCCCCCAGGCCTTGAATGGCCTGGGGGCTTGGTCTTTATTGAATCTGCTCCAGCAGTCCAATCACTTCTTGCTTGGTTTCTGCATGGAGCAACTGGTCGCGGAAGCTGTCATCCATCAGCTTGCGCGAGAGCATCTGCAAAATCTTCAAATGCTCGTTGCCCTTGTTCTCTGCGGGAACGGCAATCATAAAGATCAGCTTGGCTGGCGTGCCATCAGCACTGTTCCAGTCGACCCCTTCACGACTTATGCCGAAGGCGACGCGAGGACTGAGCACGGCATCTGATTTTCCATGCGGAACGGCGACATTCATCCCGATGCCCGTCGAGCTTTCCTGCTCGCGACGCATAATCGCCTCTCGGAACGCTGCGCCGGAGGTCAGCACTTCTTGGGCTTCCAGCTTGCTGATCATTTCATCAATGACTCCATCGCGCGTGGAGGCGGACAAGGAAGTATCAATCAAATCCAGACTGATGATATCGGTCAGCTTGCGAATGGGCCGCTGCTTCTGCTCCGATATCCCGTTGGCCCGAGGGAGTTCCGAGGCTTCGGCTGCTTCTGTGGGGTTGTTGAAATCGTTCGTCTGCACAGGCGTCCCCGAGGCAGGGGAGACCGTGCCTATACTTTCTCCGGCTACGGCCAGCTGCTGCTCAATCTGGTCCTTCTTCAACAGCTTGATCATCAAGGCGGTGACAATCGCACCGACGATGACAGCGACGAAGAACATGAAGACGTTGTCGATGGCGCCAAGAACGGCTACAATCGGGCCGCCGTGAGCCACCCGGTCGCCAACGCCGCCGAGCATCGCGATGACGGATCCGGCCATCGAGCCGACCATAATGCTCGGGATGACACGCAGCGGGTCCTGTGAAGCAAACGGAATCGCGCCTTCGGTAATGCCGAACAGGCCCATCGTGAAGGCAGCCTTGCCGGATTCACGCTCTGTCTCATGGAACTTGCGTTTGAACAGAAAGGTGGCCAGTCCCAGACCAATCGGCGGAACACAGATCGCAACCGCAATCGGCCCCATAATGCCATAATTGCCCTCTGCGATCATGGCGGAACCAAACATGAACGCCACTTTGTTGACAGGACCGCCCATATCGAAGGAGATCATGGCGCCGAGGATGAGGGCCAGCAGAATCGAGCTGGTGCCTTGCATGCCGGACAGCCAATTGGTCAGTGATACGAACACCTGAGCGACCGGTCCGCCCAGCAAATATATGAACGCCAGGCCGACGATCAAGGAAGCCAATACCGGTATAATAATGATAGGCATGATCGGGTGGATAACTTTCGGCACCTTCCAGTTCTTGATCCACAGCGCTACATATCCCGCCAGGAAACCGGCGATAATTCCGCCGATGAAGCCGGCACCAGCCTCACTGCCGTAGAAACTGCCATTGGCCGCGATGTAACCGCCGATGATGCCCGGAGCCAGACCCGGACGGTCGGCGATGCTGAAGGCGATGAAGCCGGCCAGAACAGGCACCATGAACGTAAAGGCTGCAGCGCCCAGCTGTTCGATGGTTTTCCAGAACGAGTCTTCTGGAATTTGCAGCCCGCCGGGTGTCGGCTCGCCGCCAATCGATAATGCGATGGCAATCAACAGTCCGCCGACAACGATAAACGGGATCATGTAGGATACGCCGCTCATCAGGTGGCGATAGAACGAATTTTGCGGTTTTCCGGAAGCGGCAGCCTTCTCGGCTGGCACATCTTCTTCGCTGTGCCCCTGATACACAGGTGCTTCGCCGCGGATCATGGTGTTGATCAGCGCTTCGGGCTGGCGAATTCCTTCCTGCACCCCGGTGACGAGCAGCCTTTTGCCGATGAAGCGGCTCTTATCCACCGTCTTGTCTGCTGCGATGATAATGCCGTCAGCCTCGCGGATATCCTCTTCGGTAAACTGGTTTTCCACACCGATGGAGCCTTGTGTCTCCACCTTTATCGTAATGCCGAGCTTGTCAGCGGCTTTCTGCAGGTTTTCCGCCGCCATATACGTATGTGCAATCCCGTTGGGACATGAGGTAATAGCCAACAGTTTCATTGTTCCATCCTCCTCTTTTTATTGCACTTGTAATCCCTTACCCTCATTATCTTATCGCAAATAATCGAAGAAAATATCTTAATTATTAACCGAAGGCTCTGGAATATACGGATGATTTCCGTGATCAATCTGCTCGTCTAGGCGAAGCACCTGATATCAGGGATTGCTGGATGACAATGTGATGGAACGGTTTAGAGAAATAGGCGAAAAGTAAAAGTATGAGATATCCGCCGATGTGACTGAAACTCCTGAAGGCTGGCTGTATCGGAGTTCGTAACAGGATCAAGAGAAGCCCCCGGCTCCCCGGGGGCTTCTTCTTGTATAAAGGTCACTTTCCGTCGTGTTCGAAACGCTTCAATACAATGGCCGAATTATGTCCGCCAAATCCGAACGAATTGGAAATTCCGATTCGCAAATCCGAATAACGGGCCGTATTCGGGACATAATCGAGGTCGCATTCCGGGTCAGGATGATTCAGATTGATCGTTGGCGGAATAAGTCCTTGCTCCAGCATTTTAACAAGAGCAATCGCCTCGGCTCCGCCGGATGCGCCGAGCATATGCCCGGTCATCGACTTGTTGGCCGTCACCGGGACACGGTAGGCATGATCGCCGAATACCTGCTTGATCGCAGCTGTCTCTGACCGGTCGCCAACGATGGTGCTTGTCGCATGAGCGCTAATGACATCAATATCGGCCGGAGCGAGCCCGGCTTCTGCCAGCGCGGCCTGCATGGCCAGCGCGGCCCCTTGACCGTCTGCCGGGGTAGCCACCATATGGTAGGCATCCGAGCTTGCTCCATAGCCGATGACCTCAGCCAGGATAGGAGCACCGCGCTTCAGCGCATGGGAGAGCGATTCAAGGACCAGGATGCCCGCTCCTTCGGCCATGACGAAGCCGTCCCGATCCCGATCGAATGGACGGCTCGCCTCCGAAGGCGCACAAGCGCGAGTGGAGAGGGCTGTTGCATTCGCGAAGCTGGCGAGCGAAATGTCGGTAAGCGCAGCCTCGGTTCCGCCCGCAATAATCACGTCGGATCGCCCGGCCTGAATGTGAAAAAAAGCTTCGCCGATGGCGGTATTGCCGATGGAGCAGGCGGTTACCGGAGCCAGCGTAGGCCCGCGCGTACCGTAGGTGATGCTGATCAGGGCAGCGGCCATGTTCGGGATCATCATCGGGACGAGTGTAGGGCTGATCCGTTCCGGCCCCCGTGCGGACAAGGTCTCCGTCTGGGAGATGAGCGTCTGTATGCCGCCGATGCCGGACCCAACATATACGCCCATCCGCTCCTTGTTCACCTGGTTCAGGTCCAGTCCGGAACGGGTGACCGCCTCATCGGCTGCAGCCAGCGCAAACTGACAGAAACGGTCCATGCGCCGGGCTTCCTTCGCGCCGAAGCGTTCGTTCGCATCAAATGCGGAGACGGAGCCCGCGATTTTAACTTTATGCCTGGTCGTGTCCAAAGTATCTATAAGTGAAATGCCCGACTCGCCTCTGGACAGTCGGGTCCAGAATGTTTCTACATCGTTGCCGAGCGGTGAAATGATGCCCATGCCGGTAATGACAACTCTTTCCATGAGAACGTCAGCCTCCTTGTTTATCTTCTATATTGGAGAATATAAGGCTATAATGTCACTAGATGTATCCTATTACAAGCTACCGTTTATCCTAGTATAAATTATGATAGTTTAGGCTTGGTACTAAATCCAGGTACTAAAGGGTTAATCCATCTAAAGGGTTAATCCAGGTACTAAAGGGAGGTGCGCGCATGGAGTCCCCAACGCGTCGTCATATGTTAATTCGAAGACAGGCATTGTCAGACTTTCTTAAAGGGCAGCGGGCGAAAATCTCGCCAGAAGCAGCCGGGCTCCCTCCCGGTGCGCGGCGGCGAACGCCGGGACTGCGCCGGGAGGAGGTTGCTCAGCTGGCTGGAGTGAGCACCACCTGGTATACCTGGCTGGAGCAAGGCCGTGACATCCAGGTATCGTCATCGGTGCTGGACAATGTAGCCAAGGCGCTGCAGCTCAATGCCGATGAGCGGCGTTATCTGTATTCGCTGGCCATGGACAGCGGGGACAGCGGCGCTGCTTACCCCGTTCGTCAGGGCGAGGTCCAGCTCAGTCCGTCCCTGCAAAAAATTATGAGTGAGCTGAGGCTCTGTCCGGTCATGATTTCGGACCGAATGTGTAATATTGTAGGCTGGAACCGCGCGGCCTCGATAGTGTTCCTCGATTTTGACCAGATCCCGCCGGAAGAGCGGAACATCATTCGGTTGCTGTTCACACGCCGGGAGTTTCGGCGGCTGGCTGTGAACTGGGAGCAGTTTGCCAGCGGTTTTCTGGCAATGTTTCGCACGTATTACGGTCAATATGTGGATGATGAGTGGTATGATCATTTTTTGGAGGAAATGAAGCGGCAGCACCCGGATTTCAAGCAGATGTGGGAACAAAGCCAGGTCAGCTATGCGCCGGAAGTGCATCTGGAATTTCGGCATGCCAAGGCCGGGAAGATGGTGTATGAGCTGACCTCGCTGAAAGTATATGGCGATGCTGACCTGCGCTGCAGCATTTACACCCCTGCGCCGGATACGAATACAGAGGCGAAGTTGCGGCAATTGATGGAGGAAGAATAGCATCAGGGCGGAGAATAGGATTGCGGCTCATTGCGAGAACTTGTGCAAATCAACGTTCGTGCACAGTGGCATTCGAATCAGCTACCATATCGGTGGAAGCCATGAACCTGCCTTGATATTGCTGCCTGGCGCGATTGGCAACGGAGAAGCTTTTTTCCTGCATATGCTTGAGCTTGCACAGCGGTATACGGTCATATCATTTTACTATGGGGAAGCCGCCTCGATGGATCAGATTGCAGCCGGAGTATTGGCGGTAGTATTGCGGTATCATGGAGCCGCTCATCTGGAAATCAGGCAAGGCGGTCATCTTAGCCTGATCACCGACATGGATTTATATGTGGAGAGGATCATTCGCTTTATGGACGGTGAAGGAACTGTAACCGATGCATAACTCCAGCTTCACCGCTGCAGGCGGTACGCAGATTCATGTCAGCCGCGAGGAATCGCGGCTTTTTCGCATGCAGTGAAGATGCAGAAGGGATCTTGATCCGCGGAGCAGGGTGCTGTTTGCCGATGAGCTAAGGGATCAAATCGCCGTTTTGGCAAAAAACGCCGGAGGAAGTAGAATGAAGCTAATGAATGAACCGATATGCGGGTCATCAGGAGGTGCAGGATGGGGTGATCGCACTGCAGCAGTGTGTGGAAATGCTCATAATCATCGTAGAAATGCACATATAGGGCTTATTTAGGAACTGATATATTGAAAATAAGCCGGAGGTGGCGAATGAAGTTTCGAAACCCGTTAACCCAAATGAATGTCAAGCAGCAGCTCGTCCTGCTGTTTCTTGTGCTTGTCATTCCGCTGTTCATTCTAAACAGCTATGGCAACAGTACGGCCGGGCAAATATTGAAGCGTCATGTGACCAATGCCTACATCGAGCTGAACCAGCAGAACTTCAAGCTGATCAGCAGGGACATTGAGACGATTAACAAAGTAACTTCCACCGTGGTGCAGAACGAGTTCATACAACAGCTCAGCACGATCGGGGAGGAAGATGTTCTAACCCGGGTCAAACATTATGAGAAAATCGAAGTGATGCTGAATACATACTCCCAGGAATCGGATGAAAGGGAACCGCTGTACTACTCGCTTTACGTGTATGACCCGGATAATGCGTATTTTTTTGCCCCGTATTATCCCGATCCGTTGAAATCGGGTGTATATTTCTTTTCCGATGAGTTGCAAAAGCCGGAATGGTTCGATGAGGCAGTGGCCCGCAAGGGAAAAGGGTACTTGAGGCTCACTGATTATTACTCCCCGTCGGTCCAGGCACCGGAGGAAACGAATGCGCTGCTGTATCTTCGGGCAGTCAACAATATTTATAAAGACGGCACGATCGGCGTACTGGCCGTCTCGAATGTCGAGGCGAAAATCGAGGAATCTTTGAAAACGGTATCATTGCCGGAAGGAGAGCTATATTTTACCGATTGGAACAATTTGATCCTCACATCGACCGTGCCCGGGGAGGAAGGTTATCTTGCGCTGCCGCCGGAGCTGGATCCGGGCAGCTCTGCGATCGGCGTGAAGGATGCGATCACGAAGGATTTCATCTATGTTGCCGATTACAACTACGTGCTTCAGCAGAAGCTCGTGTACAAGGTGCCGGTCAAGGCGCTGCTGCAGCAGCAGGATGAGATGAAGCAGGTCATTCTTCTGATCTCGGTCGCTTATTTTGTGGTTGGGCTGATCATCATTCTGTATTTCTGGCGCTCCCTGATGGCCCCGCTGCAGAAGCTGGTCCATTTCGTGCGCCGCTACGAGCCGGGAAGCATCGTGCCTGAACCCCCAAGCCGAAAGCGCAGCGACGAGGTGAGTGTGCTCATCTCCACCACCTATGATATGGCGCGAAGGCTGAATGATCTGATTCGTGATCAATATTTGATGGAGCTTAAACAGAAGGAGACCCAGCTCGCGCTATTATACCAGCAGATCAACCCGCATTTGCTGTACAACACACTGGAGAGCATTTACTGGAAAAGCGTAATGGAAGGGAACACTGCCTCGGCGGCAATGATCAAGGATCTGTCGAAACTGATGAAAATCAGTCTGAGCCGCGGCCGCGAGCTGATTACGCTGGAGGAGGAGCTTCAGCATGCGACAGCCTATATCAAGCTGCAGCAGAACCGGCATGATTACACCTTCCGCGTGGAGTCGGACATTCCCGCTGCGCTGCTCGATGTGATGATTCCGAAAATTACGCTTCAGCCATTAATAGAGAACGCCATTATCCATGGCATTAAAAATATGGGCGAGGACGGGGAAATCCGGATCAGCGCCGAGGAGAAACAAGGAGCGCTGTATGTTCGCATATCCGACAACGGATTTAAAACGGTGGATTACGAGGCGATTGCCAAGGTGCTGAACGATGAATCGCCGAATCCGTCATCGGGTTATGGCATTCGCAATATTCATCAGCGGCTGCAGCTTCATTATGGCCCGGAATACGGGCTCACGTATGCCAAGCGGCCTGGAGGAGGCACGATGGTGACGGTGAGGCTGCGGGTGATTCGCCAGAGCGATTAAAGGAGGAGACGATAGCGATGTACAACATTTTAGTCGTGGATGATGAGCCGCTCATTTGCAGAGGGCTGGCCGGGCTGCTGCGAGCATCCGGACTTGGCATCGGTCAGATTATGACGGCTGCCAGCGGGGAAGAGGCGCTGGATTATATTCGTATGGAAGATGTCGATCTGCTGATTACCGACATCCAGATGGGCGAGCTATCCGGGATTGAACTGATGCATCAGGCGAAAATGGCAAAGCCTTGGGTGCAGGCGATCATTATCTCCGCCCATGAGACGTTTCAATATGCCCAGATGGCGATCCGGCTCGGCGCCAAAGACTATCTGATCAAGCCGCTGAACAGCGAGCAGTTTCTTGACTCGGTCCGGAGTGTGCTGCTGAAGATGGATAAGCCGCTGCCTCGAACGGAAGAGGTGCTGTCCGCCGGGCATGAGGACTTTCGGATGGAGGAGCCTGGGCCAGCATACAGCGAGCCGCTCAACCAATTGCTGGAGGAGCCTGTGGATCGATTGGATGAGCCTCACCCGAAGACCGCGTATTATGAACATCTGGGCTTGAAAGGCCCGTATTTCTCGGTGATCAAAATCCGCCTAGCTTTAAGCGAAGCGGAGGATGCACGCTATTCGGAGCAGGATGCCCGGCTGCTGCAATATGCGGCCTTGAACATCGTCAAGGAGCTGCTGGATCAGCAATGGCATGCCGATGTCTTCTACGGCCGGAACCGGGACATCCATGTGATCGTCCAGTGGAGCGAGGAGGAATACGCCGAGCTGCAGGCCGGGCGAATTCATCAGCTGGAGATGATCGGCAGAAGCATGCATCACCATATCGTCAAGTATTTAACGCTATCGTGCACGGTCGGCATCAGCCAAATCTTGAAGGGGCTCTCGTTCCTGAACGTATTGAGCCGGCAAGCGGATAAAGCGATGCTGTGGAGCCGGGAGCACAAGGATTACCATGTATTCTATTACGGCGATTTCAGCTGGCATAACTACGAGCGCGACCCGGATGCCGATGAGCTCTCTACCCAGAGCAACCAGATCGTGGAGCAGGTCAAACGCTACATCGATGAGCATTACCATCAAAAGGGGCTTACCATACATGAAGTGGCCAAGCGAAATCATGTCAGCCCGAATTATTTAAGCTATCTGTTCAAGAAAATAACCGGCTCCAACCTGTGGGAATACGTGGTGAAGCTGCGCATGGAAGAGAGCCGGTCGCTGCTCCTTCACACCGATCTGCGCCGGTATGAGATTGCCGAGCGGGTCGGATATGAATCGCCGGAGCATTTCAGCAAAATCTTCAAAAAATATTACGGGGTCAGCCCAAGCGACTTGAAAAAATAAGGGGAGTAAGATCAACCATCATTCTCATAGAACTAGACATGTTCCGCCCTTTCTCTCTTCTCTACAATGATGTTGATTGCATACCAACATGAAATGAGGGAGAACAATGGGGGAGCCAGAAACGGCGCTGCAGCCCGTCTTGCAGAAGCGGTCCGGCAAGCCGAGAGGCCGATTCAGAAAACATCTGTGGGGATATTTGTTTCTGCTGCCGGCGGTCATCATTTTTATTCTGTTTCTATGGGTGCCGATCGCCAAAGGGGCGCTGTACAGCTTCTACAGCATCGACTTTGTGAACGGCAATACGTTTGTGGGTGTCGATAACTATGCGCGCGTATTTCAGGACCCGGACGTGTGGACGGCGGTCAAGAACACGCTTTATTACATGCTGCTCACGGTGATCATCGGCTTCTGGGTGCCGATCGTGGCTTCGATCGCCATCTCCGAGCTGCGCTATTTCCAGGGCTTTGCGCGCATCGCCGCCTATTTGCCTTTCGTTGTGCCGGGCGTCGTGCTGTACGGCATGTGGAGATGGATGTATGATCCGGTCGGTCCGATCAACGGGCTATTGATCACATTTGGCGCGGATCCGGTGTCCTTTATATCCGACAGCCGATGGTCGATGATTGCGATTGTGTTCATGGAGACGTGGCAGCAGTTCGGCTCAGCGATGCTGATCTATCTCGCCGGCGTCTTGAGCATACCGAAGGATTGGTATGAGGCCGCGGAGATTGATGGTGCAGGGGTGTGGAACCGGATCCGGTATATCACGCTTCCTTCGATGCGAACGCTGATTGCATTGATGTTCATTCTCCAGGTCATCAGCACTTCACAGGCCTACCAGTCCCAGCTGGCCTTGCTGGATGGCGGACCGAACAATGCCACGCTGACGTATGCGCTGCTGATTGTGAAATACGCCTTCACACGTCTGGATTACGGAACAGCGACTGCCATGGGCATGCTCATGTTTGCCGTATTAAGCCTGGTCGGGATCATCCAGTACAAGCTGAACAAGGGGGATGATGGAGCTTGAGCAAACCTTATGAACGGGGCATTCTCTCGGATGCCGATCTGCAGAAACCGTGGAACAAGGTTGTCTACGGCTTCATGGTGCTGTGTATTGTTGTCATGATTGTGACGATGCTGTATCCGATCCTGATGACCGCATTTAACGGACTGAAGACGAATCAGGAGGTCAACACCTTTCCGCCGCGGTTTTTGCCGCAGACGTGGAATTGGAGCAACTTCAAGGAAGGCTGGGCCTACATTCAGCTGCCGATGTTTCTGAAAAACACGCTGTATGTATTTGTCGGAAATCTGGTGATGACCATATTTGTGCTCGGGCTTGCGTCTTTCAGCATCTCGCGCCTGAAAGTGCCATTTCACCGCGGGATTTATTTCTTCATTCTGATGACTTTGTTTATCCCGGCTTCCAGCTATATGATTCCGAATTTTGTTAATTTGAAGGATTTGGGGCTGCTGAATACGTTCTGGGCATTCTGGCTGCCAGCGGGGGCGAATGCCTACTTCTTTTTGCTGATGAAAAATTTCTTCGACGGGATTCACCCGGAAATCTTCGAGGCGGCGCGGATCGACGGAGCCTCGGAGATGAACAGCTACATCCGGATCGCCGTACCGCTGTCCATTCCGATCTTCGCTACGCTGGCGATCTTTATATTCTCAAATGCCTGGAATGACTGGTTCTGGCCGTCGCTCGTGCTGCACAGTGAATCGAAATACACGCTCGCCACCGCGATCTATAAATATGTGATCAATGCCCGCAGCATGGACAACAACATCAAGTTCACGATTCTGTTCATGGTGATGGTGCCGCCGATCCTCGTCTTTCTCGTGTTTCAGCGCTTCATTATGCGCAGTGTCAGCCTGGCAGCGGTAAAAGGATAGGTCGAGGTGATCAGGGCAAGGGCGCGCTGAATATCCGGGAGGCCCGCGTGCAGGCGGGAATTCGGTCATGGAGGCAACATCGTAGGCCTGCACATGAAGGGAATATGATAACACATCGTTCGAAGGAGCGAGCTCTTTTATGATGAGAAAGAAGCAACAACCATTCTGAAGGGAAAAGGGGAGTTTTCATGCGCAAGTATTCAATGCTGCTGCTCAGTTTGATGCTGCTGGCTGCCGTTCTGGCTGCCTGCAGCGGCAATGGAGCGACAGAGGACAATCCAGGCGGGGAAGCGGCAGGCCCGGATGACGGCTCGCAGAGCAAAATTACGATCAAAATCCATTATCCGCTGCCGGATCAGAAGGAGGCCAGGGCACAGGAAGATGACAAAATCAAGCGTTTCACCGAGATGTATCCGAATGTGACGATTGTGAAGGACGACTGGCAGTATAATGTCAACGAAATCGGCATTAAAATGGCTTCGAATGAAGCGCCGACCTTCTACAACACATTTGCAACCGAAGCACAAATGCTGGTGGAGCATGGCTGGGTGGCTGACATCAGCGAGCTGTACAACAGCTGGGAATACAAGGATGAGATGAACTCGCTGCTGCAAAGCCAGTTTATCGTGGACGGCAAGGTGTATGGCATTACGCAAAACGGCTATGTAACCTCAACGGTGATCAACAAAGGCTTGTTAGACGAGAAGCAGATTCCGCTGCCGGACATGGACTGGACGTGGGACGATATGTACAATACCGCCAAGGGCGCAGCAGATCCGAAGAAAGGCATCTCGGGCATTGCTCCGATGGGCAAGGGTAACGAGGCCGGATGGAACTGGACGAACTTCCTGTTTGAGGCCGGCGGGGAAATCCAGGAGATCGAGAATGGCAAATATACGGCCATCTTCAATTCCGAGGCGGGAGTAAAAGCGCTGGACTTCTACAAGAAGCTGCGCTGGGAAGCTAATGCGATTCCGCAGGACTGGGCGCTAGGCTGGAGCGATGCCATCAATGCGTTTCAGCAGGGACGGACCGCGATGGTGATCGCCGGTGCATCGGATATTATCGACTCTGCGCTGAACCAGGGCGGTCTTAAGCCGGAGAATGTCATCGCCTATCCGATGCCGGCCTACGAAAAGGGCGGGAAGCATATCGGCATTCTGGGAGGCAATTACTTGGTTATCAACCCGAATGCAACGAAGGAAGAGCAGGAAATGGCGTTCCGGTACATCACCTTTGATTATTTCACGGATAAAGGGCTGGAGGCGCTGGAGGCGAATATTCAGGAACGGAAGAGCAACGGCAAGTATTATGTCCCGGCACCGCTGAACTATTTCAGCGATGATTCCGAGTATGCCCAGAAGCTGAATGCGATTTACGATAAATACGACAATGTGTATCGTTATGATGAGCGGATGCTGAGCCTGATCGACGGCAAGCCGGAGGCCCAGTACGGAACGCAGGATTACTACGGCGTCATGGCCAACGTAGTGCAGGAATCCTTCTCGAAGGAAGGGACGGATTCCAAGTCCCAGCTGGATGAAGCGGCCAAGACGGTGCAGACGAGATTTTTTGACAAGATTGAAGCGCCATAACGTTGTTAGGATGCAGGAAGCTCCGCGGATCCCAAGGATCTCGCGGAGCTTCTTCCGTTGTACTATCGATGAGGAAATGGAGCGGGCTGTCGTCTACCAGTTGTTGCCGGACACCCGGATCACGCGGAAGTTCGGGGTTCTGTCTTCCCCGTATATGGCGGTGATTCCCGGGTTGTTCACTCGGACATTGGTGAAGCTTGCTTCTCCGACGACAGGGCCTTGACCTGCTTCTGCGCTGACCACCAGCTTGATGCCGTAGCGAGGCGCATGATGGATATTGATATTCTCAAGGCGAACGTTCTCCATCGGCAGATTCTCCGGTGATTTGGTCTGGAACATCAAACCGAAGTAGACCGGGTTGTTGATATCTACATTTTTCACCACAATATTTCGGAAGCTTCGGTCACCGGCAAACAGCCAGATCGCTCCGAAGTTCTGATAATCATTGATTTTGTCATCTGCACCGACGCTGGTCCAGAAATCGCCGCCTGTGCGGTCCAGGGTGACGCCATCGATGACGGTGTCCTGATCGCCAAAGCCGAGCGTGTTATAGCCAAAGCTCAAGCTGCTGATCGTTAAGCCCGGATATGTCAGCGTATCGGCACCGTACAGATTCTGGAACAGGTTGCCTTGACCGCCATATACCGCAAATGCGGCTGCGCGTCTCACATTGGTGGCCGTCAGATTGGTATATTTGTTGCCGACATTGTAAGAGCCGCCTGCATCAATGGCGCTGAACAAAGCAAACGCGTCATCGCCTGTTCCGCGGGCATAGTTGTTGTCGATGACATTGTAGGATGAACCGTTGGTCATGTTGATGCCGTCTGCAAACATGTTCTTGATCCGGTTGTTCGTAAACGTGTTGTATGAAGAGTTCACGCCCCAGTAGAGACAGACAAAATGCTCAGCCCACACGTTATCAACGGTCACGTTTCGCATGCCGTTTCCGTCGATAAATTTCCCGGGACCGTCCTGTCTGTAGACATAATTGCCCCAAGCCGACAGATCCCGGATCGTTGAGCCGTTTGCTTCCTGTCCGATGTTGAAGCCGATATCGGTATTCGTCTGGTTTTGCGGAGCGACGAGCTTCGTATGCCATGGCCCGGCGCCGATAATTTCCGTTGCCCGGCCGTACAGATGGATCTTGGACGATAAGGTCCATTCGCCGGCGGGAATGAAGATGCCTTTCTTCGAAGGATCCTGCCGGAATTCATTAAGCGCCTGCTCGATCGATTTCGTGTTGGATACCTGGACATACAGGTTGGGGTTCGGGTTGGATGCCGGCGGCGCGACATTCTCGGTTTCGATCATATCGACATAAATCCATGGCACATCGCCGGCGTCCTTTTGGATTCGAATCTTGGTTCCGGCCGGATATACCTGATCCAGCATAAGCTGACTGTCCTCATACAGCCAGTAGGCTTTGGAGCCGGCATTGTCGTAGCCGAGCCGGTCGAGCGTGGTCGGTGTTGCATACACGTAAGAAAATTTGGAGGTAACGGTAAAGTTGCCTTTATCCACATCGTCGACGTACAGGCTGATCGTTCCGGTTGTATTCTCGGCAACGGCGTTACGCAGGACGAGCGCGTTGGCGGGTGCGGTCAGCGTGAACTCGACATACTGGCCGTTGCGGTCCAGATATACGGCGGAACGGCCGGAGGCTTCGCCGGCAAAATCGCCGAGGATATAGTTCGGTGTAAGCCGTGTGCCGTTCGTTCTGTTCGAAGGTGCTTCGGCTTCAAGGATGGTGAACGGCATGTTCGCGCCCCGACCGCTATCATTGCCGCCTGAACCGTATCGGGTGACGGTGTTGCTGGGCGGGGAAGTATTGCCGATGGCATCCTTGGCAACGACATAGTAGCTTACGGTGGCGTTCTTAGGCTGTTGATCAGTATAGGTGAGGGTCGATCCGCTCACACTGCCGCGAAGCAGGCCATTGGCATAAATGTCGTATCCGGTGACGCCCACATTATCGGTGGAGGCTCCCCATGCGAGGCGAATCGTGTCTGGCGCCGGCTCCGTATAGGTCAGATTGGACGGGGCTGTAGGAGGTATACGGTCGGCATTGTCAGGGGCAAACTGTACCCAGTTGATGTTGAAATCATGCCCGCTGGCATATAGACGGAGCGTTTGCTGACCCGCGCTCAGCGTGACATAGTCGGTGACCGTCTGCCAATTCTGCCAGCCGCCGGTATTCGGGACCGCCGTCGTGGCCAGCGTCGTGGTGCCGGAACGCAGCTGGATCTGTCCGGTGGAGGCATTGCTGGCCACTCGATAATCTACAGCATACGTGCCGGCGCTCTGAACATGAACATTGTATTCGAGCCAGTCGCCGACATCAATCCAGCCAACGTTCAGACCGCCGCCGATGTCGGATGTCGGCTCAGTCTGGATGCCGTGCATGGCACTGTAGCCTTCGGCTTCAATCTTGCCCGGAATCGGCCAGGTGACCACTTCGGATTGGCCGTATACCTCAAGCTCTGACAGCTGTGCTGCGGGCCAGCCCGTGTTGGCGGTTACGTGGATTCGAATGTATCTCGTGCTGACCGGGCTCCATTCAATGGTGACGGAGTTGCCGGCCGCCGGATTAAAGGTGTAGCTGGCGGATGACTTGAGGTCGGTGAAGCTGGAACCGTTGGCGCTGCCTTGAACGGACAACGTCTGGGCGCGGGTCTCCCAGCCCGGAGGAAGCTTCAGCACGACCTGATGGACAGTTGTCTGGCTGCCGAGGTCCACCTGCACCCATTGCGGGAAGGCATGGTTGACGCTTTCCCAATAGGTCCCCGGATTGCCATCGGTCACATTAGCTGCCACGTACACATCGGCATGGCCCGATGCGGTCACCGGTTTGCCTGCAGCGAGATTCTGCAGTGCAGCGGCATCGGCGGTGCGGGGTGTGCCGAGGGAAGAGAGCAGCGTCCCCAGCAGCAGACTGAAGGCACAGACTAAGGCGAGCATTCGTGTGTGGCTGTTCACAATTCTCATTCTGTTCATAAACCTCCTTTATTTAATGGATTTGTAAAGGATTGCATATTGATCATAGGCAGGTTTGGACGATAAATGAAGTCGCGATTCTATGGACATTGTGTGCAGGATTAAGCAGTGAATTGGGTATCGGCTAGATACGATGAAGCGGGATGTGGGAGCGGCAGTTTCTGCGAAGTGCGGGCGGGGACAAGTTCGGCGTGATTTTTCAAGTTAATATGGATGAGCAGGCATCGGAGCAATAATCGTTTGGAAAGAAGCTTGAGGCCATGATGGCAACCTAACAAGACCTTCGTATTGAAGGTCTTTTTCTTATGTGCGCATTCAGGTGTGAATTTGGGCATGCTACTAATGGCCGCGGGACCGGGATCAAGAAATTCTCGAATACGAGGCGGCAAAGCCCTTGTCGTTGCCCAATACTTACTTCCACGTAAGTATCTCACTTTCAAGTACGTACTTCCGCATTCTAAAGTAACTGCTCTACAATGAAAGCTGTAATCTACACCAATACGCTCATAAGGAGAGATTCATAATATGGAACTTCAATTGGCACTCGATTTGGTAAATATCCCGGAAGCAAAACAAGTGGTGGCCGAAGTGGCCGAGCATATCGACATCGTAGAGATCGGAACGCCGGTGGTCATCAATGAGGGGCTTCATGCGGTTAAAGCGATCAAGGAAGCATTCCCGCATCTGCGCGTGCTTGCTGACCTGAAAGTTATGGATGCCGGCGGTTACGAGGTAATGAAAGCATCCGAAGCGGGCGCAGACATTATTACGGTGCTTGGTGTATCGGACGACGCCACCATTAAAGGCGCTGTTGCGGAAGCCCGCAAACAAGGCAAACAAGTGATGGTGGATATGATCAATGTGAAGAACATGGAGGAAAGAGCGCGGGAGATTGACGGTTTCGGAGTCGACTACATCTGCGTGCATTCCGGCTACGACCACCAGGCAGAAGGCAAGAATTCCTTCGAGGAATTGGCTACGATCAATCGGGTGGTTCAGCAGGCAAAAACCGCTGTTGCCGGGGGCATCAAGCTCGAGACACTTCCTGAAGTTATTGCAGCAAAGCCGGATCTTGTCATCGTAGGCGGCGGCATTACAGGCCAGTCCGATATGAAAGCTGTAGCTGCGGAAATGAAGCAGCTCGTACAGCAGGCGTAAGCATCGATGAGCGCCATCATGTTCAAACAGGCAGCCGTTATTGCTAGTGAGATCGCAGAATCGGTCGAGAAAATCGACGGCACCCAGGTGGAGGCACTGATTGAACGGATATTGAAGAGTGAAGCGGTGTTCGTCGCCGGAAGCGGAAGATCCGGGCTGATGATCCGGGCGTTTGCCATGCGGCTGATGCAGATGGGACATCGGGTTCATGTCGTGGGCGATACGGTAACGCCTGCAATCGGAGCTCGGGACTTACTTATCATCGGATCCGGCTCCGGTGAAACGCAAAGTCTGGTCGCTATGGCCCAGAAGGCCAAGCAGATCGGATCGAGTCTGGCCGCAATCACGATCAAGCCAGAGTCTCGCATCGGAGCACTGGCAGATGTCGTCGTTCAGCTGCCGGGAGCCACGAAGGATCAGCAGCAGGATTTCCTGACGACGGTCCAGCCGATGGCTTCCCTATTCGAGCAGACGATGCTGGTGGTGCTGGATGCAGCCATCCTGAGGCTGATGGAGAAGAGCGACCAGCAATCGGACCGCATGTTCGGGCTGCACGCCAATCTGGAGTAGATCTGTTTTTTGAAGTTATTGCCCTGACCGTTGTATACTATAGAGTAAAGGGGTGAAGCATTATGGCAAATGAAGTCAAGCAGCGCATCAATCTGAAAGAAATAAACTGCCATAAGGAGTTAACCCTTGCGGTCATCGGCGGTAAATGGAAACTGATCATCCTGTGGCATCTCGGTCTGGGCGGCGTTAAACGATTCGGTGAGCTGAATCGGCTCATTCCGCATATCACACAGAAAATGCTGACCAATCAGCTGCGCGAGCTGGAGGAAGATCAGCTGGTACACCGCGTCGTGTATCCCGAGGTCCCGCCAAGAGTGGAGTATTCGCTCACACCTTACGGCGAGAGTCTGATGCCGATCCTCAAGCTCATGTATGACTGGGGCAAGGATTACGGCCAGAAGGTGATCTGGAAAGACGGAGATATGCCTCTGGATGCAGCCGACGAACAATCTGTGAAAACCGGGCAAGCAGTGGCTGAATAGCCGTATCTGACTAAGACAAGCCTAGGCACCTTCGATAGATAGATTCAGAATAGAGCCATTAGTTTATACCAGATCGAATCATAACAAGGTACGACTTGCTGCACAATCGCTGTGCGATAGACATACACCATGCAACGGGTTCAAGCCTCCGGATTTTATGCCGGGGGCTTATTTAATGATGGGATATCCTTGTTCGGACATAAAGGCGCGTGATTGCCATATAGCCGGGGAGTGAGATAGCCGGGGCGCACGTTACTTCGGTTTCTCTGAATCCCGGTAGGCGCTGGGCGATTGGCCGGTTACTTTTTTGAACAGCATGGAAAAATACTTGTCATTGCCGTATCCAACCCGGAAAGCGATTTCATGAATGGGTGCATCACTGTCCCGAAGCAGGCGCTTAGCCTCTTCAATCCGGCGCTTGATTAAATAGTTCACGGGCGAGTCGCCGAGCTCCTTTTTGAACAGATGGGACAGGTAGTGCTGGCTCACGTACAGCGTGTCGGCAATCTCTTTCAGCGTAATGCTGCGGGTGTAGTTTTTATCAATGAACTGTTTGGTGCGGACCGTAATTTCATTCTTGTCCTTTAGCGGGTCAAACGGGTGCTTGACGTCAATGATCCGGTACAGCAGCGTGATCAGCGACATGAGCAGGTTGCTGCTGAGCGTTTCGTAGCCGAGCACCTGGGAATCGCATTCCTGAAGGATCTCGGACAGATAGCTCTCCACCTTGTAGGCGTATTTCTCGCATGGAACGACCGGCTCCACGGAGGCGGGAAGCAGATGCCCGAGCGGCACCCCCTCGATATGCACATGGCTTACACCGCAGTAGATGAGCTTGAACGGCTCGGAACTGCTGGAAAATTCCTCATGCGGGACACCGGCATTGTAGACAGCCACATCGCCGGGCCGCACCTCATATGACTTGCCTCCGATCCGGAATGTCCCGGTGCCCTCTACAATGTATATAATTTCGCAATAATCGTGAATTTGCGGCGGGGCGTAGAAGCGGCATTCATCCACAACCTGGCCTGCAAATAACAGCTCCGGTCTCTTCTTGAACCGGAAGCGATCGCTTTTGCGATGCGGAATTTCGATTTTGGGCACGCCTTGCATTCCTCCCCCGGCAAATAGATACCTCTATTATAGCTCAATTTGAAACCGATGGAAAAAGGAAGAGAGCCCGCGGCTTCGTCACACACTAAGCGAAGGCACGGGGTTCACTTTTTTGTTGTTTTGGGTTTGGAAAAAGGCAATATAGTAGGTTCTCGCCCCACGCTTCCTCCAATTAGAATAAGGGCATATTCCAATAGCCAAGGAGGCAGGACAGGCATGGTTGAAAACGGTTACAGATGGAGAAACGGATTTCCGAAAATCGGCATTCGCCCGACCATTGACGGCAGAAGAAGAGGGGTCCGCGAATCGCTGGAGGAGCAGACGATGAATCTGGCGAAGGCGGTGGCGCGACTGCTGAGCGAGCAGCTGCGCTATCCGAACGGTGAGCCGGTTGAATGCGTGATTGCGGATACATGTATCGGGGGAGTGGCAGAGGCGGCTGCCGCGGCCAAAAAATTCAAGCAGGCCGAGGTCGGCCTGTCGATTACGGTGACGCCGTGCTGGTGTTACGGCACAGAGACGATGGATACCGATCCGGTAATTCCGAAAGCGGTCTGGGGCTTTAACGGAACCGGACGTCCGGGAGCGGTGTACCTGGCGGCGGTATTGTCTGCCCATGCGCAGAAAGGGCTGCCGGCATTCGGCATTTACGGGGAGGATGTTCAGGATGAGGGCGATGACCGGATTCCGGAGGATGTGCAGGAGAAGCTGCTTCGCTTCGCCCGGGGCGGTCTGGCGGCAGCGATGATGCGCGATCAGGCCTATCTGTCGATGGGTTCTGTATCGATGGGGATTGCGGGCTCGATGGTCAATGATTCCTTCTTCCAGGAATATCTTGGCATGCGCAACGAATATGTGGACATGAGCGAATTCACACGGCGGATTAACGAGGAGATCTACGATCCGGAAGAGTACAAGCTGGCTTTCGAATGGGTGAAGCGGAATTGCCAGGAAGGACCGGACAACAATCCGGAAGACCTGCAGACGTCCAGGGAGCGCAAGAACAAGGAATGGGAGACGGTGGTGAAAATGACGCTGATCGCGCGCGACCTGATGATCGGCAACCCGCGGTTGGCCGAGCTGGGCTTTGAGGAAGAGGCGCAGGGCCATCATGCGATCGCTTCCGGCTTCCAGGGGCAGCGGCAGTGGACGGACCATTTTCCAAACGGCGACTTTATGGAAACGCTTCTTAATTCGTCCTTCGACTGGAACGGGACAAGGGCGCCTTATATTGTAGCAACCGAGAATGACAGTCTGAATGGGGTTGGCATGCTGTTCGGCTACCTGTTGACGAATACGGCGCAGATATTCGCGGATGTGCGCACATACTGGAGCCCAGCGTCCGTAGAGCGGGTGGCTGGCTACAAGCTGGAGGGGCGTGCAGCCAACGGCATTCTGCATCTGATCAATTCGGGCTCAGCCGCGCTGGACGGCACAGGCGAACAGACGAAAGACGGGGCGCCTGTCATCAAGCCGCACTGGGAAATCAGCGATGATGAGGTCGAGCGGATGCTGAAAGCGACGCAGTGGCGTCCGGCTTCGGTTGAATATTTTCGCGGCGGCGGCTTCTCAACCGACTATCTGACCCGGGGCGGCATGCCGATGACGATGGCTCGGCTGAATCTGGTGAAGGGCCTGGGTCCGGTGCTGCAGATTGCCGAGGGCTACTCGGTGGATCTGCCGGAGCATGTGCATGACACGCTGGATAAGCGGACGGACCCGACCTGGCCATCGACCTGGTTCGCTCCGAACCTGACTGGCAGCGGCGCATTCACGAGCGTCTACAGCGTGATGGATCATTGGGGGGCGAACCACGGTGTGATCAGCTATGGGCATATCGGTGCCGATCTGATTACGCTGGCATCGATACTGCGCATTCCGGTGAGTATGCACAATGTGCCGAAAGAGAGCATTTTCCGCCCGCGGGCATGGGGGCTCTTCGGTACCGAGGAAGCGGAAAGCGCCGATTTCCGCGCCTGCGAGACGTTCGGGCCGCTGTATCGATAACGCCCGCCGCCGGCTGACGGCCAGTGACGGCCCATGACCGTGTCGGCCTAGGATGCAGGCTGCCACAGTGGTGATGCACTGCGGTCGGTAACCGGTTGGCATAGTGATGGCAGGCAAGGATCAAAAAAAGCAATAAAGGAGAATCGCAAACCATGAGCAACGATAATGCCAGAGAGGTGCGCCAGGAGTTGTGTAAATACGCTCGTAAAATTGTGGAGGGCGGTCTCGTCGTAGGCCCGGGTGGCAATATCAGCGCGCGGGCTGGTGACAAAATGTATTTGTCGCCAAGCGGCTTCGCGCTGGAGGAGATTGAGCCGGAGCAGTGGATCGAAGTGGATATTCCGACAGGGGAAGTGACCGAGACCGGGCTGCGTCCCTCGTCGGAGGTGCTGATGCATCTGTACGGATACCGCAAGAAGCCGGACATGGGGGCCATGGTGCATACGCACCCGCCGCATTGCATCGCCTTTACACTGATTGAGCAGGAGCTTCCGATCATGTTTCCGGATCAGGCCGCGCTGGTCGGACGGACGGCGTTCATTCCTTACCTCGTGCCGACCACCGATCTGTTGGCCGATGCGGTGGCTGCGAAAGTCAATGAGGCATGCTCGATTCTGCTCGGAAATCACGGCCTGGTAACTACCGGACGCAATTTGCGGGAGGCCTTTTACCGGACCCAGGTTGTGGAGGAGAGCGCAAAAATTTATTTAAGTGCCCGGGCGGCCGGGACACCGGTGCCGCTGACCGATGAGGAAGTGGCTGAGATTGCCGCGCTGGAGAGTGAAGACTACCGAATCCAGCTGCTGCAAAAAATGAAATGACGGAAGGGGCGTGAGGTTGTCCATGACCGTGAATGAACGACGGATTCCTTGCGTGTTGGCGTTTGATTTAGGTGCCGGCAGCGGACGCGCCATCATCGGCGAGATTGTCGAGGAGCCCCCTTGGACGACAGACGGGCCAGGAGAAGGCGGGCGCAATGGCACGGAGCGTGACCAGGACGCGGCGGTCCTGCTTGACCAGGCCGGTGAAGAGATGCACTTGCAGTCAAGCGGATTGGCGGAGGAAGCTGTGCGCAAACTCCGGATCACGGAGATTCATCGGTTTCCGAACCATCCGGTTCAGATCGGCCGCCATTTGCACTGGGATACCCCGATGCTGCTGCAGGAGATTAAGAACGGGATTCGCAAAGCGTTTCAGGCAGGCTATGAGCCGCAAAGCTGTGCCATCGATACCTGGGGCGTCGATTTCGGGCTGCTGGACCGTAACGGCGAACTGCTGGGCATCCCGTACCATTATCGCGACCGGCAAACCGAAGGGGTGGTGGAGGAGGTGTCCGCCCTGGTCGGATCGGAGCGTCTGTTTCGCGAGAGCGGGCTGCAGTTCATGCCGTTTAATACGATCTATCAGCTGTATGCTATGAAAAAGGCCGCTTCCCCCAAGCTGGACGTTGCCGACACCTTGCTGCTCACGCCGGATTTAATGAATTATTTTCTAACTGGCAAGCGCTGCTGTGAATTTTCAATGGCAACAACGACCGGGCTATATGACCCGGGAAGAGGCGGTTGGAACGTTCAGCTGCTGGAGGAGCTGGGGCTGCGCAGCGACATGTTCCTGGAGCCGGTATCACCGGGAACGGTCATCGGATCATTGACGTCAGAGGTGTGTGCGGAGCTGGGAGTGCCGCCGATGAACGTCGTTGCCGTCGCTTCGCATGATACGGAGTCAGCCGCGGCGGCTGTGCCGGCATCCTCAGCTTCCTTCGCCTATCTGGTCAGCGGCACCTGGTCGCTGCTCGGCACGCAGATGCCCGCGCCCTTGCTGACGTCATCGGTATTCGAGCATCAATTCTCGAATGAAGGCGGTGTGGACGGCAATTATCATTTGCTTAAAAATATTATGGGCTTGTGGATTTTGCAGGAGTGCAAGCGCAAGTGGGAGCAGGACGGCTGCAGCTTCACCTATGCCGAGCTCATTGAACTTGCAGAAGCGGCCGAACCGCTGCGCACGCTCATTGATCCGGATGCGCTGCGGTTTATGAACCCTCCGGATATGCCGGAGGAAATTCGAAGCTACTGCCGGGATAACGGCCAGCTTGAGCCGGACTCAGTCGGCAGCATGGTGCGCTGCATCCTGGAAAGCCTGGCCTTCCGGTACCGGCAAGTGCTGGAACAGGCCGAGATGCTGACAGGCTCAAAGTTCGCCGGACTGCACATGGTTGGCGGCGGCATTCAGAATGAACTGCTGTGCGCCTTGACGGCGAATGTCATCGGCCGCCCGGTCTGGGCGGGGCCGGTCGAAGCAAGCGCGATCGGCAATGTGCTTGTCCAGCTCCGAACGTCCGGCCATATCAACGATATGCGGGAGGGGCAGGAGCTGGTGAAGGCTTCGTTCCCGCAGCATATCTATGAGCCGGATGAAGCCGAGCGTCGTGCGGTGTGGGAAGCAGGCTACACGCGATATCTGCGGCTCATCGAGTCGGACATTCGCAGTGGTGCCGGTTAGAGTGCGGAGCCGAGGTTAATCCAACCTGTGAAAGAGGAGGAAACGCATGCTTAAAGGAATATCGCCGTTGATCTCGCCGGAGCTGATCAAACTATTGATGGAGATGGGGCATGCCGACGAGATTGTGATCGCGGATGGCAACTTCCCGGCAGCCAGCCATGCGCAGCGGCTCGTTCGCTGCGATGGTCATGGCGTTCCGGAGTTGCTGGCCGCCATTCTGCCGCTGTTCCCGCTCGACTCCTATGTCGAGCGGCCTGTATCTCTGATGGCCGTCATGCCGGGAGACAATGTGGAGACGCCGATCTGGGATCGTTACCGCGACATTGTGCGGGATCACCATCCGGGGAGCGACCTGTTTGAGACGGTCGAGCGGTTTGCTTTCTATGAACGGGCAAAAAACGCCTACGCTATCGTAGCCACCGGGGAAACCGCGCTGTATGCCAACCTTATTTTAAAAAAGGGCGTGGTCGTTTAAACCCCTTGGATGTGTCGCGTTATCGCATACAGACGGTTCACGGTTCATTTGACGTGACTGAATGTTTGCTGAAGTTGAAGTGAAGTTGATATGAAGTCGGAGGACGTCCAGCGGGCGTTCTCTTTTTTATTATGGGTGTAGTAAATTATTGGTTTTTATAGATTTCGAAAGGGAACGTACGTGCTATCGTTGCTGCTACAAATCGATTCGGAAAAAGACAAGACAGGGGTCTCGTGGGGGGGATGCAGGCCGAATCTATTTTTGGATTCATGAGGATGATCTTGCAAGCCTGTGTTTTGACCGGGTCGTATGTGAAATGCAGTGCACCTAAAATTTTGATTCTTTACTTACAATGCGGTTATAATCCAAGTATTCAATACGATGAAGCACTCGTATATTTTCCTGATAGGAGGAGCGGCATGGAGGTTTTTGCGGAATATTTAAAAGGGATCGATCATCCGGATCACCGTGAACGAACAGAAGAGGTCTTGAAATGGGTAACTCATAAGTTTCCGCAATTAGAGCCGAAAATTGCATGGAATCAGCCGATGTTCACCGATCACGGCACGTACATCATTGGTTTCAGCGTATCCAAGCAGCATATGGCTGTGGCTCCGGAAAGAGTAACGATCGATCGGTTCTATGATGACATTGTACAGGCAGGTTATAGTCACACCAAGGAATTGGTGCGTTTCCCGTGGAAGGGTGAGGTGGACTTCACGCTGCTTGAGAAAATGATCGAGTTCAATATTATGGATAAGGCGGACTGCTCAACATTCTGGCGGAAATAAAC
>NZ_NPBY01000031.1 GCF_002272015.1 Paenibacillus campinasensis | reverse complement strand
ATTCGTGCATCATAAGCGCGCGTTCCTGCTTATATGGATTATTCGGTTACTCCGGTCTGCCTTGCGTAACGCCGTGCACATAGGTGAACCAAGGCGTATCGAGCGCTCCCTGGCCCGGGTTATAGGTGAAGAAATACTCCACCGTATCCCCGTGCTGCAGGTTGTTCACCGGATAGGTGAAGTTTCCGTTTCCGGTTGGATGCATCGCCACATTCAGCTGACCGCCGTTATTGATCTTGTAGTGCAGATCAGCAAAGGTCGCGCCGTTGACATAGAACAACAGATCATCACCAGTCCGCTTCAGGCCGCGTACCTCATCGCCGATCACGATGGTGGAAGGCGATCCGGGGCCGTCCGGATTCTGTCCGCCTCCCCCTCCGCCTTCGCCGCCTTCTTTATACACACGTACATAGTCTACTTGAAGCGTAGCCGGGATGTCGCCCGGATTTGGCGCACGGCCGCCATCGAAGGTGCCGCCGAGGGCCAGGTTCACAATGAGATAGAACGGCTGGTCGAACGGCGCGTTCGGATTGTTCGGTGCAGCAAGCGAATACCATTGTTCTCTCGTTACCTTGAAGAAGAACTTGCCATCTACATACCATTTAATGTTGTCCTCTTCCCAAACGACAGAATAGACATGGTAGTCATTGGCGATGGTCTGTCCTTCAGGGAAATGATATTCACCGGACAGATGCGTGTTTGACGGCCATTGTCCGCCGAAGTGAACCGCGCCGGTGGAGGTTCCAGGCAGACGTCCTCTTGCTTCCATGATGTCAATTTCACCGGAGGATGCCCATGTGCCGTAGACATTGTCCTGCGGAAGCATCCAGAATGCCGGCCAGACCCCGTTGCCTGTCGGCAGCTTCGCGCGGAAGTCCACGCGGCCATACTGCAGGGTGAATTTATCCTTGGTGTTAATTTTGCCGGAGGAGTATGGTGCCACTCGGCCCGGGTCTTGAGGGAACGTTTTTGGATCTTCCAGGGCCCGGATATTTAGGTTACCACCTTGTACGAAAATATTTTGGGTGCTGTCCGTGTAATGCTGCAGCTCTGCATTACCCCAGCCCCATGTGTTCGGATCGTCATTGAGATAATACCCGACCTCATAATTCCATTTGCTATGGTCAAGCTGGGTTCCGTTAAATTCATCGTGCCAGATCAGGGTCATACCTTCAATATTCGGGTTGTCCGGCGTGCTGAGCGGAATGTCCTCCTGATCGCTTACGTCTGGACGAGGCGCGTTCGGATTGCCGATAAACGTGTAATAGACATAGTTATCGCCAATATTCCCGCCAGCCTGCCCGTTCAGCGGATAGCCGATGCGGATCTGCATGTCTTCCTGAATCGGCTGGAACCACAGGCCGTAGATATAGTCGGACCAGTAGCCCCACTGATTCGCATCGGACATGTTGTTGTAGCCGTTAGCAGAGTAAGAGAAGCCGCTTTGCGCGGAGTCGCTCAAGTCCACCCATTGTCCGTTTCTGTTGATCTGGTATACAAAATTTCCAAGCTCGGATGCAATTGGCGCACCGCCGTCAATTTTAGGCAGCGGAATACCGATTGCACCGCTGTTATCTGCCGTAAAGGTTGTGCCTTCATATGGAGTAATCATGTATGAATTCCTCACCGGTTCATTAAAGATGATGGTATAGATGACATTGGCCGAAGAGGTTTTCGACTCAAGCTTCACATGGATCGATTCGGTGACCGTGAACCAGTAACCGCCGCCGCCATCGGTGAATTGACCGAAGTTGCGGTCATAGATCCAGCCGCTGGCCGCATTGTTGTCGATATCAATCCATTCGCTGCTGTTGACAGGCTTGACGTACACCTTCAGATCATCGGCTACAGCCTCATAAGGAATGGCCGGATCGTTGTTGAAGATCGGATAGGTGAAACCGGCGCCGCCTGTAAAGCCTGCTGTGATCTCCGGTCCTTGTGTAGGCGTCATCGCCGTAATGGTCGTTCTGTTGATGTTCTGGAATTGAAGCGTGTAATTCAGCGTCACGCCATTCGCTTTGGAGAACAGCTGAATCTCTGTCGTTTCAGAGATAGTAAACCAGTAGCCGTTGAAGCCGCCATCGCTCCAGTGGCCCCAGTTCTGGTTATAGACAAAGCGGCTTACGCTGTCGATATCGATCCAATTGCCGCCGACTCTCACATTGACGCCTAAATCCTGGATAACATCCTGCAGCGTGGCAGAGCCTCCGTTGAATATAGGCATGACAAATCCGTAGCTAGCCTGACCAACCCCGGATTTGGAAATGACAGGCCCGTCTGCTGGCGAAAAGTAATCCATAGAGGTAATGGTGGTTGCCGCTGCCTGAGCCTTCGATGCCGGCAACAGACCTACGCTGGCCACCATGACTACCGCTAAGAACAAACACCACACTTTTGACACCAAACGCTTCTCCGAAGAGTAAGATCGCCTCATAAATACCCTCCCTAAATAAAATAATAGTAGATGTCCTGGCTGAAAGGTCTCATAGGAAAACGCTTACACCAGAAACATCTTTATTCTATCGATAACGTCATCAGATGGATAGGTGCCATTTTTTTGGTTAGGTCCCATTATTTCGGGTCGTAAAACACAAGTCCACCATTGCCAAGACCTTGGACGTATGATAATTTTCGTGTATACGAGTAGAAAGGTGTAAGAGGGATCATCCACGCTGAAAGGAAATAGTACATTATGCCTAAAACCATTGTAGAGAAGCTGAATTTGCAAAAGTATCAGAAGACAGCCGTGTTGAATACGCCGGCAGGCGAGGAGAGTCTGGCTGAGCTGTCGGATGCGGATCACGAGCTAATCCAGGAGCAATACGACCTGATTTTTGCCTTCGTGCTGGATATGAATGCCTTTCAGCAGCTTATCGGGACCATCATCGCCGGGAATCGATTGCGTGAGGGCGGTCTCTTATATGCCGCCTATCCTAAAAAAGGAAACCGAGTATACCCGACTTATATTCACCGGGATTCGCTATTTGAGGGGGTTGGGGCGGACGAAGATGGCTATATCGGGACAAGCAGTCTCAAATTCAATCGCATGGTGGGGATGAACGAGGTATTTACGGTGGTAGGCTTTAAAAATGAAAGGAAAAAGGCCGTCTCGGGATCTGCGAAGCCAAGTCAAAGCGTGGATGATTACGTTTCCTTCATCCCGCAAATCGAAGAGGATTTGAGCGGTGCGCCGGCGGAGCTCGCGTTCTATCGTTCGCTTACGCCAGGGTATCGCAAGGATTGGGCCCGTTATGTATACAGCGCGATCCAGGAGCAGACGAGAGCGAAGCGCAGAGAAGAAATGATCGCTGTTCTGGCTCAAGGCTATAAAAGTATGGATCTTTATCGGCGGGGAAAAAGGTAACGCTGTTCGGCCAGGCAGGTTGTACAGTTTTTGTACAGAAGCGGTTGTTACAATGTGCTGGGACTCTATTCCCTCTAATAAATCATGAATGACCAAGATATAGGCGTCCTGTTGGAATGGAGGTAGACGGCTTGAACTGGCGAAGTGGACGCAAAGCGGTGTGGATAGGGCTATGCATATTGCTGGGGGCGGCTCTCGGAATCGGAGGCTGGCTGACCCGGGCGGGGGGAGAAAATCTGACGAAGCGTTTTATCATGACCCATATGACGAATCCGAACGGCACGTTGGCCACGTATTTACAAGGGGCCGATTCTGTCGTGCCTGAGCTGGCGGCTGGGCGAGAAGCGCTGTCCGAGTCCCTTGGGTTCTGGATGCAGGCGGCGCTGGCAAGTGATGATCTTGCCGAGTTTGAGAGAAGCTATGAACAGCTGGTCCAATACTTTATTGCCTCCGAGCCCCGCTACATTGCATGGAAGCTCAGCGGTGAGGGCGAGGCGCAAGTAAGCACGAATGCGCTTGGGGATGATTTGCGGATTATCGGGGCTTTGCTGGAAGGTGCCCGCAAGTGGGAGGAGCATCCTGAATGGATAGAGACAGCCCGCCAGCTTACGAATACATTATTAAGCCGCTCCGAGAAGAACGGCTACCTGGTGGATTTCTACGATTTTGCCAGAGCGGAAGCGCCGGACACGCTGAGTCTCGCTTATGTGGACTTGCCGGTGCTGGAAGCTCTTATGCAAGCGGGTCTGCTGGATAAGGAAGCGTACGGCCGATACCATGCGCTGCTGCAGGACATGCCGGATGACGGTGTATTTTTCCCCAAGTCCTATAACGTGGTGAGCGGGGAATACACTTATGTGTCCGAGGTGAACATGATTGATCAGCTGCTGGTGGCGATCTATGCGGGTGAAACGACAAAAGCGCAGTCGCTGCATTCGTTTCTGAAGCGGGAGTATGAACAGACCGGAATGGTCGCGGGACAGTATCGGCGGGCTGACCGGACAGCGGCGGTGGACTACGAATCCTCATCGGTGTATGGCCTGGCGATCGTATACTCGCTTCAGCAGGGAGACCCGGTGTTCGCTAACAAGCTGTATGAACAGATGCAGAGACTCAGGGGGCAGGATGAACGTTATCCCGGAGGGTATGTGTTTGAGGGAAATACGCATATTTTTGATAACTTGCTTCCTTTATTAGGGGAGTATGCAATTCGTAGGGGTGGACATGGAAAATAAAAAACTGATTCAGCGGATGGTGTGGGGCTACGTTCTGCTGCTTGCTTTGGCCATTGCAGGAAACGCTGGTTTATATCCATGTATTCATAAACCAGTCTTTCACCTGGATGGAGCTCGTGTTCGCCATAGGCTGCCTGGCTGCTCTGCTGCTCGGATTTCTGGCTCCTGCCGGCTTCTCGGCTGTGGTTACGTTCATATATATTGTTGCTTATTTTGTATGGCTGGCCACCTATGCCGAGGTGAACGTGTTATCCTTCTCCTTGCTGTGGCAGATCCCGGCCAATGTGGCTGCAGCGGCATTCATCAAGGCGGGGCTCGTTCGCAATAAACGGATGATGGAGAGGCTGGAGGAGCTTCAGCACAAACACCCGGAAGTTGACCTGGCGACGTTGCTGGGCAACAAGGAAGCTTTTAAAGAAACGCTGGTCAAGCAGTCGAATCTGGCCCATCGTTATTCGGAGACGTATAACTTTTGCCTGGCCATGTTCAAAATCGAATTTCTCCCGATGGTGCAAGAAGCGCTCGGCTCCCAAGGGTATGCCCGGCTGCTCGCGTCCTTGTCGGAAGCGATCCGGAAGCAAATTCGGTATGAAGATTACAAATTTGCCCTGGACGAGGGCAGGTTCATTGTGCTGCTGCCGATGACCAACCAGGCCTACCTAAAGGCGCTGACAGACCGGATCAAAAATGCCTTGATGGATATTCCGTTTCAGGACCGGAATGGCCGGGAGCTGAAGCTGGTGATCCGCGCCGGGGCGCTTGTGTTTGCCATTGTGCGGCGCTGGCGCTGCTCATCGCTACACTGACCTTCCGGGTTCGTGTCCATCGTAGATATGACCGGAGGAAGAACAGTGGCTGATCTCTTATTGGTTTTTTGCATACTGAGTATCTGGGCGGCGGTATTTCAGTCCATCGTCATTATGGGAGGGGCGGTCCGGTTCATTTTCAGACAGAGCCGCAAGGAGTGGGATATTCCGTCTCAGGACGAAATGGAGCATTTCCCCAAGGTGACCGTCCTCGTCCCTGCACATAATGAGGAGCTGGTGATCGCGGCTACGGCAGAGCATATTCTGCGGCTGAATTATCCGAAGGATAAAGTGCAGCTGATTGTCATTGCCGACAATTGCAGTGACCGCACGGCAGCGAAGCTCAAGGAGCTGAAGCAGAGGGAAGCCTACCGCGACCGGGACTTCATGATATTCGAACGCACGGGAACCGGCGGCAAGTCGGGAGCGCTGAACGATGCGCTCTTGCATGCCAAGCATGAGTGGGTATGCGTGTTTGATGCGGATGCGGCGCCGGAGCGGAACGCGCTGTATTTTTTGATTGAAAAAGCGCTGGAGGACCCGGACAGATACGGGGCGGTTTTTGGAAGGAACAAGGCGAGGAACCGCGGGCAAAATTTTCTCTCCAAATGCATCAATCTGGAACTCGTTACCGCACAGCGTATTTACCATACCGGGCTATGGGAGCTGTTCAAGCTGGGGACGATCCCCGGCACGAACTTTATTGTGAAGACGGAGCTGATCCGTGAAATCGGCGGCTGGGACACGGAGGCGATCACCGAGGATACGGCGATTTCCTTCGAGATTATGACGAGAGGTCAGCTGATCGCGCTGGCGCCTCAGGCGGAAGCCTATCAGCAGGAGCCGGAGCAGCTCAGCGTGTACCTGAAGCAGCGGGAGCGCTGGGCGAAAGGGAACTTTGCGGTTGTGATGGAGAATATCCACCATCTGTTTGGACGCTCAAGCTGGCGCATTAAGCTGCAGGTGCTGTATTATGCGGCGAGCTACTTCTGGTATCTGCTGTCCATTATCATCTCGGATATCATTATTGTCGTCAATCTCGTATACTGGGGGATCTCGCTGTTTCATCCAGAAGTGGTATCCCCGTTCCAGTTCGCCGACGATCTGTATATTTACCTGATGATCGCCTGGGGGTTGATGTACTACCTCTTCGTATTACAGATCAATCTCGCGCTGGCGACGGATATCGGACAAAGCACGACGCAAAACTTTATTCTCTCCTGCTTGTCCTATTTCACATATGCCCAGCTGTTTGTGCTGGTGTCCATACGCGCGTTCTGTTCCCTGTTGATTGATAAGGTGACAGGGCGAAAAGTGAAATGGTACAAAACGCAGCGCTTCGGCTAATAGTAGAGCTCATACGAGGCTCATGAGAGCCGCCCGATTTGCATCCACGTCGACTGCGCGCGCGAGAACAGCCTGTGAATATAATAGCTCAGGCTTGGCGAATCATGATAACCGTAGGACATCAGCGCCTTGGTATCCATGAAGCGCGCCTCGGTTGTAGGACTGCCCATGACAACGGAAATAAGCCGCTTCCCGTCTCTGGCCGCCGTTCCGGTAAAGCAATATCCGGCTGCGGCGGTATAACCGGTTTTCAGCCCGTCCAGTCCTTGGACGTGGTAGGACGGGTTCGTTGAATGCAGCATGTCGTTGGTGCTGAATACCGAAAGATCCCTGAACTCCAGCTCATACGCCTGGACCGCGCTGTAGTCGAGAATTTCCGGGAAATCGTTCACTAGATGGAAGGCAAGCGCCGCGACATCGGCGGCTGTCATCATCGTATTGCGCCCGGTTGCTTCCTCCGTGAGCCCGGTGGCATTCACAAATTGGGTGTAGCTGGACAGACCCAGCTCCCGGGCTTTGTTGTTCATCATGCGCACGAACTCAGTCTCGCTGCCGGCAATATGCTCGGCCAAGGCGACGGCGGCATTGTTGGCGGAGGGCAGGGCCATCCCGATGAACAGATCACGCACACGGAGCTGGTCCCCTTCCTGAATGGCGATGGAGGCACCGGTCGTGTGGGCTGCCTTACGGCTGACAGTCACATGCTCCTCCCACGTCAGGGCTCCGTTTCGGATATGCTCCAGGACGAGATATTCCGTCATCATCTTGGACATGCTCGCCACAGGATATGGCGTGTCTGTATCCTTGGCGTAGATCACTTCACCTGAGCGGGCATCGATCAGAATCGCAGCTCTTGCCGATACTTCAGGTCTCTTGCCGTATGTATGCCAGATAAGCAGGAACAGGGCAATGGCCAGGCAGACAAACAGCAGAAACAGCTGCCCCTCTCTGATTTTTCTCGTGCGTCGGGTCCTTTTCTTCATCGATCTTTGCTCCTATCCATACATGATTAAGGTCATTGTAATGGAGCGGATTAAAGAATCCGGAAGAAAATTCTAAAGAAATATAAAGATTGTTACGACTGCTTGTTCAGAAGCTGCAACTGGACGGTGAAGCAGGTCTTTTCACTGCTGCTGGACACGTCAATGGTGCCTTGATGCAGCTCGATAATATCTTTGGCAATGGCCAGTCCGAGCCCCGAACCGCCGGTTTCGGCCGATCTGGACTTCTCCACCCGGTAGAAGCGGTCAAAAATATGAGGCAAGTCGATCGCAGGAATCGGATCGCCGTAGTTCACAATGTCGATGATCAAGGTATCATCCTCATCCTTCAGAAAAATATCCAGGTATTTACCGTCTTTGCCGTAATGAATCGCATTGGAGAACAGATTCTCGAATACGCGCGCCAGTTTGTTGCTGTCACCGAGTACATATTTCTCCTCCGTCGAGTAAAATTGTCGGCATTCCACCCCGCTGCGCTCCAGCTCCAGGCGAAACTGCTGCTCCATCTGGCTGAGCATCTCCACCATATTGATCGGAATTTTCTCGAGGGATACGGTATTGTTCCTCAATTTTGTGTATTCGAACAGATCATGAATCAGGTTGTTAAGCGCAGAAGCCCTGGCATATACAATTTGGGTATAGTAGCGGAGCTCGACCTCGTCCTTGTACTTGTCATTTTCAATCAGCGACAGGTAGCCCAGAATGGACGTCATCGGCGTTCGCAGGTCATGGGAGACGTTGGTGATCAGCTCGTTCTTGGTCATCTCCGCCTGCAGCTCCTCCTTCATCGATTGCTTCAGGCGATCGACAACGATCATGATATGGTCGGATAACAGGGCCAGGTCCTGGAAGGGCATCTCTTTCAGCCTGTCGTTAAAATTCCCCTCGGCAATAAACGCCACATCCTGGATCAACCGTGAGACACAGCGATCGTAGTAGGCTCTTCTTTCCCTGCGGTAGAACAGGTACAGGTACAAGAGCGTAAGCATCATCCATAGCACGAGATAGACCACGGGCTCTACCACCTGCAGCAATCGGTCCCACTTGCGGGGGCCAACGATATCTATAAAAGCATTTCTCGTATTGGTGAATACGAGGGAGTTGTATAAGATACTGGTGATGATATTCTCCAATAAGAGAAATGTCAGCATAGCCAGCCCTCCGGCCAGCACGATCAGGAATATTATTCTCCATCTCGGAAGGTCGCGCAGCAACCCCAGCAGTTGTTTATTCAATTTTATATCCCACTCCCCACACAGTATGAATGATCGACAAGCCGTTCATGGCAGACTCCAGCTTCTCCCTCAGGTTGCTTATGTGCACCATGACGGTCTTGGTGGACGCTGGTCCAGGCTCTTTCCATACCAATTCAAAGATCTCCTCCGAGCTGAACACCCGGCCGGGATGTGATGCCAGTAAATGCAAAATGCCAAACTCCAGCGAGGTCAGCTTGATCGTCTGCCCATCGACCTTGACGGTATGGGTCTTCTTGTTGATGGCCACATTGTGAACGACAATTTCGTCCTCTGAGCTGCTCATCGGCTTCGGATAGGCCCGCCGCAACAAAGCCTTCACCCGGACCACCAGCTCGAGCGGGTTGAACGGTTTGACCATGTAGTCATCGGCCCCGGTCATAAGGCCGTGGATCTTGTCCATATCCTCGGCTTTGGCGCTCAGCATTAGGATGGGGACGTTGCTCGTTTTGCGAATATGCTTGCAGACTTCAATCCCATCCACGTTCGGCATCATGACATCCAGCACGATCAGATCAATAGGGTGCCGGGCAAATTGGGACAAGGCATGCTCGCCGTCCTTGGCTGTATGAAGAGTATAGCCTTCGTTGGCCAGGTATAATTCGATCAGCTCCAGAATTTTATCATCATCGTCTACGATTAGAATATCGGTCATGACTCATTCAATCCTCCACTTGTTATGCCGCAAAGGCGGATATCCCCGCGCTTGCCTGTCATCACATCAGTATGCACGGGAATTTATTTTATCTTAACACGGATTGTAAAGAAGAGAGATTCGAGGGTTCAAGGGAGGCGGCCTTCGGAGAAAAGAAGATAGGCTGTAGTCCGCGGAGTGGATGTTGTGATAAGCTCTCCTTATACGCGATGAGAGAACGGCGTGCTCGGTTTCACGGATGCCAGGCATCCTGCACAAATGACCACAGACGGGAGTAGAAGAACACGATGAGCAAATGGAAATTGGCTGTTATTGGCCTTGGGCATATGGGCAAGCATATGATTCATCGCTTGCTGCCACAGTTTACGGACAAGATCGAACTGGTGGCGTTATGCGACAATGACGAAGCAAGTTTGCGGCGCGAAGCAGAAGCGGCTGGAGGGAACGCCCCTGCGCTATACACAGACTATCGGCTGCTGCTGGAAGAGATTCCGCTCGATCTGGTCTATATCGCGGTTCCGCCATCCCTGCACTACGATGTGGCGCGGATCGCTTTTGAGAAGGGGATTCACGTCTTCTGCGAGAAGCCGCTGGCCAACAGCCTAGCGGAGGCGAAGCGACTGCTGGAGCTGGCTGAGCAGGCACGGGTGAATCATGTGATTCACTTCTCGCTTCCGCTCGATCCGGCTGTACAGAAGCTGCAATCGCTCGTTCAGGAACGGGCCATCGGGAGCATTCAGCGTATGGAGCTCTACCTGGAGTTTCCGCAGTGGCCAAGAGCCTGGCAGCAGAATGCCTGGATTACGTCCCGGCATGAGGGCGGGTATTTGCTGGAAGTGGGCATCCACTGGATCAATATGATTCAGCAGGTGTTCGGCCCAATAACCCATGTTCAGAGCGAGGTCGAGTTTCCGGCGGATTCGAAACAATGCGAGAGCACCGTCAAGGCAACGATGCGACTGCATCATGGCGTGGATATCCAGGTGTCGGGTACGGATCATCGTGAAGGGGAAGAGCGTGTCTCCCTGGTCGTTCACGGGGACGAGGGGACAATAGCGCTGGAGAACTGGCGCCATCTGTTCAAGGGCGGTAAGGGAGAAGAATTACAGCCTGTACCGGCCGAGGCGGAGGAGAGCAAGCTGCCCATCTTGAAGCAGATTCTTCGGATATTGGACGGGGAGCCGGGCCAGGTCTATGATTTCTATGATGGATATAACGCCCAGGTGGTGCTGGAAGCATTGCGCAAACCGGGGGAAGGCTTCACGGACTTGAGACCGCTGCTGCAGTCCAAGTGACGGATTTGACGATCTCGGGTCCGGATGGAAATTGTCCTCCGACTCAAGGTTATCGGGATGACATCGGGTGATTTGTATGCATGGTCGTACAAATCACCTTTTATTCGTTGAACTGGGCCGTCTTGTACAACAAATCGTATAAGTCATCAGAGGCGAAGCATGCCGCGATCCTTTCTGTCTGAGCTGTAATCCGTGCGACCTCATGGCTTATAAAGAGGATGCAGATGCTCCCAGCAGGCTCTTCCTCTTGATCCCCTTTACGAGGGATTAATTTCCTTATAGATATCGTTTATAATGTAGGAGATTGTGGAAGAGAGCTTAGGCTAGCAAAATAATAGGGGTGAATGCGTTTGAAAAACAACAGTTCAAAAAGAATGGCGAGTTTTCTGATCTTATTTCTTGTATGTCATATTGCACTATTTCAACCAGTAGGTATGTCGGCTGCAGGGTCAGAATTCACGCAGTCCAGCACTCCAATAAGCTTAAGCTCCAGTACTGAACGGACCGTGGACTACATTCATAATCAGGATGGGTTTAGTTATAGCGGACTTATTCCGGCTCAACCGCTAGGCACAGAGATTGAGATGACGGGCTATCAGGATTGGCCGAGCGGTTTTACCAAAGATGGTTATGCCTTTGCTGGCGGGGTCTTTGACGGTCAGAGCATTTGGATGCTTCCTTTCAATGTCGATCAGGTTGTGAAAGTGGATAGCGTGACCGGCCAGATGACGGGGTACAACGACTGGCCTGCGAATCTTGATCTAGGGGGGAGCTACGGGGGCTTCTTCGTCGGGTCATTCAAGGGCGGGGCGTTTGACGGTGAGAACATCTGGATGGTCCCTTATAATGCCAGTCAGGTTGTTAAGGTGAACAAAGCAACGGGTGAGATGAGCGGCTATGAGAACTGGCCCGTGGGATTTACTAAAGGAGAAAATGCATTTTCAGGCGGGATCTATGCTGGATCAAGTCTGTGGCTTATTCCTGCGTCAGCTGATCGCGTTATCGAACTGAATACGGAAACGGGTGAGATGACCGGTTATGACGCTTGGCCCGCCGGATTTATGAAAAATCAGTATTCCTTTACGGGCGGTGTATATGACGGTCGAAATATTTGGCTGATTCCATACAATGCAGACCGGATTGTGAAGCTGGACACGGAAACAGGCGAGATGACAGACTATGACGCTTGGCCGGCCGGATTTACGAAGAATCCGTATGCCTTTGCGGGTGGTGTGTATGACGGTCAGAACGTTTGGCTGGTTCCTCTTAACGCTTTGCAGGTGTTGAAAGTCAATACGCTGACAGGGGAGATGACTAGCTACGACTTGCCTAGGGATGCTTGGCAAGGAGCCGGTGGGAGCATCTTTCAAGGTGGCGTGTATGATGGTCAAAGCATCTGGCTCCTTCCCTATTCGGATGGGATTGGGGTCGTGCGAATTGATAAAACGACAGGCGAAATGGCAACCTACAAGAATTGGCCAAGCGGCTTCTCAAAGGGGTTAGCTGCTTTTAATAGTGGTGTATTTGACGGCCAGAATATCTGGATGATCCCTTATAGTGCTGACCGTATCATCAAACTATTTTCGCTGACGTATACCATAGAGGAGATCCAGGACCAGCAAATGACTCCGCTAACGGTAGGGTATGAGCCGGGGACACCGGAAATCAAGACCATGACGATCACAAGGAATGGAACAGGGGAGTTAACAAGCCTTGCGGTGGCCTTAAGTGGAGCGGATGCTGATGCGTTTGAGATTAGCCAGCCCGCAGCTACAGCATTGAATCATGCAGCAGCGTCAACGACCTTTACCATTCAGGCGAAGGATGGACTCGCGCCAGGTACATACACAGGCTTAGTGACAGTCTCGGCCGACCATATGGAGGACGTTACCTTTACCATAACGCAAGTGGTTGCCGGAGTGTACGATAGTGTGATAAGTCCCGTAATGGCGAGTTTTGACAAAAATGTGACCTCTGCAACGTATGCCGATATAACAACAGAAGTAACATGGAAGGGAAATACGTTACTTGCGATAGAAAATGAGGGAGTGGCGCTGGTTCCTGATATAGATTATACGCTGGCAGATAACCTCGTAACGATCAAAAAGGAATACTTAGCCGGTCTGCCTCTAGGCGCCACGAGTCTGACGTTTACCTTTAGTGCAGGGGAGCCGCAGACACTGGTTATCACGGTCAGTGACTCGACACCCGTTATTGACGATGTCCCTGACAATGACGGTCCAAACGACGGTTCAAACGGTGGTCCAAGCGGCGGTTCAAATGGGGGCGCAACTGGCGGTACAAATGACGGCAGGGGGAGTAGCATGCCTCCAAATACCCACCTGATTTCGAAGGCTGGGGCAACCATTTCTTTTCAGGGGGGCCAGATTGTAATTCCTGAGGGAGCTTGGAACACATCCTTTTACCTTACGATTAACCGGCTGCGCAGCACAGAGGTTCTGGCTCTGGCCGATACACTCTCTTTAACAGGGAAAGAGCGGTTTGTTAGTGAAGTCATCGAGCTTAAAAAAGATCAAGCAGGGAAGTTTCATAAGGAAGTTACCCTACATTTGGAGTTAACAGAGGATGAGGATTTTGTTAATAGGGAAGGCATGAACGTGTCCCTTTACGGGTTGGACGAAGCAAATCAGGAATGGGTCGAGCTCAATAACGTTAAAGTGGACGAGGAGAAGCATAGCATCAGCGGAACGGTCGACCATTTTACTAAATTTGCGGCGATCGCCTCACAAGAGGAAGAGAAAGAAGCACCCGTACCTGTACCTGCTGTTCATTTATCCGATATTAGCGGACACTGGGCCGAGGAGAGCATCCATCGTCTGGTAGCTATGGGGGCCATTAGCGGTTATCCGGATGGAACCTTTCAACCGAATCAGCCCGTGACAAGATCAGAGTTCGTGACCATCTTGGTGCGAGCGTTTCAGCTTAACCTAGAAGATGGACTTACGGCTTCGCCTCCTTTTGAAGATGTACAAGCGCATTGGGCGATTGAAGCGATCTCCGCCGCTTACGCTCACGATATCATTCAGGGCTATAGCAATACTTCCTTTGGTCCAGAGGATCGGATGACGCGCGAGCAGATGGCGGTTATGATCGGTAAGCTGCTGGGATTAGAAGCGACCACGTTCAACTCCATATTCGTGGATCAGGGGGCCATATCTGATTGGGCTAATCCAAGAGTGATGGCCGTAGTACAGCGCGGGATCATGAACGGGTATTCGAACCAGGCGTTTAGACCGGAAGCTTATGCTACAAGAGCGGAGGTCGCGGCTGTTATCCTTCGAGCTTTGGAGATAAAATAAGCATAATTCGCAGACGTGAGCGCTATGCGATCGAGCAGCCCTGTCATGCGGATTTAAGAAAAAGAAACCTATCCTTGGTAAAATGGCGGATTACCCAGCCACTAACCGAACAGGACAGGTTTCTTTTTTGTGCAGCTACCCGCGGATTCACGTTTCTGCTTATGAATCTTTGCGGAGAATACCCCGCCAAATCACGTCATTCGTGTCAACAACGCCGCCATTCCACCCGCATCTACTGGCGCTGCAGCGTGCGCATGAAAGCTTCGAGATTGCTGTGCAGGAAGCCAGTGTCCATCTCCATGCCGGTCATGCGGGCTTGAACGTCCCGCACAAAGCTCGTCAAGTCGCTGGTTGAAGTGCGGTCGAACCGGCCGGGGCCCGTGCTTCTCTGAAGCTCCTTCATCTGGTCGGCGGCGGCTTGTCGATATTCCGTTACCCAGTCCTCGCGCGCAGCCACCTTCCGGGCAAAGGTATCCAAGATGCTGCCCCAGTCGCCTCCGGTGGCTATCGCCTCCTGAAGCTGGGTCATGGTGTCCGGCTCGAATCGGCGCATCATCTCGCCCAGGTCGACATAATCATCAGGAGCGCCGACCGGTCTCTGTGCCGGAGTGTCATAACGGATGACATTGGTGTCAGGATCGACGGTGCCCGTGTTGGAGATCGCTGCGATGAGACGCATCGTATCCATCCATTGTGCAGCCGCATCCTTGTCCATGTAGTTGTCGGCTATGAATTGAGCCTGAGCAAGACCGAGCTCCACAAGTGCAGCCCGCTTATCCGTGTCTGTCTCGTTGGTGATGAAATTGGATTGAATAATGCCGTAAGCAGCCTCGCCTACCTGTGCCGGCTGATCCTGCAGCAGCTGCTTCAGCGAATCATGAATTTGAGCCGTTCCAAAATAAACAGCCGAATGATGCACAATAGCGGAATCGGCCAGCTGACGCGCACCGGGACTGATCTCGACCGAGTCCTTGTCATGCGGCCGCACGGGAGGCGCGTCGGTCACTAACGCAGGCCGGTCGGGATGTGATTTGCGGGATGTGTAGAGATTCATGATGGTGTGTGGAGCATTGCCATTTACGTTCATCGTTATCTCACCCTATTACCTTCAATATTTACCTCTTATATCCATTTATATCGGACAAGTGAGCCGACATTTGAATATCCGCGGAAGAAAAAAGCGGCCAGCTTGGCCGCTTGCAAGGAAATTCACGTTCGGGCATCATTACCCGCGGATGCTATAGGCAAAATGATATACGCGATCAATGGTATTCACGCTAGGCCGATCAGTCACTCTGGCCAGTACGCCGCAAAGATCAAAGTAGTGGGTGAAATTAATCGCTCCCGGCAAGAACTGGCTGAGGCTGGCGGTGGGAGACGGGAGAGATAGCGTAATGCTGAATTCCCCGCGGCTGTTGGTTGTAACAGTTCCGCTCCGATATCGATTGCCGCTGCCCTCGGTCCAATAGCTGTTCTCCCAGATCACTTCCACCTCTGCATTGGCTACAGCATAGTTATCGGACGTGGCCACCACGCCGTTGACTGTGAAGCTGTTTCCGGTAATCCGGTAGAATCGCCCGTAAGCATAGCTTGGATAATCGTTCGGACCGCCATTTGAGTTGTAACCGGTGATCACAATGCGGTCAGCCCGGAGAATCGGCTGTACATGGAGTGTGTAATTGGTATCGGAATAGCTGTTGGTTGTATACACCCGAAGGTAATAAGTGCCGGTACCTACAGCGGCTTTGCCAGTGTCGGAAGAGATCCGTGTCATGCGATTGCCGCTTAAGGCGCCGTACAGCTCCGCTTTGTAGCCGGCCGCGACAGAGGCCTGGTCCAGACTGATCTGGAATGCGTCATAATTGCGACTGGCTGGAACGGTGATTGCGTACCAATCCTGGTCCACTTCGGAGTTAATGGAGCGGCTGACAATGCTGGAACCTCCAAGCGCCACGGTGAACGGGTAAGCACGGAAAGCATTCTCATCCGTCTCGAACGGGTCATAGGTTGAACTCGTGGAGACCGTTAAATAGAACGGCTCGTTGATGCTTGCTCCGACCGCTCCATATACCTCCATCAGGTAGGCTTTAGGGGCGGAGGTCGTGTTCTTGGTGCCGACGTTCTCGGACAAGGTTCTGGAGCCGTCGGCATAGTTGTTCAGATGGGTTCCATAGATGGAATAATCAATAGGATTGGGGTTCAAATCACCGGTAGACATATCGAATTCATAAAGGTACAGATCGTAGTCGAGCTGTGCGAGTGCGGGGCTGTCAAGCTGAACTTGCAGGATATCTCCGGGATTCACGTAAAACGGGTATAAAAAGGCCGAGGTTCCTTCCTGCTGGATATAACCGATGTATGTAGAAGTCTCTGCCGAGGTGCTGATCGATTGCGGTGAGGCGTTCATTTCATGGGCGGATGATTTCGATTTTGTTGTGATCGACTTCAGTGTTGCAGATAGGTCCGTTTGATGCTGCTTCAATTTCGTAGTATCCATCTCTGACTCGCTCTGGACAAGCTCGGTGATCATTTCTTCACTGGGCTGTAGTACCTCCGGTGGCGCGGCCGCCTCAAGATCTTCGCCGGTGATGACCGGGCCTTCCGGCAGGGGATCAGCAAATACCTGAAAGCTAAAGACGTGGATAACGAGTAGAATCATGGCCATGGTGAGGGAGAGTTTCTTTTTCATCAATTAGAACTCCTTTCAACCATCTAGAATATTTTAAATACAATTCCAGTATATTCTAAATATGATAGTTTGTTAAGGAGTTTCATAGATTGTTACATATATAGTCGTATTTCAACTATAACCATAAGCGGAACCTCTCTTGTAGCTGATGCGACATGTTCTGGTGGTAGTCCTTATCACGTAGATAGAGGCCGGTCTAAAGGGAATCCCGCAAGCGGCGAATGTCCCGAATTGGCGGCTGGCCGTACATGCGGGCATACTCGCGGCTGAATTGGGAGGGGCTTTCATACCCGACTTCGAAGGCAGCATCAGAAGCGTCCATCGAGGAAGAGAGAAGCAGGCGGCGCGCCTCTTGCAGGCGCAGCTGTTTCTGGTATCGGAGCGGGCTCATGCCTGTCACTTCGTTGAAAACTTCATAGAACGACGACTTGCTCATGGCCGCTTCTGCAGCCAGGTCGTCGATGCATAGCCGCTTCGCGAAGTTTCGGTTAAGCTGTTCGAGAACGCTCGCGATGCGCTGAGCATGACTGCCGATAAGAGCAAACTGCCTCATGCTGCCGCCTTGGTCGCTCTGAAGGATGCGGTAGATGATCTCGCGGATGATCATCGGGGCAAGAACCGGGATATCCTGCGGGGCATCGAGCAACCGGACAAGCCTTATAACCGCGTCGTTCAGCCCATCGTTCATCCGGCTGATGACCAGGCCACGCCGGGCCCCGGGTTCGGCGGGCGCCGATAATCCAGCCGTTTGGATGACATCCAGTAATCCGCGACGATCCAGCTGTAGTTGGAGGCATAGATAAGGGGCTTCCGGGGAGGCCTCAATCACTTGTCCGACAATCGGCAGATGAACTGAAGCCGTCAAATAACTGGACGGGTCGTAGCGGTAGCTCTCCTCCCCCAGCATCGCGATCTTGGCGCCCTGGGCTACGATGCAGAGCGATGGTTCGTATACAGAGTGCACAGGCTCCGACACCTGCGAAGACCGGATGATCCGCAACGACGGGATTGTGGTTTCATGGGTGCCGTCGGCAGCTGCGTATCGCTTCATCGCTTCAACGAGCTCCGCACTTGGGCCCGGCAGTTTATCAACCATCATTCATGCCCTCCGTTCCTGTTAGTCTACTCCTACCATTGTATGAATTTCCGGAAGATTAGGCAAACGGGGTGTAATATCCGGCTACCGCTGGCCTTCCTGCAGGCGTCATAATGAGTGTGTAAGTGATGTATGAGGTGAAGGGAGAGGGAAGAATGGGCAATCACGATCATCATCCGTACCCGCATCCGTATGTCGGCATGTGGGTCACTAGAGACGGATTCATACGGCATGAATTGCTGCCGAACGGACGCTATGACGAAGCGCGCGGCACCCGCCAAAGCGCTTATCAGGGCCGCTACACGATAGACGGGGACCATATCGAGTATGTGGATGATACGGGCTTTACGGCCGACGGGGATTTTCGGGAGGGTGTTCTGTATCACGCCGGCATGGTGCTCTATCGCGAAGAACGACATGAGAATGAGGAGGCATAAGACCATGTTGCCTATAAAGGATAAAGTGATCATCATTACAGGGGCGAGCAGCGGAATTGGGGAAGCGACCGCGCGTCTGCTCGCCAGCCGCGGTGCCCATGTCGTGCTGGGGGCTCGGCGGACAGAGCGACTGAAGGCGCTGGTATCCGCTATTGAGGCGGACGGCGGCTCGGCGGTGCATCAGGCGCTTGATGTGACCGATCCCAAGCAGATGGAGGCCATCGTCGCGCTGGCCCGTAAGCAGTATGGGCGGGTCGATGTGCTTGTGAACAACGCGGGAGTGATGCCATTGTCTCCGCTAGAAGCGTTGAAAATTGATGAGTGGAACCGCATGATCGACGTGAACATTCGTGGAGTCCTTCACGGTATAGCCGCAGTGCTGCCTGTTATGAAGGCTCAAGGAACCGGCCAGATCGTGAACATCGCTTCCATTGGCGCATATGAGGTATCGCCGACCGCGGCGGTTTATTGTGCAACGAAGTACGCGGTGCGTGCGATCACCGAGGGGCTTCGCCTCGAAGCCGGTCCGGGCATTCGCGTGACGCTTGTGTCGCCTGGTGTTACGGAGTCCGAGCTGGCGGACAGTATATCGGATGCGGGAGCTGCCGCGCTGATGAAGGAGTACCGCCGACATGCGATCCCGGCCTCAGCCATCGCAGGTGCGATCGCCTATGCGATTGAACAGCCCGCGGATGTGGATGTGAATGAACTTGTTGTGCGGCCTGCCGCGCAGCGGGCATAACGCCTTAAGCTGTCCGCTGCCTAAGCGGCGGGAAATGCGTACTGTCTGCCGCATATGCCAGCGTAGACGAAGCCCAGCCGTGAGGCTGGGCTTTTTTTGGGGCTATCTGTATATGCCAAGTTGGGGAGATTCGGATTAGGCTCGCATCATTCCTTTCCGAACAGCCCTTTATTAATCAGATGATACAGAATTTCCGCGATTTCCCGCGGGGACTTGTCCATGTCATTGCTGAGCCAAGCCTTCATCACATGGATGCATCCGCTAATAACGAATGTGCTCATGTATTCGGACAGATCCTCGTCAAGATGCTTCACGGCAGACCAGTGCTCCATAAAGTATTGATGGGCAAACGTCATGACCTTTAGCTGGAAGGAAGAATCCATTCTCTCGTTAAGCAGCGTTTGGCAGGTGTCTCGCTTGGAAGCAAAGTACTCCAACAAGTTTTCAAGCACGGGAAGGGCATCCTGTTCATTCTCATACTGGAACTGGTTCAGATATCCGGCCAAATCCTTTATAATTTCTTCCTCAATTTGCTCCAGCAGATCATATTGATCGGCATAATGAGCATAAAAGGTAGAACGGTTGATATCGGCCAGTTCGCAAATGTCCTTCACGGTAATGGAGGATAGTGGTCTTTCCTTCAATAGCTGGATCAAGCTGTCTCTAAGCACCATCCGTGTGTATTTTTTACGCCGGTCTAATGCAGCCATATCGAGCTCCTTCTTCCGTTTATCCAACATAATTCCCGATTGTGTCGGGTAACTTACGGATTCTAATGAACTGTATGTTGAGTAAGCAACACCGTGTCGATATAATGATAGCGTGTAGATGAATAATGGGCAAGAGAGGGTGCATTAGAATAAGTATGGCAGCAAGAATTCTCAAGTATAAAAAAGCCGTTGCGATCGTATTCGCTATACTTACGGTGATCTGCATCTTCGCACAGTTCGGGGTATCGGTCAATTACGATATGAAGGACTATTTGCCCGAAGGTGCTCCGTCCACAGCTGCGATGGACACGATGGAGAAGGAATTCGAAGGGAGTGTTCCTTCCAATCGTGTGATGATCCATGATGTCACGCTCCAAGAGGCGCTTGCGTTCAAGGAGGAGCTTGCGGCGATCGACGGCGTATCGGATGTAACCTGGCTTGATGATGCGTTCGATCTGAAGACGCCGATTGAAATGGCGGATGAAGAGACAGTAAGAACGTATTACAGGGACGGAACAGCCTTGTATATGTTCAGCATCCGGGATGGGGATGAAGTGGCGGTTACCGACGCCATATACAGCCTGATCGGCGAGGATAACGCCATGGCAGGGGAATCGGTGAACACGGCCACACAGCAGAAGATGGCAGGTTCGGAATCGCTGTTCGCAGCCGCGCTGCTCGTTCCGATCATTATCATCATTCTGGTGATCTCCACCACATCATGGGTGGAACCGCTGCTCTTTTTAACGGCAATAGGTGTCTCGATTCTCATTAATATGGGCACGAACCTGTTCCTGGGGGAAGTCTCGTTTATCACCCAGTCGGTCGCCCCGATACTGCAGCTGGCGGTGTCGCTCGATTATGCGATCTTCCTGCTGCACAGCTTCTCTGACTACCGGAAGAAGGTAGCGGATCCGCAGGAAGCGATGCGGCTCGCGATGAAAAGCTCCTTCTCGGCGATTGCGGCCAGTGCATCGACGACCTTCTTCGGGTTCATTGCACTGTCGTTCATGAAGTTTGAAATCGGTTCGGACCTGGGCATTAATCTGGTCAAAGGAATTCTGCTCAGCTTCATTAGCGTCATGGTGTTCCTGCCTGCATTGACGCTGCTCTTCTACAAATGGATTGACAAGACCCAGCACAAACCGTTCATTCCAGCCATTAAAAATGTAGGCAAAGCCGTGGTGAAGGTCAGGGTTGGCAGCCTGCTTGTCGTTCTTCTGCTGGTGGTGCCGGCATTTCTCGCACAGGCGCAGACCACGTTCACTTATGGCATTGGCGATCAGCCCGAAACGACAAGAGCGGGCAAGGATATAGCCCAGATCAAGGCTCATTTCGGGGAAAGCACACCGATGGTGCTGCTGGTTCCTAAGGGGGATGTTGCCAAGGAAGAGGAGCTGGTGCGGGATCTGGAGGGCATTCAGCATGTCACGAGCGTGCTGGCATACGTCAACACCGTCAGTGCCGCGATTCCTCCAGAGTATCTGGACGCTTCGATCACGGAGCAGTTTTATTCCGAGCATTACAGCCGGATCATCCTCCAGACCGATACGAAGAATGAGGGCGAGGAGGCCTTCGGCTTGATTGAGAAGGTGCAGGAAACGGCGGCTTCTTATTATTCCGAGGATGTACATCTGGTCGGGGAAAGCGTGACCTTGTACGATATCAGAAATACGGTGCTGGAGGATAATCGGCAGGTCAATCTGTTAACTCTTCTGACGATTGCCTTGGTGCTGCTGATCACTTTCAAATCGATCTCCATTCCAGTGATTCTGCTGTTAACGATTCAGTCAGCTGTGTGGATCAATCTGTCGGTTCCGTACTTCTCGGATACAACGCTGGTGTACGTAGGGTATCTGCTGATTAGCATCATTCAGCTGGCGGCAACCGTAGACTATGCGATTCTGCTTATGGATGCGTACCGGGAGCACCGGCAGGAGCTGACGGTTCGCGAAGCGATCAAGAAGACGCTGGATGAGAAAATATTTGCGATTGCGATTTCCGCTTCGATTCTGTCGAGTGTCGGGTTCATATTGTGGATCACCTCCTCCAACCCGATTGTAGGCTCGATTGGACTGCTGCTGGGAAGAGGCGCACTGCTTGCCTTTATTATGGTTATTTTCTTCCTGCCGGCATGTCTCGCAGTGTTTGATAAGTTGATTGCCACAACGACCTGGAAAGCAAATTTCTATAAGGAGAAAAGATGATGAAGAGTATACAAAGGGTTCTGCTAGTCTTCGCTGCTGTCATTCTACTGCTTCCGTCTTTTCTTGTGACAGCTTCACAGAACAGCAATAGCAGCACATCCAGTGAAGAGGTAGTGCAAGGGGCGGGGGTTGTCTCCGCCAAGGATGAAGTGGTTTATGCAAGGCTGGGGGCAACCGGCGATAAGCAAGAAATATATGTTGTCAACGTTCTGGACGTTGAACAAGCGGGGACAATTACAGATTACGGCACGTACACCAGCCTGAAAAATTTGACTGACATGTCCCCCCTGGAGCAAACAGGCGATGCGGTCGAAGTGGCCGCACCGAAGGGGAAGTTCTATTATCAGGGGAATATGAACGATGCGGCATTGCCTTGGAATATTTCCGTGTCTTATCTGTTGGACGGGAAGGAGATTGCCCCTGAGGATCTCGCCGGCGCAGAGGGCCACGTGCAAATTAAGATTGAGACATCGTCGAACGAGGAAGTGGACGAGGTATTTTTCCAGAATTACTTGCTGCAGGTGTCACTCTCGCTCGATACGAAGATTTTCCGCAGTATCCAGGCACCTGACGGTGTCATAGCCAACGCAGGGAAGAATCAGCAAGTGACCTTCACCGTCATGCCCGAGAAGCATGCGAATCTGCTTGTCGAGGCGGATGCAGCCGGGTTTGAGCTGGACGGGATTGATATCACCGCCATTCCTTCCTCCATGTCGATCGACGCGCCGGATCTGGATGGGATGACGGAGGATATGGGCGCATTGACGAACGCCATCGGCGAAGTGCATGAAGGCGTCGGGGAGTTGCTGAACGGGGTCCATGAATTAAACGATGGCATGAAGGAACTCCACAGCGGCTCAGAGGAATACAAGAACGGCATTTCCACGATTCATCACTCCTCATCCGAGCTGGTGAATGCGTCCGGCAGCATCGCTCAAGCGCTCGATACATTGCATGCATCCCTGGACGGAGGGATGGACGAATCCGGTCTCGGGGACCTGAATCAGCTTGTGACCGGGCTTTCCCAGATTGCCGGCGGGCTTAGAGAGACCGCCACGGGGCTCGGTACTTTGCAAGAGAATTATGCGAAGGCGCATACCGCCTTGCAGTCGGCCATGGCGGCGATTCCGGAACAGGCGATATCGGAAGCGGACATTCAGCAGCTGTACGGCAGCGGGGCAGACCCTGCGGTTGTCGAGCGGCTGGTTGAGACGTATGCGGCCGCCCAGACCGCGAAGGGGACTTACTCGGCAGTGAAGGCAGGCCTTGATGCGGTTGATGGCGTGCTGGGACAAGTGCGCGCTTCCCTGGCCGAGATGGCCAATCAATTGGATGCGATGTCCCAAGGGCTGGCCGCTTCGCAGGGCGAGGCAGATGCTGCCGCAGCTTCATTCGTCCAGCTGCAGGAAGGAATCAAGCTCCTGTCTACGAATTATAAGGAGTTTCATGCCGGACTGGTCGAGTACACCGGGGGCATCAGCCAGCTGTCCAGTTCTTATGAAGAGATGCACAGCGGCCTAGGCGCGCTGTCCGAGGGCACCGCTGAGTTTGAGAACGGCATAGGCAAGCTGCATGACGGCACCGACGAGCTCTATGCTTCCACGAAGGATCTGCCGGATCAGATGAAGGACGAGGCTGACCGGATGATGGCCGAGTTCGACAAATCGGACTTTGAGCCGGTCTCCTATGTATCGCCGAAGAATACGACGATCAACACGGTTCAGTTTGTGTTCAAGACCGAAGGGATCAAGATTCCGGAGGTTGAAGAGACAGAGGCTCCGGAAGAGGCCAAGGCGGGCTTCTGGGACCGCTTCGCCAATCTGTTCAAAGGTTGGTTCTAGCTCGCTAGAATAGATTGGATTTGAGAGACATCCCGCATAGTGGCACCAGCCCGACAATGCTATAATGCTTGTAGATACTAGAGATAGAGATGAGAACTGACTCATAAACAGAAGGGGAGCCGACATCATTGAATATCGATATTGTCATTACGTTGTCGGTGCTGGTGCTGGCATCGGTCTTGTTTATATCCGGCAAGGTGCGCTCGGACATGGTGGCGATCGGCGCGTTGATTGCGCTGATGCTGTTCGGAATCTTAACCCCAACCGAGGCGCTGTCGGGCTTCTCCAGCACCGTGGTGATCATGATGGCCGGCCTGTTCGTGGTCGGCGGGGGAATCTTTCAGACTGGACTCGCCAAGCTGATCAGCGGCAAGCTACTCCAGCTGGCGGGGACGAGCGAGACCCGGCTGCTCATTGTCATAATGTTGGCGACAGGCTTTATGGGCACATTCATCAGCAACACGGGAACGATTGCGGTCATGATGCCTATTGTGGTCAGCATGGCGATGAGCGCCGGCGTCAATCCGGCTCGGCTGCTGATGCCGCTTGCGTTCGCCAGCAGCATGGGGGGAGCGCTCACCTTGATCGGGACACCGCCCAATCTTGTCATACAGGATGTGCTGGTGGCCGGAGGATTCGAAGGGCTGCGCTTCTTCTCCTTCACGCCGATCGGTCTGCTCGCCCTTGCCGTCGGGATCATCTGCATGCTGTTTCTGCGCAGGTGGCTGCCGAGGCAGGAGGATGGGCTGACGCAGCGATCGGAGGCTCGCTCCACGAAGGCGATTGCGGCGGAATATCGGCTGGGGCAGAATCTGTATCGCGTGCAGGTGAATGCCGATTCGCCACTATGCTCAAAAAGGTTAAAGGAACTGCGGTTGTCGGAACGGTATCATGTGAATATCATCGAAGTCCGGCGCAGGATGTCCATGAAGAATCAGTTCTTCAAGACGATTCCGCAGGAAGTGGCCACTTCGGAGACGGAGCTGCAGGAAGGGGATATTCTGTATGTTCATGGCGCCTTTGAAGATGTAAAGGTGCTGGCCGAGGATTGCGGGCTGATGCTTCTCGACCATCAAGCTGCAGAAGCTGCGCTCACCACTGGGGATATCGGGATAGCAGAGGTGTTGCTTGCTCCCTCCTCAACGCTCATTCACAAGCGGGTGGCCGAATCAGGATTTCGGGAGAAATTCCGGCTGAACATACTGGGGATCCGGCGCAAGGACGAGGTCATCCTGCATCATCTGAAGGATGAGCGGATGCGTTACGGAGATGCGATGCTGGTCCAGGGAGCGTGGAAGGATATCGCGCTGCTGGCCGAGGAGACAGATGTCGTTGTTGTCGGACAGCCTGCTGAGGAGGCGCGGAAGGTAACGCTTGACCATAAAGCGCCGATTGCCGCCGGCATTATGCTGCTCATGGTCGGCCTGCTCATTATTGATGTGATTCCGGCGGTAGCCTCGGTCATGATCTGCGCCGTCCTGATGGTGCTGTTCGGCTGTCTTCGCAGCATGGAGGATGCCTACAAAACGATGAACTGGGAAAGCATCGTATTGATTGGCGGCATGCTTCCTGTATCCATTGCGATTGAGAAGACGGGGGCAGCCGGCCTGTTATCCAATGGACTTGTGGACATGCTGGGAAGCTTCGGCCCGCATGTTATGCTCGCGGGAATCTATGCTCTAACATCGCTGCTGACGCTCTTCATCAGCAATACGGCGTGTGCCGTGCTTGTGGCACCGATCGCGCTGGCTTCCGCAGTGGAGCTCGGGGTCAGCCCGTATGCGTTCCTGTTCGCGGTGGCCATCGGAGCCAGCATGTGCTTTGCGGTTCCGTTCTCCACACCGCCGAATGCCTTGGTGATGTCGGCAGGACGTTATGCCTTCATGGATTTTGTCAAAGTGGGCTTACCGCTGCAGGTGATCGTCGCTGTAGTGATGATTACGGTGCTGCCGTTGTTTTTCCCGTTTTAAAAGGCATGATTTCCAGGCGTTAATAGTTGTGATTAGTCGTGATTTTCAGGCATTATATATTTCGGTAGACCCCTCGCAAGAGGGGTTTTTTCATATACCCACGAAGATGATTGGACATGGCCAAGTGGGCCATGCTGCCCGGTGATTGCCAGATGGCCGCGGGGGTGACCGGCTACCGAGAAGGGACATTGTGGGTGAGCCGCAGCATAAGGCTTGCTTATTGCTAAGGCATAAAGCTTGGTGTACCAGCCGGACGCATGCCTTATATGACTTGGCGATTCCGTCTTTTCTCTTATGGCTGATGCGAGCCCAGTCTTTTTCGGGCGGAATTGTTCTTGGGGGTCACCGGGATGTGCGGCATCGCTTTTCCGAGACCGTACTTCGGCATGTTTCTGTACATCGCTTCATAAGCACCGCCCTGCAGCTGATACGTTTCATGATATACGCCGACGGCAGGGTTATGGCCGACATGCTTATTGAAATTCTCCCATGCAGCCATGTGCTTCTTGTTATGGGCATAGGCAATCAGATCATCCACCGAACGCCAGTACTGGATCATCGCCGTGGTACGCAGCCCAAAATAACTCTCCATGGATAAGAAGCCCAGCTCCTCCTTGTGGGTATACAGCTCGCGAATCATGCCGGGCATAGCGTGAAACACAGGCAGCCACTTATGAACAGCCAGCGGCTTGTTAATCCGCATACCAATGATAAATACTACGATGTCCTCGCTGTTGTCCGTCGTATAGGGCCCTGTGAAAATAGAATTTCCCATCGTACCTCCTCTAATCAGCTTGAGTCATTTGCTTCCATCATACAACGCATTATATTGGAGGAGAACGGGAATGGCTGTGAAAATGCTGAATGAATGACTCCATAATCATTTACAAACCAACGGTCGGTATTTATAATGAGTGTATCACTTACTTTTGCATGGGAGGGGACCTATTGAAACAGGAGGAACGCAGACAACAGACGACGAGACGTTTAATGGAGGCGACCCGGGCGCTGATTGAAGAAAAGGGTTGTAATTCCATTACGATGCAGGACATCGTGGGCCGGTCCGGCCTGTCCAAGGGAGCGATTTTTCATTATGTGAAAAGCAAGGACGAGATCTTTGTATGGCTGCTGCAAGAAGGGCTTGAGGAAACAAACCAGCGTTTCATGAGCGAGATTGAGCAAGGGCACCGCCGCTTTGAGGAGCCGATGCAGCAGATCGCGGAAAGCATTATCCAATATGAGAATCCGCTTAACGTGACCAACAAGGTGCTGCTGTATTTGCTTGGCAAGGAAAAGGACCCTGTCGTTGGGGAGGCCTTGAAACTGTATTACGATCGGTCGGTGTATCTGTCCAGGCTGTGGATCGAGACAGGACAGCGCTACGGTGTTATTCCTGAATCGGTCGAGGCGGACAAAACGGCAGAGATGTTTACGCTGATGACGCTCGGTCTCCGGATCCGCTCCAGCATCCCGGGTACAGAGGCGGTCTTCAAAGCGCATGATATCACCGCGTGGATGACCAGTATGTTGAACCCTCCGAAAGAGGGGAAATAGAAAGGATGAGCGTATTATGGGAATGTGGTTAATCGTACACTTGATTGGTGTCCTCTTCATGGTCGGAAATGTGGTGACTGCGGCATTTTGGAAAATCAAGGCCGATCAGACCGGGAATCCGCATGTGATTCATCACACGGCCAAGCAAGTCATGTTGGCGGACTATGTGTTTACGATACCGGGCCTTGCCCTGATTATCTTATCTGGCGGGGTGATGGCCGGCGTATCAGGCTTCTCATGGTCGGGTCTGAACTGGCTTACGCTTTCACTAGGCCTGTTTGCCGTGACCGGAGTGATCTGGCTGGCTGTGCTCATTCCGCTCCAGCGCACAATGATCCGGCTGAGCAGCGAGAGTGCCAAGAGCGGTGTAATCTCTGCGGAATATAAGCGGGCATCCCGTTTATGGGCGATATATGGGACGGCCGCCACTTTATTACCGTTAGTCATTCTTTACTTGATGGTGATGAAAGGGTTTTAGGTTTAGGGGGTGACGCTCGGTGGAGGGGTCTCGGGTGTGCATCATGCTGAGCAGGCTTGTCCCCCCGAATGCCAGTTGCCAAAATGGCCATGATTCGTTATGCTAGTTCCAAACTGAATAGAATGCGGGTGCTGGATGAAGTCCGGCTGAGATCAGAGCCTTGTGCTCGGGACCGTTAATCTGATCCAGGTAATGCTGGCGTAGAGAATATCGTTCGAATTGTTATAAGCCATTCGTGTATTCTCGAATGGTTTTTTGCATATTCGGGGGAGAACGGGGCTAAGTTGGCCCGCCAATCCAGTGTCGTTCTCTGGATCGAACGTCGAACTGTGATCAGGAATTTTGATAGATGCGGGAGTGATCCGACTTATGGGGAAGGAAAGTGGACTGAAGGAGCGTTATTCCAGACAGATGCTGTTCGCTCCGATTGGCGAGGAGGGCCAGCGGAAGCTTCTGGAAAGCACGGTTTGCATTATAGGGATGGGCGCGCTCGGCACGGTGCTGGCTAATCATATGGTTCGTTCCGGCGTCGGACGCGTTCGAATGGTGGACCGGGATTATGTAGAACCAAGCAATCTGCAGAGACAGATGCTGTTTGATGAAGCGGATGCGGCCGAGGCGCTGCCGAAAGTGGTGGCAGCCCGGAACAAGCTGCAGCGTATAAATTCAGAAATTGAGCTGGAAGCGGTATTCACGGACGTGACGCCAGCGAACGTGCTTGAACTGATTCAGGATGTGGATCTGGTGCTGGACGGAACGGATAATTTCCAGACCCGTTTTCTGCTGAATGATGCTTGTTTCTCGAAGCGCGTTCCGTTCGTGTATGGCGGGGCGGTGAGCTCGCGCGGGATGAGCGCTGTGTTCATCCCGGGGGTAACGCCATGTCTGCGCTGCTTCATCCAGTCGGCGGACGCCGGTGGGCAGACCTGTGACACGGTTGGAGTCATCTCGCCGATTGTCGATATTGTGGCTTCTTATCAGGCGGTGGAGGCGCTGAAGTACTTGAGCGGAGCCGCGGAGGCGAGAAGGGACAGCCTGCTGACACTGGATATATGGCATAACCAGTATTATGCGATGAAGCTTGGCAAGCCGAGGGAAGCCTGTCCTTGCTGCGGACTTAAGCAGTATCCGGCGCTCCGGGAGGAGGAAGCGACGCTGCTGTCACTGTGCGGCCGGGATTCTATCCAAATCTCGGGGCATGAGCCGTTTGACCTTGCGCTGTGGCATCAGCGCCTGAGTCCGGCTGTGCGGAACACGAAGGTGAATGATTATCTGCTCCGGGCGACGCTGCCGGAAGGCGAACGGCTGGTGCTGTTTGCAGATGGGCGGCTGCTCGTTCAGGGCACGGACGACCCGGCCAGGGCGAAGACGCTTGTGGCCCGTTATATCGGAAGCTGATGAATATGAGCAAGGAGGGTATCTAGACATGGTTGATTTTAGCTTGTACGCCATTACCGGCGAGAACTTCCATCCAGGTAGAGATCTGGTGGAAGTGATGGAGGAAGCGATCTTGGGCGGGGCGGATATTGTACAGTTCCGGGACAAGACAAGCAGCAAGGCCGAGATGTTGCATAAGGCGAAGGCGCTGCGGGTGTTAACACGCAAATACGGAATACCGTACATCGTGAATGATGATGTCGAGCTGGCGCTGGAAGTGGACGCAGACGGAATTCATCTTGGACAGGGAGATATGCCGATTGAAGAGGCCCGGCGGCGTGTCGGGGGCAAAATCATCGGCATCTCGACCCATGCGCTAGAGGAAGCGAGGCTGGCAGAGCAGCAGGGAGCCGATTACATTGGAGCCGGTCCGGTCTATGCGACGAAGACCAAGGCGGACGCTGTCAGCCCGGTTGGCTTATCCTATATTACCGAAGTGGCGGAGAACATCTCGATTCCCTTCGTGGCCATTGGCGGCATCAAGCTGAGCAATGTGGATGAGGTGATCCGTGCGGGAGCACGGCGTGTCTGCGCGATCAGCGAAATTGTCGGCAGTGATGATGTTACGGGCACATGCAGGGCGTTCATCGAGAAGCTAAAAAGCGAGGGGATGAGGGAATGGAGCTGATCATTAACGGCAGCAAGCGGGAGCTTCAGCTGGAGTCACGTACACTCGCTGAAGTGATCGACAAGCTGGGGCTCTCCGGCAAGCCGGTGGTGGCCGAGGTGGATGGCGAAGTGCTGGTGGCGGAGCAGTGGCCGGCTTTTGCAGTCATGCCAGGGATGAAAATTGAACTGGTTCATTTTGTAGGAGGGGGTTGAGCAGATGAGTGCAGATACTTGGCGGATCGGGAAGCATGAGATGTCGTCCCGCTTCTTTCTAGGAACCGGCCTGTTCCCGAGCCCGCTCGTGCAGCAGGAAGCCATTTCCGCCTCTGGCGCAGAAGTGCTGACCTTCGCTATTCGCAGAGTCAATCTGGATGCGGTCGAGGATGATTCCATTCTTCAGCATATCGAGCCTGGCGCATTTATCTTTCTTCCGAATACGTCCGGAGCCCGGACGGCGGATGAAGCTGTACGAATTGCCCGTCTCGCCAGAGCGTCAGGGCTGAGCGACTGGGTAAAGGTGGAGATCAGCGCAAGTGAGCGGACACTGCTGCCAGATCCGATTGAGACGCTGCGGGCGACGGAGATTCTGGTTCGTGAAGGATTCACGGTTCTTCCCTATATTTCGGATGACCCGATCATTTGCAGGAAGCTGGAAGAGGCCGGCGCAGCGGCGATTATGCCGGGCGGCGCTCCGATTGGCACCGGGCTCGGGATTCTGAATCCGTATAACATCGGTTTGATTGTGGAGGAGGCTGGGGTGCCGGTCATCATTGATGCCGGTCTGGGGACGGCCAGCGATGCTTCCCTTGCTATGGAGCTGGGCGCGTCCGCCGTTCTGATGAATACGCCAGTGGCCAAAGCGAAGGATCCTGTAGGCATGGCGAAAGCGATGAGGATGGCGATTGAGGCGGGCCGATTAGCGTACGTGTCCGGCCGGATGCCGAAGAAGCGGTATGCATCCGCAAGCAGCGGCATGGCGTCACTGATCGTTAAATAAAGCCGCTCACTCCGCGCAGCGAAAGGGAATCATCCGGCTGCTGATGGGCTTCAACGGTCGTAATGGAGAGGCGGTGGGGGTGATGCCTGCCGGGTAACTCCTGCGATAGGGTAGCTTTGGTGGCCGGGGCACCGTACAGTGGCGGGGGAAATTCCCGACTACAGGGGATAGAAAAAAGGAGCTGAGAAGATGAACGACACGATCATCGTCATGGGCGGCGGAATTATCGGGTTGTCCTGCGCGCTGGAGCTGCGCCGGCGCGGCGCAGAAGTGCGCCTGCTGGAAACGGCCTCCTGCGGCGGGCAGGCGTCGGGCGCAGCGGCCGGCATGCTGGCGCCATATTCGGAGAATCTGGAAGCTCCGGATGCGTTCTTTATGCTCTGCAGGGAAAGCTTGCAGCTGTATCCGGCCTGGCAGCAGCAGATTCGGGAGCTGACCGGAATGGACTTTGAGTATACCGCGTGCGGCAGCCTGTATGTTGCCTATCATGAAGCGGACCTGCTGGCGCTCGAAAGCCGAATGAACTGGCAGCGGGACTACGGCTCGAGCGCGGTTGTTTTGCAGGACCAGGAACTGTTTGACGCGGAGCCGGGACTGTCCCGCAAGGCGATAGCCGCGCTCCTGACGCCGGAGGAACACCATATTTATGCTCCGGATTTCGTCAAAGCGCTGAAGGCAGCCTGCTTGCAGGAAGGGGTTCGCATTCATGAGCATCTGGATGCTCTGGATCTGGTCGAGTGGAAGGATCGGATCGAGGTTCGGGCCCGCAGTGGTCGTGCTTTCACAGGAGATCAGCTGCTTGTCTGTACCGGAGCCTGGGCGGGCGCGATGTCGGACTTGCTCGGCGTCCGGATTCCTGTGCAGCCGATCCGGGGCCAGATCTGTGCTTACGCCTGGGGTGAGAACAGGACGCCGCTGAACCATATGGTTTTTTGCAGCCAAGGGTATATGGTGCAGAAAGGAAACGGTACACTGGTGTGCGGCGCGTCTGAAGATATCGCGGGCTTCGATTCCAGCGTGACTGAGCGCGGTATCCGCCGTCTGATGCAGTGGAACCATAAGGTGGTGCCCGTGCTTGAAGGGCTGAAGCCGTTTCACCGCTGGGCAGGGCTGAGGCCGTCGACGCTGGATGGCCAGCCGCTGATCGGCCGCCTGCCGCATGCGGATCGGGTGCTGCTGGCGGCAGGGCATTACCGCAACGGCATACTGCTCAGTCCCGTGACGGCGATGCTGGCTGCGGATTGTGCCGAGGGCAAGCCCCTCCCGGCATGGCAGCAGGCGTTCCGTCCCGACCGATTCGGGACGGCGGTCACCCGGGTGGATGCTGCTGGTGCTGCCCACGCAATGAGAAGGAGCTGCCCCTAGTTAGTTAGGGACAGCTCCTTTTGCTGTTGTCTGCTTTGGCCGTGGTGGTCCGGCCATGAGGCGATCATCAGTGATAAGCCAGCCCGAAGCGGCACGGCTTCTGGCTCTGTATGTATCGAGCGGAACGTCGATGATGACTAGAAAGATGGACCGGGAAGGCCGGCAGCGGTCGGAACAGACCTTGGCGGTTTATTCGGATCATTCCATGGCCAGACACCGGTGCTTCGGACTCTTAATGGCTAGCTTATATGCTTATAGTCTGTCTTCTGCTGGAACATGCCGGCTTCGAGGATCGCGAGATTGGCTTGTTCATTCAGACGCTGCTTCTCCGCGTATTTCCATTCATCTGCGGGGGAGGTTTTCAGTTCTCCACATACGTCGATGCCGACCACGTTCTTGCTCATGATGAGTGTGTGCAGTGCCACAATCAGCTGTTTCAGGCGCATTTTGCCATGATCCCAGTTGGTGACTGCATCAGCTTCATCCAGCACATCCTTGTCGATGCTGATATATATATCGTTCGTGCCAACGGCGGACAGCAGCTGCTCGGGATGTTTCAATTCAGGTAGCAGCACGGTTCTGGAACGATTGCCAGAACAGGATGGAAACGGGTCAGAGCGGACGCCTACCCAGACGACCTGCCGCATCGAGGGAAGATGGGCCATCGCTTCTGCTACCCATGAGCCGCATGTCAACATTCCCGGAAGCTGATCCGAACGCTTGGCATCGGTATGATTGTCGAATAAGACGAGGGTGAACGGGCGGTCAATCTCGCTGAGCAGGGCATAAGACACATAATGATAGTTGCCGCTGCCGATGTAGGTAATCCCGCTCGTCTTCCGGGCCGCCAGCCTGCGGCGGATCTCTTCCATCGCTTCTTGGGTGCAGAACAGATTGGTGGCCTCGATATTGGACAAATCAATCCACGCGTCGGCCCGCTCCGTTAGAGCAGGCTGCTGCTCGTACACATGATCAAAATCAAGCACCGTCACATCATGATGTAGAAGTCCCATGATCATCATCTCCTTACAGAAATAAGACTTCATGTTCATTCCGAATCGTTAAGGATGAGCGCTGCCATGATTAAGTTTATCATAAAATTTTGCCGTTTCTCATGTACAAGGTCACACGACTGTGTTCATCACTGCAGAGGAAGCAGCGACGGAGCGGATGTTCCCGGAGGCTCATGCCCAATATCGCTTCCTCTCGCCGCTCCAGTTCACCAGTGGGGAGCAGCCGGAGATGTCGGTCATGCTGGTCAGGATAGAGGCAGGCAAGTCGGACTATGATGAAATGGTCGTCCATGATTTTGTGGAATTTACCCCAAAGGGCGGGAACACGGGCGCCGTCGTTGATGGTTCGTGGGCCTGCCCTATTCCAATGATTCGGTTATAAGTCATGCGCCTATCCAATCTATAAAAAATTTAGATAAATATGATATTAAAATCTACAAATAATAGTGATACACTAGGAATAGGACATCTTGGATCCGAAGGGTGTGGCATGCTATGCAAGCGCGCCCTGGCTTATTGTGGCGTCTGAGCAGGAGCGCCTTTCATCCTTCCTGCAAAATCGTAGGGTAGAGGGACGGTAAATATGGACAACCGACAAACGAAAACCGACGTAATTTTAATTGGTGCGGGCATTATGAGCGCAACTTTGGGATCACTGCTGAAACAATTAGTACCCGAATGGGACATCACCGTATTTGAGAGGCGCTCGGCCGCAGGGGAGGAAAGTTCCAACGAATGGAACAATGCCGGAACCGGGCATTCTTCGCTGTGTGAGCTGAACTACACCGTGGAACAGCCAGACGGGTCTATCAATATTAGCAAAGCGATTCAAGTGAATGAAGAGTTTCAGTTCTCCAAGCAGTTCTGGGCTTATCTCGTCAACAGCGGCGTCATATCCAATCCGAAGGATTTTATTATGCCAGTGCCTCACATGAGCTTTGTTCAGGGGGAGTCGAATGTCGCTTTTCTGAAGAAAAGATTTGAAGCGCTTTCGGTTAATCCTCTGTTCGAGGGCATGGAATACTCGGATAATCCGGATCTGCTGAAGCAGTGGGTTCCGCTGATGATGAAGGACCGGATCGTGGATCAGCCGATTGCGGCTACACGGATTGAATCAGGCACCGATGTCAACTTTGGCGCTTTAACACGTTTACTATTTGATCATCTGCAGAAGAACAATGTCGGTATGCATTTCAATCATCAAGTTGATGATATTAAGCGAAATAGCGAAGGTTTATGGGAACTTAAGGTGCGGGATCTTGCCAGCGGCGCCGTTCGCCGTCATGCAGCAAAGTTCGTCTTTATCGGCGGCGGAGGCGGCAGCCTGCATTTGCTGCAGAAATCGGGCATTCCGGAAGGCAAGGGTATCGGAGGATTTCCGGTGAGCGGGCTGTTCATGGTATGTCACAATCCGGAGGTTGTGGCCCAGCATCATGCCAAAGTGTACGGAAAAGCGGCAGTAGGCGCTCCGCCGATGTCGGTTCCGCATTTGGATACCCGCGTCATTAACAACAAAGAGTCGCTGTTCTTCGGGCCATTCGCTGGCTTCTCGCCGAAGTTTCTGAAGTACGGCTCGATATTTGATCTAATCACCTCGGTGAAGCCGCATAATCTGGTGACGATGCTGGCTGCGGGTGCGAAGAACTTCCAGCTCACCAAATATTTGATCGGGCAGCTGATGCTGTCCAAGGAGCAGCGCCTCGAAGCGCTGCGCGAGTTCGTCCCTAATGCCAAGGGCGAGGACTGGGAGCTTGTGGTGGCTGGCCAGCGCGTTCAGATCATCAAAGATACAGCTTCCGGGAGAGGAACCCTGCAATTCGGGACGGAAGTGATCAGCGCTGCCGATGGTTCGATTGCTGCACTGCTCGGCGCCTCGCCGGGCGCATCGACCGCCGTGTCGGTCATGCTGGAGGTAATCTCCAAGTGCTTCCCGCAGCATATCAAGGCATGGGAGCCGAAGCTGAGAGAGATGATTCCTGCATACGGCACCTCCTTACTGCAAGAGCCTGCGCTGCTTCGGGAGATCCAGGCAGAGACATCGCGGACGCTGGGATTAACGAACGGCAATGGCGCGTCGGGTCACGGAGACAAGACATCTGCGCTTGCATAAGAATTATCTGTGAATAACATGAAAGAGGTTCGATTATGCTCGTCATGGAGCAATCGAACCTCTTTTTTTTTTTTTTGCATATCAGCTTCATGCTGGATGATGGCGATACTCGGGACAAGATACTTATAGCACTTTTGACAGAAAGGAACGGGTGCGTTCCTGCTGCGGGTTGGAGAACAGCTGATCAGGCGGCCCTTCCTCCACAATGCTTCCGCCCTCCATGAAGATGACGCGGTCTCCGACTTCACGGGCGAAGCCCATCTCATGCGTGACGACCACCATCGTCATGCCTTCCCGGGCGAGATCCTGCATGACCGTCAGCACTTCGCCGACCATCTCGGGATCAAGCGCCGACGTTGGCTCGTCAAACAGCATCACCTTCGGCTCCATCGCCAGCGCACGGGCAATGGCCACGCGCTGCGCCTGACCGCCAGACAGAGAGGCAGGATACATATTCGCCTTGTCCTCCAGGCCGACCTTGCGGAGCAGCTCCATCGCCTTCGCTCTGGCCTTGTCCGGCGCCCACTTCCGAACCCGGAGCGGAGCAAGTGTAATGTTATCCAAGACCTTCATGTGCGGAAACAGGTTGAACTGCTGGAATACCATACCGACTTCGGCGCGCATTTCAGTGATGTTGGTGTTCTTGTCCATCAGCGACTGGCCTTCGATGCTTATGTCACCGTGCTCGGGTACCTCAAGCAGATTGAGACAGCGCAGAAAGGTCGATTTGCCCGAGCCGGACGGCCCGATCACAACGACAACCTCCTGGGGCATGATGCGGGCATCGATCTCGCTTAGCACCGTAACCGAACCGAAGGACTTGCTCAGCTTCTTCACTTCGATGATAGGCTGCATGCTACATTCTCCTTTCGATATAGTTCAGCAGCTTGCTGAGGCTATAAGTCAGGATGAAATAGACCAGGGCCGCGGTCAGGTAAGGCTCCCAAATGCGGTAATACTGCCCGGACATCGCCTGGCTCCAGTACATGAGCTCCTGCGCCGCGATGACGGCCACCAGAGAGGAGTCCTTGATCAGCACGATGAACTCATTCCCGAAGGCCGGAATCATTCGTTTGATGGCCTGGGGCAGAATGACATATCGCATCGCTTGAACATTCGTCATGCCCAGCGACTGAGCGGCCTCCCGTTGCCCTTTATCAATGGACTGAATCCCGGCACGATAGATCTCTGCCGTATAGGCAGCCGAGTTGAGCGAGAGGGCGGTTATGGCTGCTATGAAAGGATCGGTGCGTCCAATAATCGCCGGAATTACCCCGAAATGGACGATAAAGATCTGAACAAACAGCGGGGTGCCCCGGAAGAAATTAATATAACTTTGAAAAGGCCATCTGATGTACCAGCGGCTTGACATCTTTCCGAATCCGATTCCAAGTCCAAGGATGGAGCCGAGAATGATCGAGAGGATCGAGATTCCGATCGTCAGCATCGTTCCCCGGAGGATCAGCGGCATGTAGTCGATAATAATGTCGAATCTGAAATCCATGCTATTCGCTCTTCCTTTCTGTCAATAAAAGAGCATGCGTGGTGTGATGCGTACGCATGCTCTTTCAGTGCTTATTGCGAAAGCCGGCCGCTGCTTACTCGGCCGCTTCCTGAAGTACCGTAATGTCCGGTGTTTCACCGAACCACTTCTCATAAATCTCGGCATATTTGCCGTTTTCGATCACCGTTTTGATCGCTGGGTCAAGCTTGGCCTTGAGCTCGCTGCCCTTCGGCAGGAGGATGGCATAGAACTCCGAACCGAAGTTCTCGACATCGGTAATGCCGATGAAATGCTTGGTCGGGTTGTTCTTGATGTACTCGCCCACGATGGCGTTGTCAGCGACTACGGCGTCAGCGCCGCCTTTGTCCAGCTCCATCAGCGCGACGGTGTTGCTGTCGAAGCGGCTGATATTCGGGTTGTTCTGTCCGAACAGCTCGCTGACGATAATGTCGGCCGTGGTGCCGCCCTGAACGGCGACCTTCTTGCCTTCCAGATCAAGCGCGCTCTGGATGTCGCTGCCTTCCTTCACCATGATCATGTTCGTGGATTCAAAATAAGGGATCGTATAATCATAGCTTGCCTTGCGGTCCTCCGTAATCGATACGGAAGAGATGCCTGCCTGATACTCGGTACCCTGTCTCACACTGGCTAGCATCGTATCCCAGCCGGTATTGGCAACTTCATACGGAAGGCCTGCCTCTTCCATGACCGCAGCCAGAAAATCAATGTCAAAGCCAACGATCTTGTCTTTGTCCATGTACTCCATCGGTGCATAGTTCGCGTCGGTCGCGAACTTAATCACTTGTTCTCCCTCTGAGGCGCCGCCTTGCGCACCTTCGCCGCTGCCGTTCGAATTCGATCCGCAGCCGACAATCGACACGGTCAATATGGCGGAGATGAGGAACAAACCCCATTTCTTCATGTTCATGTAAGAATCCCCCTATTTTTATGGATAACATCTTAAAGAGATTTTAGCAGAATCAGGTCAGTGTGACAATTAACTTTTCTGAACTGCGTGAGGTAATCTAACATGTGAAGGAATGCACATGTGGAAGGAACCGCCATCCCAACCCTTTGACCATGAAAAAAAGCGGCACGACGTTGTTCAACGTTGCACCGCTCATCGCTTGCTGCTTCAATAAATGTCTGTTACAGGGTGGTCTCCCCATCATAAGTAATGATTCGCTTGTACAGCTCAGGACGTCGGTCGCGGAATACTCCCCATTCGATCCGCATCGTCTCCAGCTCATCCAGATCGAACTCGGCGGTCAGCACCGTCTCCTCGGTCCGTCCAGCTTCGACGATTTTATTCCCTTGCGGTCCAGCGATGAAGGAAGAACCGTAGAAGTCAATGGCAGAATCCTCATCTTCCTCGCGGCCAATCCGGTTGGAGGCGATGACGGGAATCAGGTTGGCTGCTGCATGGCCCAGCATGCAGGTCTGCCAGTGATCCTTGGAATCGATGCTCGTATCCTGCGGCTCTGATCCGATCGCGGTCGGATAAAGCAGCAGTTCAGCGCCCATCAGCGCCATGACGCGGGCGGCTTCCGGATACCATTGGTCCCAGCAGATGCCTACGCCGATTTTGCCGTAACGGGTTTTCCACACCTGGAATCCGGTGTCGCCGGGGTTGAAATAGAACTTCTCTTCATAGCCCGGACCATCGGGGATGTGGCTCTTGCGATAGTGACCGAGCACTTCGCCATCGGCATCGATAACGGCCAGCGAGTTATAACGGGCATAGTTCTTCTTCTCGTAGAAGCTGATCGGCAGCACGACCTTCAGTTCCTTGGCCACCTGACGGAAATGATTCACCGCTTTGTTATGCTCAAGCTCTGTAGCATACGTATAATAATCCGACTTCTCCTTCTGGCAGAAATACGGGGTTTCGAACAATTCCTGAAGCAAAATAATTTGCGCACCCTGCCGGGCCGCTTCCCGAACGAGCTTATCCGCCTTGGCGATATTCTCTTCGATGCTGCCCGAGCAGCTCATTTGTGTCGCTGCAACCTTTACTTTTCTCAAGCGGTTCCCCTCCTTGTATCGTTTATCCCTACATTAGCTCGTCAGCTGCTGTTACGATCTTGCCGGCATTTGCTGGGTGATGCAGTGCACGTTTCCGCCCTCACCGATGATGGCCATGCCGTCGATCGTGCGAATTCGGCGATCCGGGAATACAGCCTGAAGCGTCTCGACCGCCAGACGGTCGGTTTCAGCAGCAGCGCCCCCGAATACCGGCAGGATGATTCCGCCATTCACGAAATAGAAATTCAGGTAGCTAAGCGTCAGGCGGCTCTCCTTGTAAAAGGCCTTCGGCGGCTGCTGGAGCTTCACAATTTCAAGGGCGCGTCCGCGCGCATCGCGTGCCTGCTCCAGAATCTGCAGATTTTCCTGCGTGATGGCGTAGTTCTCATCCTTCGGATCTTCGCACACTTGGAGAATGACTTTCCCCGGTGCCGCGAAGCAGGCGATGTTGTCAATATGACCATCGGTCTCGTCCCCATCCAGTCCGCGCTTTAGCCAAATGACCTTCTCGGTACCGGTATAGGCTTGTACCAATTCTTCGATTTGCTCCCGGCTTAGATCCGCGTTCCGATTCCGGTTCAGCAGGCATTCCTCTGTCGAGAGCAGCGTCCCGTCACCATCAACATGAATGGAGCCACCCTCCAAGATGAGCGGAGCATCGAACTGCTTGACGCCATAATGCTTCAGCAGCGCTGTAGGCACCGCGTTGTCCAAATCCCACGGCGCATATTTCTCGCCCCATGCGTTGAATTTCCAGTTCACACCCGCCAGCTCGCCTGATTCGTTCTTCACGAAGGTCGGGCCGTTGTCGCGCAGCCAGGCGTCACTGTGTTCCAGGGGAAGCAGCTCAATGTTGTCCTCACCCAGCATAAGCGATACTTTCTTCACTTCCTGAGGATCGACCAGAACGGTGACCGGCTCGAACTCAGCGATCGCCTTGATCACCTCGGCATAGCCGTTGCATACCGTTTCATAATCCTCCGGAAAAGTCATTGATTCCTGCACCGGCCAGGAAATCAGGGTTCGTTCATGCTCTGCCCATTCGGGCGGCATTCTATAATTTAACGCACTCGGATTCATCTCGTGTCCTCGACTCACTTTATTTAAAATTTGAAGGACCGGCACCCGGCCGGTCTCCCTAACCATAATACAATAAGATGTCGACTGTCTCAAACGATAAATTCAGCGGGATTCTTCGAAAGATCATGCCGTCAGGCAGGGTCATCTGTTCGAGTTTAAGTCCAGCGGCATAGAAACTTAATATTGGTCCGACTCAAGGAGGGGGTCAGGGCAATGTCTGCTCGTGGATACCGCTTGTTCCTTACTGTGTCCCGTTTCCAGTCTGACTATGAGCCTGAATTGGATATAACCTTTCGAACAACAACAATACCGCCTTGTTAATAACAGGGCGGCATTGATGAGGTGTAAACTTGTATCAAGCGTTCAGATCGTGCAGGCCTGGGCTGTGTTCATTAGGCATCTCCGGCATCATAGGCAGCGGGAACCCTTCCGGAGGCTGGGTGACCTGCAGACTGCCGCCGTTTCTGCTCGGCGTCTGGCCGCTGAATATTTCGCCGATGCGCGTGTTGTCCAGACGGAAATTGAATTGGGCATTATGGAAGCCCATATCGACGTATTTCTGACATTCCGGATACTTGTGAATATCGTAATTCGGTACCGGGAACAGTTTGCCCCATTCCACACCGAGCGTTTCCAGCGCCTTGGCAAACGCATTTTGATGGGCATTGTCGCGAACGATCAGAAAAGCAAGGGTTTCCCGGAACGTTTTATTGGTGCTCATCTCATAAATTCTTGATTTCTGAAGCACGCCCGTGGATTCCAGCACAAGATTGTCCATCAGATTGGCTACGAGATTCCCGTGATCGTACACATAGTTGCCGTTCCACGGGTTTCCGGCTGCATCAACCGGCAGGGAGCTTTGCGCGCCCATAATATAATGGTGGGGGTTCGCATGCTTCACGGCTTCATCTAGCGGAGCGCCGTCAGCGCCAGCGTCGCCAACGCCTTCTGCTCCAGATCCCGTCAGCAACTGGTTGATCGTATGCTGTACCAGCTCCACATGGCTGATTTCTTCCAGGAACACACCGCGGATCAAATCGCGGAATTGCGTTGCCTTGCCCCGAAAGTTGTTGCTCTGGAAGAAGAATTGCATCATCGTCCGCATTTCTCCGAATCTTCCCCCGAGCGTCTCCTGCAACACTTTGGCGGCCGCCGGGTCCGGCTTGTCCGGCACAATGATATTGATCAGGTCTTCCTTGTAAAAGTACATATCGTTTGCCTCCGATTTCCTGGGATGGTGAGTCATCTTCAGTTTTATTCGCTAACGCCGGTTCTATGCGGTCTGATTGCAAGCAATCATTTCCATGCGTTGTGCCGGTTAGTCTCCATGAAGGGGATGCAATCATCTTCGGCCAGGAAGCATGAAATGGACGATTTCAGCGCATAATGGCATTGTTTCAACACCATGATTAAAGGAGCTGGACAGTATGGGAATATTAAGCGGCAACCCGAAGGACGAGCCTTTGCATTACGGTGAAGTATTCAGCATATGGGAAGCGTCCATGATGGCAAAAGGAAGCATTTCATGTTACGAAGCGTACATGTATCATGCTGGGGACAAGGAGCTGAAAAAGCTCATTCAGGATTTTCTGGATCAAGCCAGGCTGGAAGTGAAGGAATGCGACGAGCTGCTGACGGATAACGGAATCTCTCCGTCGCCTATGCTGGCGGAACGCCCAGCTGCAGAGCTGGAGGACATCCCTCCAGGAGCCCGGTTCACCGATCCGGAGATCGCAGCCAAGCTGGCGGCGGATAATGCACTGGGTCTTGTCTCCTGCAGCAAGACGATGGGGCTTAGCATTAGGGAGGATGTAGGAGCTCTGTTTGCGAAGTATCATGTGACCAAAACAGCACTGGGACTTCGTGTTCTGCGTATGAACAAGGAGAAGGGGTGGCTGGTGCCGCCGCCGCTGGTTGCTAAACAACCGGAATAACCAGGCTAACATATCCAAATAGCAAAGAGGCTCCGCAGATCGTATGCAGAGCCTCTTTGCTATGGGTTCATGATGGAATGTTCAAAGCGGTTTGAATATTGGTCAGATCCCGCTCAATCTGTTCATTCATCTCATAAGGCTTGTAGAAGCCGCGTTCCATCATGTAGCCGATGATTTTCTCATGGGTGTCCACCGCTTCCTCCAGCTGCTGGATCAGAATGGACTTGATCTCCGGGCTGGCGCATTCAGTTACAGCCATCGCATAGTTTCGGACCCCGGTTTTGGCGCTAATGAGAAAATCCATGGCCACCATCTCGTCCGTCAGTTTATCCAGCCCCATAATGCGCTCAATAATTGGATTCACGATCTCATCTCCCTTATGTCCGAGTTGGCTAAAATATGGCTAAGCTCCTGGAGCTGCCTAGTAGATATCTCAACGTCATCCAGTAAAATTTGCTTCAGCTCAGGGTCAGACACGAGCAGCTTCATCGCTTTGGCTTTGGTCATGCAGAGCGTCTTGAAGGCTGCCAGTTCATGCACCTCCAGTGTCTCATGCAAACCGTAGTCGGCTGTATTCATTTGCGTTCTCCCTCCTAAAGTTATAATGGGTCATGGCTTCAGCACCACTTTGATGCAATTGTCTGTCTTGGTATCGAAGATGTCATACCCATGCTTCGCTTCGCTAAGCGGAATGACGTGGGTAATAATGTCGCTGGCATTGATTTTGCCGGAGGTGATCAGATCATACATATGCGGCATGTAGTGAATGACCGGTGCCTGGCCGGAGCGGATATTGATGTTGCGCAGCATGATGTCACCGAGCGGGAATCCGTTATAGCGTCCGCCATACACCCCGGTTATCTGAATCGTGCCTCCTTTGCGTACCGCCTGGGTGGCGATCACGAGCGCACTCATCGTCCCGCCCTGAAGCTTCAGCCCGCTGGCCAGAAACTCCATATCGCTCATCTTGCCGTCCATCCCGACGGCGTCGATGACCACATCCGCACCGCCTTTGGTGATCTCCTTGAGATAGGCGCCAACGTTCTCTTCCTGCTCGAAATTGACAATTTCTACGTTGTTGGTGCGCTTGGCGTGCTCCAGACGGTAGTTGACGTAATCAACAGCAATGACGCGCGAAGCGCCTTTCAGCCATGCGAATTTCTGGGCGATCAGCCCTACAGGGCCGCATCCGAGGACGATCACAACATCTCCCTTTTTGACGCCTGCGTTGTCCACACTCCAGAATGCGGTGGGCAGGACATCACTGATCAGGCACAGGTTCTCATCGGGTTCCTCGCAGCTTTCCGGGATTTTGAAATGGGTGAAATTCGCGAACGGAACGCGCAAGTACTCAGCCTGTCCGCCGGGATACCCGCCAGCATTGCCGGAATAACCGAAATAGGCGCCGATCTGGCCGTTATCATTGGAATTGTCGCATTGGCTTTCCAGCTGATTTTTGCAGAAGAAGCATTCCCCGCACGCGATGGTGAAGGGAATGATGACACGGTCGCCTTTCTTCAGATTCGTAACCTCGGGGCCGACTTCTTCCACAATCCCCATCGGTTCATGGCCGATAATATAGTTCTCCTGGAGATTGGGGATCATCCCGTGAATCAGGTGCAGGTCTGAGCCGCATATGCCCGTACTCGATACTTTAATCACGATATCGTCAGGTTTTTCGATTTTGGGATCAGGGACGTCTTTGACAGTTACATTTTTAATGCCTTGGTAAGTTACGGCTTTCATGCTTGGTGTCCTCCTACATGCTCATCGGGCGTGCGATCGAACATCCCCTTGCGGCTGGTATCGTCAGGGAAGAGGTTCATCTGTCCAATCATGATGGTGTTTTTGGCAGCAAGCTGATCAAGCTGGTACTGTTCGGTCAGCTCATAAGGATGGAACCATTTCTTGCGCATCATCAGATCGGTAATTTCCTGGTGCAGTGCAATTCCTTGGCTTAACTGACGGCGGAGCAGGGAACGGGCTTCTGGCGATACGGTCTCGGTCAGCGCGATAGCCGTGTTGCGGACGCCTTCCTTCGCACGCATCAAGAAATCGACCGCGAGTGTCATATCGGCCATCTCCGGCATGTTAAGCGCGTTAATCGGATCCAAGTAATCGTTATTCATTGAAGTGGTCCTCCATCATTCAGGATGGGTTCCGGCCGACTTTCGGGTACTGGGGCCTGAAAAGGAACGCTTTCGTAGACCGACTGCAGCTCTTGAATCGCCTGTATGGATTGTTCTACATCTTTTTGCATCAGCGCCTTGAGCTCCTGGTCAAACACAAGGCCTTGCATCAACTTGGATTTGGCCAGGCACAATGTCTTAAAGTTGAGCACCTCGTGAAGGTCCATCGACTCATGAGGGGCGAGTGTACGTGGTTTCATAGCGATCGGGAGCACCTCCATCTTTTTTTCAGCGATAGCTTTCCCTTACGCCTGAGAGTTATGCTTTGGGCTTGTTCAGCGTCTGACATGGCGTTACTTGTGGGCAGGCAAAAGCGGGGAATAAGCGGCTTTTCAAATGATGGCGGGTGGCGGTAAGGTTCTAAGAGGCAGTTAGGACGGAGAAGTCGGAGAAAGAACGGTATAGATATGGGGACGGTTGTGGGGAAGGAAGGACGGCCAAGAGCTGTGATTGGCTCGCAGCCGCCCCTCGGTAATGCTCGGGGGATCAACCTTTTTCAACTCGTTGGTTGTGGGGCAGGTGAATATAGCGGGTTTCTTGTCTATTGGACATCAAGCTGTGCAGTGCCATTCCGATCATGACGATGATTACACCGCACCATGCTAAGGGAGAAGGGATCGGCATGGACAGAATCCAGAGCTCGCCGGCCAGGGCGAACAGCACCTCCATCGACTGGGTTGCCTCTACGGCAGCCAGCTGCTGCATATTTCCCCGCACCATGTCAGTCGCCTTGAAGAAGAGTACCGTAGCGATTACACCGGAGAGAAGCGCAACCAGCAGCGCCTGAAAGGTCTGCCCGGTGCTAGGCATCCCGACGGTCATAGCGCCGTAAACGGAGAGCAGCAGCCAGAAAGGCAAACTGGCGATGGTCATACCTAACACACGCTGGGTGGTATCGAGCCGTCCTTCGCACAGCTCCATCATTTTGCGGTTTCCGAGCGGGTAGGCGAAGGAGGCGATCAGCACGGGCACAAATCCGAACAGCAGGTCACGGGTAGAAAGGCTTCCGGCATGATCCAGCTGCATCAGCACAATGCCCAGCAGGATGATGAGCGACATGCCCAGCCCCTTGATCGGAAGTGCTGCCCGGGCCTGGACAGGCCCTTGCGGTGTATGCCTCGTTTCGAAAAATAAAGGGGTCAGAAGCGCGCCCGATATGATGGTGATTTGCCAGGTGCCTGCAATCAGCCAGCCAGGCGAATACGCGGCGGCAAAGCATAGCGGGGCGTAAAACAAGCCGAACCCGATACAGCTCCATAGCAGCCATGCGCCGGGCTTTCTTCGAATCTCGTGCCAGAGCGGGCGCAGCTTGCGTCCTGCAAGCACGATGATTAAGAGAAAAGGAAGCATAAAGAGATACCGCAGCGAGGCGCTCCAGATCCAGCTGCCTCCGGACAGCTGCATCGATGAGTTAAGCACAAAGGTAAAGGCAAAAAAGAAAGCCGCGCCCATTCCGATCAACACAGGTCTCAATAAAGACTCACCTCGGCTCCGTTGGTTGTGTCAGCAATTCGCCAAGACTTAACCAGTTTTCTTCGACAAGCCGGACCGTTTTCTCATACTCCTTGTTGCGGAGTGCCGACAGGATGCGCCGATGCTGCGCTACCGATCCGATCCCTTTAACATGATTGAATTGCGCGACCTCCAGACGGTGAATCTTCGGAACACAGCGCTCCATGGCCAGCAGGATCTCCGGATTGGCAGCCGCATCAAGGAAAACGTGATGAAACCGGGTATCCGCCTCTATGGCCTGAATAACATCGCCCTGCTCAATGGCCAGCCGCAGTTCTTCATTGATCGCTTCCAGAGCGGCGATGTCCTCCTCCTGCATAATAGGACATGCGAGCCTTGCTGCTAATGCGTGCAGCGCGGCAACCACCGTAAATGCATGCTTCGCCTCCTCGAATTGGATGGGTGCCACAAACGTTGAAGAACCGGGGAGTGATCCTATAAGTCCTTCGTCTTCAAGCCTTTTCAATGCCTCTCTGACCGGGGTGCGGCTAATGCCGAACTGGTCGGCTAACTCCTTGTCGCTCAGCCGCTGGCCTGGCTGCAATTCCAGTGTGATAATCGACTTTTTTAATGCATGATAAACCTCATCGCGCAGGGACAGTCGTTTAATGGGTTTAATATGATTCGTATTCATAAAACCAATATATCGGATATCGCCTTTGGTTGCAATGCGGAGAAGTTGGATGTCGTGTTATTTTGGGAACATAAATAGCCCCCAACCAGAGAGTGGTTGGGGGCTATGGATTAGATGTTGTTCTTATGGAGACTATGACTTACTCGACGATGGTCTCACCGCCGTCATTCCGAGTGATATAGCTGTGATCCCGGGACGCTTCTTCAATATGATGGAATGCCCAGTGGGTCGTAGCTACATCGGTCCAAGAGGCTGTGACTTCGTACAGTGGGCCTCTTTGGAAGAAGACGGTTGAATACAACCACCGCTTCAGCACGCGTTAATGTTTTGTTAGGCTGGAAGCTGCCATCCGGCATTCCTTCCATGTACCCAGCTACATATACATTCGCGATGCTGCCTTCAGCCCAGTGGCCGCGCACATCACTGAAGCTGTGATTCGCTTCTCCCGTCAGATTCTGCAGACGGGCAATGATGGTGGCCATTTCTGCACGGGAGATCGCTTTTTCCGGTTGGAAGCTGCCATCTGGCATTCCCTGCATTAGGCCAGTGACGGTCGCGAAACGAATGGCCTCGCTTGCCCAATGTGTTTCGGTTACGTCAGGGTAAGCGACAGCTGTACCTGCTGCAGGCAGATCCAGCACCCGAGACAGAATGGTAGCGATTTGGGCACGGGTCAAGGCTTGAGCCGGTTTAAAGGTTCCGTCCGGGAAGCCGACCATATAGGCGCTGTGTGTGCCTTCTGCACCCTGGTCCAGATTCAGGATCGTGAATGTGCTGAACTTCCCGATTTCAAACGTTAGACCTAGAACGCCTTCTGCATATTCGCCAAGTTCAGGTGTAACCAGCTTGCGCTCTCCATCACTATGCTCGATGAAGATGGCCAGATTCGACAGGAACAACGCCCGTTTAGAGGCATCTGCCGGAATATGGCTGCTGTTCATTGGCAAGGTGATCTGTACAGGACGGCTAGGCATGTTCGTTTCGATCGTGAATGGACGATCGACGACATAGATATTGCCATCATTCAATACTTCTCGAACGAGCTGTTCCTTCTTGGCCCGTTCTTCCACTTGCTTGCGCTCATCAACTTGCTTGATAGGCACGAGATGGAAGTACAGATTTTGATTCAAATCACGAAGCGATGCATTTGGAATGGTGATCATCCCGTTATCGGTGAAGATTTCGAGATCGAGTCCTGACTCGTGCACGGTTTTAAGTGCCGCCACAGGAAGCTCTACCCGTACATCCTTCACTTCGTCATTCTCATCAGGAATGACAATGCGAACTGCGGTTGAGCCTGCTGCCAGTGTTTTCTGGACGGCTTCAGTCGCCTTGGACGATTCAAATGTTACTTTATCACTCTTGGTGCCATCGGCATTGCTTGTCCGTTCGATAACGGTCTGAGCCACGACGCCTTTTCCGCTAGCTTCGACATTGACCGTAATTCTTTCAACATTAGACGGTGCTGGGCTAGGAGGAGGTGTAGTGATATTTCCGCTGCCTCCATTATTGCCGCTATTGCCGCCGTTTCCACCGCCATTGTTACCTCCACCGTTCGGAGCAGCTGCTCTCGTTACGTTAATGGTGTATGTGGAGGTTGTTCCGTCTTTCTCTGTAATAACCATCGTGATTTCATTACTTCCTACATTCAGAGCAATAGCCTCACTGGCTTGTCCACTGTTTACTACGATGCCCATTCAATGTAATCGTTGCATCTGGGGTTACCGGATTTACCGTGAATCGAAGCTCGGTTGTGCTGTAGTCCACGTTCATCGAGTATTCATAAACATCTGCAGACACATTCGGATGAAGGGCGCCCGTAGATGGTATGATGAGCTTTCGTGCCAGTGCATTTCTTGCATCGCGTACTGCCTGAAGTGCGTTATTAACTTGCTCTTGTGTAGCATTTCCGTCGTTCAGTACCCGGTTAGCTTCGTCCAGCGCATCCTGCAAAGCCTGCCAGGTGGCTGGTGTGTATTCTGCCTGAACCAGGTTTTCGTTGCTAATTTCGGTCACTTTGTTTTCTAGCGCCGTTTTATCTACTACTACAAATTGTCTATTTACAGGTTCCGACTGAGTTTTCTTATTACTTGCTGAAACTGTGATCGTATATGCACCTGGATTGAGAGTATCATCTAATGGGAGTTCCCAGTTCCCGTTCGCCGTCAGCGTTGTCCCCGTAATCTCACCATCGGTACTCGGTTGGCTTATTTCATTCTTGAATGATCGCCATACCAGAGTATTGTTTGCATCATAACTTGCAAGAAGAGCACCAGAGTCGGCAAACAGATTTTCAATACTGCCCAAGCCGGCATCTGTTGCTTGTCCAAACTGGGTCCCTGCTGTCATACTCTGTGTGGTAATACCTGCCTCTCCAGTAAACGGACCATCTAAAATAAGACTTTTATAGTTTGCCATATTAACGTTTAACGCTTTGCCCGTACTATTGGTATTCCCCGTGATCCGTGCCTCACCCGACATTACGAGCATACCACTAGGATTACTGCGGAATGAAATTCCTCCACCAATATTGTCCGTGATTAGGCCCCCGGTCATAATAAATTGTGATCCACTATCCACCAAGACCGCCGCGCCGGTAGAAATATTTTCTCTAATTTCTCCACCTTTCATTTCTACGACCGATCCTGTGTTGTCGACATGAATTACGCTTCCAGAAAATCCTGAGTTACTTCCACGTAAAACAGCCCCTTCTTCGATAATCAGTCGTGAACCTCCAAAGACATTAACTATTCTTCCACTGATCCTCTGATTATTGAAATTGCTATCAATGATAATATTTTTTAATGTTAGCTCTCCTGAAGTTAAATCAAATTGCGTGTCTAGAGCGTTATTACCGCTTGGCTCACCACGCTTAATCATAACAGTATTTACTCCAGGAGCCGTTGTTATCGTAACGCGCTTGTCTAAATTAAGCTTAAGTGCCTCTGAGTTTTTAGTAGTTTGTGTGATGTCGTCCAGGAGATATATCGTTCCCCCGTCACTAACCTCTGTATAGGCCGTCTTTAAGGTAGCGTATGGCGTCGCTTCAGATCCATCACCATTGATGTCATCGCCCTTGCTACTGGATACGTAAACTGCCGAAGAAGCGGCATAGCTTACCGGAGCTCCTAAACTTACGCTAATGCCCGTAAAGACTAGCGTAAAAATCAGAAACATAATCCCGATTTTACGCAAATTAATATGGTGGGCGTGCATTCAGATCATTCCTTTCTAAGATGTCTCTAGTGTTACTATCGTACGTCGTTTTACGATTTCGATATCGTTGTCTTATGATCCATTTTCTTCATACACGTAGTTGCTTGATTATTCACCTTCCTTATTAAATGTAATGAAAAAACTACCCAAGATTTCACATGATTTCGCTAAAAAATATCAAAATTCGTCATTGTTAAATTTATCAAGGGGAACTCTACAAAAACTCTACAAAAACTCTACAACCTTGTTATCAAATTGAATTAACGATTAAATGGGCCTTGTTTTCAAGCCAGTTGCATAAAAATAACACCAACCGTGAAGGTTGGTGTGTCAGGATTCACCTTTTCTATTCATTTCGGATTCACTCTCACCTGCGAGCCTTTGCCGCTCGTCTGAATGCCGCTCTCTTTCACTCCGACATCCTTCAGGTCCATCAGCAGCCGCTCCAAAACCGCCTTGGCGGCGGCAGCTTCTTTGGCTCCGGTCGCTTTGACGACGAGCTGAACAGGCTTGCCTGAGCGGAGGTGTTTGTCTGCCTGGCGAAGCTTGGTGTCGTAGTCATGCTCCTCGATATGTGCAGTGAAGCGGAACTCCTTCACCTTTTCCTTGGCGCTCTTGCTCTTCCCGCTATTACGGCTGGCGTCCGGCTTGGTTGGCGCTGCTTTCTTCTGTGCCAGGGCCTTTCCTCGACCTTTGGGAACCAAAGTGCATGGCGGAGGACTGCTCATGAGCGAGGTGCAGACGAGATCCAGTCCTTGTGACCGTGCCATCGCGAGTGCTTCCTCTCTGGATACCACCCCGAGATGCTCACCGCTTAAGCCGGTTAGATCAACTTCGGAAGCTCTGATTTGTTCATTAATAAGTACTGCCACGTAGGATGCCTCCCAGAAATATAGTTACAGCTATCATATATGCAAGAGCTTTAACATTTCAAATAAAAGCGGGATACTCCCGGGGGGGAACTGAACCAATGTTGATGCTAGATTATACCTGCTTAGTCATCCGAACCTCTATCCGTTTCCAGAAGAAGGAAATCATGTTATCTTAAATGCAGGGACCTGGACGTGTCATCATGCATGATGCTGATCAAGCTGCTAAGGCGTACCGGGGGAAATATAGCCATAGGTAGGAGGAGAGGATGATGTCCGTCGGAATTTTAGCGCATCTGTTGGGGAAGCAGCCGTATAAGGAGCTGGCACGGAAGGTCGCTGAATATGGGTTTCCGTATGTTCAGCTTGCGCTGTCCAAAGCGATTACGGATGTGGACTGCTCACTTGGAAAGCTCAGCCCGGGCTTGGCGAGTGAGATTGGCGGTGCTTTTGCGGAGCATCAGGTTCGTATAGCGGTGCTGGGCTGTTACGCAAGCCTGGTTGATCTGGATGATGACGTCTATCGGCATAATATCGACCGGTTTAAGGAGCATCTCCGCTGTGCGCGGCATTTTGGAGCTCCGATCGTAGCTACGGAGGTGGGTAAACCCGAGGATTCTGCTCGCTTGCCGCAATATTGGGAGCGGCTGCATCATGCGCTGGAGGAGCTGGTGGAAGAGGCTGAACGGTGGGGCGTAACGATTGGACTGGAGGCTGCGCAAGGGCATCTGATAGACTCGCCGGATACGATGGCCGCAACGCTCGAACGCTTCCCCTCCTCATGTGTAGGAGTCGTTATCGATCCGTGCAATTTATTAAACGCTTCCAATTATGAACGCCAGGACGAGGTTATCCAATCTGCCTTTGAGCAGTTCGGATCTCGCATCGTTAGCGCCCATGCCAAGGACCTGATCCTCCGTTCGGATGGAGAACTTAAGGAGACAGCGGCAGGGCTTGGAGAACTGCATTATCCGCTGTTTTGGGAGCTGCTGGAGCAGCATAAGCCGCATGGATTTGTCACGTTGGAGGGTGTTCGTGAGGAGCAGTGTGCAGCTGCGGCACAATTCGTAATCGAAGGCAGGACAGCAGCGAGAAGCAGCCGCTGAAGGGAGCTGCCAGGAGGCAGCCAGCGAGCGGTCCATTGTTGCTATAGCGGACGCTGTTCAGAGGTCGCCCCCAATGCAGCCAGAATTGACGTGAAAGCGTCACCGGCAAAGTGGAGAGGCGGCTGTCAAGAATGATATAATTTGCATAAGGGATGATAAGGTAGGAGGCAGAAATGATGCGAGAGGATTTAATCGAACAGCTGGAAACATGGCATGAGGAAGATGAATTCGAAGAAATTGTAGATGCCATCACGGAAATACCTGAGGAGGAAAGGGATTACGAGCTGATCAGCCATTTGGGGCGGGCGCTTAACAATCTGGAGCGTTACGAGGAAGCGGTGGAGCAGTTTCTCTTGATCGAGGAGGAAGGACAGGAGGACGCGTTGTGGCATTACCGCATCGGTCTGGCCTATTACTACTTGAAGCGCTACGAGGATGCCCGTCGTGCCTTTGAGCATGCAGATCGTCTGGAGCCTGACGATGAGGACACGCTGGAGTTCCTGGACTTGATCAAGAAGAAGGAAGAGAAGGCGAAAGCAGCCGCTGCTCGGGCCGCTCGATCAACTGCTGCCAGGAATGTCAACGCAGCAGATTTTTGGGATGACAGTCACCCTGCAGCTGAACAATATACGATGGCTTCTCCGACAGATGGGCTGATCGCCTCGGTGGAAGAAGAGCTCGTATTCAAGCTGCCGCCGCATTATGTACATATGATGAAGCAGCATAACGGAGGGATTCCCCGCAAGCGCCTCTTCCTGCTCGGGGGGACAGGCTCGGAGGAGAAGGAGTCGATTACAATTTCAGGCATTCTCGGCATCGGACGGGAGAAGAAGCTTTCCCTTTGCGGATCCGCTGGCAGCCGGCATATCATTGAGCAGGGCGGCTACCCTGAGATCGGTGTTGTCATTGCAACATGTCCGTCGGACAGCGAGGTGGTCATGCTCGATTATCGTGAATCCGGTAACGACGGGGTTCCCGAGGTTGTCCATGTGGACAAGGCAGACGGTTACCGCATTACCCCGCTGGCGCCAAGCTTTGAGGCGTTTGTGAACGGCCTGCAGTCCGAGAACTGAGCAGAGTGCGAAAGCACGGAAAGTCTTAAGTCAAGACCAAGACAGCCGGAGACGGAGGTTTTGGTCTTTTTGCGTTGTCTGTTTATTTTGGGTCCGGCTTGCTTAACCTAACGTTGAAACAATCAACCACGAAGAACTGGAGTGAGAACAATGGCGAATGGTCAAACAACGGCACATCAGGAGGCAGTGGAGACGGTCCGGGAGCTGATCAAAGGGATTGATATAGCTATGCTGACAACCGTTTCTGAGGACGGGCTCGTTTCGCGCCCTATGAAGACGCAGGAGGTGGAGTTTGACGGTGATCTTTGGTTTCTGACCAAGGAAGATACGGACAAGTACCATCAGCTTCAAGACAATCCGCATGTCAACGTGGCTTATGTCGGGAAATCCTATGTTTCGATTCGCGGACAAGGCGAACGGATTGAGGATCGGGCGAAAATCAAGGAACTGTGGAACCCGGGATATGCCAAGCTGCTGCAAACGACAAGCGATGATCCGCAGCTTGTTCTGATCAAGGTGAAGGCGGAAGCGGCTGAATATTGGGAGACAGGCAACTGGACCAAAATGATGAAGCGGATGTTCTCCCAGCTTACAGGCGCCCGCTCTGAGACCGAGCTCAACCACACGGTCAATCTGAAGTAGCCGGAGGATCACATTTTTTCCTTCTTGCCGCGATCGCGGTGTATCACAGGGCCGCCCGCGAGGGCGGCTCTTCTACTTTCTAATATCATAAGAACCAGCTGCTCCTCGATTTCTGTTAAATCCAGCCCTTCTCCTCCGCAATCTGAACCGCCTGCTGTCGCGAGTCGGCTTCCAGCTTCTGAATGGCTGAGGATAGATAGTTTCTGACGGTGCCCTTGGTAAGATACAGGGCTTTGCTAATTTCGCTGGTGGTCATGCCTTTCTTGGTCAGGCGGAGCATTTCCACCTCCCGGTGGCTCAGCGGATTCTCTTCTCTCATGAAGAGCGCAGCTGCGAGATCCGTGCTGATCACGCGCTCGCCGGCGACTACCCGGCGGATGGCTTCAATCAGGTAATCAATCGGCTCATCCTTGAGCAGATAGCCTTCGACCCGGGCGTCCATCGCTTTTTGCAGGTAGCCGGGGCGGGCGAATGTGGTTACAATCATGACCTTGCAGGGCAAATCGGCTGCCCGGATACGCTCTGCCAGCTCCAGTCCGCTGATGCCTGGCATCTCAATGTCGAGCACGCATACATCAGGCTGATGGCGCTGGATCGCTTCCCAGGCCTCATTTCCGTCCGGCACCTCGGCAGCAACCTCGATATCTTCTTCAAATCGAAGCAGCGAGGTGAGCGCTCCTCGGAGCAGTTGCTGATCCTCGGCAATCACCACTCGAATCATGATGGCTTCTCCTCCTTCTCTTGCTGGCGGAACGGAAGCAGCAACGACACCACGGTCCCCCCGCCCTCAGCATCGTCCACGGTCAGGCTTCCCTGAAGCGACTTCATTCGCTCCATCATGGACGAAATTCCATTTCCGCTATTTCTTCCGCCAAGCCCTACACCGTCATCAGCAATCGTGACATGAACATGATCGCCGGCGGTATCAATTCGGATGAAGCAATGCTTGGCCTGGCTATGCTTGATAATGTTCGTTGTCGCCTCACGGACGCAGAGCGCAAGCATCGTCTCCTCGACGCTGGAGAGCAGCGGCAGCGTGCTGTGCCCCGCAGCCTCCAGCTGGATGCCTGCGGTTCTCAGCAGCTCCCGGGAGCGCTCGATTTCCTGAGTCAGGGAGATGAACTTCATGTCGGACACGAGCTCTCTCACCTGCTTCAGTGCGGTTCTTGATGAGGTCAGAATGTCCATCAGCTCCGCCTTGGCTTTGGAGGAGTCCCGATCGATCCAGCGGGCAGCCAGCTCGCTCTTCAGCTTGATCATGGCCAGGGTCTGTCCCAGCGTATCATGCAGATCTCTTGCAATTCGCTGCCGCTCCTCCTGCTGGATATAATGCTCCAGCTGCTGGTTGGCTGCATCCAGCTTGCCCTGGAGGCTTTTGGTACGCTCTATGATATGGATGACGACAGGCAGGATCATCTGCACAATCATGACAGGTAGAAAGGTAATGCTCTGTACAAAAGGATCATCCGCCTCGAGCCGCGAGACGATAAATGTCATGAGACCAATGGCTGCAATTCCGATCGTAATATGCCACTTCGACCTCGCTCTTCCCAGCAGGTCTGCGAACACAAATCCAAACACCAGCATGCTTGCACTAAGATGCACACCGAGCAGTGTCAGTATTGCAACGCCGGCAAGCACGGCCACCAGCAGATAGAAATCCCGCCGCCACAGCGCGACATAGAAGGCGATGAGGTAGGCTGTCAGCAGCCCCAGCTTCGCCCACAGGCCAAGCGCCGAAGGGGCGGTCAGCACCATATATAACAAAAACACGAGTGCGATGACATCAATGAGCAGATATTGCTTGATCTGATCCCGCGGGTATATTTTACTGATCATCCAACCCCTCCGCTTCTCCCATCCGTTTATCTTGAAGTGATCCCGCTGAGTAGACGCCTCCGTACAGCCTCCATCGGACCGAGCTTACAATAGCGCAGCCACAGCGAAGCGAACGTTAACTGTAGGGCGGATAGGGCAAGCCATATGAATAGGATGGCCCATGAGTCGAGCCTTCCTCCCAGTCCGAGCCCCCAGCCATAGAAGATGCAGGAAGCGATGATATTCTGCATGACATAACAGCTGAGCGACATTTTGCCGGCGTTCTCAAGCAAGTGCCACAGTCCGTTCCATTTAGTATATTGTATCATTTTTCCGATGAGGGCTATATAGCCGAGCGACAGCAGCGGAGCGAAGAGATAGCGCACGGTCAGGTCGAAGGCGCCGCCGGGAACAAATATAAGAAGGTTTAACGGAAGGCCCAGATAGAGCCCGATGGCGAGCAGTCTGGCGCGAATCTTCTTTCCCTTCTCGTCCGGTGCGAACGCACCTGCGCGCATGAGCCGAACACCCAGCAGAAATAGAAATATATTCATCGGAATCGTGAAAATAGCTTCCAGTCGCAGCACCAGGAAATGGGATAGGCGGTATTGTACCTGTTCCAGCCAAGTTCCGCTCTGATAGAGGGCGACCACTCCGGAATCGCTGCCAAACGATATGTTGCCACCTGCAGCGAGGAGGAGCGCAAGAACCGCCAGCATGAAGGCGGCATGGAGGCTCCCGATCAGGGCCATCGTCCGCTTGATCCAGCGTTCGCCGCCTTTCACGATGAAGGCCGATATGAGCGCCGTAACGGCATAACTCATCAGAATATCGTACTCCATCACGAAGATGAAATGCAGCAGGCCTTCCATGAACAGAAACAGGACTACCCAGATGTACACGCCAGGCCAGGGCTTGCCCCGCCGCATAGCCTGACGGTACTTCAATTCCATCCCGACGCCGAACATGATGGTCAGCAGCCCAAGCAGCTTGCCGTTCACCAGAAACAGCACGATCATGCGGAGAAGATCGTTGCTTTCCCACCACCCGCTCTGATTGAAGGTTGTAATGAAAGACAAGTCCCCGAGATGGGCGAATATCCATATGTTGGTTCCCAGCGTGCCGAGAATTGCGAATCCTCGAAGAATGTCCAGGAGGCGAATCCGTTGAGGTTGTGTTTCCATCATTCTCACTCTTTCTATACATTAGGATAGGATGCCATTCTAGTGTAGCGAGACAGGAAGCAGTGGAACATTCACAGCTGTAAAGAGATTGATATGACAGGTGTCATCCATCCACATTTCATTGTGCATTCTCACTATGATACAGTGGATACAACACGGTAAGGAGAAGGGCAGGTTATACGAGTCATGCAATTTCTAACCCGGGAGCTGGCACAGGAAATCGTGGAGCGCACGATGAGCATTCTAAACCGCAATATTAATGTCATGAATGAGAGCGGCGTCATCATCGGTTCGGGGGATCCGGAGCGAATCGGTCAGCTTCACGATGGCGCGCTGCTGGTGCTCAGGACAGGAGAGCGTGTCGAGATCGACCAGTTAAGGGCGGCGGAGCTGAAATCTTCAAGACCGGGCATCAATCTGCCTATCAGTTTTAACGGCCAGACTGTCGGCGTTGTAGGAATTACAGGAGAGCCCGAGGACATTCGCAACTATGCTGAGCTGGTCAGAATGGCAGCCGAGCTTGTACTGGAGCAGTCGTTCCTGCTTGAGAATGTTCAGTGGAAACAGCGGATTCAGAATGACATTGTCAACCAGCTGATCTCGGAAGAGAACGTGGATGAAGAGAGTGTCATTGAGCGGGCGAGAGCGGTAGGGATTGCGCTCAGGCAGCCGCGGATGGTCATTGTGCTCGATGGGCCTGATAGTACGGAAGCAGCAGTGCAGAAGCGGGTTCGGGCCGTTCAGTATGAAGTTGGCAGGTCGGATCTGATCGGTGTCACCTTCAATCATGAAATCGTCATTCTTAAATCGGTGCCTGAGGCGCCCCAAGCGCAAAATACGGAGCTGACACTGTTTCTGAAACGGCTCCTGCAGGTGGCGGGCGGCAGCGTTCTGATCGGATGCGGCAGTCTGGCTGAACGACCGAAGGGACTGCAAGCTTCCTTTAACCAAGCAAGAAGCGCGATCCAGGTTGGAGGCAGGCTCCGGGCCGGAGCGAGGGTATACCGGTACGAGGACTACCGGCTGGAGATTATGCTATCCCAACTCGCTTGGGAAGAGGAGGATCAGCAGGCTTTTGCCTTCTACGAGCAACTGCTGGGTCATGAGAAGAAGGGCGAGCTTGCGCATACGCTGGAGGTGTTCATCGAGGAGGGCGGGGAGCTGCACAGCATCGCGGAGCGATTGTTCATTCACCGAAACACACTGCGCTACCGGCTCGACAAAATTACAGAACTGACCGGCAGAGACCCCCGGAACTTGAAGGGATTGATGGAGCTGTACATCGCGCGGCTGTGGCATCACCTTCGTTAATTGTGCATATGCACAATAGATGCCGGGTTTTACGCATCATTTTTCATCCTGTCCGCCAATGTAATCGCATTCGGTAAACGCTTACAATAAAGGTGAAGCTTCACTATAACGTCAACATCGGGGAGGAATTCGCCGTGGAAGTAACCGTAAGCGCTTTGGGAGCTATATGTGCCTTAATCATAGCGATTGTATTGATTCTGAGAAAAGTGCCGCCAGCCTACGGCATGATCGCCGGTGCCTTAATCGGCGGGCTGATTGGCGGTGTCGATATTGCCAGTACGGTCAATCTGATGGTGGAAGGGGCCAAGGGCATTATTCCGGCGGTGTTGAGGATTATGGCGGCGGGCATACTTGCAGGCGTGCTGATCGAGTCAGGAGCCGCATCGTCCATCGCCGAGACCATCGTCAAGAAGCTGGGGGAATCGCGTGCGCTGCTCGCGCTGGCGGTCGCGACGATGATTCTGACCACGGTCGGGGTGTTCGTCGACGTTGCGGTCATTACCGTATCGCCGATTGCGCTGGCTATTGCGAGCCGCGCACAATTGTCCAAAACCGCCATATTGCTGGCGATGATTGGCGGCGGTAAAGCCGGCAACATCATGTCGCCGAATCCGAACGCCATCGCAGCTTCGGATGCATTCGGCATCCCGCTGACATCGATCATGGCTGCAGGGATCATCCCGGCAGTGTTCGGCATTGCGGTGACGTACATGCTGGCCAAGCGAATGGCGAACAAGGGCTCTGCTGTTTCGGACCGGGATATTGAAGCCTCCGGAGACAGCAGAATGCCGACTTTCCTGACGGCCCTGATCGCACCGCTGGTGACGATAGTCCTGCTGGCACTGCGGCCGCTGTTCAACATCAACATTGACCCGATGATCGCGCTGCCCGTTGGCGGACTGATTGGCGCCATCGCGATGGGGAAGGCAAGGAAGATCAACGAGTACGCAATTTCCGGTCTTGGCAAAATGTCGGGCGTCGCCATCATGCTGCTCGGTACAGGGACGCTGGCCGGCATTATCGCCAACTCATCCCTAAGAGATGTCATTATTGACGCGCTGAGCGCATCCGGTCTGCCGGCATATCTGCTGGCACCGATCTCCGGTATCTTCATGTCGGCGGCGACGGCCTCGACAACAGCCGGAACGGCGGTGGCCAGCGGCGTGTTCAGCAGCACCATTCTTGGACTCGGCATATCTGCACTGGCAGGGGCGGCGATGATTCATGCGGGAGCCACGGTGCTCGACCATATGCCGCACGGCAGCTTCTTCCATGCAACAGCCGGAAGTGTGAACATGAATATCAAGGAGCGTCTGAAGCTGGTGCCGTACGAGTCGGCTGTCGGTCTGACGCTGGCGGTGGTTTCAACCCTCCTGTTCGGTGTCTTTAAACTCTGGGGTTAGTGCGCATCGGCGGTTCGGTCATGAAGGAGAATGCCACAAAAAAGGGAGATGTCAACGATGAAGATAGTCATTGCTCCGGATTCGTTCAAGGAGAGCTTGTCCGCGCTGGAGGCGGCGGAGGCGATTGAGAAGGGGTTTCGATCGGTGTTTCCTGATGCCGATTATTATAAAATGCCGATGGCTGATGGAGGCGAGGGAACCGTTCGTTCCCTTGTTGACGCCACGGGCGGCACGATCATGGAACGGGTGGTTACAGGCCCGCTCGGCGAGCCGGTTCAGGCCTTCTTCGGCATCACGGGCGATGGCCGGACCGCGATCATCGAAATGGCCGCAGCTTCGGGCCTGCACCTCGTGCCTGCCGAGCGTCGCAACCCGCTACTCACCTCAACCCGGGGAACCGGTGAACTGATTCGGTTCGCCCTGGAGGAGGGGGTGGAGCATATGATCATCGGGATTGGCGGAAGCGCCACGAACGATGGCGGGGCGGGGATGGTCCAGGCCTTGGGCGGCAGGCTGCTGGATCGCTCGGGAAGAGAGATTGGCCCCGGAGGCGGCGCGCTTTCCGACCTGCATGAGGTGGATATGTCCGGACTGGATGCCAGACTGGCGGGTGTTCGGATCGAGGTGGCCTGCGATGTGGATAATCCGTTAACGGGACCGCGAGGCGCATCGGCCGTGTTCGGCCCGCAGAAAGGCGCAACTCCGGATATGGTGCAGCTGCTGGATCGGAACCTGTCTCATTTTGCAGATGTAGCAGAGCAAGCGCTTGGCAAGACATTTCGGGAGAAGGAGGGCGCGGGGGCGGCAGGCGGCCTTGGCGCCGGACTGATCGCTTTCCTGAATGCGGATCTGCGGCGGGGAATCGATATCGTCCTGAATGCTTCACGCTTTGAGGACATCGTGAGGGATGCGGATCTGGTCATCACCGGGGAAGGCCGCATCGATCGTCAGACGATCTATGGCAAGACCCCGATCGGAGTTGCCAAGGCCGCGAAGAAGTATGACGTGCCAGTTATCGGGATCGCCGGCTCCTTGTCTGACGACAGCGCCGTCGTCCATGATCACGGCATCGACGCGCTGTTCAGCATCGTGCCCGGAGTGGTTACTTTGCCCGAGGCTTTTGAATCCGCCGCTGTGAATATGGAGCGGACGGCCAGGAACATTGCTGCCTCCATGAAGATGAGCTTGCGTATCACTCGGGCTATACAGTGACGACCCAGTCCAGTCAGGGACTGCAGCCGCCATCAGCACGCTTGAAGCCGCCGCAGTGCGTAATAAGGGGAACACACGGATGATGAGGAGCCTGCGGGGAACCGCGGGTTCTTTGTCATTTCTTCATGTTTTTCGTGCCAGTAAATGTTATATTCTCTATAGTCATGTGGAAGCCTACGAAGGATCAGATGAGATCGTCTTTTTAGTTCGGATTGTAGATAAAAGCCTAAGGTCACTGGTTAGGCAGAGGCCGAAGCAGGGTTATAGTTGAATAAGCATAAGCACATGGAAGGCATGGCCTGTCCGTGCCTTAGGGAAAGGAAGATTCGATGACGGATAAGGACGTTGGAACTGACAAGCGTGCAGGATGGAATCTGGATAACAGTTATGCCGGCCTGCCGGAGGTGATGTTCAGCAGGCAGGAACCGGAGCCAGTGGCATCGCCGAGGCTGGTGGTATTGAATGACTCGCTGGCGGCATCGCTCGGACTGGATGCTGCGGCGCTGAGAGTGAAGGATGGTGTAGAAGTGTTCGCCGGCAACCGGATACCGGAGGGGGCGGAGCCGCTCGCGCAAGCGTATGCGGGCCATCAGTTCGGTTATTTCACCAAGCTGGGGGACGGTCGTGCCGTGCTGCTCGGCGAGCAGCTGACTCCGCAGGGCGAGCGTGTGGATATTCAGCTGAAAGGGTCCGGCAGAACCCCGTACTCCCGCCAAGGGGATGGCCGGGCTGCGCTCGGCCCGATGCTGCGCGAATATATTATCAGTGAAGCGATGCACGCGCTTGGCATCCCGACGACGCGCAGTCTGGCGGTGGTAACGACCGGTGAGCCCGTCTTCCGCGAGACGGAGCTGCCTGGGGCGATTCTGACCCGCGTGGCGGAGAGTCATATTCGCGTCGGGACGTTTCAATATGCGGCCCGCTGGGGGACGGTGGAAGATTTGCGCGCGCTCGCGGATTATACGTGGCAGCGGCATTATGCGGATCGGGACCCTGGAGAGAACCGCTACGTATCGCTGATCCGGGAAGTAAGCGAGCGGCAGGCATCCCTGATCGCCAAGTGGCAGCTTGTCGGGTTTATTCACGGCGTTATGAATACCGATAATATGACGCTGAGCGGAGAGACAATTGATTACGGCCCCTGCGCCTTCATGGACATCTACGATCCGGCGACGGTGTTCAGCTCAATCGACACCCAAGGGAGATATGCGTACGGCAACCAGCCGGAGATCGGGGGCTGGAATCTGGCCCGCTTGGCCGAGGCGCTGCTGCCGCTGCTGCACGAGGACGAGGCGCAGGCGATTGCCATGGCAGAGGAGGCGCTGGGCCATTATGTGGACAGCTTCCATCGCCACTGGCTGGACGGCATGAGAGCGAAGCTGGGGTTATTCCATGCAGAGCCGGAGGACGAAGCGCTGGTGAAGCGCCTGCTTCAAGTGATGTACAAGCAGCGTGCTGACTACACCAATACGTTCCGGGCATTAAGTCTGGCCGAGCCGGAGAAGACTGGGCTGGCTGACATTGACGCATTCCAGGACTGGTACAGCCAGTGGCAGTCCCGGTTAAGCAGGCAGGAGGAGTCTGCGGAGTCGGCCTATCAGCGGATGCGTCAGCACAATCCGTCCGTCATCCCGAGGAATCACCGGGTCGAGGAGGCACTTTCGGCAGCCGTGGAGCAAGGCGATTACCGTGTGATGCAGCAGCTCCTAAACGCACTGGCGCAGCCGTATGCTTATTTGCCCGAGCAGGAGACGTATTGCCGCGTTCCGGATCCATCCGGAACGCGGCAATACGTCTCCTGCTCGGGCAAATAAGCATACGG
>NZ_NPBY01000030.1 GCF_002272015.1 Paenibacillus campinasensis | reverse complement strand
ATTTGTATGAAACGTTCGTTCCTTATTTGTATGAAACGTTCGTTCCTTATTTGTATGAAACGTTCGTTCCTTATTTTGTATGAAACGTTCCTTATTGCGGAGATGGAGCTTACGTGCAGATGAAGTTAGTTGTGCAGTCAACGCTTATTGTGCGGATCGTTCAGATTATGCAGACGGCGTATGTCGTACTGATAATACGATGATGCAGAAGATTCTATGGAGAAATTCCCTGGCATGGCGCTAGTCCGCGATTTTGTAGCTGGGTCCGATGACATCAATGCGATTCGTCCATATGCCTCCGGTATACCCGTCCGGCAGCCGCTCAAGATCCTCCAAGGTGTCATAGCCCTCTGACCATTCGCCGTCGCCTCCCACGAGAATGACGCGTGTATTTACCTTCTCCATCCGGCTCAGGAATTTGTCCGGCCACCCCCATAGAAGACGTGCATATTTCTCGGGAATATGCAGCTGCGTGTTCCGGCACACGGCAGGGACGTACCCGGTCCAGCCCGCCCCTTCATAGGAGATGAGACAGCTTTTTAAGGTTTCTTTGGACATGGCCCGAACGGTGGGCAGCTCATTTTTTAACGTGTAGACCGGCATATCTCCCCCGTATACCGACAGGCGGCTGCGCTGCTCGGCAGGCAACCGGCGCAGAAATTCGGCGAGAAGAGCGCCTTCCTCGGGATCGTTGCTTTTGATATGCAGAAGGAACTCTCCTTCAGGGATGTCGCGCAGCACCTCGTCCAGCGAGGGCATAAGTCCAATTCCTTTTCCTCGGAACGGGTAGGTCTTACCGCCGTCAGCCGTGTATCCGTAACCGATATCCAGCTGCTTCAGCTCCTCCATCGTATAATCCTTGATCGCGCCGGCAGCTTCGGTTCGGCAATCGAGGGATGCATCATGGAACACCGCAAACTGCTGATCCTTGGTCATCTGGATATCCAGCTCGACGATGTCGGCGCCCGCCTCAAAGGCGGCCTTCATCGACGGGATCGTATTCTCCAGATAGGGGTGCTCCGGCTCGAATATCCACTCTGCCGTACAAGTGTCCGCTTCGATTCCCTCCATCGGGAAGGTCTGCCCAAGGCCGCGATGGGCCAGCAGCAGCGGCTCGCTGTCAGGGCTTTTTGTAAATATGGATGTATTATTGAGAAATAGAAACCCTGCTATCATGATGCCCACAAGCAAGAACTTTCGCGTTATTTTCCACTTTTTTTGTTTACGCACAGTATGATCCTCCTGAAACCAATTGAAATGTACGGTATGATAGAAATAGATTCTTCTTATGATGGTAGTGATTTTGGCAGCTTACTCAATAGATGAACTATAATAATTGCATGATAATTGATGGCGAATCATTCGCTGACGGCAGGAACAGGAGGGAAAAGGATGGATAGGTCCTCCTTTTTGATGGTGGAACGGGGCAATCCCTATGAACATGGAGATGTTATATTGCTGACCCGGCCGGTGACGGTGCTTGGCCGAAGAGGGACACAAGGGGCGCCGGATGTTTCCTTTGATAATATCTATGTATCTCGGAGGCATGCGGCCATAATCTACCGGGACGGCGGTTTCTTCATTCAGGACTTGGAGAGCAAGCATGGTACCTTCGTCAACCAGCGGCGGCTCGCACCGGGCGAAGAGGTTCCGCTGGCCAGCGGGGATTCCCTGGCGCTTGCGCGGGATATGGTAGCCCTCCGATTCTCGGTGCTCAGCACAGATGAGACGATGGACATGACCCCGTTTATGAAACAGCTGGCGTTGACGGAGAGCGGAGCGATCCGGCTCGATCCCTACAAGCAGGAGCTGATCTTCCGCGGGGAGACGTATGCTTTTTCCGAGAAGGAGTTCAAATGTGTGGAGCTGCTGTTTCATCATAAAGGGCAGTTTGTATCGAAGGAGCAGGTGAAGCTCTCGGTCTGGCCGGAGCGAAGCTATGGGGAGGATGAAATTCCGGATGTCAGCACGGAGGAGCTGAATGCGCTCATCTACCGGGTCCGGAAGAAAACAAAGGATTTGTTCCAGATTGAGAGCATCCGTGGCCGAGGATATATTCTGGACGTGGAAGAAGAGCAATGAGGTTGTGCCAGGGCAATGATATTCGGGACGCCATACATGTGACAAGCGGTTGAACAGGGGAGCGTTGTAGACGGTATTTCCTCTGGTGCGGATAGGCGGTTTCGGTGTTCGTTCACTCCGGCGGCTCTCCATTGCCGAACTACGGAAGTGTTCTTGTGCGCATTGGGTATACTTGGTGGAGTTGCGGGTTTGGTGATTTGGTGTTAGGTGTTTGGTGTTCGGGGGCTGACCTCCGTCTTGTGGTTATATGAATCACCGTATGGTGGATTTGTATGATTATTCGTACATAACACACCTTTATTCGATGAAATGGGCCGTTTTATATGATTCGTCACACAAAATTGGAGCTTTATATGAGCTGACAGGATATTTGTATGATAAATCGTACAAATGGATTGTCATCGCTGGATGTAGCATAGGCTTTGTACGATACATCGTACAAAGTCACCTGTGGCGCAGCACGCCCCGATCCTTCTGCCTGAGCAGGAGTGAGCGGGGCGTTGTTACTGTGCTGTGGCCTGTTTCCGTGTCGTGCACCCTATTAGCGTGCTATGCGCCTTGTTCATCTGCCTTGTCCCTGTCCTCGTTAATGCTCCTGTTTAGGCGTTGTGTCCCTGTTAATGAGCCGGGCTGCGGTCAACTTCCATTCGGGGAGTCTTCCCTGACGATGCCGACATAATCTCCAGCCTCGCCCGGGCATTTCTTCAACCGAGAACATGTTCCTTTTAAAAGTTGTCAACAATATTCATGACGAAACCGGGTTTTCCTTTCGTTGAGCCTTGGGTCACTATGTCTTAACATAGAGATGTCAGAGTTTCAAGACCACACATAAGGTTCAATTCATCATACAGGAGGTTAATATAATGTCCAACGAGACAAATAAAAACGCTTCCGGCGGCATTCGAGTCAAAGTACAGCAGCTCGGCCGTCTCCTGAGCGGCATGGTAATGCCTAACATCGGGGCGTTTATCGCTTGGGGACTCATTACCGCGCTGTTCATTCCAGACGGATGGTTCCCGAATGAAGCGTTTGCAAGCCTTGTCGGCCCGATGATCAACTATCTGCTCCCGCTCTTGATCGGTTATACCGGCGGACAGATGATCCACGGCAAGCGCGGTGCGGTTATCGGTGCGATTGCAACGATCGGGGTGATTGTAGGCTCGGACATTCCGATGTTCCTCGGCGCCATGATTGTAGGTCCGATTGCGGCCTGGATCTTGAAGCAATTCGACAAACTGGTTGACGGCAAAATCAAATCCGGTTTTGAAATGCTGGTCAACAACTTCTCGCTGGGGATCATCGGTGGCGTTCTGCTCCTCATATCCTACAGCGGTATCGGCCCGCTGGTTCAGGGCATCACAAGAGTTCTTGCCTCCGGCGTGGATGTTCTTGTCAATGCGAACCTGCTCCCGCTGGTCAACATCATCATTGAGCCGGCGAAGATTCTGTTCTTGAATAACGCAATCAATCACGGGATATTGAACCCGATCGCGGCGGAAGAATCCGCACGTCTGGGCAAATCGATTCTGTTCATGCTGGAATCGAACCCAGGACCGGGCCTTGGTATTCTGCTGGCCTTCTGGCTGGTGGGCCGCGGTTCGGCGAAATCCTCGGCGCCAGGTGCGGTTGTGATTCACTTCTTCGGCGGGATTCATGAGATTTACTTCCCTTACATTCTGATGAAGCCGGTTCTGATTCTTGCGGCGATTGCTGGTGGTGTATCCGGTACATTCACCTTCCAGCTCCTCGGTGCAGCGCTTAACGGACCGCCATCCCCGGGCAGCATCATTGCCTATCTGACTCTGGCGCCTAAAGGCGGGCTGATTCCGGTTCTGGCCGGTGTGCTGGTAGCAACAATCGTCTCCTTCCTGGTTGCGGCTGTGCTGCTTAGAACAGGCAAGAAGGATGAGGAAGAGCTTGATCTGCAAGAAGCTTCTGCGAAGATGAAAGAGATGAAGACCGGCGGCATGAACGATCAGGTTGCTCCTGCATCGGCAGCGGTTGCGAACGCACAGAAGGAGAATGTTAACAAAATCGTATTTGCATGCGACGCAGGAATGGGTTCAAGTGCCATGGGCGCTTCTGTTCTCAGAAAGAAACTGCAGCAGGCGGGTGTCGATATCACCGTCACGAATTCCGCGGTCAGCGAAATTCCGGATGATGCCGATATTGTTATTACACAGAAGACGCTGACGGATCGGGCGATTGCCAAAAATCCGAATGCCGAGCATATTTCGATTGACAACTTCCTGAAGAGCCCAAGATACGACGAGCTCGTAGAACGCTTGAAGGATAAATCATAATCCATGCCTTATGACACGCTGGCGCGTATGTGCCGGCGTTGTCTCCATTTCATGAGAAGAGGGGGGCAAGAATCCTGGGACAATTAACTGCTAGACAACGCCAGATCCTTCTGCTTTTGCTGAATAGAACCGAAGGGATGACCGCTGCTGAGATCGCCTCCGACATTGGCGTGAGCGTTAGAACGGTTCATCGGGAAATGGAAGAGATCGAAAGCGGGCTGCAGGGAGTCGGGGTTCTGCTTCACAAGAAGTCGGGAACAGGTATCCGGCTGGAGGGGAGTTCCCCCGAAGCGGTCACCGGCTTGAGGGAGCGTCTTCTGGCCGGCATGCCTGCCGACTATTCAGCCGAGGAGCGCAAGGTGCTTATTCTCTGCGCGCTGCTGGAGGCGGATGAGCCGATCAAGCTGTTTGCCCTTGGGCACAGCCTGAAGGTAACGGTAGGAACGATCAGCAATGATCTGGATGAGCTGGAGTCCTGGCTGGCCCGGTTTGAGCTGCAGGTGATCCGGCGCAGAGGGTACGGTGTCGAACTGGAGGGGACCGAGACCGAAAGGCGGCGGGCCATCTGCCGCTTAGCCTCTGAATATTTGGATTATTCGGATCTAATCGGGGATGGGGAAGCGAATCATCTTCAGCCGGTGACCGCGCGGCTATTGACGATGATTGGCAAGCCAGTCCTCCTGGATGTGGAAAGAAGTCTGTGGGATATGGACTGGGGCTGGACCGAGCGGCTTAACGAAAATGTATACACGCAGCTTCTGATCGCACTGTCCGTAGCGGTCAGCCGAATTCGCCAAAGGCATGATCTGGAAGTAACCGATCCAGTGACTGAAGATGCCCGCACGCCGCCTATGACAGAGGGGGCGCGGCAGTTTGCCGACAGGCTTCAGAAGACGCTGGGGCTATCGATGTCAGAGGCCGAGACGGCGCATATTTCAAGGCTGTTCGACGAGGCGAGGGAGCAGTCGGAAGGAACCGAATTGCCCCATGTCGATGTGGAGACGATGGAAATCGTCCATCGGCTGGTTGAGGCGGTTAGCAGGCGCACGGGCTTTCCGTTCGGGGAGGATCGCACGCTTCGGGACGGACTTGTGGAGCATGTCGGCAATGCCGTGAAGAGGCTGCGCGAAGGAACGCGCATCCGCAATCCGCTGCTCAGTCCGATCCGCAAGGATTACGAAGAACTGTTTACGGTCGCAAGACAATCGGTGGATGAGATTACGCAGGGGCTTGACGTGCCCGATGAGGAGATCGGCTTTCTCGTGATGCACTTCGGTGCCTCCATGGAACGTCTCAACCAGCTGGGCCACCATCTGAAGGCGATTCTCGTATGCTCCAGCGGGCTCAGCTCGTCGAGGCTGCTCGGGATTCGGTTATCCAAGGAGATGCCGCAGATTGAGGTGCTTGGCAATGCTTCCTGGTATGAGGCGGCCCGCATTCCGGAGGACGACTATGATCTGATCATCTCTACAATCGACCTCCCGCTGCCAGGCGAGAAGTATATCAAGTTAAGTCCTCTGCTGACGGCCGAGGACAAGGAGAAGCTGCTTCAGTATATACAGAATGAGGTTGCTCCCGCCGGGAGCAGACCGGTCATCAAGCGGGAAGAACAGCGGAAGACCGCCTCGCTGGAGCGCCTGCGGTCCCAGGCGCTGCTATTGAATGAGGTCGTGTCCCTGCTCGATGACTTCCATGTGCATCAGCTGGATAACCGGCCTCGGGATTTGGAGGGGACTCTGGCTGCGGCTTTGGCTATACTAAGCAAGCAAGGCGCAGTCAGCAATGCGGCGCATGTCAAGGCGCGCCTGCTGGAGCGGGAGCGGATGGGCACTCAGCTGATCCCCGACACCGCGCTGGCTCTGTTCCACACGCGCAGCCGGGAGGTTGCGAAACCTTCATTGTCTCTGTTCAGACTGGCCGCTCCCGTGCCGCTTGAAGACGGGGCGGAAGCGCGGGTCATTCTGATGATGCTGGCGCCTAAGAAGCTTCCGAAGGAGAGTCTTGAGGTGCTTAGCGAGATTAGTGCGATGCTGCTGGGCACCGAGCTGATTGAACTGATGGAGCGGGGCGGGGAGGAAGAGATCAAGTCTTATCTAGCCGAAGAGCTGCAGCTGTTTTTTCGTGACTGACCATATAATCAACTTACAGAAAGAGGGAGAAACAATGAGCAACATACTGTCGAAAGATAAAGTGATTCTGAATGGTACGGCACAAGACAAAACCGAGGCGATCCGCATGGCGGGCGAGCTGCTTGTGAAAGCAGGTCATGTGTCGGCCGATTATGTAGACAAAATGCTGGAGCGCGAAGAGATTGCCTCCACGTATATGGGGGGCGGACTGGCGATTCCTCATGGTACGAAAGAAGCCAAGAGCATGGTGGCTTCGACGGGGCTGTCGATCGTTCGTTTTCCGGAGGGTGTTGATTTTGGCGGCGATGAGCCGGCCTTTGTGGTTATCGGGATTGCCGCAGCGGGTGGCGACCATATGGAAATTCTGACGAATGTCGCGATGATCTTCACCGATGATGAGAGCATCGGCAAGGTGATGGACGCTACAACCGAGGAGGAGATCCTTGCCATCTTCGAAGGGGGCATGGGAGCATGAAGGCGGTCCACTTTGGAGCGGGGAATATCGGGCGCGGCTTCATCGGACTGCTGCTGTCACAGGCAGGATATGAGGTCTGCTTCCTTGATGTGAATGAGGGACTTGTGTCCGAACTGAAGCAGCGCGGGGAGTATCCGGTAACGCTCGCCAGCGAAGGCCAAGAGACTACGATTGTAAAAGGGGTCACCGCGCTGAATAGTGCCGCTGAGCCTGAAGCGGCGGCGCGCGCGGTTGCGGAGGCGGACCTGGTCACAACGGCCGTCGGGGTCAACATCCTTAAATTTATCGCTCCGACGATTGCCGAGGGATTAAAGCTCCGGGCGCAGTCCGAAGCAGCGCCGCTGCATGTCATCGCCTGCGAAAACGCCATTGGCGGAAGCACGCAGCTGAAGGAGCATGTCTACGGGCTGTTGGATGAGAGAACGAAGGCATGGGCGGACCGGGTAGTGGCTTTCCCTGATGCAGCTGTTGACCGCATCGTTCCGCTGCAGCAGCACGAGGATCGTCTCAAGGTGGTTGTTGAGCCGTTCTATGAGTGGGCGGTGGACCGTTCGCAAATGCTGGAGGGCTTCGTGCCTGTGGAGGGCGTGCATTATGTTGATCGCCTGGAGCCTTACATCGAACGCAAGCTGTTCACGGTGAATACCGGCCACTGCTCGGCGGCCTATGTAGGTTTTCTGAAAGGCTATGCAACGATTCAGGAAGCGATGAAGGATGAAGAAGTGGCCGGGCATGTCCGTGCCGTGCTGGAGGAGACAGGCGCGGCGCTGATCCACAAGCATGGCTTCGATCAGGCGGAGCACCAGGCCTACATCCGTACGATTCTGGAACGGTTTGCGAACCCGGCGCTCACAGATGAAGTGTCCCGTGTAGGACGCTCCCCAATCCGCAAGCTGTCCCCTGGAGATCGGCTCGTTTCCCCGGCAATGCTGGCTTTTGAGAGCGGGCTATCCTATAAGAGCCTGGCAAAATCGATGGCGGCAGCGCTGCTGTTCGACGTCCCTGGAGACCCGGAAAGCGTGGAACTGCAGGCCTCTGTGAAAGAAATCGGAGCCAGCGATACCGCGTCCAAATATACCGGCATTGCAGGAGAGCATCCGATTATGGGCGAGCTGATGAGCCAATATGAAGAGCTGCAAGCCGCGGTATCATAAACGATCGAATTGAACGAAGCCCCTTGATTCCATTGTCATGGATCAGGGGGCTTCTTTTAGTGTGGAGTTGTAATCATGAGTGAAGCGGGAAATCGACAGGATAAGCGTAGAAAATAAAACGCTCCGGTGCGTTCCCCAGGTATCGGAACGGATAGCAAGTGGAGACAACTAGCACCTCTGTGCCCATCGGGCGAATGACAGTGGTGTCGTCTTTATCTACAATATCCGTGCTCTGAATTTCATATTCGAACACCCCGTAGGGCAGCTTCACCACAAAACGGTCGCCTACGGACAGTTGGTCAAAATCGCGAAACACGGTGTCGCGATGCCCGGACAGCAGAATCTGCTCGTTGTCCGATGGAAGGGCGGTCGAAGTATAGTGGCCGACTCCGCGCTCAAGCATTTCATCATCCGTTCCCTCGACAATCGGAAGCTCTACGTCAAGCTGGGGAACATACAGCACACCGATGGCTTCGCCCAGCTCCGGCCGAAATTCGGTTCTGTCCATAAGCGGCCCGAATTGCGTTCCCTCAGGGGCTTCGTTCGGTCCGGAGCCGCTCTGCGTTTGATCGGGAGCAGAAATGATGGCGTTAGCTTCAGCTAAGGCCTCTTTCATGCTCGTTTGATGTTGAACATACTGAATGGCAGCAAACAGCAGGACGCCTGCGCCAGCAAGCAGCAATACATAGCCTGAAATTCTCCGCATAGATGTCCTCTTTTCTGTCTAAAGCTGGGTCTTCGTTTCTGAAGAATGGTGTCCACGTAAGCAGTTCTATTCTGCCAAGGGGTGTTTTTCATATTTTACCCTTCCCCTTTCTGGGAATCCATCCCATCAAAGTCGTGGAATTTTAGGTCTAAAGTTCTGGTTCGGCTTAAAATTCAAAGTGTTTGCCTTCACACACATCCCTTAATGGAGCTGATTGGCTGTTTTAATCGTCATCTGAAGTGATGATCAACCAAAGGTTTCTGAAATATAAATTGGTTCTTTTTTCCTTATGTATTCATTAATGCGAAATAAAGATCAATAGAACAAAAAACAATTCTGATCACTTTTTCGGATGAAACAGCTAGCACTATAGCAAAATCCTTGATTCGCGAAACAGTCCTAGTCGTATGACAAATTCCGTATATTGGATTGAAAAATATTGTCTATATTTGGATGCTCGATTATACTGTGCGTGAGATTGATAAAATTTTAAATATTTTTCTCAAGACAGAGAAACAACGTCGGACAAGGTTTGTGTTCTCTGGATTGGAGGGAGGAATGCGAAAGTTGTTTCGCAACAGAGAAAGCGGAATTACATAACCATGAAGTTTCTGGGAAGCAGGGAAGCTGACAACGAAGCAATCCGTGTAATTCCATCCGCTAGGCTCGTAAATTTTAAGAAAAAGATTGGGGGGAAATCATTGCGGTTAGATCGTTCCTTAAGACGAACCAGTTCGCTGAAACTTCTATTTATTCATTTTTCCATATTCTTGCTTGTCTTTGGCGTGTTCATTCCTGTATCGCCAGGCCCGCTTCATGCTGCGGAACCCGTGACGATCAATGACAATGGAGTATCAACTGACATTGTTGAAGGGCTTAACATTGATGCTTGCCCTAGGCCAGTAGCGTTGGTAAATGGTGACTTTGACCAGCCGGAGGGACCTGGCACCTATGATAACTCGGTAGCAGGAGGCGGTTATTACTATGCAGACACGGTTCCAGGGTGGGAAACGACGGATGTCACCCGTACACCAAGAGGGATTATTCAGATCATGGACCCTGCCCGACCGAGCACGATACCACGAAATGCTGAGAATCTGGAAAATCTTACGAGTAGATTTGCAGAATTAAATGCTGATTCACATAGTATGTTGTATCAAGAATTACCGACCGTTCCAGGGCAGACGATTTATTGGCGTTTAGATCATAGAGCATACACAGGTGTGGATACGATGAGTGTGAATATAGGACCAGTTACGCCCGATCCATTCAACACCACGCCAGAAATAGACCGAATTTCAACTGGGAGTGTATGGGAAACGTATTCAGGGAGCTATACGGTTCCAGCAGGCCAAACCGTGACGCGTTTTGGATTTAAAGCCATTAGTTCGGCTTCTGGATCTGTGGCTTTCGGTAATTACCTTGATAATGTTTTCTTAGGAACCGAGCCGTGCGTCGTTGCTGACAAATCCGTCTCCCCTGCGGGAGAAGCCTTTGTCGGGGATGAACTTACTTACGAAGTCACCATTAGGAATGGCGGTGGAGACATTGCGGCGGATGCCGTCTTCGAGGACGTGATTCCAGAGGGGACCGAATACGTTCCGGGATCGATGAAGATCGTGAATGGTCCGAATGCCGGTGATCTAAGCGATGCAGACGATCAGGATGCTGGTTTTTTTGACGGAGATAAGGTCGTTATTCAGCTTGGTGACTTACCGAACACCACCAATTTGCCGGATGGCATCACTGTACAATTTAAAGTGAAAGCCTTGGCAGGCCATGCCGGAGAGTTTGCGGCTAATAAAGCGACGATTGGTTACAAGAATTTGCTCACAGGTGAGGATGTGACGACCGAGTCCAATGAAGTAACAACGGACATTGTTGAGAGACCTGCCATCGATGCTTGCGCAAGACCTGTAGCTTTGATCAATGGTAGTTTTGAAGAAGGCCCGGCGGTAGGATCTTATAACAACTCCTTCATGTTTTATGCAGATGAAGTTCCGGGCTGGAACACAACGGATAATAGCCAAGGTCCTTATCTTATTGAAATTTGGGATTATGTACGAAACTATCCAGCCGGTGGAGTAAGGAATTTTCCTCCGCCACCTGATGGAAACCGCTATGCGGAGCTAAATGCATTTGACAATGGGTTGTTGTATCAGGATGTGGAGACAACTCCTGGGCAAACCATCTATTGGCGCTTGTCTCACATGGGTCGCCAAGGCGTTGATACGATGCAAGTCCGTATCGGGCCAGTAACGAGCAATCCTTACGACACCATTGTACAAACTCAAATGTCGACAGGAAATACGGCATGGGAAACCTATATGGGAACGTATACCGTCCCGGCAGGTCAGACCATGACAAGGTTTGGATTTGAGGCTGTTCAAACGGCAGGTGGCAGTTTAGGCGCAGGTAACTTCCTGGATGATATCTTCCTCGGAACGGAGCCTTGCGTGGTTGCAGAGAAGTCGGTTTCCCCTGAAGGACAAGTATTTGTCGGGGATGAACTGACCTATAAAGTGACGGTTAAAAATAACGGTGGAGACATCGCGGCAGACACGGTCTTCGAGGACGCGATTCCTGAGGGAACGGAATACGTCCCGGGTTCGATGAAGATTGTGAGCGGTCCAGATGCCGGTGATTTAACGGATGCAGACGATCAGGATGCCGGGCATTATGATGGGGATAAGGTCGTTATTCAGCTTGGTGACTTACCGAACACCACCAATTTGCCGGATGGCATCACCGTTCAATTCAAAGTAAGAGCATTATCAAGTCATGCCGGTGAGTCTGCGGCCAATGTAGCTACGATCGGCTACAAAAACTTGCTGACAGGTGAGGATGAGACGACCGAGTCTAATGAAGTGACAACAACAGTCGAGTATAGAGCTCCTGTATTGGAGTCGGAGAAGTCAGCGACTCTGGTGGAAAAAGCAGCAGGCAACACAGATGCAGCTAATCCGGAAGTAGGCGACACACTGGAGTACACGATCCAGACGCGGAATACGATTGAGGATAGCGTGGTGAGGAATCTCACGATCTCCGATACGATTCCGGCCGGACTGGAGTACGTGCCAGGCAGCCTGACCGTAGATGGTGTTGCAGTGACCGATACCGAAGGCGATGACGCTGGACATTATGTGAACGGCCGAGTTATGGGTGAGTTCGGTGACGTCACAGATACCGCATGGCATACGGTGACGTTCCAGGTGAAGGTTGAGCCGGGCCAGGCAGGCAAGGATATTATCAACATTGCACAAGTGGGCGGAGACAATGTAAGTTCGCCTCATAGACCAAGGCACGAGGTCAAGGTCTATCCGCGTCATCCGCAGCTTGAATCCGAGAAGCTTGCAACCAATTTGGAGGCAGGCAAAACGACATATGAGGTTGGAGATACCGTAGTGTATACGATTCGGACCAGAGCGGTCGTGAATGATACGTATCTGGAGGATCTGAGAGTGACCGATGTACTGCCAGCAGGCTTGGAATTCGTACCGGGCAGTTTGAAGGTGAACGGTGCTTCCGTCTCGGATGAGCAAGATGAGGATGCTGGCCATTCGGTATCACGCGAAGTGTACGGCTCCTTTGGAGACGTCCGGGATATGGACTGGCGCACGCTGGAGTTCCACGCCGTGATTCAAGCCGGATACGGCGGTCAGATTATTGAGAACACGGCAACGATTATAGGCGGTAATATCGATGCTCCAAGCACGCCAACAGAGAAGTTCGTGGTCGAAGAGGAGCCGCCAGTGGAGCCTCCGGTGGAACCGTCGGTGGAACCGCCGGTAGAGCCACCAGTAGAGCCGCCAGTGGAGATTCCACCACCGGTCACTCCGCCAGTGGAGCCACCAGTTGTGATACCATCCCCGGTGCTGGAGACAGAGAAAACGGCTGTGGCCGTGGATCTGAACAGAGATGGCATTCGGATTGGAGATTTCATCGAATATACGATTCGGGTTCGCAACACGGCAGTGAACAGTCATATTACGAATCTGGTCATCACGGATACGCTTCCAGCAGGTTTGGAGTATGTGCCGGGTTCCTTGATTGTTGACGGAGTGTCCGTAACGGACGCCGAAGATGGAGACAACGGCCATTACACACAAGGAACGGTAACCGGAAGATTCGGCACGATTACGGATATGAATTGGCACACGCTGGTGTTCCGTGTTCAACTGGCCGCGGGTCAACCGGGCCAGACGATTCGAAACGTGGCCGAGGTCATTGGGGATAACCTGAATGAACCAGAACGGCCGTCGGAAGACATCGTCATTGGCGGTGGAAATGAGGAGCTTCCAGGATTGCCAGGAGATCCAAATGAGGGTTCGACTCCAGGCACTCCAAGTGAACCGGATGCCGGAGATTGGAATTCGGACAACTCGTCCTCTCCAGAGCCAGAGATGCCGTCCTCTCCAGACTATGGAGAATCGGTAGGCACAGGCGGTGCTGAAGGCTCTGGTGAATCGGCAGAATCCGGCAGCATGACAGCCTCTGAAGAAACGACTGAAGGAAGTAACAGCAGTTCGGCAGACGAGAGTAAGGTTACGGGCAGCAAGCTGCCTAATACTGCAACGAATATGTACAATTATATGCTTGCAGGGGTGTTGCTGCTGCTGGCTGGACTGATCCTGATTCGGAGAAAGAAGATATAAGGTGTGAACCTGTGCACTTGTTACGGATGGACATGCTAAGCACGATGCCTCCGGACACGAACATCGAGAAATTTGTGCAGGTGTAGAGTGAAGAAGGGAAGCCCTTTTCGACGGGGCTTCCCTTCTTGTCATATAAGAACTTGAAAATCTTACGTAGAAGGTTCAATATAAAGATATATGACATTTAAATTTTCGATGACCTGAGCAGATGAACAGGCAAAAAGGCATGATGGACATCATGATTAATGGAGGGAATAGGATGGAGATCGGAATCAGTTCGTTTGTAGAGACATGGCCGGACCCCGTGACTGGAGAGGTGATGAGTCACGATCAGCGAATTCGCGAGGTTGTAGAGGAGATCGTCCTCGCCGATCAGGTAGGACTTGATGTATACGGAGTAGGAGAACATCATCGCAAGGATTATGCGGCCTCTTCTCCAGCGATGGTGCTGGCAGCAGCAGCGTCAATGACCAAATATATTCGCTTAACCAGTGCGGTTACCGTGCTGTCATCGGATGACCCGGTTCGTGTGTTTCAGGATTTTGCCACCCTGGATGCTATTTCGAACGGACGTGCAGAGATTATGGCAGGGCGCGGCTCGTTTATTGAGTCCTTCCCATTGTTCGGCTATGATCTGAATAATTATGACGAGCTTTTTGATGAAAAGCTGGACCTGCTTTTGAAGCTCCGGGAGTCGGAGAAGGTCACATGGTCCGGCAAGCATCGTCCGCCGATTCATAACCTGGGCATCTATCCGCGTCCGGTTCAGCAACCGCTGCCCGTATGGGTCGGCAGCGGGGGCAACACGGAATCGGTCATTCGTGCAGGATTGCTTGGATTGCCGCTGGTGCTGGCGATCATTGGAGGAAGCCCGCTTCAGTTTGCCCCTCTTGTTAAGCTGTACAAGGAAGCGGCTGCGCATGCCGGCCATGATCCGGCGAAGCTGCCTGTCGCATCGCACTCCCACGGGTTTGTAGGGGCGGAAACAGAGGCGGCTGCGGACAAGTTCTTCCCATCCACCCAGGTATGTATGAATGTGCTGGGGCGGGAGCGCGGCTGGGGCTATTATGATCGCGGCAGATTTGACGCTGCACGAAGCTTTGAGGGAGCACTTTATGTAGGGGATCCCGAACTGGTAGCCCAGAAGATCATCCACCTCCGCAAGCATGTCGGCATTACCCGCTTCATGCTTCATGTGCCTGTCGGAACGATGCCGCATGATGATGTAATGAACGCAATAGAGCTGCTTGGAACCGAGGTCGCGCCAAGGGTCCGTGAAGAGATCCGCCGCTGGGAGGCCGCTGGAGCGCCTGAAGAATAACCAGGGCAAGAACATAAGGGAAGGTAAGCAGCCTTATGACTATGCCTCTATTCCGTACAGGAGGCCGAATCGGAACGAACGAAAGTGCCCGTAAGATGGAGATCTTACGGGCACTTTTTCAATCGAGATCATGACTTTACGGGAATTGTCATCCCCAGCTCTTTAATATAATGTTTGATGACATTGCCCTCACTGTCCAATTTATATAGGCCGGAATTGTCTTCTTTAAATTCTGGCCTTGTATGGCTTCACCGTGAGGGGCTTCGCGTTCTTATCCAGCTTAAACGGTCTTTTAGAACCTTCCCAATACACCTTAACAGTGAGCGTGAACTTGTGCGGGAAAGCGTTGACTTTATCCCCGAACCAGGAAGCGAGCAGTTTGCCGATAAGCAGAATGTTCATTTTTTAATAGTGCCTTCAGCGTAGATCACGTCTTCAAGCTCGTAATTTCCTTCGCTCATGCCGTCGGCATGGAAGTTATGTCAATTCGAATCCATTACCTCCGATATATATATAAGACATGAATCGATAGATCGATTGACGGTAAGTTGAATGCTCCGTTCGGGGAAGTCGTATAAAATCAGGCGGTTGATCCAACGGGTGGACATGATTTGCTTGTAAAATATAGAAGAGTATGCCCATGAAACAGATTATTAAGATATTTTTGAAGTGTTATAGAGAGGGTAACGCAGAAGAGTATCTAGAGAGAGGTGAATAGAAATGTCCCAGGAGCTTGTAGTAGACGAAGCCAAATTTACAGAAATCACGAATGTAGACGAACAATACGACAGTCTGAAAATGAGCAATCCATCAAACGAGGAAATCGATGTGGAGGCGTTCATTCAGCATCTGCAACACGTGCAGAACCTGGATCAAATTGAGCATCTGACCATAAACTATAACTCATCCTTAAATAATTTGAACGTATTGAGAGCTTTTACGAATTTGAGGAGCCTGTCTGTGTACGGACAATACATTCAATCTTTAGAAGGAATTGAGTGGTTTAGTAAGGGGGAGTATATTCAAATTCAAACGTATCGCAATCGGCGAAGGGATCTATCTCAGCTTGTTCAAACAAATATAAAACATATTGATCTGTATGTAGAGCGAGCCGAGGATTTATTATCCGTCGCAGGATGCAAACAACTCAAAAGCGCAGATATCTATTGTTCAAAAGAGAATGATTTCTCGGAGTGGAGTAAAGTCACAGCCGAAAGGATATCGTTCAAGAGATGCAAATTCACAGAATTAGGAGATATGGCCAATATCCCGGCGCTGGATTATATCAGTGTCATCAGGTGTCGAAGTCTTGAACGCTTCATAGGGGATAACAGCAATATAAAAAGGCTGGTTGTGGATAGCTGTAATAAGCTTGATTTACGGACATTAAGGACCTTTGAGAGAGTCGAAGCATTAATCGTGAACAGCTGCAAACAAGAGATGAATCTCACGGAGATCGGTGGACTGGAACACGTCAAGCATATCGACTTTATCTTATGTAATGTGCAGGTGGATTTCATCGGGCTGAAGGATTACTTTCCCAACATTGAGTCCCTGCATATATCAGGGATGAAGAAAGAGCGTGGTTTAGAGCTTAAAGCATGGAATCCTGACGTACGAATTACGAGCAGGTCATTTGAACTTTAGTCCGGAATGAAATCTAAGGGGGACCGTCTTCACTGGAGTGCTCCCGGATATAAAATATAACGAGGAGATTCATCGATGTAAGCGACGAATCCCCTCACGCTGTATAGCTATTGGATCACAGCGATTCTTTAATCAATCGTTTGTAATACAGCACCGACAGGAAGCCGAAGATCGAATACAGCGCGGTGTACAGCAGCATAACGATTACCATCGGCGTCCACAGCTCGGTTCCGAAGAGGAACCAGCCGGACTTCACGGCGAAGTAGCTGTGCAACAGCCCGACGATCAGCGGGATACCGAAGTTGAACAATTGCTTGATCTGAATGCCGCGCAGCAGATTGCCTTGGGTGAAGCCGAGCTTTCGCAGAATGGTATAGTTCGGTTTCTCCTCTTCGCCTTCGTCCATTTGCTTGAAGTATAGAATACAGCCCGAGGTGATGAGGAAGGTCAGCCCCAGGAAACCGACGATGAACATGATCAGCCCCATACTGCTTTTCTGGTCGAATATCAACGCCGGCTGGGACATGTAACCTGATTGTTCCGAGAAGCCGAGGTCATGAAATATCGCGTCAGCCTTCCCCAGCATGGAAGCATCGGGAATATCGATCCCGATATACACGGAGCTTTTGGACTGGAGCTTGGGGTCCAGATCTTGAGCCAGCTGCGCATAGATGCTTTGGTCCACGATGGCGGTGGGCAGACCGAGCGAGAAATACTGGGATACGACCGCGTCCTTGTCCACTCCAACCAGTTGTTGAGGAATGGACAGAGTCAGCCCCCTCAGCTCGATCTGACCTGTGGAACGCAGTGACATGAACTGGTTCAGGGCATTGTTCGAGCCGGTAAACAGCGTCTCTTCAGGGGATACGTCAACCCCTTCCACCTGATGGTCGCTCACGACAGGGAGGATCATCGTATTGCCGAATTCTTCCCCGAGATCTGAGCCTACAATGCCGGCAACGTCAGCCTCGATCTGAATCACGTCCCGCCGCGTCTCAGTATATTCAATGTTCTCCCCATTCAGCGCTTGTGTAAACTTGGCCGCATCCTCGGGCAGCAGTACGGAGAAATGATTCGGTACGCTGTGCCGAGCGGACTGCTCTGTTGAGTAATAGGCAATATAGCTAAGCGACAGCAGGCCGATGGCCAGCGCGGATACGGTCGTAATGATGGTGAGCAGCAGGGCGTTCGATTTCATCCGGAACATGATCGACGACAGGGATAATACGTGGTTCAGTGACAGGTAACCGCCTTTGCTTTTGCGAATGGCATTAAAAATAAAGCTGACCGACCCCTTGTAGAACAAATAGGTGCCGATAATGACCGAGCCGAGAATGAAGATCATCGTGGCGAACAGCTCGGTGGTGCCTGTAAGCTTACCTGAGAACAGGATGGAGGACACGTAGTATCCTGCCAGAATCATCACCATGCCGAGCAGACCGATGAGGATCTCCAGCACGGACATTCTTTTCACCCTGATCTCCGCCGTGGATACGACCCGGAACAGGGAGAGAATGCTCTGCCCCTTAATGAACATGTAGTTCATCAGCATAATGAGCAGATAGATGCAGCCGAACACAATCAGTGTCTGCCTCAGGGCGCCGGATGAGAAAGAGAGCGTGGCCTGTGCCTCCAGCCCGACCAATTTGAACAATATCATCAGAATCAGTCTGGAAAAGGAGAAGCCCAGAAATATCCCGATCAGTATGGAGCTGAAGTACAATATCAGATTCTCGCTGCTTAGGATTCGGAAGATCCGCCCCTTGGTCAGGCCGATCAGTTGAAACAGGCCGATTTCCTTGCTGCGGCGTTTAATAAAGATCGTGTTCGCATACAGCAGAAAGACGGCAACGATGGCTACCAACAGCACTGACGAGGCTCCAAGCGCCGCGGCCCCTTTGATGGAGCCCTTGTACTCTTCCATAGCCGGGTCATATTGCAGGGTGACAAAAGAGAAATAGAGCGCCACACTGAAGATCAGCGCAAAGACGTAGAGATAATAGTTCTTTATATTCTTTTTCAAGTTCCGGAAGATGATGTAGTTGAGATTCATGCCTGGACACCGCCCAATACGCCCTGGGTACGGATAATATCGTTGAAGAAGTGCTGGCGCGTTTCCTCGCCCTTGTTCAGCTGGGTGTAGATTTGACCGTCTTTAATAAACACGACCCGGCTGCAGTAGCTGGCGGCCACCGGATCATGCGTGACCATAATGATGGTGGCGTTGATCTTTCGGTTCAGCTCGCTCAGCTTGTTCAAGAGATCCGAAGCGGATTTGGAATCGAGTGCCCCGGTCGGCTCATCCGCAAAAATAATGCTCGGATCATGGATGAACGCCCGTGCGGCCGAGGTACGCTGCTTCTGTCCGCCGGATATTTCATTCGGATACTTGCTCGCGATCTCGTAGATCCCAAGCTCGGAGGCGATCTGCTGGAACTTCTGATCCGCTTCCTTCTTCGATACCTTCATGATGGATAAAGGAAGCAGCACATTTTCCTTCACGGTGAGTGTGTCGAGCAGGTTGTAATCCTGAAAAATAAACCCCAGATGCTGCTTCCGAAATTCAGCCAGCTCCTTCTCCTTCATGCCGGTAAAATCTTTTCCTTCGATCTTGATGCTGCCAAGGCTCACCTTATCGATGGAGGACAGCACGTTCAGCAGGGTGGTCTTTCCGGAACCGGATGCGCCCATAATGCTGACAAATTCGCCCTTCTCCACGCGAAGGTCGATTCCTCGCAACACCTCCTGTTTGTTGAATTTATTTCCGTAGCTTTTATGAATTTGGGTTGCTTCCAATATCGCCATCTGTATCACTCCTTGAACTTATCATAACCCGGCCTGGTCCTTGTTTTCCTTCGATTGAACGAACAAAAGCATAAGGGGCTGTCTCAAAAGTCATCGTAGATGACTGAGGGACAGCTCCTTCTTTAATTTGTAAAACAAAAAGAAACCTCTCTTTGGTAAAATGAAGGTACCACCCAAACATTTCCCTAAAGGAGAGGTTTCTTTGTACATTCAATATACCATGGACCAACTGTTTCTGCCAATGGACCTTGAGGAAGATATTCCACAAAATCACGTCGTTCGCATCATCAACGATGCCGTCAACCGAATCGACGACAAGATCTTCGAGGCCGCCTACTCTGGAGGCGGTCGTCCTAGCTTCCACCCCAAACTCATGACGAAGATCATCATTTACGCCTACAGCCAACGGATCTATTCATCCCGTCAAATTGCGAAGGCTGTGAGGGAGAACATCCCCTTCATGTGGCTTGCCGCCCGGCAACGCCCGGACTTCCGCACCATAAACCGATTCCGCTCAGAGCGGATGAAAGACGTTCTCGAAAAAGTATTCACGGCTGTGTTGGAACTGCTTGTGGAAGAGGGCTACATTAAGCTAGAGCATTACTTCGTCGACGGTACCAAGATCGAGGCGAATGCCAACCGCTATACGTTTGTCTGGGGGAAATCCGTTGTCAAGCAACGGGCGAAACTTGAGGAGAAAGTAAAATCGCTCTTCACCGAGATTGAGGAGCAGGAACTGCTGGAAGAAGCGGCTCATGCGGGCGAGGACCTGGCTGAACTGGGCGAGTCCAACGAACTGACCAGCGCTAAGCTGGAGAAGGCCGTTGCGAAATTGGAGCAAAAGCTACAGCATGAACCGAAAAACAAACCAGTGAAGAAAGCCGTCCGCCTTCTGCGCAAGGATCTACTTCCCCGCAAGCATAAGTATGAGCTTCAACGGAAACTGCTGGGCGACCGTAACAGCTACAGTAAGACTGACCCGGATGCAACCTTCATGCGAATGAAAGAAGACCATATGCGAAACGGCCAACTTAAGCCAGGATACAATGTTCAGATCGGTACGGAAAACCAATTTATCGTCGGCTACTCCTTGCACCAACGACCGACGGACACGCGCTGCCTCATTCCCCATCTAGAGAAAGTAAAAGAAATGTTGGGTAAGTTGCCGAAGACCATCATTGCGGACGCTGGTTACGGCAGCGAAGAAAATTACGCGCGCTTGGAGCAGGAAGATTGCGAGGCGCTTGTCAAATATAACACCTTTCATAAAGAAAATTCGAAGAAGTGGAAGCAAGACATCAGCAAGATCGACAACTGGACTTACCAGCAGGAGTCCGATACTTGGTTGTGTCCGAATGGCCGCACGCTCCACTTCCTGCGAGAGCGCAAGAAAAAGAACGAAAACGGATATGAGCAACAGGTACGCCATTATCGGAGTGCTGACTGTGAGGGCTGTCCATTCAGAGAAAGATGCAGTAAAACGAACAGGAACCGAGAGATCGAGGTGAGCATGACCTTTCTTCGCTACAAGGCAGAAGCAAGAAAGAAGCTTCGGAGCGAGGAAGGACGAGAGTTATCCATCCGGCGCATGATTGAGGTTGAGAGTGTGTTCGGACAAATGAAAAACAACCGAGGATTCCGGCGATTCCTGCTTCGAGGCTTGCCGAAAGTGAGCACGGAGGTAGGGTGGCTTTCGCTTGCCCACAATCTGCTCAAGCGAGCGACATTGAGTCAAAAAATTGAAAACGGCCGGTCAGGAATAGACTCCTGACCGGTCGTTTTTCAATGTCTAAAGCAGGGATTACTGATTCGTACGTTCTTTAACCCCCCTTTTGAGACAGCTCCGTCGTCTGAACCACATCCTGGCTGCGCGGAAAGGTCAGCGTGAAGGTCGTTCCGGACCCTAACTTCGATGCAACCTCGATCCGAATGGAGAGGGCATCGGCTGCTTTTCTGGCCAGATAGAGTCCCATGCCGGTCGACGCGGTATCCTTGTGCATGGAGGTCGAGGTGAAGCCTTTGTCATAAATCCGCGGTACATCCTTGGGGTCAATCCCGCGTCCGAAATCCCGGACGTGAAGCTGCACATGGCCCTCGTCATCCCAGCCGCTTGTCACGGAGATATCAGAGCCGTCGCTACTGTATTTTACCGCATTGGTCAGCAGCTGCCGGACGATAAACCCAAGCCATTTGGCGTCTGACAGCACCTCACTGCCCGGGATGTCGAGTTCAAAACCGAGGCCTTTTTGAAGGCACCAGGACTGCAAGGACTTGATCTCCTTGGAAAGGATGGGGGCAAGCGGGATTGTCTCGATGAACAAGTCATTCTCGATAAAGGCGATCCGCTTCTGGTGGAGCTGCTGATCCAGCAGCAGGTGCACACGGAGCCACTCGTACATCAGTCTGGACTTCAGTGAGGGGTCCTCCAGCCGCTCGATCATTAACTGCATCGTCGTCAGCGGGGTTTTCACTTCATGAATCCAGGACATCAGGTCGTCCTTCTCCCCCTCCAGCTCAGCCTTGTAGCCTGATACTTCCCGCCGATAGCGATTCGTTTGCTGGTGGAGAGCCTGCATGACGAGTTCCTCAAACGGACGTTCAGGGTGAGCAAGTGCACCCAGGTCATACGTGTCGTCCCAGGCGGCCAGTTGTCTGTAGAACCGGGTTTCCCTCTGGTATCTGACAAACAGGAACACAATGAACACGAGCGTTGACAAAAACACGATATACAGCAGGGAGCGAAGCGGGATCGAAATGTCGATGGCGGCCACGGACAGCACGAGCAGCTGCAGGAACAGGAACAACCCGATCCAGCTGAGCCGCTCCCTCAGATATTGCCTGATCATAGCACGCCGGCCTCTTCCGTGGCGATATACCCTTGACCGACCTTCGTTTCAATGAACGAGGCCAGCCCGATGGACTCCAGCTTCTTGCGCAGCCGGTTCACATTGACGGTCAGCGTATTGTCACTGACAAACTGCTCGTTATCCCACAGGCTCTGAATGAGCTCTTCGCGGCTGACAATCTGATTTTTGCGCTCGATGAGCATCTTCAGAATATACATCTCGTTCTTCGTCAGCTCCACTGTGCCCGCTTCGTTCGTCATTGTATTCTTCACATATTCGACGGTGGCGCCGCGCCAAGTTCGCAGATCGATTCGCTCTGTATTATAGTTGTACACCCGGCGCAGGGTGGCCTGGATCTTCGCAATCAGCACCTCGAAATGGAACGGCTTCTGAATGAAGTCATCGGCCCCGAGCTGCATCGACATCACCATGTCGGTTGGATGGTCCCGCGAGGACAGAAAGATAATCGGCACATTGGAATGGGCCCGGATCATTCTGCACCAATGGAAGCCGTCGAACTTCGGCAGCTGGATATCGATGATGACCAGATCGGGATGAATGTCAGCAAATTCCTGCATCACCTTCCCGAAGTCCTGTACGCCATAGACGTTGTAGGACCACTGCTGCAGCCGGTCTCTAATTTCATGGTATAGCGTGATATCGTCCTCAATGAGCATAATTTTAAACATGGAATCACCACATTTCTTGTCATCAGCTTGTCTTTATAGTGTATAGCAAAAGCGTGGGATGATGCTATCTACGCTTCCAGAATCAGATTCCGAGGAATGTTAGGTTTGTAGAGAAATTGTAAAGAACCCAACTATCCGCTGTATGAAGCCACCCACCGTCTTATTGTGCAGGGTCGGCTAATAGAAGCCTAGGGGCTGCTGTTTCTGTATCAAGTTGGCGGATAGATTGGTTATAAACAATTTTTCCCTACCCATCCATATATGAGCATGTCATAATGACGGAGTATAGCGACTGGGGAGGGGGTCACCTGTAGTGACCAGTACAATCCGGCCGCTGCAGCTCCCGGAGGATTACGAGGGGATTGCACGGCTGTTAAACAGTTATTGGCCTGAGCCGACGACGGCAGAACGGCTGATGGAAGACGATGCTAAGATGTATACCGAGGGCCACACCTACCTGAATGCGGATGGACTGCTTGCAGGCTATGATCGGACTCGAAGGGTAGCCGTAACAGCGGCGGGTGAAATTGTTGGTTATTTGTTATCGTGGCGAGCTCCTTGGACGGAGCCTGGGCAGATCAACAATACGTTAATTGTGATGAAATCTTATCGCCGACAAGGAGTTGGTCAGCTCTTGGCTAGGCATGCGGCCCTTTGGAGCCAGGGTCTAGGCGCGAAGAGGCTGGTGTCAGAGATATGGGACGATTGTGAGGACTCGTTGCGCTTCGCCAGACAGCAAGGATTCACTATAGAGCGGCATACATACCAATCTGTCTTACCAATGGAGCATTTCGATAGGAGCAGCTTTGGCGGAGTGGAGCTATTTCGAAAGCTGGAAGGGCGCGGACTGAGATTTACAACCCTGAAAGATGAGTTCACCCCTCAGAATGAAGAAAAGCTGTATGAGCTATATAAAGAGACACTTGTTGATATTCCAGGCTTTCATGACGAGGTTCCTGCGATTAGGGAATGGAGAACATGGCTTCTGGAAGTCGATGGTTACGCTCCGGATCAGGTGCTCATTGCTGCAGATCGTGACCGGTATATTGGCGTTACTAACGTTCTGTATAATCCGAGTACCAAGGGGATGTATCATGAGTATACTGGCGTTAGCAGGAAGTACCGGGGCCAAGGGATTGGGCTGGCATTGAAGCTGAAAGCGATACAGCTCGCCAAGCAGCGGGGGGCTGTGTACATCCGCACTGACAATGACTCTTTAAATGAGCCTATTCTGAGAATTAACAGTCAGCTCGGCTACAAACCTCTACGGGGACAATATAAAATTACCGCCAATATTGAAGATATAGTTCGCTGCTCGTCTTAATAAACGAGTGATCTGAACCCAAAAGAAGAATGCCATGCCTGTTCGTTGGTATTCTTCTTTTTGTTTTGTTTAAAATATCGATATGTATGATGCATGCTGATTCAGGGAAGGCTTTGAACGTCGCTTTGGGGATAAAGGCTATAGATCGCCTTTTTCACACTATTGACGAATCACATGAAATACTATAGTATTATCTTTAAATTAAGAATTATTATTTAAAATTAAATGAGGGAGCCGGAAGGAACTTGTCGTTAACCAGACTTCCTATATATTTGGAGATGGAGGGCTTCAATCATGAATCAATTAAAAGGGATACATCACGTTACAGCCATTACGAGCAGCGCGGAGAAGAACTACGAGTTCTTCACCTATGTACTGGGCATGCGCCTCGTGAAGAAAACGGTGAATCAGGACGATATCCGGACCTATCATTTGTTTTTTGCCGATGACAAGGGAAGTGCCGGGACGGACATGACGTTTTTCGACTTTCCGGGAATTCCGAAGGGCATGCATGGCACGGACGAGATTTATAGAACGTCATTCCGGGTGCCAACCGATGCGGCGCTGGACTATTGGGTTAAACGCTTTGACCGGCTGCAGGTGAAGCACAGAGGCATTCAAGAGCTATTCGGGAAAAAGGTGCTGGTGTTTGTCGATTTCGACGATCAAGAGTATCAGCTCATCTCTGATGAGCTGAACGAGGGCGTGGCATCCGGCACACCATGGCAGAATGGCCCGATTCCGCTGGAGTATGCGATTACCGGCCTAGGTCCGATTTTTGTCCGCGTCTCGAACTTTGCGGAGTTCAAGGAAGTGATGGAGAAGGTGCTTGCGTTCACCGAGATTGACCAGGCGGGCTCCCTGCATTTGTTCGAAGTCGGAGAAGGCGGAAACGGTGCGCAGGTTGTCGTTGATTATAACACGGTTCTTCCCCGGGCGCGCCAAGGCTTCGGTACGGTTCACCATGCGGCCTTCCGCGTGGAGGACCGCGCTGCACTGGAGCACTGGATCGAGCGTCTGGACAGCTTCAATTTCCGTCATTCGGGCCATGTGGACCGCTTCTTCTTCGAATCCTTGTATACCCGGGTGGCGCCGCAGATTCTGTTTGAGTTCGCCACGGACGGCCCCGGCTTTATGGGCGATGAGCCTTACGAGACGCTTGGCGAGAAGCTGTCGCTGCCTCCGTTCCTGGAGTCCAAGCGGGAGCAGATCGAGCGAATGGTACGGCCGATTGATACGGTACGAAGCACGAGAACGTTCGTGAAGGAATAATCGCTTGGCACAGTAAGTGATGAATATGGCCCGGACAGCGGAAGAGGGGAGAGCGTTCCCGGATTTTGCTGTCCGGGCTTTTATCGTATGTTCAGCCGTTCCCCGCACTTGGGTCTCGAAACCCAGCTTCCCCAATTTACCGATTAAGTACATCAAATTTGGTTTAAAAAGAAATACTGAACAGAGTACGATAAACCAGATCAGGTTGGGGTGACACATATGAAAGGGAATCTCCTGAAAAATACGGTGTTTACTGTTGCTGCAATCATTATTGCGGTTCTCGCCGTATTAGGAGCCGTGATGCCGAACGCGTTTGGCGCAACCGCCAGCTTTTTATTCAATGTCACAACAAGCAGTTTCGGCTGGTTCTATCTGTTGTCCGTGTTCGTCATTATCATCTTTCTGATATGGGTGGCGGCGAGTAAATACGGAAACATCCGGCTCGGCGGCGATAAGCAGAAGCCCGATTATCCGTTCTTTACCTGGATCGGGATGCTGTTCTCTGCGGGCTTTGGGGTAGGTCTGGTGTTCTGGGGGGTTGCAGAGCCGATGAGCCATTTCTTCACCACACCGTTCTCCGGGGTGGAGCCACAGACCGAGTCAGCCGCACGGTTGGCGATGGGATATTCGTTCTTTCACTGGGGAATCAGCCAGTGGTCGGTATTTGCGCTGGTCGGGCTGGTGATTGCTTTTCTGCAGTTTCGCAAGGAGAAAGATGGGCTTGTATCTACGGCGCTTGAGCCTGTGACGGGGAACAAGCCTGCGGTGAGGAACACGATTGACATCCTGGCGGTCATCGCCACGGTGATGGGGATTGCAACTTCCATCGGGCTCGGTGTCATGCAGATGAGCGGGGGTCTGAATTCCATTATGGGTATCGGCAACAGCGTATGGATTCAGCTCGGACTTCTGGCGTTTATTTTTGTGGCCTATATGATCTCCTCCACGACGGGACTGGATAAAGGCATCCGGTATTTAAGCAATGTGAACCTGGGGCTGGCGCTTGTATTTCTGCTGTTTGTCTTTATACTGGGGCCTACTGTCTTTATTCTGGAGACCTTTACGCTGGCGCTCGGCGATTATGTGACGAATTTTGTGCAATACAGCCTTCGTCTGCAGCCTTATGTAGGGGGAACCTGGGTGCGCGACTGGACGATCTTCTACTGGGCGTGGGCGATTGCCTGGTCGCCTTATGTAGGCGCCTTTATCGCCAGAGTATCCCGGGGACGAACCATTCGCGAGTTCATCGTCGGCGTCATGGTTGTACCGCCGTTCATTGCCTGTCTGTGGATTGCGGCATTCGGCGGCACAGCCATCTGGTATGATCTCCATGGCGGGGCAGGCATCGCCAATGCGGTGCATGAGGATGTGACCTCGGCTTTGTTCCAGCTGTTCAATCAGCTGCCGTTATCGACAATAACGTCGATTCTGTCTGTCCTGCTGATTCTGACCTTTCTGGTCACGTCGGCGGATTCGGCAACGTATATTTTGTCCAGCATGACCACCTTCGGCAGCCTGAACCCCCCGATGTTGATCAAGCTGGTATGGGGCACGCTGATGGCTGCGATTGCCGGGGTGCTGCTTTATACCGGTGGCCTGGAGGCGCTCCAGACCGCGTCGCTGATTGCAGCGCTTCCGTTCGCCGTACTGCTCCTGCTGCTGATCGTAGCGGTGGTTAAACTGCTGCGCCGCGAGCCGCTTCCGATTCGGAAGTCGGATCTGAAGCGATTTCGACGCCTGGAGGAAGCGGCAAACAAAGAAAGGAAGTAAGAACAGGAAGCATCCAGTAGCAGTAAATAAAAAGCCCCTATCCCGTTGCACATGCTGGATAGGGGCTTTCGCGTTATTTCTTCAGCAGCAGATACACAAAGTATGGAGCGCCGATCAAAGCGACCATAATGCCTGCAGTAATGCCGTCAGGATCGGCCAGATTGTGCCCGATGGTGTCAGCCAGAAGCAGCATCCAGCCGCCGATCAATATGGCGACCGGAATGTACAGCTGGTTGCGCGAGCCGACCAGCGCCTTGGCGATATGCGGGCCCCGCATGCACTAACGACCAGCAGCGGCAAGAACCATATCCACTTCCGGCTCTTGTTCAAGTAGGTGGTTATCCTCTACTTCTCCTTTTAGCAAATGATAAGTGATGCATACAGGCTTTCCGGTCCGAGGGTCACGGCCGATCTCAGCATCAATATTGAAAACCTTTCTAAGCACGTCGTGAGTAATAACTTCTTCACTTGATCCAGTCTTTACAATCTGGCCATTCTTCATGGCGATGATGTAATCGGCAAATCGCGCCGCATGGTTAATATCATGGAGAACCATAACGATCGTCCGTTGCTGCTCTTCGTTCAGCTTCTGAAGAAGCTCAAGCACCTCAAGCTGGTGGGCCATATCCAGGTAAGTTGTAGGCTCATCCAGAAAGATCATTTCCGTTTCCTGTGCCAGCGCCATGGCGATCCACACGCGCTGACGCTGTCCACCGGACAGCGCATCCACGGAACGGTATTTATACTGCTGGGTTCCTGTTACTTCAAGCGCCCAGTCGATAACCTCCATATCCTGCTTTGACAGGCGTCCGAAACCCCGCTGATGAGGGAAGCGCCCGTAGGATACCAGCTCGCCTACCGTCAATCCGCCCGGTCCTTCCGGCGTCTGAGGCAGAATGGCCATCTTCTTGGCCAACAGCTTCGTATGTACCCTGGAAATGTCTTCGCCATCCAGTACCACGGAGCCGCCCTGATGCGGGATAATGCGGGTGATCGCTTTCAGCAAGGTCGATTTCCCGCAGCCGTTCGAGCCGATGATCGTTGTGATCTTCTTGTCGGGGATATCTACATTAAGACGGTTCAATATGAGGTTTTCACCATAGCCGACGTTTAATCGGTCGGTACTCAGGCGGGTCATATGAAAAGCACCTCCAAAGGTGGGATTTATTCATGATAATGATTCTCAATATCAGCCATAATATTAAACGCAGGCTTTCTTTTTGTCAATAAACTTCTTAATTATAAATTTAAAAAATATTAATTTATATAGGAAATAAAAATAATTTATGTTCATTTTTTGACGAAAGCGGGGACGATTAAGCTTGTTTTTCTAAAGAAATCAGGCTTTAAAGATGAGGAAAAGATGAATATTTCATAAATCCGACATTGTAATTGGAGTAGATTGCACGTATACTAAATGATAATGATAATCATTTACGTTATTGGCTGAGAACAGGCCATGAATAATAGATCGGGAGTGAAGATGGATGAGCAATGAGATTTTTGACGTGACCGTCATCGGCGGTGGGCCAGCGGGACTGTATTCGGCTTTCTACAGTGGCCTGCGTGGGATGAAAACCAAGATTATCGAATATCAGCCGATGCTGGGCGGCAAAGTCCATGTGTATCCGGAAAAGATGATCTGGGATGTTGGCGGGCAGACGCCGATTCCCGGTGCGAAGCTGATTGAGCAGATGGTTCAACAGGGCTTAACTTTCAATCCGGAAGTGTTCCTGAATGAGAAGGTGGAATCGATTTCCCGAAATGCAGAGGGATTGTTTGAGCTTCATACGTCCAATTCAGGCATCCATCTGTCCAGAACCGTCATTGTGGCTGTTGGTGGCGGTATTCTGAATCCGCAGAAGCTGCAGATTGATGGCGCGGATCGCTTCGAGGTCTCCAATCTGAACTATACGGTCAAGTCGCTTCAGCACTTCAAGGGCAAAACGGTCATTGTATCCGGCGGCGGCAATTCGGCGGTCGATTGGGCCAACGAGCTCGAGCCGGTGGCGAAGAAGGTGTACCTTGCTTACCGCAAGGATGCGCTCAGCGGTCATGAAGCCCAGGTTGACCAGCTGCTGAACAGCTCCGTCACCTGCTTCTTCCACACCGAGATTACCAAACTGCTGGCCTCGGATAATCATGAGATGATCGAGCGTGTGGAGCTAACGAACAGCCAGACCGGCGAGGTTACTGTGGTTCCGGTGGATGAGGTCATCATCAACCACGGCTATGAGCGTGACATGTCGCTGCTGGAGAACAGCCAGCTGGACATTTCCCGGGTTGATGACTTCTATATCGCAGGCAATGCCCATTGTCAGTCATCCATTCCAGGCCTTTACGCAGCGGGGGATATCCTGCATTATGACGGCAAGCTGCATCTGATTGCAGGCGCATTCCAGGATGCGGCCAACGCGGTTAACAGCGCGAAGCGGTACATAGATCCGGAAGCGCATAAGAGCGCGATGGTATCTTCCCATAATGAAGTGTTTAAGGAACGGAACCGGGAGCTTGTGAAGCAGATGATCAAATCGTAGAGTGATGCATGCTGATCGCTTGGCAATGTTAGGAGCCCCGCTCTTTGCGTCCGATCCCTGGATCTGTAGGCCCTAGGGGAGGCAGGGACATGGGGGTGTAAGCTCCTGAGTTGCTGCATGGATCTATCCCAATTAGCTATATGATTTAAACATAGAGAGGAACCAGCTATTGAGCTGGTTCCTTTCTATGTTTCTATTTATGGTTTATTTTATTGGATCGTTAACATTTCTAGTATTGGCTCGTTGGAATACCTTATCTGAAGGGGTAAAGGTAATTCCAGGTGGGTATGAAATGGAAGCACCCCAATTAATTGAGGTGGTTGTATAGCCACCCTTTGCAACAATATCCATGCTGCCAGACGATGATTTTGGTTTTTTTAAGACCACTTCCAATATACTATCAATTGAATATGCGTTTGAATGAGGTATATCAACAGATTTATAGCTTATTCCTGTTTTTGGAACAGCATCAATCATGATGCCCCATTCAGCGTGAGAAGTGACTTGGCCAATAATATTTCTTGTCCACCAAACGTTGACGGACATGTGGTCGACAATATTCCAATCGTCAGACCAAGCAAGCGCATTGGCTACGCTTTTAGCCCACAACTAAACCTGTTATCGAAGTTACTTTAATATATTGTGACATGGAAATATCTGGGTATTCAGATGGTTTATAGACGCTGATAAGTGGTCTATCGATATCTTCATTGGCAGTTATACCGAATTCATCTAATTCATCGCCACTTAGGATTTTCGCCGTCCCGCCTGATGAATTCCAAATATCACTGAGAACAGCACGGCGGAAAGGGGTTAAGTTTTTTAGCTCCTCTTTAGGGAAACCCATCTCTAAATATTTACTCTCATCCTCTTCTATCAACCCGGTAATTGAATAGGGGTTTTCAAACCCCTTGCTTAACGCCTCAACTTCAGCCTCTCGTTACTTTGATCATCGCGAGCGACATTAGTTTGCGCCTCGGATGGCACTGATTCCGCATGGGAAATTGACTGTGCACCTAAAGCAAAAAGTAATGACAAGGACAACGCAGCATTACTAGACGGTTTTGTTCATGTTAACCCTTCTGAAAAAGTAGTATACTAATCCCAATAAAAGAAAAAGTTGGGTTTTGACTTAAATTTTTTAAAAGGAAAGGAGCTGGATGATGAAAAAAAGATGGATAATCGTTGCGTCGATCGTATTTTTGCTTTCTTTTCTAGTCATTTTTTATCTAAATTTTCCTACAACACCCCAAGATTTTCTACTAAAACAAGGAATATCTGAAGATCAAATTATAACGGAATCAGGGGTGAAGAGAGATACGATATTTGTTTTCTATGAAAATCCCCATAAAAATGGAATTAGTGTAGGTGCACTAAACAAGCGCTATTTGAAATGGAATTGGAGCTATAATGGAAATGTGTTTGTTAATGATACTGATGAAGACATCTATTACCATGTAACAGGTCAAAGCACAGGCGATCAAGATTACAGTATCATCTTCGGTCTAATAAACAACAACCTCATTGATTCGGCGAAAATAGAAATAACCTCTATAGATGGGCCGAATGTGATACTGAATCCGCAAGTGAAGGATTATACCAACAGCAAGTTCTTCTATGTTATTATGGATGAACCATTAAAAGGAGCGTCACTACAAATAAAGGTGATACCCAATCCCCCGCTTCCCAATATCAATACCGAAAATGACTAAAATTACGTAATTGCCATTGAAGTTCAACAAGACCTTCTATGGCTTTTTTATTATTGAATTCGCGAAACACCACGAGGATACTTAAACACGTAATCGGATGAAGCTTCTTAATCGGCGGCGTGGACAATCCCAGGCCTCAAAAGGTAACAAACCCCATCGCTTGCTTCACCTTGGTCAGCGTGCGTTCTGCGGCTGCTGTGGCGCGCTCTGCGCCGTCCTTCAAGATCTGGTCCAGCTCACTGGAATGGACGATCTCCCGATACTTCTCCTGAATCGGGGTCAGCTTCTCGATGACAACCTCGGCCAGCTCCTTCTTGAAGGTGCCGTATCCCTGGCCTTCATAACGCTTCTCGATTACAGGAATGTCCTCTCCCGAGAACACCGAGTAGATTTCGATCAGATTGCTGACCGCCGGCTTCTGCTCCCAGTCATAGCGGATCTGCATATCCGAATCGGTCACCGCCCGGGAGAACTTCTTGCGGATCTCATCCGGCGAATCAAGCAGCAGCACATAGCTGCCTTTGTTCGGATTGCTCTTGCTCATCTTTTTGGATGGATCGTCCAGTCCCATAATGCGCGAGCCGATATCCTGAATGACAGGTTCCGGCAGGGTGAAGGTATCCCCGAATCGGCGGTTAAAGCGTTCAGCGAGATCCCGTGTCAATTCCAGGTGCTGCTTCTGGTCGTCTCCGACAGGGACGTGAGTAGCCTGATACAGCAGAATATCTGCCGCCATCAGCACCGGGTACGTGAACAGCGCCGAGCTGACGGTGTCTTTGCCTTCGGCTTTGTCCTTGAATTGCGTCATTCGGCCCAGCTCGCCGAAATGTGCCTGCGTCTCAAGCAGCCATCCGAGCTCCGTATGTGCTGGAACCTGGGATTGAAGGAAGATCACGGCTTTGCCGGGATCAATGCCCGCAGCCATGTAGAAGGCGGCAATATCCCGGGAGCGCTGGTGAAGCTCCTTCGGGTCTTGGGGAACCGTCACCGCATGCAGATCGGGAACAAAAAAATAGCACTCATATTCATGCTGCATTTTGACAAATTGATTTAGGGCACCTCCGTATCCCCCGATATTCAAATCGCCGCTAGGTTTAATGCCTGACAATAATCTCTTCAACACAAACACCTCCTGAATTTTAACGGAAGAACAACACAAAAAAACACCTCATCCCCCTTAGGGACGAAGTGTAACTCCGCGGTACCACCCGTATTCGACATTTCATGTCGCACTCAATCACGGCTTGAAGAATCAAATCTTCGTCACCATGTCTCCCATGATAACGGGGGAGCGCCGTCAACGCCTACTGCACGGGCATATGCCAGAGGTTCGGGTTGAAGCGAGAAGACCCATTCACCTACCCCGAAGGTACCGGACCTTGCACCAGACGCCGGTTCGCTGAAAACCTGGAAAAAGGCTACTACTTCTTCTCATAGCGGTGTGATTTGCTGTTCCTGGTATCCATTCCCGGCATGAAAAGCCAGTGGATTTGATCAGAATCATGACACAGATGCCGTGTTCATGTCAAGGACTTCTGGATTCATACTCCGGCGGGCAGGATATAAATAGATAGGTTCTTATTAGAAGGGGGGGAGCTTGGTATGAAAAAGCAAGGTTATAATGTATCCCGGTATGCAGGGATCAGCATCCTGCTGGGCGGCGTCCTGTTCATCATTGCTACGCTGATGCATCCTCCGGCCACAAATCCTTGGACAGGACATCATGTCATCGCTATGATATCCGACATGCTTGTCTATTGGCAGTGGGATCATAGTCTCATGCTGGCGGCGGTCATTCTGTGGCTCGGGGGCTTGTCCATGAGCGAGAGCTTGGCGGCGAACAGGCCGGCGGCAAGGATGGCTGCCCGGTTGTTTATGGCAGCTCTGACGATCTGGGTTCTTGTACTAGCGATGGAACTGACAACCCTGCCTTCCCTTGCTCTGGAATGGCACCGGGTGGACGCAGGAACGGCAGCGCTTGGCGCAGGCTTGTTTGCCTTCGGCATCATGGCAGGCGACTTTGCCATGATGCTGGCATGGATTGGTATCGTTCTGCTGGGCTTTTCGCTGCTTGCAGAGGAAGCGATGAAGCCTGCCATCGCATGGGCGGGCATAGCTGCGGGCGCATGGGGAGCCGTCGGAATTCCGGCTGCACTGCTGCTTCCCGAGTGGAGTATAATGATCTACCCGGTGACTTCGGGTCCCGTGTTTCTCTGGACGCTTGTATTGGGCATCTGGATGGTGACCAGGCCGCGGGCTTGATGCAGTCTGTAACCAGCAATGGGCGTAAAGTAAGAACTAGGGAGGGCAGGTTGAAATATAAAAGGCCGCCTAAGCATGCCACCTCCCTGCCCATTCGATTGCCCATTCGATGTTACGCCCGTTTGAACCACAGCGAGCGGTAATCCACCCGTCCGTTGCTAGTCAGCCTCACCCCCTGCAGATGGCTGCCTGTCTTCACATATACATAGTGAGATCGGTGATACAGGTAGTGGATAAAGTGCTCCTGAAGAAGCTGCTCCTCCAGCTCCAGCATTTCTTCCCATGCACGCTCTGACCCGGATATCATTCGGGAGAACGTCTGATCCACAAGGTGACGGTAGGAAGGCGCAAGCTGTTTCAGAATAAAGCTGGTGTCGCTCTGATAAGTTCGGATAAAACTTACAAGCGGACTTTGGGCAAAAACGACCCCTGCTACCACCACATCGACTTCGGCAAGACGTTCGGGACGCATGAGTTCGTGGATGGGCACCACGGACACCCGACATCTTACGCCGAGTTGTTCCCACTGACGCTGCAGCCACAATGCCACCGGCCTGTGATCGGCTTTAGGACGCAATTCGGTGGAACAGATGTGCACGAGCTCTCCGTTGTAGCCTGATAGTCTCACCCATTCTCTTAACTGATGAATCGTCGGTCGGCTCGGGCGGAAAGCACTGCGCTCCTGACTGACATCGTAGAATAAGCTGTAGGCCGGCATGTATCGTTCCGAGTCCATCTCCTTGTCGATCCGCTCAATGGGAAGCGCCAAGCACAGCGCTTGTCGCAGCAGCAGGTTCTGATGCGGCCCCTGTTTATTCATGTTAAAGGTAAAATAAGATGCCCCATCCTCTATATTCTCAAGCTTGTCCCAATCCTCGCTATCACTGCAAGTTCCTTTGCGGTCACCGTCATCCGTCTGTTCCGGCGATCCGGCGAAGTTGTATTGATACCTCAGCAGCTCGCTTTCCTCTCGGGACAGGTCAGGTACCGTCAAGATTTCCACCCTGTCTAGCTCTGCCCGCCCCAGAAAATAAGATTCAAAGGCCTCAAGCACCAGCATCGTCCGGTCATGTTTGGCGATTCGAAAGGGGCCTGTTCCGACAGGCATGCGGTGAAAGGCTTCCGGATCCCTCTCCCATATGTCATAAGGAATAATAGAGGTTGCCGGAGAACGGAAATATTGTGGCAGAATCGCGCTTGGCACAGCCAGGGTAAAAGCCACCGTATGGCTGCCGAGCGCCTTCATATCGCTGATCTTCAACTGCTCCCAGAAGCTCCGGGTTAAGCGGTTAAGCTCGGGAAAACGCAGGAACGTCTGCACCACGTCCTCCGCGGTCAGCTCCCTTCCATGATGAAACCGCACACCTTTGCGAAGGTAGAATCTCCACTCCATCCCCCCATGAAGCCGTTCCCAGTGATGCGCCAGATGAGGCACGATCCGGTGTGTGCTGCGATCATACTGCACAAGCGTGTCAAACACATGCTCCACATAGTGACTGTCATGACGAGACAGAATGTAAGCCGGATCAAGGCTTACGATGCACGGATAGAAAGGATACCTGAGCACATCCAGCTCCTTGTTTCCCTCCATTTCCATCCGGTACCCCAATTGATGCCCGAGCCATGCATGAAACTGCTCCTTGACCCGATGATCGGCTTCTGAGATGACGGTTAACGCCATGTCATACTTTCCTTCCCGTACCCACTGCCGGGCCTCCTCTGCCTTCGCTTCATCTGGATGCACCAAGAAGGTGAGCTTGGAGGCTTTGCCCCGGCCTCTGGCAGCCTCCCACTGAATCCATTGCTGCTGCTGAAACTGCTTGATCAGCCATTTGGCATGCCGCGTGGTACAGCATAAGCAGTTCTGGATATCTTCCATCTTGGTCAAGCGGGTGAGATGAACCCTTCCATCTTGATCCTGTAGGTCAGAAGTGATGTAGGTTTCGTAAAGCCGGGTATAGTGCTCAATTAATTTCATGTCGACATCCTCTTCAAAAGGTGAGATTAAATCATAACCAGTTTACACTTTTTCCTCACCTTTTTTAACTCTACACTGAGATCACATAGAGAAACGGCTGGTTTAGCCGTGTAGAACAGGGGGATTTACACATGGATAAGAACACCAGGCTACCGAGGGTTGGTCCCAAAGCTGCTCCGTCGACCGCGCCGGCTTCGCTGTGGTCTAATCGGAACTTTTTATATTTATGGACAGGAACCATTCTTTCCAATTTTGGTTATCAAATCTATCTGGTGGCGCTGCCACTGTTGATCTATGATATGACGCGCTCGGCTCTGACGATGAGTATGATGCGGGCGATTGATTTCTTTCCGAACATTATGATCGGGATGGTTGCGGGTGTCATTGTGGACCGCTTCTCCCGGAAGCGGGTCATGTCGATCAGCGTGCTGTTGAGACTGTTTACATTAGCGGGAATCATGTTCTTGCTGTATGCCAATCGACTTGAGCTGTGGCATTTGTACGTGCTGGGATTTGTTTTGTCAGCGGCGGGTTATACATTTGGCAACTCGCATCACTCGGTGCTGCCCTTGCTGTTGGATAAGAAGCAGCTGACGGCAGCCAATGCTCAGCTCACCTTCGTAGATACCCTGATCATGATGGTTGGCCCCGGCGTTGCTGGGGTCCTGATCGCGGCTTTTTCCTATGAGGTCAGCTTTGGCATCTTTCTTGCCTGCATTGTACTGCTGTGGATTTGCGTTAGTCTGACTCGGATTCCGGAGACGGCGAGCAGGGCAACAGGCGCCAAATTCTCGGTTTGGAAGGAGATGAAGGAGGGCATAGATGCTCTCCTTGACAATAAAGTGCTGCTGACGCCTACGCTGGCGGTTCTCTTTAACAACTTCTCAGCCAGTCTGACCTCGGGGGTGCTGATGTTTTTTGCGGTGGATGTACTGCATGCCACCGATCAGCAGGTCGGCCTTATGATTGGTATGGGTGCTGCCGGCGGAATGGTGGGTTCCGTGTGTATTCCGTGGCTGCGGAAACGGTACGGTCGCGGCAGGCTGTATGTCGGCTGTGTGCTGACAGAGGTGTTGGGTTTTCTGCTGCTCGTATTTGCCTATGCTTGGTGGGTCATAGGCTTTGGCCTCTTTATTCGAACATTTGCCATTACGATGTCCAATGTCGTCTATTTCACAATTCGGCAGGAGTTCACGCCTAATCATCTGCTTGGCCGGGTGGCAGGAACCTCCTCCATGCTGATGAAGCTGGCTCTGCCCCTGGGCCTGTTTATTTCAGGAATATGGGCCGAGTACCTGCCGATTCCGTTGCTGTTTCTGATGTCGGCGGTGCTCACGTTCATGATGTTTTTGATCCTGCGGAAGCATTCGTTTGTCAACGTACAATAATTCCAGAGCATGAACCTTCGCCCAGGCTTGCGCATACGATGTAGGTACCAAACTTGCTGCCTGGAAAGGGCGTGAACATCGTATGGGGATTCACTTGACGGCAATACACTGGGTATACTTGGCTTTTATCGTGCTGATCATCACACTGCTGATCAGGCGTCGCGATACGACGATGGTGTGCATCACAGGTATTTTTGCGCTCGGGCTGCTGGCGGTCGGGTCGCTTAGCGGCTCCGTGTCCGGCGTCTTCGAGTCTTTCATCTACGCAACGAAAGAATTGATGGGCACCATCATGATCATATCCATCATTGTGGCGATGAGCAGGGTGCTGATTCGCACCGGTATTAATGAGACGATGGTCGCCCCGTTAACCCGGTTTCTGAGAACACCTGCGATGGCCTATTGGGGAATCGGGCTAATTATGATGGTGACATCGTTCTTCTTCTGGCCATCCCCGGCTGTAGCGCTCATCGGCGCTGTGCTGCTGCCGGTAGCGATTCGGGTCGGGCTGCCTGCGATTGGAGCGGCCATGGCCATGAATCTGTTCGGACATGGAATTGCGCTATCGGGTGATTACATTATCCAGGGAGCACCTAAATTAACGGCCGATGCTGCAGGTCTTCCGGTGACGAGCGTGATGGCGGCAAGCGTGCCGCTGGTCATCGTCATGGGCGCGGTAACGACGTTCACAGCATTCTGGATCATGCGAAGAGAACAGCAGTTGGGCACTTTCAGAGACGGGCTGATCGCCGCCAACAACACGAAACATCCGCTCACGGAGCCTAAAGACGAAGGGGAAGGGATACAGCCGATTTCTCCAGGTATGAAAAAAGGGCTTGCCATCGCCATCCTGCTGTTGTTTGCGCTGGATGTGGCCACGATGTTTCTGCTGAATTTGCAGGGCGGTGACGCCACGGCCTTAGTGGGCGGTACAGCGGTGCTGATTCTGATGGTAATTACGCTGATGGCCCATCGGAATCGGGGGCTGGAGCAGATGACCTCCTACCTTATTGAAGGATTTATGTTCGGATTCAGAGTGTTCGGGCCTGTCGTTCCCATTGCGGCTTTCTTCTATCTTGGCGATGCTGCTTTCACTGAAATGTTCAGCGGTGATGCCCTCCCTGAGGCCTCACACGGCATTGTCAATGATCTGGGGCTGGCGCTGGCCAATACCGTTCCGCTCAATGGCGCGGTTGGCGCAGTGACGCTGACCATAACCGGGGCCATTACCGGACTGGACGGGTCCGGATTCTCGGGCATATCGCTGGCGGGCTCCATCGCCCAGCTCTTTGCCACGGCGATTGGTTCAGGCGCGGCGACATTGACAGCGCTGGGCCAAGTAGCAGCCATTTGGGTTGGCGGCGGCACGCTGATCCCCTGGGCGCTTATACCTGCTGCGGCGATCTGTGGAGTCAGTCCGTTTGAGCTGGCCAGACGGAATCTGAAGCCGGTCATGCTTGGCTTGGCTGTTACTACGGTTGTGGCTATGCTATTGATATAACCTTGTATTTATTCTTTAGAGGAGCCATAGTCAATAATAGTCATCTTTATGTCGTAAGAGATGGGGACGTGACTGAAAATATCATCCCAGTTGTCCTTCACCTTCTTCCAGACCTTGGGGTGCGAGATGCGAATCTGCTCTCCGAAGCCCGCAGCATCGGTATGATAGACATTCTGCAGCTTGTACAGAGCCTGTCCGAGCTGTTTGCGGGCTTGTTCCTCGAATTTTTCCTCGAGCTTCTGTAAAACAGTTGTCTGTTGAGGTGTGATGTCGGGCTGGCTCCAATCCTCAATCAGTCTGCCCTCCGAGCTAATTTTAATCTGAAAGGAGATGTCGTCTCCAGATACGATGGGGACGACCTTGGCGGAAGCATTCTTGATTTCGTAGGTAATGGCACGTCCATCTATCGTGTAGGTTTTAACAACACCACCAAGTTTTTTTTCCGTAATCCAGGACAAACCTTCGACTTCCGCCTCGCTTAATTCACCGACCCACTTGTTGGTCTCCCCTTTGATAATGGCTGCACCTGATAGGTACTGTTCTCCTTCAGCGGACACGATATTTTGGAGCATGAAGCTGGATTTGGATCTAACGTTGTTTTCAAGCATGACCAAGGTGACTGGAGGTAGAATTTTCTGATTGCGGTAACGGTTGCGGTGGGCATCTCTTAGCCTGAAGGCCGGAATTTCTCCGGGGTGTTGGGAATTTAACACCTCAGAAGCTTTGCCGTGACTGATCATAACCAGACAGCTCTCTCGAATGTCATTATCCCTGAATATGAAGTCAAAGATCTGTCCCATGCCGTACTGCTTGGCCAGTTCGCTGGACACTACAACGACCTTCAGGTGAAGTCCGACCAACGGCGGTTCATTCCGTAATGCGAATTGGCGGAACACCTGTAGGATCGAATCTCCGGTCAGCTGTTGATTTTGATAGGACCCCCCTTGTGAACCGGATGAGGGGCTGCCTTGACCGCCTTGCTTCTGAGAACTTCCGGCCGGGGCAATTTGTACCGTGACTGTCACTGTGTTCATTTTGGGGTAGTGGCCACCCTGTTCGTTGGCTTCCTGTTCAAATTTTGAAGGACTACCTACATCGAGTCCAAGCCCAATGTATACGCTCTGATCCTCTATTTCTCTGTGCCCCCAGCAACCGGTTGTAATCACCTGCAGCACAATGAAGGTCAGCATCAGCCCAATTCGCATGGTTCTGCTCATTTCCGCCTCATTCCTTTCTTTCGGATGACGCTGACAAGGAGAAGTATAGGCGGAAAGCCGCCGAACAAGATGATCGATGCTACACCTAGCATTTCCCCCAGCTTGACGGTCTCCATAAGAGTTTTCGGGACCATGGATACAATAAAGATCAATGGCAGCGTCACAAACAGGAGTGAATTTGGTTTTTTATTAAACATCGTCGAACATCCAAGAGAAGCAGCGTAGTGCATAATTGAGAAGGAGGTGAACATCTGCATAATCCAAATAACCAGCATCAGCGATTCGAAGCGTTCAAAGATGAGTCCTTGGTATTCGTAGCTCCGAACAAGAGTAAGGGTTGGATAGGTTTTGTTTGCGGTTGCATATAGGCCTAGGACGCCTATGGATAGAATCACTGTAATCAAAATGATCATTGTGGGTATCCATACACCGGCGTGCAGGGCGCGTATTCCTTGTTTCGGTGTTTTCATAAAAGCTATGAGAATGAATAGAATCTCGTAGCCGGTAAGGGCCGAAAGAGCAGGCATGATCCCGTGAAGAACAGGTGTGATGCCTGCCCCCAGCACGGGCCGCAACTGCTTGATATCGAATAGGTTTAGGCTGGACAGAATGCACACCATGAAAAAAATAAGGGTAATCGGCAACACGATTTCATTAAGCCTGGCCATGCTGTTGATGCCGCCAACGTTCAGGTAGAGGGCAATCCACATAAAAGCCATAATAATGGACCATCTTGGCGTGTCTTCAAGCAGAAAATCGCTGGTGACTTCGGTCATCATTCTGAGCTCATAGGCAGACATGGTGATGAAATAGACGATCATAATAATGATAATCACATAGGCTACCGATTTCCCTGTAATTTCCGGCATGAACTCATAGAGCGTCTTTCCCCTGAATCGCTGGCATAACCAGAGGATGAACAAGCCCGCCAAGAAGCAGATGAGGCCGCTAAGGATGACGGATATCCATATATCCGGAGTCCGGGCGGCTTCAAGCAGGTTCCTCGAAATCGTCATAATACTAGCGCCGAGGGTATAGTTAATCACTAGAACAGCTGCCTGTGCAGTGGTGATTTGATCTGTATGTTTGTTCGTTGTGCTGACCATAGAAGCAAACCTCTTTCTACTCAGTTCGTCCTGCGATCCTTATCACGGGGATTAAGCATGGCTGGGCGCTGTTTTAAGATTTTCAAAGGGGAGCGGATAACATAATCCTTCCAGTCCCGAAAACGATACGGCACCAATGGACTTAGATATGGGATGCCAAAGCTCCTCAGTTTCACCAAGTGAGAGCAGATCAGGAGGAAAAACATGATCACACCATACAACCCGAATATGCCTGCAAAGATCATAGCGGTAAAACGGAGAATGCGAAGCGTGATACCCGCACTGTATACAGGGATGGTGAAAGAGGATATCGCCGTTACCGCTACGACAATGATCAGAAACGGACTTACGATCCCGGCATTGACAGCCGCATCGCCAATGATAAGACCCCCGACGATACCCATGGCGGGGCCGATCGGCTTAGGCAGGCGGATCCCGGCCTCACGAAGAATCTCTATCGACAGCTCCATAATGAAGGCCTCGATAATGGACGGGAAAGGCAGCCCTTGTCTAGACTCGACGATGGACAGCGCAAGGCTGGTTGGTATCATACCGGAGTGATACGATATGAACGAAATGTACAGCGACGGGGCCCATAAGGCCAGGAATGCGGCAGAAAACCTCAAGAGTCGAACGAAGGAGCCTGAGATCCATCGTTCATAATAATCCTCCGGGGATTGCAATAGCATGCTGAACGTAACGGGCATGATTAAGGCAAACGGCGTCCCGTCCAGCAAAATAGCGGCTCTGCCTTCGAGAATAGCCCCGATAACTCTGTCCGGTCTCTCCGTATTTTGCAGTTGCTGAAACGGGCTTAGCGTGCTGTCCTCTATCAGCTGTTCGATATACCCTGAATCCATAGGGTCATCGATGGCCATTCTGCGTATCCGCGAATCAATCTCGTTGATCAGCTCCTGGTTGGCAATATCCTTCATATAGATGAGAACAAGCTCCTTCTTAACGCGGGTGCCCACCTCGTACTTCTTCATTACCATTCCTTCATCCTTGCCATGCATACGGAGCAGCCCCATGTTCTCGCCAATTCTTTCCGTGAATCCGATGCGTGGGCCGCGAAGGAGCGCTTCTGAAATAGGGTCCTCCACGTTTCGACTTTTTCCTTTGGCCATTCCGACGAGGAAGAATCCCTTCATACCCTCAATCAGCAAGCCTGAGCTTCCGTTCAGTACTCCCTGCACGAACGGTTGTAGCTTCTCACCCCATCGAAGATGACTGACGGTGAGGAGGTGGCTTTCTAAATAAGCTTGGATTGACTCGCTGGACTGCTCGAAATCCTCCCGGTCTGCCTCGGGGACTCCTTCTCTCATTAATGGAGCGATCAGATGGCTGTCAATCAGGTTGCTGTTCGCTAATCCTTCCACATAGACAACGACGGCCCGGCAGGAGGTTCCTCTGATGGTGAATTCGCGAAAATGGACATCTGCATTATGCGCCATGCTTTCTTGAAGCATTTGCAGATCTTGGTCGTATTGCCCTGTTCCCGAAATTTCGGATAGACTTGATTCCCGCTTAACATTCTTGCTCTTGTCTAAATGAAGGGAGAACACGGACCGAATGGAGTCTCGCAATCTTCTCGAGACCCATACAAACAAGATGGGGATGAGGATAACGAGGGTAGATTGTACAAAAACACTCCATTTCGGAATATAGAACATTACGGTAGACAGCAACCTGATCACCCCGATTCTGGCATGGTAGATATCAGGTGTATTTTTACCACAGGTTGGAGTGTTTATTCCTTTATTTTCTTTTCCACGCATAATTTATGAAACATATCGATATGCATAAGGCCGGTCGGGGGCGTGTTGCCCGCGGTTGCATACCGATGTAAGGACTGCGGAACGGGTCGCTGCGTCCGTGCATCTGCGTCCGATACGGCAGGGATGTTCTTCGAGCATCCACCGTGCCGCGGCCGTTACTCGCCAGAGAGCAGACATCCTAGCGGCATTGGCGCATGCCAGGAACTCCCCTTGTGTTTATGCGGAAATTTTGGGACAATAAAGAGCGGATGTTAAAAACCAAGGCACGCGCCATCATGCATCGTGCTTCATGAATAGAAAGAGGAAGATCAATGAACAAACCATCCATTTATGGATTAACTTTTGAACAGTTAACGGACTGGCTCGGTGAACGGGGACATCGGAAGTTCCGGGCAGGGCAGGTATGGGAGCAGCTCTATCGCAAACGGGTGTCGGCTTTTTCCGATATGACCGAGGTGCGGGAGGACTGCGTGAAGCTGCTTGAGGATCATTATGAGATTATGACCTTGAAGGAGCATACGAAGCAGGAGGCGCTCGACGGAACCGTCAAGTTTCTGTTCCAATTGGTGGACGGAAATCTGATTGAGACCGTGCTGATGCGGCATAAATTCGGCTTGTCCGTCTGTGTGACGACCCAGGTAGGCTGCAACATCGGGTGCAGCTTCTGCGCCAGCGGCCTGTTGAAGAAGAGCAGGGACCTGACCTCGGGTGAGATTGTGGAGCAGGTGATGCAGGTTCAGCATCATCTGGATCAAGTCGGCAAGGGCGAGAAGGTCAGCCACATCGTTGTGATGGGCATCGGCGAGCCGTTTGACAATTATGTGCACATGGCGAATTTCATTCGCGTCATTAAAGATCATAAGGGGCTGGCGATCGGCCCGCGCCACATCACAGTCTCGACCAGCGGCCTGGCGGATAAAATCGTGGAGTTTGCCGACAGCGATCTGAACGTGAATCTGGCGATTTCGCTGCACGCTCCGAACAATGAACTGCGTACTCGCATTATGAAGATTAATAAAGCCATTCCGATCGAGAAGCTGATGACCGCCATTGATTACTATCTGGATAAAACGAATCGGCGCATCACGCTGGAGTACATCCTGCTCAAGGATGTCAACGATCAGCCGGAGCATGCGCTAGAACTGGCCGAGCTTGTAGGTGAGCGGCGGCATCTGGCTAACGTCAACCTCATCCCGTACAATCCGGTCGATGAGCACAGCCAGTATCAGCGCAGCTCCAAGGAGACCATCACCGCTTTCTACGATACGCTCAAGAAGCAGGGGATCAGCTGCAGCGTGCGTCTGGAGCACGGTACCGATATTGATGCCGCCTGCGGGCAGCTGCGCAGCAAGCAGATCAAGAAGGCGCAGTGATCGGGGAAATCATCGGAATTACGAGAAAATCCGCTAGAAATAGCGGATTTTTTTGTTGAGAATAACAATTGAACAACCTATGAAGTGGGTTTTGAGGTAAAATATAACTGAATCATTACATAGAGATGCTACTGAAGGCGAACGATGGCCGAGTGTATTCAGCAATAAGTGAGGGGACGACGACGTGCATTATTTTTTAGTCTATATCCTGTCGATGCTGTTAGGAGTAGGGCTAATCATGTATGGAAACCGAGGAAACAAGAGGCTGGAGAAGTACACGGGCATTTTCATCGTTAGTTTAAATGTGCTTGTTCCGGTCTTGGGTTTTATTGCCGGTGTGATCGACGGATTCAAATCGTAGTGAGGGTGGCTTGAATTTCAAGCCGATATCGCAATTGGAGGGAATATGAAGGACATTGTATATATACTGTATGTCGTTATCCTAGGCGGCATCGCGGTGTTCACGGGGGAGATTGTCACGTTTGTTATGCTGGGCGTCATTCTGATTGCTCTGCATAATATACTGAAGGTTCAACAAGAAATTTCAAGGAAGCTGGATCGTCTGAATCAGCGAGAGAGGGAATAGCTCCCGAGCCCGATCGACGCATTAGAGGGATATCGTCCGATAAATTGTACACCGTCGTCCAGTGACGAACAACGCCCCAATCCTTTCTGCCTGAGCAGGAGTGATCGGGGCGTTGTTTAGTATAGAGCAACGTATGGGATTATACAGCCAGTGTGAATGAACCGCATCCCATCCTCAAGGCAGTCTCTCGAATCTATTCTCTTGGGCATCAATTAACGCTAATTTGTAATTCAGCTTCTCCAGCGCTTTCATGAGCCTGCTGATTTGATCCTCCACTTTGTTCTTCTGGCTGAGGAGCATCATTTTTCTTAGAGGCAGTGTCCGATTTCCGCTTTTGTACAGCTCGGCATACTCTTTGATCTCGGCCAGAGGCAGTCCTGTCGAACGAAGGGCTTGAACCATCTCAACACAATCGACGTAGTGGTCGCTGAATTTGCGAACGCCGTTAGCGTCCCGGTCAACAGCGGGCAGTACGCCTTCTTTCTCATAGAAACGGAGTGTATACGGGGAAATGCCGGTTCTTTCCACAACTTCCTTCATCGTAAAAGCCATAAGCTATCGTCACCGCCTTTGTGTGCTTAGAGGTACTCTAATCTTATTGTACAGTCCGCGCTTGCTTTCCGTCCAATCTCCTCCCGCCGTTACAGGCATCAGGGTATGCATTTGACTTCGAGCAACTGTAACCCGGTAAGCTTAGAGAGAAATCTGAACTGAGGAAGAGGAGGGTTTACCCGTGACCAAAACAGTATTGATTACAGGCAGCTCCACCGGGCTTGGTTATACGGCAGCACAGAAATTTGCCCGAGAAGGATGGAATGTCATTGCGACCATGCGCAAGCCGGATCAAAGGCTGGCGGAGATCTACCCGGAGCGGATTGCCGTCTACGAGCTGGATGTGACGAAGCCGGCGACGATTAAAGCTGCGATCCAGGCAGGTGTGGAGAGGTTCGGCCGGATTGATGCGGTCGTGAATAACGCCGGTGTCAGTGTCCTGTCGATATTCGAAGCAACACCGATGGAGGTGGTGCGCAGCGTTTACGATACGAATGTCTTCGGCGTCATGAATGTCATCCAGGCGATTACGCCCTATTTTCGTGAACAAGGGGGTGGAACGATCGTTAACGTCACCTCGAATGTCGGCTTCACATCCAATCCGCTGTTGTCGATTTATGTGTCTACCAAGCATGCGGTTGAAGGGCTGACTGAATCTCTGTCCTACGAACTGGAATCGCAAAATATCAAGATTAAGCTTGTGGAGCCGGGCGCGATGCGCACGACAAACTTTGCTGCGAATACGATGGCTGCGACCGAAGGTGTGTCGGTCCCGCCCGCGTATAAGCCTTATTATGATTATATGATGAATACGATGATGAACTATCCGTTTGATAATGCGGACGAGAACCAGGTTGCGGATCAGGTGTATGCCGCTGCCTGTGATCCGTCCATTCGGCTGCGCTACCTTGCAGGGCCGGATGCGGAGGAAACGGCGAGACTGAGGTGGACCCGCTCGGAAGAAGAGTATATGGCGACGATGCGTGATTTGCTGGGACAAACGGCTTGGCGCAACAGCCGGCCTGATGTTGAACAATGATGTGCAACTCTCTGTGACAAAGGTGGCTTGGAACATGGAAGATAGACTGCATCCTGAACTGAAGTCGATGTTTGCTGGTTTGCCGGAAGTTATCTACACGAGGGAGAACCTGGAGGAGAAAAGAATGGAGATGCAGCAATTTGCTGCGGCCATGGCGGCGACGCTGCCTGTGCATGAGGGGGTTCTGACCTCGGAACGGTATATTCCATGCGTGGCGGACGGTCCGGACGTCCGGATCAAAATTTACGAGCCGCGAGAGAAGAAGGGCGCGCTTCCGGGCCTTCTCTATATTCATGGCGGCGGATATATCCTCGGATCCGCTGATATGATGGATCCCGCTATGAAGCAGATGGTATCCGAGCTCGAATGCATCATCGTGTCAGTAGATTATCGGCTAGCGCCTGAGCATCCGTATCCGGCACCGCTGGAGGATTGCTATGCCGCGCTGAAGTGGTTCGCGGACCATGCCGAACAACTGGGAGGTGACAACTCCCGAATTGCTGTGATGGGCCCGAGCGCCGGCGGCGGATTGACCGCTGCGCTCTCCCTCCTGGCCAGAGATCGGCAGGGGCCTGCGATCATGTTCCAGATGCCTCTATATCCGATGATCGATGATCGGATGGTTACCCCGTCCAGCCAGACGATCACGGACGACCGGGTATGGAGCAAGGCCAAGACAGAACTGGCCTGGTCGTTGTATTTAGGGGAACGCGAAGACGGAGCGATCTCTCCCTATGCGGCCCCGGCTCGCGCAACCGACTTGTCCGGTCTTCCTCCAACGTATATCTGCGTTGGCGATCTGGACCCGTTTCGCGACGAAACGATCGAGTATGTGACCAGGTTGGCCGAGGCAGGAGTGCCTACGGAATTCCATCTCTACCCGGGGTGTTTTCATGGCTTCGAGGAGTATGTTCCCGGCGCCGAGATCAGTCAGCGTGCTGTGAATGAATACAAGACAGCATTGAAGCAAGCCTTGCATAAGTAACGATGCATGTGCATCCGCATGCGCCGGCATGATATAAGGATACGGGGAAGAAGCTGTGCACCATCCCGATCAGGTTAGCCAACAGCGGATTTGGGATATATACAACAATGTCGCGGTCAGCGCAATGCTGACCGCGACATTGTTTAATGTTTCGGGCGAATCCTTACTATAATGGGGCTCCGGTCTGCTCCTGGCGATAAGGCGGCTTGCCATTGCTGCCGGGGCTCTTCTTCTTCCTTCCCTGCGCGCCGATCAGCAGTGAACCGAACGGCAGCAGGCTGGCCAATTTGGCGATGCCAATCGAGCCTGCGGCAACGATCAGGAAGGTGATGAGGGTCGCGATCAGATGCGAGCCCTCCAGCTGCATCGGCCGGGTGACCCCGGAGACCAGCATCAGCACAAACGCATGGGCGAGGAATCCGCCGAATGAATGGCGGCCGACGAACAGCATGAACCGCTTCATCATCCCGCCATGCCGGTCGATGATGACGGCCAGGCCATAGACAGCCATCAACTGGGCGACAATGAGCAGGAAGATGGTCGGCCGCAGGTAAGTGGAGGCCCCCAGCATCATGCTCGTTGTCGATATCCCCAGCAGCTCATATCCCGCCCAGATGTACAGGAGAATGAACGCCAGTCCGCTTGCCAGCAGACTGCTGACGGCAACCCGGCGAAACCGGTCCAGTCCGTACGCGCACACCGCTCCGAGCAGAAAATAGAAGAAATAGAACACAAACCATTTGGACCGATGGACCATTAGCCATTCCCAGAAACCCCCGATGGCGGCAGCGCTGGCGCCGGCCCGGTAATAGGAAAACCAGGTCAGTGCCCCGTATACGATAGCCGCACCTGCTACCAGCATAAGGGTGCGCCGGAATGCCTGCTCAGGCTTCCGCTGAATGAAGCTGTGCACAGGCTTGGCCAGTCTCAGCAGCAGTGGCAGCAGCAGGTAAAACTGGAAGATCATCAGGATGAACCACAGATGATAGCCATAGCTTGGCTCTACCAGCTGACGGACAAGCGTGGTCCACGTGCCGGCTGCGGTGAACGAATGGCCGGATATGATGCTGACGGACACCCAATAAATGACGGTCCACGTCAGGAACGGCACCAGAATATCGGTTGCCCGCTTCCGCACGTACGTTAGATAATTCAGCTTCTCCGCGTAGTTATAGAACAGGATCAGCCCGGACAGAAACACGAAGGTCGGTGTGCCAAACCGGGTGAAGTGAAACAGCATGCCCAGCATGACCGCATCCGGCTGCGCGATGTCCGGTCTATATATATATTCCGCAATGCAATGCTGCATTGTGATCGCCATGAAAGCCATTGCCCGCAGCAAGGTCACTTCCTCAATGCGCTCTTTTCTCATCGTCTCCCCTCCGTTCTCTCTATTTACAAATCTGTGAGATGATGTCATGTTCGTTCGAGCCATTATAACAAAAAAACTGCGAAAAAGGCATACCTCATCCAGTTCCATATTCATCCCCCCGTTCTTCGAAGCAAGGCGCTCGAAAAATCACATTGACAATCGAGCAAGCCCGGCGATAATATATACTGAACGTTCGGTATAAATGAATGAATACACAAGAGATGAACCTGGGGGAACGAGAGATGAAAGCATTGGCAACCAGAAACAACGGAGCGATTTTATTGCTCATGTTTAATATATTTATAGGATTTGTAGGTGTCGGTCTGGTCATTCCGATCATGCCAACCTATATGAATGTGCTGGGTATTTCCGGAACGATGGTCGGTTTTCTCGTGGCTGTATTTTCGTTAACTCAATTTCTGGTGGCCCCGTATGCGGGAAGCTGGTCAGATCGTTATGGGCGTAAATGGATCATCGTTGCCGGCCTGTTCATATTTGCGTTATCCGAACTGCTCTTCGGTCTGGCAACGAATGCGCTGCTGCTCTTTATCGCAAGAATGCTCGGCGGCGTATCCGTCGCCTTTATCATGCCTGCTGTCATGGCTTATGTAGTCGATATTACGACAGAGGAGGATCGCGGCATGGGCATGGGCTGGATCAATGCGGCGATCTCGACCGGTTTTATCATCGGGCCGGCCATCGGCGGCTTTCTTGCCGAGTATGGTCTGCGGGTGCCTTTCTTTGCAGCGGCGGGAGCTGCAGCCTTGTCCGGTCTCGTGTCTATGCTGATTCTGCCGGAATCGCTGGACAAGAGCACGCGACTTGCCGCACAGAACCGGGAGGAACAGAAGGAGTCCCAGCTCGTGCAGCTGATGGGGTCTTATCGTACGCCTTATTTTACCGGGCTGTTGATCATCCTGATCATTTCGCTCGGACTATCACAGTTTGAGACGGTGCTGGGACTTTTCGTAGATCATAAATACGGGTATACCCCTGGCCAAATTGCGTGGCTGATCGCGGTTGGCGCTATCGTTGGCGCGGTGATGCAGCTCACCCTGTTTGGGCGATTGATCCATTGGATCGGGGAGAAGAGGCTGACGGTATATTGCCTGTTATTGATGGCCATATTCATGGTAACCACGATTTTCTCCGCGCAATATTGGATGATGCTCGTATCCGTGACGATCGTTTTCCTGGCGGTCGACTTCGTACGTCCGGCCATCAGCACGTATTTTTCCAGGATAGCGGGGAATGAGCAAGGGCTTGTCGCCGGGCTGAATGCGTCCTATACCAGTCTGGGGAATATCGGCGGCCCGATTCTGGCAGGAGCCCTGTTCGATATCGAGATCAACTCTCCGTTCCTGCTCGGCAGTCTCATCGCCCTGGTGGGCTGGATGTTCAGCCTGCGCTGGATTCACAAACCGGTGGAGCGGCCAGCCGATACGGCAAGATAAGCGGGCTTGTTGATGTCGGGGCGCGCATGCGCCCCGGGCGGTTAATCCAGCGAAAAGCACGAAGGAGAGATAATGAAGGGAGCAAATTCGTGAATCGAAAAAAGGAGCAAGGGGAACAAACGAAGAAACAGGTAGCTGAAGCAGCCAAACATTTATTTGCCCAGAAGGGCTACAAGGGAACCTCCATCGAGGACATCGCAGCGGCCACGGGCAAGAGCAAAGGCAACATCTACTATCACTTCGGCAGCAAGGAAGGACTATTTCAATATCTGCTGGATGAATGGGACCGGGATTGGCTGGAGCAATGGAGAGAGAGGGAATCCACCTGGTTCACCATTACCGAGAAGCTCCAGGGTCTGGCTGAACATATTGTGAAGAATGACCTGAACCATCCGCTGACCAAAGCAATGGACGAGTTTCTCAGTAGCGAGTGGGACAACAGTGAAGTACAAGACAAGGTGACGGAGTTCTATACGGCGCAGATTACCTTCTATCAGGAAATTTTGCAGGCGGCCATGGCAGACGGGCAGATCCAGCAGCATGATGAGCGGATGCTCGCCGTCATTCTTGGTGCCCTGATGATGGGCCTTGGCGAGATGTCCCGGCGCACCCAGGTGAAAGATACACTCGAGCTGTATCGCCAAGCGATGCATGTCTTTCTGCAAGGGACGCTGGACCCGGGGACCTGAACAGATCAGGGCGTAGGGATGGCCTACGCCTCGACCTGCATATGCGGACATCTTTTCTTCAATTCATCGATAAACCTCTCCGGCTCCTCCGGCGAAATCTTCACACTCCCAAACGCCGCTGTCGTATAGAAGATCTCAAGCCCCTCGCGCGCGGACATCACCCGATAACCGGTATAGATGGCTGTTGTCGGCGCAGTCTTAGTGATGCTCTGATAAGGAATTCGGCTTCGAAACGGACCTCCGCTCACAAGTAAATCCTCTTGACGAAATACATATTTAATGGACAAGGTGCACCACAACAGAAAGGCTGTTATCGCCCCGAATATGCAGCTCAGAACGACAATGACCTCCAGTATATTGCCCCCCTCAAGAAATAGCGGCCAGAAGGTTGCGAGCGCCAGGATCAGTATGATGATCATAAGAAATCTTTTATAAAACCGGTCTACTTTCGAACGATAAATCATCCCATGATCAGCCCCTTTAATAAGTGATATGGAAACAGCTTTGAACGTCTATTATATCGCATTCTCCGCCGCCTTAGCGTCATTACTTAGGATAAGCCGTCATGGCATATAATGAATATCGGGCAATTATACCGAACGTTCGGCTGGAGGAATGTTGCAACTGTCATAGTCAAGGCCGGATATGTAAAGTATAGTAAGAACATCAGCGGCGGATTTCAAGTTCGATCTGCGGGCACGTTTATTTATGAGACGATCGGCTGGAGAGAGCGCTGGCGGATGTGCAGACCTATCTGCCGAATATCCAAATTGTCGTAAATATTTTACAGCAAGCGTCAACAAATTTACATCACTGTAAACCTCTTGAGGCCGGAATTATGTTATCCTAGACATACTTAGCTGTGCGCCCGGATCAATGTGTGCGCATTCATATTCCAATTAGGGAGGGGATAATCCGTGAATATTGAAGTGCGTTTATGCCCGAAGGAACAGTCATTTATCATTCATAACTTGTATCCGCTGTACTTGCATGACATGTCTGAGATATGGGGAACCCGACCTAATCCGTACGGTATCTTTGATGAAGATGCCGGCGTAAGAACGCTGAGTGAGTTGAGCGAACGGCATGAGAACTGGTGGGAGCAGCCATCCGATCTCTTTCCATACCTGATCACAGTGGACGGCAGCGCAGCAGGATTTGCGCTTGTGACTGATGAGTCGGAGGCATCCTCCCCGAACACAAAGTATCATCTGAACGATTACTTTGTGCTGCGCGCTTATCGGCGGCAGGGTGTCGCTCAGAAGGCAGCGGTGCAATTATTCAACCAGCTTCAAGGCGGCTGGGAGCTTCAGACGAATTCGAGCGAGCGGAATATGACAAGCCAGATTTTCTGGCGGAGAACGCTGGATACGTATACCGGCGGGAAATACACCGAGGGCAAAGGCGTTCACCCGAAAAAAGGAGACATGCTGGTCTTCCGGTTCAGCAGCAACAGATAAACGCCCCGGTGACACGGAATCAGGCGGGGACTGCGTATAAGACGGTCTGGCGCCTCTTGACGGAAGCCGATAGTTGGGATAGACTAATAAAAATTTGAAATGCACTGATGAGGAAGCCGATATCGTTGGAGCTGGTTCAGAGAACTGCTGGCAGGTGCGAAGCAGTCAGCGGCGATAGAGATGGCCGTCGCCTCGGAGCAGGTGCGCTGAAGGTTACATAAGCTGTGTAGGCGCATCCGGAATCCCGCCGTTATGTATCGGGAAGCATCCGCTTAGGAGTCTTGCGAATGATGCAGGCTTCATGCGGTGTTGAGGCGCGCGCCGGGAACGGTGCGAAGTTGGGTGGTACCGCGGATTGAACTCCGTCCCTTGTGGGGCGGAGTTTTTTGGTGCAGCTGGAGGGTTATAGGCCAGATACTTATTAGGAACGAGTATCGTTTGGCATGATTCAATAAATAACTAGAACATGAAGGCATATAAGCCGATAGCACTGTTCTAAGAGGAGATGGATAACAATGGTTCATACAATTGCAATCGAGCCGACAACCAACAAGAAGCCGAAGCCTTCGGGCGAGCGCCTGGAGTTCGGGACGGTATTTACCGATCATATGTTCATGCTTGATTATGATGAGGGCAAGGGCTGGCATGACCCGCGCATCGTGCCGTATCAGCCGATTGAGCTGGATCCGGCGGCCAAGGTTTTCCATTATGGCCAGACCGTATTTGAAGGGCTGAAGGCCTACCTGACGGAGGATCAGCGAACGCTTCTGTTTCGTCCCAACAAAAATATCGAGCGTTTGAACCTGTCCAATCATCGTCTAAGCATCCCGGCGCTGGATGAAGAGCTGGTTATGCAGGCGATTTCGGAGCTCGTGCTGATTGACCGCGACTGGATTCCTTCCGAGCCGGGAACGTCGCTGTATATTCGTCCGTTCGTGTTTGCAACCGAACCGCTGCTGGGGGTTGCCCCATCGCGTCAGTATAAGTTCATGATCATTCTGTCCGTCGTTGGCTCCTATTATCAAGAGGGCATTAACCCGGTCAGCATCTATGTGGAGCCGAATTATGTCCGGGCCGTAACCGGCGGCGTGGGGCATGCCAAGACGGCAGGAAACTACGCGGCCGGCTTGAAGGCACAGGAGGAAGCCCATGAGAAAGGGTATTCGCAGGTGCTGTGGCTGGACGGGGTTCATCGCAAATATATCGAAGAGGTCGGGAGCATGAACGTCTTCTTCAAGCTGGGGGATACCGTTGTGACCCCGGCGCTGAACGGAAGTATCCTGAACGGGGTGACGCGGAATTCGGTGCTGGAGCTGCTGCGCCACTGGAACATTCCGGTCGAGGAGCGGGCGCTGTCCATCGACGAAATTGCGGAAGCCCATCGCAGCGGCCAGCTGATTGAAGCGTTTGGCACCGGCACGGCAGCTGTAATCTCACCGATTGGCGCTTTGGAATGGCAGGGGAATAAGATGGTCATTCACGGGGGAACAACCGGCGAGCTGTCCAAGCGGGTGTATGATACGATTACGGGCATTCAGCGCGGAACGATGGAAGATCCGTTCGGCTGGACGGTGGAGCTATCCCGTTAATCATCCGGCGCGCGGCGGCTGTGAGGATCGCACTGCGTCTGCTCGCGGTCAAGCGAGGTGATCCGGTGCCCCGGGCCGTTGTAACCAAGCGGGGAAAAGAAAAAGGACCTTGCCGCTTATGGGAGATGGATTCCCGTGAGCGGACAAGGTCCTTGTTGTTATGCTCTTACGATCAGCGTGCAGAGGGGATAGAGCCCGGCGACTGACTGGAGCCGGAACTAGAGCTTGAGCTCGCGCTGGCGCGCAAGGCCTGGTGCCAGCATTCATATCTGTTCCAGGCGGCGCCGCGCTCGAGCAGGGACTTGCATGTATAGATCCCTTCCTCGATTGAATCGGCGCTGCCGCACAGGTGGAGCCGAACCGCCGCATTCAGCAGCACCTGATTGGTGAAGGCGATGTGCGCCTGGCCTTGCAGCACTTCCTCGGCGGTCTTCAGCTGCTCGGCTGCGGTCCAGTCCTTGTCGGGGGGAGTGGCCTCCAGGCCGAAGGTCTCCGGATCAATCATATGCATGTGCGATTCCCCGTCCTGGATCAGATGGACGCGGGTCGGCCGGTGGATGAACAGATCCTCTGATCCCTCTGTACCCTGCACGATGAGCGCTTTACGGTATTTGAGCGTCTCCATCAGCTGGCCCATCCGGTCGAACACGGTGCTGTGAAATACGCCATACACGATATAATCAGCGTGACTGTAATCCAGCAGCTTCTCTGCGGTATTCAGAATCGTTCGCATGCCAAGCTCCTCCCGGAGAGGCCGGAGCGCTTGCAGCGGCGGACACCACTGCTCGGCATCGACCAGCAGCACGCCGCTCTGTTTGGCTGCCATCAGGGCATGGTCGGGCAGGACGCTTGCCGAGTCGATGCCCTTCTGTCGTAGCAGATCCATCAGGGTTACGCCCCATTTAGGAGGCAGAGAGGCCATCCCGTGCAGCGTTACAGGTACACCGGCCGCGGCAAGCAGAAACGCGGTGGGGAAGGTGGCGTAAAAAGATGATTTTCGCCCGTCATACGGACCCGCGCAGTCCAGGCCCGCATGAGCCGATGAGCGGTATGTCCGCTCCCGCAGCACGTGCACGAACGCCTCCAATTCCTCGGCACTCTCCATCTTCATGCGTTCCGCAACGAAGAACGCTCCGATCTGGGCGGGAGTTGCTGTTCCATCTATTATCGACTCGGCTGCGGCAAGAGCTTCGCTGTAATTCAGATCACGGGCGCCCCGCTTGCCTCTGCCGACCTCTTTCAATATATCGATCATCGTCATCATCAGGACCTCCGTTTCGTCAATCACGTTCTCTCCCGCTACGACGAGGAAGCGGCCGATCGGTGGATCTCTTGGCCTGTTGGCCTCGCTGGGCAGGGAGTCTTGTCACATAGGACGTCACGCCATCAGGTGCTGATGAGCCTTAACAATGGAAGTCGCCACATCGACAATCCGCTTGCGCTCATTCATGGCTCTACGCCGCAGCAGATCATAGGCCTCCGCCTCGGATATCCGGTTAATGTCGCATAGAATGCCTTTGGCCATGTCAATCCATTTTCGCTCTTCAAGCTGGGCTCGCAGCTGCCGTCTTTCCGCATCCCACTGCTGCCGGTCGAAGAACTGCTTCGCTCCAATATGCAGCGCCCAGTGAAGCTCGGCGGGGCTCATGGTAGGCGTCATAATGCCATCGATTGGAACATCGTCCTCGCATGCGGCTGCTGATGCCGTTGCGGCGTACGGGCTGCACCACCACAGCAGCGGCATGGACTTCCACTCATTCAATGTCCTGTGCCAGGTGTTAAGCCTAGCCATAGGCAGATGGACGACCGCGGCATCGATGTCGTGAATACAGCGGGGGACATCCGCTGCGGAACAGGCGGTATATACTTGGTATCCACACTCGTTCAGGCTCTCCTCGGCCACCGCAGTGGATTCGATCGAGGTCTGTTCCTGCCCGGCGGCAGCGGAGCCCTGTTCATGAATAAGGAGTAAGCAGCGCATCGAAAGAAATCCCCCCTCATTGAGAAGCTGATTATCATCAGTTGCAATCGTACATGTCAATTAATATAACATATAAATCAAGGCTTGTTTCACGGGACGTTTAAGTTTCAATCCCAGTGTACTCCAGATGATAACTTATTTTCATTTTTTCATAAAGAGGGTAATTTCCCTGCAGCATCAAGAAAAACGATGGTTCCATCGCAGTTTGCAGTTCGGTCGATTAGGAAAAACGCTGCGGCTGTAGCGAATTTCCAATCCCGGGTGATAGGTAATAAAAGATTACGCAAGGATAGAAAAAATTTTTTTATCTCGAAAATTATGTAATGTATATTGACATGAAAACCGGCGTCTTATATAGTTAAGAGCAATAAAACCATAAAAACATTGTTCACGGATACAACGGTGTGTCCGGGTAGAAGCGGCAACGAAGCCTGCCTTCGCCAGATCAGAAGAGAGATGATGGATCTTTTTTCTTGGCGAATGCGGGCTTTTTCTGTTGTTTTTCACCCCTGAACATAGCCGAAAAGGAGAGAACCTGCGATGAACGAACCTAAGAAGTTAGTGCTGGTTGGCAACGGGATGGCGGGCGTAAGAACGATTGAGCATGTGCTGAAGCTGTCGCCCGGAGCGTATGAGATGACGGTATTTGGCGCGGAACCTTATCCGAATTATAACCGGATTATGCTCTCCAAGGTTCTGGCGGGCGGCACGGATATGAAGGAGATCATAATCAATGATCTGGATTGGTACGAATCGAACGGCATTCAGTTATATAAAGGAGATGCCGCTGTCCGGATTGATACGGACAACCGCAAGGTCATCTCTGAATCCGGTGTCGAGGCCTCGTATGATGCGCTCATTATCGCAACGGGCTCGAATCCGTTCATCCTTCCCATCCCGGGCGCCCGGAAGGAAGGCGTGATTGGTTTTCGGGACATCCATGACTGCAACAAAATGATCGAGGCGGCAAAGTCATACAAGAAGGCGGCGGTCATCGGCGGCGGATTGCTCGGACTGGAGGCGGCGCGGGGCCTGCTGAACTTGGGCATGGACGTCACGGTGGTCCATCTTGGCAAGCACTTGATGGATCGCCAGCTGGATGCCCCGGCTTCCGAAATGCTGCGCCGCGAGCTGGAAGAACAAGGCATGAACTTCCTGATGGAGAAGCAGACGGCTGCGATTATCGGCAGGCGCCGGGCTGAGGGGCTGGAGTTCGCGGACGGGAGCAGGCTGGAGGCCGATCTGGTGGTGATGGCCGTTGGCATTCTGCCGAATGTGGAATTGGCTAAATCGGCCGGGCTTCAGGTCAACCGCGGCATTATCGTGGATGATTACCTGCAGACAAGCGCTCCGGGCGTGTATGCGGTCGGGGAGTGTGCAGAGCATCGGGGGATTGCCTACGGGCTAGTCGCGCCGCTGTATGAGCAAGGGGCTGTGCTGGCCAAACGCCTGGCCGGCGTGGACACAGACGGATACGCGGGCTCGGTCACTTCGACCAAGCTCAAGGTATCGGGTGTGGATGTGTTCTCTGCCGGGATGTTCAATGATGCGGAGGGCACCCGCTCGCTGCGGTATCAGGATGACATTGACGGTGTATATAAAAAGATCGTGCTCAAGGACGACAGGCTGATCGGCGCCGTCTTGTTCGGGGATACGTCAGACGGTGCATCCTTATTCTCCCTGATCAAGAGCGGCGAATCTGTTGCGGGACGGGAGAAGGAGCTGCTGCTCGGCTACCAGACCGGACAGTCCTCGCTGTCGCCGCTCGCCCGGCTTGAGTCCTGCTCGGAGGATGAGATTATATGCGGCTGCAACGGTGTGACGAAAGGGCGCATCGTCGAGGCGATTGCCGACGGCAATCACACGGTAGGAAAGATCAAGGGCTGCACTAAGGCGTCGGCCTCCTGCGGCGGCTGCAGACCGGAGGTGGAAGGGCTGCTTCAGCTCTACGGCGGGGATATGGCCGGTGAGCCGGTCAAGGAGGGCATCTGCGGCTGCACGTCACTGAGCCGGGATGAGATTGTATCCAGCATCAAGGAGCTTCGCCTGCTCAGTGTCAAGGAGACGATGAACGTTCTGGGCTGGAGCGAGCCCGAAGGCTGCTCGAAATGCCGCCCTGCGCTCAACTACTATTTGGGCATGCTGTGGCCAGCAGAGTACGCTGACGAGAAGGAGTCGCGGTTCACGAACGAACGGTACCACGCCAATATTCAGAAGGATGGGACGTATTCGGTTGTGCCGCGGGTGTACGGGGGCGTAACCTCACCGGCTGATCTGAAGAAGATCGCGGCGGTAGCGGAGAAATACAATGTGCCGATGGTGAAGTTCACAGGCGGACAGCGGCTGGACCTGCTCGGGGTGAAGAAGGAGGACCTGCCGAAGATTTGGGAGGAGCTCGACATGCCGTCAGGCCACGCCTATGGCAAGACCCTTCGGACCGTGAAGACCTGCGTGGGCTCGACCTTCTGCCGATTCGGCACGCAGGACTCCATCGGGATGGGCATTGAGCTGGAGAAAGCATTCGAGCGTCTCAACACCCCTGCGAAGGTGAAGCTGGCGGTATCGGGCTGTCCGCGCAACTGTGCGGAAGCCACGATTAAAGATCTCGGTGTGGTTGCGATTGACGGCGGCTGGGAAATCTACGTCGGCGGCAATGGCGGGGTCAAGGTCCGGGCAGCGGACTTGCTCTGCACGGTGAAGACCGAGGAAGAAGTGATGGAATGGACCGGAGCCTACCTGCAGTACTACCGCGAGACGGCCAACTGGAATGAGCGGACTTCGGTCTGGCTTGAACGGGTGGGGCTTGATGCCATCAAGGCGGCTCTCGAGAAGCAGGAAGACCGTCAGGCGCTCGTATCCCGGATCGAGGAGACGCTGAGCCGGACAACCGATCCGTGGAAAGAAATCATCGAGAATCCGGAACTGCGCAAGAACTTCATGCCGCTGGCTGAAGCCGGAGCAGGTGCCGGTGAAACCTTGGGAGGTAGAAGGTCATGAGCAAAATATTTGTTGCGAATCTGGAGGATATCGATCCCAAAGGCGCGCGCACGCTTCGTATCGAGGATACGGAAATTGCGTTATTCAAGCTCAGTGACGGCAGCGTAAAAGCGGTGGAGAACCGGTGCCCGCATAAAGGCGGCAAGCTGTCTGAGGGCATGGTATGCGGAACGGCGGTGCACTGCCCGCTGCACGATTGGAAGATCGACCTGGCCAGCGGGCGCGTGTACGAGCCGGATGACGGATGCATTACGACCTCCCGGACGGAAATTGACGGCACAAGCGGTTCGGTCTATATCGTCCTCTAGACCGGATGCAGGTGCCGCGCGCGTGCGCTTAACAGAACGGTCTGGAGCTTCATGAATGACAATTACAGGGGGTGCGCCATATGCGGACAACAGGCAGGGTCAGTATCGTTGGAGCGGGACCGGGGGATCCGGAATTCATCACCGTGAAGGCGCTGAAACGTATACAGGAGGCCGACGTGATCTTGTACGACCGGCTGGTCAATGAAGAGCTGCTGTCCTATGCGCCGCCAGAGGCGATCCGCATATACTGCGGCAAAGCCCCGGGGGAGCATGCGGTGCCCCAGGAGGGGATCAACAAGCTGCTCATCCGTTATGGGCTGCAGGGCAAGCGGGTGGTCCGGCTCAAGGGCGGCGATCCCTTCGTGTTCGGTCGTGGCGGGGAAGAGGTGCTGGCGCTTGCCGCCTACGGCATTCCGCATGAGGTCATCCCCGGAATTACATCCGCCATCGGCTCGGCGGCTTCGGCGGGCATTCCGCTAACCCACCGCGGTGTGGCGGCATCCTTCGCCTGTGTGACAGGCAGCCGCTGTCACGGTGATGGTACGCCGGTCCGGTGGGATCTGCTGGCGCACAGTGTGGATACGCTTGTGATCTATATGGGCGTCAAGCAGATACCGTTCATCCGGGAGCAGCTGCTGCTTCATGGCAAGCCTGGTGCGACCCCGGTTGCCTTCATTGAGCAGGGAACGACCCACCTGCAGCGGAGCTTCCTGTGTACCGTGGAGGATATGCAGGAAGTGGCTGCGCAGGTGAAGCTGGGCAATCCGGCGCTGATCGTAGTCGGTGAGGTAGCCCATATTCCGGAGCAGGTCGCAGCGCTGCAGAGCGCTGCGTCCATGCGAATTGGTTAATGGCGGGGGACGCTCGCCGAATCTTAGGTTAAGTCAAATTCTCAAGGCTGTTCAGAGGCAGGTCATGCGGCGGGGCATGGCCTGCTTTTTGTTGCAGGCCTGCTTCCCGGCAGAGGTGCTATCGCGCCTGGTAAATTGCATTTATTATCCGTGGCGGTTCTTGAAGTCGCGTGGTAGGATGGGGGTAATTGAATGGTTTCGTGAATATTCATAATCCAGGAGGTGCCGGCAATGGACCGCCCGCAAAGCATTTTGCCTGACCAGATTGCATTTACCCATGCTGCATTTCCGTTCACAGCCTCCACCACGAGAGGGATCTTCATCGGGGCTCAGCGCCTTCACTGGCATCATGCGCTGGAGCTCAATTATATCCGCAGCGGCACGGGCTATATTGTGATCAATGGGATGAGGCTGTCGTTCAAACAGGGCGACCTTATTCTGATCAACAGCAATGATCTTCACCGGGCCTACGAAACGGACAACCTGGTGATGGACGTGATGATGTTCGAGCCTTCGCTGCTGGCTATCGATTTGAAATATGATCCGGATCTGCTGCTGCCGTTTCGTGCTTTGGGAACGCGTTTCCCGCATGTCGTGAATGCCGACTCGCCGATATATGACGAGCTGGTGCTGCTGTTCAGCCGGATGATGGAGGAGAACCGCATCAAGGGGACGTCCTTTATGAGCCTGATTCGTTCGGATCTGATCCGCTTCTTGAGCCTGGCGAATCGCCATCTCACGGCACCGGCTCAGGAGAAGCAGCGAGTTCCGGTTCCTGTTCGCGGAATGCATGCGCTCAAGGAGGTGCTGCGGACGATGGAGCTACATTTTGCCTACGGGTGGACGCTGCGCGAGCTGGCCGATCTGACGCATCTTAGCCCATCCCGCTTCAGCGCGCTGTTCCAGCAGGTAGTCGGAACGTCGCCGCATCATTATTTGATCCAGCTTCGGCTGACTCATGCCGTTCATCTGCTGGAGACAACGGATCATAAAATTATCGAGATCGCTGAAAGCTGCGGTTTTCGCAATCTGTCCAATTTCAACCGGCTGTTCAAGCTGCATATCGGGGCTTCGCCGAGCGAGGTTCGTGAACGCGCTTATACGGGGGCAGGGGGTTATCCCGGTCCCCAATTGTCTCCACCTGATAAACAGTAAGATTGTATCACTCCCCGGTGGTATAGCGGTAGAAGGAACCGCCCTGCAAGCGGTATGGTAAACGTATACCACCACATGACGCAGCCCAAGGGCGGCGGTAGGAGTGAGACGATGAGTTTGTATCTGGGAGTGGATGCCGGGGGGAGCAAGACGCACGCGGTCATCTGCGATGAGAATGGGAATATTGTAGGTAAGGGAATGTCCGGTAACGGCAATCATCAGACGACTCGCGAGGCGGAGCGCAACATTCAATCGGCCTGTGAGGCAGCGCTGCGGTCGGCCGGGGCGGCTCAGGAAGAGATCAGCTATGCGTATTTTGGGCTCGCCGGCGCGGATCGTGAAGCGGACTTTGCCATTCTGCGTCCGATGATAGCGCGTCTTGGCTATGCGCGGCATGCGATCGCCTGCGACACGATCATCGGCATGCGGGCAGGCACCAGCCGGCCATACGGCGCGGCAATCATCTGCGGTACGGGATTTAACAGTGCGGCCCGAAACCGGGCGGGCGAGGAGTTTCAATACGGAGGATTCGGCTTTGTCTACGGAGACGGCTATGCCGGAGGGGCCGGTTTTGCCCAGCTGGCATTTCGCTCGGTCATTCGCGCCTGGGATGGGCGGGGGCCTAAGACGCTGCTCACGCCGCTGGTGCTCCGGCATCTCGGCTATGACGAGGTGGAGCCGATGTATGAGGATGTCTTGTACGGCAACATTTCGATTCCTCCGAGTCTGGTGAAAATCGTATTCGAAGCGGCCGAGGCCGGCGACGAGGTGGCCACGCGAATTCTGGTCAGCGAAGGAGAAGAGCTGGCCAACGCCGTATGTACACTTGTTCGGCGTCTGGACATGACGCAGGAGATCTTTGACATCGTGTATATCGGCAGCGTGCTGAATCGTCCGAACAGCTCGATACTGACCAGCGCCATCGAGCGGGTGGTGGCAGAACGGGCCCCGGGCGCCCGCTGTGTCCGATTGACATCTGACCCGGTTGTAGGGGCGTTGATGTGTGCGATGGAAGCGGACGGGCGGACGATTAAACCGGAGACGGAAGTCAGGCTTAAAGCGTTTGTGTTTGATGAAGAGAGCGTATGAGGGAATCTGAGGCCATATTAGGGAACGGAACAATCATGGGAGGCGATTTGACGTGAAGCATTCGTCGGGCTTGAAAATAGCGGTGATCGGAGGAGGCTCCTCCTACACGCCGGAAATTGTGGAGGGCTTTATCCGTCATTATGATCAAATGCCGGTTCGCGAGCTGTGGTTCGTGGACATTGAAGAGGGCAAGCATAAGCTGGATATCGTCGGCAATCTGGCGAAGCGGATGGTGAAGGAGTCCGGGCTGCCGATCGAGGTCCATCTGACGCTGGACCGGAGACGGGCGATTGAAGGGGCGGATTTCGTTACGACACAGATGCGGGTCGGTCTGCTGGCCGCCCGGAAGCTGGATGAGCATATTCCGATCATGCATGATGTGATCGGGCAGGAAACGACCGGACCTGGCGGCATGATGAAGGCGCTGCGCACCGTGCCGGTCATCCTCGACATTTGCCGGGATATCGAGGAGCTGGCGCCGAACGCATGGATGCTCAATTTTACGAATCCGGCGGGTATTGTGACGGAGGCGGTTGCCAAGCACAGCCGGGTGAAGTCGGTCGGGCTGTGCAACTCCCCGATCAATTTCCAGAAGTTCTTGGCGGCGGAATACGGCGTGCCGGAGAAGGACGTGCTCGCTGAATTTGTCGGCATCAACCATCTGCACTGGGTTACCTCGGCTATCGTAAATGGGGAGGAGAAGCTGCCGGAGCTCCTGGACGGGGGCAAGACCTATACGGCCCGTAATGTGCCGACCCTCGGCTGGGATGCTGAGTTTCTGCAATCGCTTGGTGCGATCCCGACCTACTATTTGAAGTACTTCTATATGACTGACAAGATGCTGGCTGATATGAAGGCATCGCTTGCGAAGGATGGCACCCGGGCGGATGTCGTCAGCCGGGTTGAGCAGGAATTGTTCGAGCTGTATAAGGACGAGAATTTGGCGGAGAAGCCAAAGCAGCTTGAGCAGCGGGGCGGTGCCTACTATTCCGAAGCGGCTGTCAATCTGATGAACTCCATCTATAACGACCGGCATGACATTCAGACGCTGAACGTATCCAACGGCTCGATGTATGACTTTCTGCCTGCGGATGCCAGCATCGAGATCAACTGTGTGGTGACCGGACAAGGGCCAATTCCGCTTGCGCCACAGCATGTTCCGGAGCATGTCAAAGGATTGATGCATGCGGTTAAGGTTTACGAGCAGCTGACCATCGAGGCGGCGATTACAGGAGACCGGGGCATAGCGCTGCAGGCGCTGGTGCACCATCCGTTAGTGCCGTCGGTCACCGTGGCCAAGAAGCTGCTGGATGAGATGCTGGAGGCGAACAAGAAATATTTGCCGGCCTTTTATCAAGCGTAGTTTACGAACAGCGAAGAAAAAATGAATTATGACCGATTATAATCCTGACAGCCTTGTTGTCAGGATTATTCGTTTAGGATCGATAGCAGATGACCCACACTTCACCAACCGAAGGAGGGATGCCCGTGAGACTGGATCGTTTGCTTGGAATTACGCTGGAACTGCTGGCCAAGAAGCGGGTGACCGCAGCGACATTGGCTGCCAAATTTGAAGTATCGGTACGCACGGTCTACCGTGACGTGGAGTTGATTAATCAGGCCGGTATTCCGGTTGCATCATTCACCGGCGCAGACGGAGGATTTGAGCTGATGGATGGATTTTATCTGACGAGGCAGCACTTCTCGGTTGACGATTTGTCGGTCATCTATACTCGCACTCGGATTTCGTCCGGAAGTCGGCATCCCGGGTGCGGTAGCTGCACTGATCTACGTCCTCCTTTTCGCTTATTGCACGAGCTGGGTATTCGCGTTTGTCGGCAATACGGTCAGACGGCCGGAGACGGTATCGGGCACAAGCATGATGGTGGTCTATCCGCTCCTGTTCGCCAGCAATGTGCTTGTTGACACCTCGACGATGCCGAGCGGTCTTATGATGGCGATTGACTGGAATCCGATCAGCGTGGCCGTGAGCTTGACGCGGGGACTGCTTCACGGCACGGCGAGTGCTGCCGATAAGGCGGCAGGCCTCGGGGTCGGCCTGCTGCTGCTCGGTATTTTTGCTCCGCTAACGATCTACGTCTACTTACGGAAGCAGTAGCGGCCAAAAGCAGCTCTAGCGCTATACCCCCGAATAGGCCATGAAACCGCCATCAACCGGAATGACCGTGCCGGTCACAAAGCCGGACGTATCGTTATCGACCAGCCACAGCAGCGTGCCGAGCAGATCGGTGGGAACACCGAACCGTCTCATCGGGGTGTGGGTGATGATTTTGCGGGAGCGGTCTGTCAGTGATCCGTCCGGCTGAAGAAGCAGGTCGCGGTTCTGCTCGGTCAGGAAAAATCCCGGTGCGATCGCATTGACGCGAATGCCGGATTCCGCCAGATGAACAGCGAGCCACTGTGTGAAGTTGTTGATCGCTGCTTTGGCTGCGCTGTAGGCCGGAACCTTGGTCATCGGGCTTGGCGCGCTCATGGAGGAGATGTTCAGGACGACTGCTCCCGGGCGGTCCACCATGCTTTCGGCAAATATCTGGGTCGGGATCATCGTGCCGATAAAATTCAGGTCGAACACGTCGCGGAACCCGGAAATGCTCAGTCCGAAAAAGGTGGTGACATCCGGCTGCCCCATATCCTCCGGCCGGAAAATCTCATGGGTGGTGTTGGCATCCTTGCGGTTGCCGCCAGCTCCGTTGATCAGAATGTCGCAGGGGCCGAAGGCCTCGAGAACCGCGGCCTGCGCCTGCCGGACGCTGTTCACATCGGTGACATCACAAGCGACCGCAATCGCTTTGCCGCCAGCGGTCTTGATCTCATCGGCGACCTGCTGGCCTTTCTCTACGGTGCGATTCAGCACCGCGACGCTCACACCCTGCCGCCCCAGTTCAAGCGCCATCGCACGGCATAAGACGCCGGAGCCGCCGGTAATGACGGCGGTTTTGCCGGCTAGCGACGGGTGCAGCGGGAGAGCGGGAGCCTCCTGCTCAGCAAGGCCGGCATGGCTGCCTGCGCCTCCCTGATCTGGGCTGACATGGTGCGCTCCTGCGGAAGGTTCGCGCCCGTCATCTGCGTGATGGGCCGGACCTGATGTTTGTTCATGCAAACTCATTGTGATTCCTCCTTATTTCACAGCGGATTCATTCCTGCGGTAGGCGTCCCACAGGCCCCACAAGTACATGATGCCGAGGGCACGGTCATACAGGCCGTAGCCTGGTCTGCACTTTTCGCCCCACAGATGGCGTCCGTGATCCGGTCTGCAATAGCCGGAAAAGCCGTTCTCATGATACGCCCTGACGATGCCGGAAATATCGACGGTTCCGTCCTGTGTCCGATGAGAGGTTTCAATGAAGTCGCCGTTCTCATACACGCGCACATTCCGGATATGCGTGAACGGGATGCGGTCATGGAATTCATGAATCATGGAGATGATGTCATTGTCCGGATTGGCTCCGAGGGAGCCGCTGCACAGGGTGATGCTGTTGGCCGGGCTATCGTACAGGCTCAGAAATCTGCGGAGATTCTCTTGTCCCGTAATGATGCGGGGCAGCCCGAAGATCGACCAAGGCGGATCATCCGGATGAATCGCCATGCGGATGCCGTTTTGCTCCGCAACCGGAATGACGGCCTGTAGAAAATAGTCCAGATTGCGCCACAGATCGTCGGCGGTTACGCCGCGATAGGCCTCGAACAGGGAGGTAAGATGCATCAGCCGCTCGGGCTCCCAGCCCGGCATCGTCAGCGCGCTGTTCTCGCTGATGTTTCGGACGAGGTCCATCGGGTCAATGCCGTCGATTCTGGATTTTTCGAAGAAGAGGGAGGTTGATCCATCCTCCATTTCCTTGAACAGCTCGGTGCGCGCCCAGTCAAATACAGGCATGAAATTGTAGCAGATGACCTTGACGCCGACCTTGGCCAGCTTCTCGATCGTACGGATGTAATTCTCGATGTACTGGTCCCGTGACGGAAGCCCGAGCTTGATGTCCTCATGCACATTGACGCTTTCCACAACCTCGATATGAAGTCCGTAGCGCTTGGCTTGATCCCGAACCTCCTCGATGCGTGCCAGCGGCCATTCATCCCCGGCCGGTATGTCATGAAGCGCCCATACAATGCCTTCTACCCCGGGGATTTGTCTGATCTGATCCAGCGTGACAGTATCGTTGCCCTCGCCGAACCATCTGAATACCATACGCAAAATTGTCCACCGCCTTTAACAGGATAAAGATGTATACAGCCTGAAGTTAAGTAAAGATTATATATCTTCCTTGTTTCCGGAAGGCAATTCAAAATACGTCATTTAAAATAATCGGGATGCTTCTCTCGAAGCACGGTCAGATTAGAGATCATGAGGCTGAGATGATGCTGCATCACCTGTTCGGCCGTATCGGCATCCTGCCGCCGGATAGCCTCCGTAATTTCACGGTGCTGTTCATACAGCTGACCCCAGTGCGGATCGGTGGACAACCACAGCATCCGGCTCCGGTTCAGATGGGCATTCATCTGCTGCAGCACGCTCCACGTTCCCTGCTTGCGGCAGCCCTCGAATAGAATCCGGTGAAAAGCCTCATCAAGCTCGAACATTTCACGGCCGTCATGCTTCTCGATGCTATGCTTCTGAGCGGACAGATTGGCATCCAGCTCGGCCAATCGCTCCGCCGGGAACTCGGCGCAGGCGAGCCGGACGACGGCCTTCTCGAGCTGCTCGCGCATGAACCGGGCTTCCTCTACCAGGTCCGGGTCAATGAGCGACACTCGCGTGCCCCGCTGCGGAAGGACGACGACGAGATCTTCCTGGGCGAGCCGAACGAAGCTCTCCCGAACCGGCGTGCGGCTAACTTCGAAGGCAAGCGAAACCTCCTTCTCGGATAAAGCGGTTCCGGGAGGCAGCTCCAAGCTGACAATTTGCTGCTTGAGACGGGAATAGACGTTGTTCCCCGCTGAGCCCGGTTGTGACCGCCAGGATTCAACCATGACATCACCTCCTATTTTGTTCCATACTACCATACTTGTATGGTAGTATGGAACAAAAATTTTAAAGCGTTTTACATTCCGAGGAGGGAATGAATACTGCGTGATCTGAAGCATATCGAATGAACCTGACCATTGAGAAAGGGAACCAATGACAACGGAACAAATGACAAAAAATGATGGCGATCCACTCTTATAGGGTGGGGGGCTATATGATATACTAGAGATAACAAGAACGGGACGGCATCATCGGTTGTTGTGCTGCTGAATTGATAATCGAGGCCGATGCCAAGCCAAGGACCAAGGGGGAAAGGGAATGTCAACAGAGAGCCATACACATGAGTGCGCGGTAACAAGTGAGCGGAAGAGTCACCATTCCGAGAAGACGAAGAACAATCTGATCAGCAGATTGAACCGGATTGAAGGCCAGATTCGCGGTGTGAAGGGCCTGATCGAGAAGGATACGTATTGTGACGATGTTCTGAACCAGATTTCCTCCATACAGTCGGCCTTGAACGGGGTCAGCAAGCTGCTGCTGGAGCACCATATGAAAAGCTGTGTGGTAGAGCGGCTGCAGGAGGGTGACGAGGAAGTCATCACGGAACTGTTAACGACGATGAACAAATTGATGAAATAAACAAAGGCTGGCTTCCAGCCTGCCGCGCGGGCTGAAGCCGGTTCTGTGGGCAGCCTTCGTTCAGCGCATGGGAAGGAACACAGAACCGGCAGCGCAGGATGGATTCCTTCAAGTCCGCATATGGGCGGACTTGAGATTGGGCTAGAAACGTCCCGGCAGCGTACGGTGGTGATTGGAGGTTATTTCTTGGTCTGTAGCAGCGGGCATCGTTGTTTTCAGCCCAAGTATGAAAAATTCATTGACGAAATATAGGGTAGGGGGGTATTCTAAATTCAACAACAAAATTAGAAAAAGAGGAGGGATTGACGGTGGAACAGGCAACAATCAGGGTAGAGGGCATGTCGTGCAGCCATTGTGTGAGCTCGGTTGAGGGCGCGTTGAAGGCAAACCATGTACAAGGCACGGTTGATTTGGCGACAGGGACGGTCTCCATACAATATGACCCGGATAAGATCAATCTGGATACGATCAAGAACGTTATCGAGGAGCAAGGCTATACCGTGCGTTAACGACAACAGCGAAGAAATGGGGTGAATCGGCATGGGAACAGATGCAGCCGACAAGGATTATAAGAAGACATCGCTGCAGCTTACCGGCATGACATGTGCCGCTTGTGCGAACCGGATTGAGAAGGGGCTCTCCCGTATGGAAGGGGTGCAGGAGGCCAGCGTTAATTTTGCCTTGGAGAAAGCAGCGGTCGTATATGATCCGGGGGTTGTGACGGTACAGCAGATGGAAGAGAAGATCGAGAAGCTCGGGTACGGCACTGCCAAGGAAACGGCGGATCTGCAGCTGGCAGGCATGTACTGCGCAGCCTGCGCCGTGAAGATCGAGAAGGTGGTCAACCGGATGCCGGGCGTGCAGGAGGCCACCGTCAATTATGCCATGGAGACGGCTCGGGTGGAATATAATCCGGCGGAGGTGTCACTCCAGGATATCCAGCAGCGTGTGGAGAAACTCGGCTATCAGGCCGTGCCGAAGCAGGAGGCTGAAGGGCGGCAGGATCACCGGGAGCAGGCGATGACTATGCAGAAGCGGAAGTTCATTCTGTCTGCCGTGTTGTCGCTGCCGCTGCTATGGGCGATGGTTGCGCATTTCTCCTTCACCTCCTGGATCTGGATGCCGGACTTGTTCATGAACCCATGGTTCCAGCTGGCGCTGGCCACTCCGGTCCAGTTCTATATCGGCAAGCAGTTTTACGTCGGCGCCTACAAGGCGCTTCGGAACCTTAGCGCCAATATGGATGTGCTGATCGCGCTCGGGACATCGGCGGCGTATTTCTATAGCCTGTATTTGACGCTGGATTGGGCAATGGCGGGCGCTTCAGCCCATCATGGGCCGGCGATGTACTACGAGACAAGTGCCATCCTGATCACGCTGGTCATTCTGGGCAAGCTGTTTGAATCGCTGGCGAAGGGACGGACCTCGGAAGCGATTAAAGCGTTGATGGGGCTTCAAGCGAAGACGGCGCTGGTCGTCCGGGACGGCCAGGAAATGACGATTCCGGTGGAACAGGTGCTGGTTGGCGATACGGTCATCGTGAAGCCCGGCGAGAAAATTCCGGTGGACGGCCGGGTCGTGGACGGCATGTCGGCTGTGGATGAGTCCATGCTGACAGGTGAAAGCATACCGGTGGAGAAGAAAGCCGGGGACACGGTGATCGGGGCGACCATGAACAAGAATGGGCGACTGACGTTTACGGCCACCAAGATTGGCAAAGAGACCGCCCTGGCTCAAATTATCAAGGTGGTGGAGGAGGCCCAAGGCTCTAAAGCGCCGATTCAGCGGATCGCGGACGTGATCTCGGGCATCTTCGTACCGATTGTTGTCGGCATTGCCGTGCTTGCCTTTATCGTATGGTATTTCTGGGCTGCGCCGGGCGACTTTGCCCACGCGCTGGAGATCGCGATTGCCATTCTCGTGATTGCGTGCCCTTGTGCGCTGGGCCTGGCCACACCGACCTCGATCATGGCCGGCTCCGGCCGGGCCGCCGAATTCGGTGTGTTGTTCAAGGGCGGCGAGCATCTGGAGGCGACGCATAAGATCGATACCGTCATTCTGGACAAAACGGGAACGGTGACGAAAGGAACTCCGGAGCTGACCGACGTGGAGCCATACGGCATGGAGGAGTTGGCATTCCTCCGTTTGACAGGGGCTGCGGAGAAAGGCTCGGAGCATCCGCTTGCCGAGGCGATCGTGGCCGGAGTTGAGGCCGCGGGGGTGCAGCTGCCGCAAGCAGAGCAATTTGAAGCGATTCCGGGTCACGGCATCCGTGCGGTCGTCGACGGGAGAGAGGTGCTGGCCGGAACAAGAAGGCTGATGGCCGCGAAGCATGTCTCCGTGGAACCCGCGCTGGGCCGCATGTCCGAGCTGGAGTCAGCGGGCAAAACGGCCATGCTGGTGGCTGTCGATGGCAAATATGCCGGACTGGTTGCAGTGGCCGATACGATCAAGGAGACATCGCAGGCGGCGGTGGCGCGCTTGAAGCAGATGGGGATCGAGGTCATTATGATTACCGGCGACAATGAACGCACCGCTCAGGCGATTGCTGCACAGGCCGGAATCGATCAGGTGCGGGCAGAGGTTCTTCCCGAAGGCAAGGCGGATGAGGTGAAAAAGCTGCAGCAGCAAGGCCGGAAGGTGGCGATGGTCGGCGACGGCATCAACGATGCTCCGGCGCTTGCAGTGGCCGATATCGGCATGGCGATTGGCACAGGCACGGATGTCGCCATGGAGGCGGCAGACGTCACCTTGATGAAGGGCGATCTGGGCAGCATTCCGGATGCCATCTATATGAGCCGCCGGACGATGGGCAATATCCGGCAGAACCTGTTCTGGGCGCTGGCCTACAACTCGCTCGGCATCCCGATTGCCGCCATCGGGCTTCTTGCACCCTGGGTTGCCGGGGCGGCGATGGCACTAAGCTCCGTATCGGTGGTGCTGAATGCGCTCCGCCTGCAGCGAATGAAGGTATAATGCACACCTTCGTATGAACGTATCGCACCGCCCGGAACAAGCGGGGTGGCCTGAAAGCGGATGGTAGGAGAGTCATGAGAAGCCGAAGGCGCTGACGGTTAAGGCAAGTGGTCCGGGGGATAATCATTTGGCCGGAATACAGAATGGGGCAAGCTTGAACGTTGAAATGGGAGTGAGAAGAAGTGGCTATGCGAAAATTTGCGGTAACGCCGGGATTTGAGGTCGGCGGAACGCTGTTCAAGCCGGAGCAGCTGGCCGTGCTGGGCTCCATTGTGGGAGAGAACGCCCGCATCGAGCTGACCACATTTAAGCAGCTGTACGTGGAGATGGACGAAGAACGGATCGAGGAGGTGGAGGTGCAGCTTAAGGAGACGGGGCTGCAAATTCATCCGGCAGGCTTTGTATCCAAAAGTCTGATCACCTGCAACTTTTGCCGAGGGGCTGAGGATTCCGGACTGGATGTTGCCCTGATGCTGGATGAGGCCATCGCAGATCATCCCGTACCGAATCCGCTCAAGATTGGGTACGCCGGATGCGGGCTCGGGACAAGCGAACCTTTGCTTAAGGATATTGCCGTCGTGAAGATTCGGGAGGGTTATGACATCTATGTCGGCGGTGAACCGCGTGGGCTCAAGGCCGGTATTGCCAAGCAGCTGCATTCCGGGCTATCCTCCCGGCAGCTGGTTCCTGTCATTCGGCGGCTGATCTCGGTATATCAGGAAGCCGGCAAGAAGAAGGAGAAGTATTCCCGTTTTGTGGAGCGGATGACGGTGGAGAAGCTGCGCGAGCTGACGCAGGCCGAACTGGAGGCCGTTTAACTGCGAGGCTATAGATTCTTCTCGCCCTGTCATCACTCCTGTATAGGACGAGCTTATTGGCAGCTGTGAAGTACGAAAAGAGCGATCTGTTGTGGCGGCTAGATGCCGCAGGACAGATCGCTCTTTTTGGCTGTTGGAACGGTGGACGCCCCGGCTATCTGCAAGACAGCAGCTGAATCCGCCATATGCGGTGTGCTGGACCGGGGCTATCGCTTGGGTTTACGTTTATGCCTGGGGTTTAATCCCCGTAATGTCAGCAAGCAGCTCATAGGAGCGCAGGCGGGCATCGTGATCATAGATTGCCGAGGCCACGATAATCTCATCGGCATTCGTCATTTGCTGGAACTGCTCGAGCTGGGCGCGCACGGTCTTCGGACTGCCGATGGCAGAGAAGCTGAGCTGCCCTTTCACAATGGCCCGCTCCTGTATCGACCACAGTTCCTCCATATTGTCGACCGGAGGCTGCAGCTGACCGGTGCGCCCGCGAATAATATTCAGGAACTGTTGGTAAGCTGAGGTTGCCAGACGCTCAGCTTCCTCATCCGTATCAGCACAGATGACGTTAACGCCGATCATGGCATGCGGATTCGCCAGCTCCTCGGATGGGCGGAAATAGCTGCGGTACAAATCCAAAGCCTGCAGCAGGAAATCCGGTGCAAAGTGGCTGGCAAACGCAAACGGCAGACCCAGCTGTGCAGCGAGCTGGGCGCTGAAGCCGCTGGAGCCAAGCAGCCAGATCGGAATGTGGAGTCCTTCACCCGGAATCGCTCTTACCCGCATGGAAGAGCCGGATATCGGGTTGAAGTAGGTGCGCAGCTCGCCCAGGCGATCGGGGAAGTCCTGTCCGTCGCTGCCAGGACCGCGGCGCAGCGCACGGGCGGTCAACTGATCTGATCCCGGCGCGCGGCCAAGACCGAGGTCGATGCGGCCCGGATATAGAGATTCGAGTGTGCCGAACTGCTCGGCAATAACCAGCGGAGCATGGTTAGGCAGCATGATGCCGCCTGATCCGACGCGGATGGTGCTGGTTCCGCCGGCCACATAGCCGATGACCACCGATGTGGCGGAGCTGGCTACGCCTGGCATATTGTGATGCTCGGCCAGCCAGTAGCGGTGGTAGCCCCATTTCTCCGCATGCTGGGCCAGGTCGAGTGTATGTCTTAGCGAGACCGCTGCGGTGCTTCCCGTTGTGATGGATGCAAGGTCCAGGATGGAGATCGGAACGTCGCCAAGCTGTTTGGGACGAGCGGTGTGCTGCTGTTGTTCGGGTTCTGACATTAGGATATGCCTCCTTAATCATAAAGTGGGCGGACATCAATGTATCCATACCGTTCCGTCATTCACCGTCCTGCAGTGGAATGAAAGCGGACTGTTCAAGTGCTATAGCAGCCTGGCGCTCATCTGACTGGCATGGGTGGCCAGTTGTTGCTCGAGCAGACCAAGCTATAGAAACATACAGCGTCGCCAACGCCGCGGTTTGGCCGCGATTGGCGAAACAGGAGGGCCATGCAGCGTATTGGCTCCAGTAGAAGCAGAAAGCGCAGAGCCCACTGTATCGCTATTATATCCTTACTTTTTCACAGGAACAAATGAAAGAACAGCCCTTATTCAGGAACCTGACTTAGAAAACAGGGGATAGCAGCACCCAGAAGGCCGATGGATCGTGATATCGGGTTGACAGTATACTCTGTGATACCTAAATGTCAGTCGTTATGATGCTGTATTGTCAGCTCCTTTATTCCGTTCATATAGGGACGCAGCGCTTGCGGGATATAAATCGACCCGTCTTCCCGCTGATGATTCTCCAGCAGCGGGATCAGAATGCGCGGCGAGGCAACCGCCGTATTGTTCAGCGTATGGCAATAGCGCAGCTGGCCATCGCTATCGAGGTAGCGAATGTTCGAGCGGCGAGCCTGGAAGTCGAGCAGATTCGAGGACGAATGGGTCTCGCCATAGGCCTGGCGGCTTGGCATCCACGTTTCGATGTCGTACTGCTTGTAGGTTTTCTGCGACATATCGCCTGTGCAGACCGCCACGACGCGGTAAGGCAGCTCAAGCAGCTGCAGCAGCTCTTCGGCATTGGCGGTAATCTCCTGCAGCAGCCGCTCCGAAACCTCTTCGTCCGCTTCGCACAGGATCACCTGCTCCACCTTGGCAAACTGATGCACGCGGTACAGCCCGCTTACATCTCTTCCCGCCGAGCCAACCTCGCTCCGGAAGCATAGCGAAGCGGCTGTCAGGCGGAGCGGCTCGCTCACATCAACAATCTCCCCGCTGTAGAAATTGACCAGCGGCACCTCCGATGTGCCGACAAGCCAGCGGTCTTCGTCTGCGATGGCAAACGCCTGATCCTGTCCCAGCGGGAAGAAGGCCGTGTTCTCCATGGCGGCTGTTCGCACCATCAACGGCACATCGAGCAGCATGAAGCCTTTGTGCATCAGCCTATCCAGCGCCAGCTGCTGAACCGCCCGGTGCAGGAGCACGCCGGCTCCCTTCAGATAATACCCGCGCGACCCTGCGGTTTTGACGCCGCGCCCGATGTCCATCATCCCGTGAAGCTCACCGAGCTCGACATGGTCCCTCATGGGGAATGGATACACGGCGGGCTCGCCGATGCGGCGCACCTCCACGTTATCCTGATCCGACGCCCCAACAGGGGTATCCGGCGAGACGATATTCGGAACGAGGGCCAGCCTTTCGTTGAAGCGGGCCTCCACCTCCCGGAGCTTCTGCTCCTGTTCGCCGAGCACAAGGTTGATGTGTTTGATTTCCTGCTTCTTCAGCTCAGCCTGATCCTTCGCTCCCTGCTGCATGAGCAGACTGATCTCCTGCGATCCTGCGTTTCGCCGCTGGCGCAGCTGTTCGACCTCCTGGAGCCGCCTGCGTCTGTCGTTGTCCAGATCCAGCAGCTCCGCGACCGATAATTTGATGCCTTTGTGGTCAGCGGCCAGCTGAACCCGTCTCTGATATTGCTCACTTTCCCGAATCGATTTCATATCCAACATCGACGATCCACTCCTTATTCATGAAAATAAAAAAGCGTCCTTGTCCGTATGGGACGAGGGACGCTTGTTGCGCTCGCGGTGCCACCCAAATTGATTGAACGCTCTCCCGGTCAATCTGCTGACGGGCCTTGTTCAATCCACTTTGAATCCGCGGTAACGGGCGGACCCGGTTAACTTAGGGGGATCATAGCTCGGCTTACTTCGTGCAGATCACATCACGCAGATCTACTCCCCTTGGCGAAAACACCTCTGAGTTGGATGCTCTTCATCGGTCTGATGTTGATATTGTTGTACAGTATACCGCAAACGGCGGGATATATTCAAGTGGCAGGGCGCCTTTTTTCATGATCAGATCGCAACCTTCCGGGCAGCGCCAGCCCACTCGGCCAAGACCGCGACAGCGCGGAAGCTATTCCTTTCAGGAAACGGTCATACTGTACTATAATGAAAGAGGTTTGAAAACAGCATTCATGCATCAGGAGGACTGGCGTTGATCGATTCATTAAAGCGGGAGCATGAGATTATCAAGATATGTCTGCTGGCAGGCAAAATCATGCTGCAGAGCGGGGCGGAAACGTATCGGGTCGAAGACACGATGATGCGGATCGCCGCGTCTTTTGGCGTGGAGAACAGCCACAGCTATATGACGCCAACGGGCATTATTTTCTCGGTGGAGGAGCCTCAGCATATCACCCGGCTGATCCGGATCTCGGACCGGACAACCAACCTGTATAAAATCGAGCAGGTGAACACCGTATCCCGAAGCATCAGCATGGGGGAGCTGACCATCGAGGAGGCTTACCGGAAGCTGCAGCAGATTGAACGGGAGGAGGCGCTATATCCCTCCTGGCTTCTCATTCTTGTCGCGGCTCTGGCAAGCGGCTGCTTTTTGCTCATGTTCCGCGGGGTGTGGCCGGACTTTATCCCCTCGGCGATTGCCGGAGGACTCGGCTTCACCTGCTTTGTATATATGCATCGCGTGATCCCGGTTCGGTTTTTTGCCGAGTTTTCCGGGGCGCTTGTCATTGGCATCGCATCTGTGTCGATGGTCAAATACGGATTCGGGCAGCAGCTGGATACGATCATTATCAGCTCGGTCATGCCGCTGGTGCCGGGTCTGCTCATTACCAACGCGATTCGGGATTTAATGGCGGGGCATCTTATATCCGGCTTGTCCAAGGGAGCGGAGGCGTTTGTCACTTCCTTTGCCATCGGGGCAGGCATCGCCTTTACGCTGTCATTTTATTGAATGAGGAAGGGAGCAAGAGCGGCAATGATGTATGTGGAGCACCTCGTGACGAGTTTTATCGCTTCCGCGGCCTTCGGGATGATCTTTAACGCCCCGAGAAAAGCGCTGCTGCAATGCGGCTTTGCAGGCATGGTGGGCTGGATTCTATACATTTGGCTGCAGGAGATGATGGTCAATCCGATTCCTGCGACTGTTGTGGCGGCCTTCTGCGTGACGATGATCAGTCACTTTTTTGCGAAAAAATATAAGACCCCCATCATCGTGTTCAGCGTATCGGGCATCATTCCGCTGGTGCCGGGGGGGCTGGCCTACAATGCGCTTCGCAACGTGGCGGAGAACCAGTTCGACCAGGCGGTGCAGCTCGGCCTGCAGGCGTTCATGATCTCCGGCGCAATCGCGCTCGGGCTGCTGCTCTCGGAAGTGATCAATCAGGTTCTGAGGAAGCTGGTGACCCGTTGAGGAGAATCCGGGAATGGAAGCTCGGTCCATAGGATATCATCAGCTTACCGTATGTCGGCTGCACGGCCGGGATGCGGTTTTTTCGCGTTGGACGGGGCTTGCAAGCTTCGACTTACATTTCCCTATCACAGGAAAGAGGTCTGTAGTTATGAGAAAAAGGGATAGCGCATCCACGCTTCCACCCATGCCCTGTCAGGTGTCATTATAATTGCCAGTGAATTCATATTATTCCTTTTTATTGTCTGAATCAGGAGCTGTGCCTTATAATCTACTTGCACTGAATGATCTGTAATTTAAAGTGTTGTGTAACCGCATTCAACAAGCTTCGGAGTATATAAAAAAGCTGTAACTATGCAAAGCGACATCATTCAGGCGATGGCTGTATTCCACTCCAGATCAGGAAGAGGGATGATCCATGCAGGAGCTGGCGCTGCATCTGTTCGAGCGGATGGGCATGCTGCTCATCCTGACCTTTATATTGACGAGAATCCCGCTGTTTCGTCAGCTGCTGGACCGGCGGGAAATCTCCGGATTGCAGACGCTGTTGAACGCTTTTCTGTTCGGGCTGTTTGGCATCCTTGGCACCTATGCCGGGGTCGTAGTGGAGGGGAAGGAGATCAGCTCCTCCTTCTGGCTGCTCCCGCTTCAGCCGGATCAGGCGCTGGCGCATGCCGCGCTGGTCGGCGTGGTGATCGGGGGATTGATTGGCGGCCCGCGCGTCGGCTTTGGCGGCGGCCTACTGGCCGGAGCGCATCTGTTCTACATGGGCGGCTACACCGGGCTCGCAGGCTTGATCGCAGCGCCGCTGACGGGCATCCTGGCCGGTGGCGTCGCCCGGTTCTTCTCGCAGGAGCGGGTTGTCTCCCCGGCCAAGGCACTGTTCGTTGGCATGTTTGCGGAGGTGCTGTACATGGGGGTCATTCTGATATGCGCGGATGATGCCGCCCAGGCGATTGAACTGGTCGATCTGATCGGTCTGCCGATGGTGCTGACAGGCAGCATCGCGATCGCGATCTTCACGACGATGCTGCGGGTGGCGCTGGCGGAGGAAGAGCGGGCAGCAGCCTACGAGACGGAGAAGGCGCTGCATATTGCCGAAGCTGCGCTCCCCCATCTGAAGCAGGGGCTGACCTACCGGACGGCTCAGGCGGTCGCCGATCTGCTGCTGCGGGAGCTGAAGACGACGGCGGTCGCTGTCACCGATACGGAGCGGTTCCTGGCCCATGCCGGAGCGGCGAGCCGGACGATTGATCCGGGGGAGCCGATAGCGTCCCTGCCGGCCCGGCAGGTCATCTCCACCGGCGTGCTGCAGGTGGTGGAGCATGAAGAGGATATTCAGCCCCGTCATCCCTCGCTCGGGGCGGCCATTCTCGTGCCGATGATGGAAGGTGCGAGAATCGTCGGCGTGATCCAGCTGTATTTCAAGCGGCCGCAGGACATCGGACGCGTCGAGCTGGCCATGGCCAGGGGGCTCGGGCAGCTGATCTCCTATCAGCTGGGCGCGACTTCCCACGAGAACATGGCCAAGCTCATGAAAGAGGCCGAGCTGAAGCTTCTGCAGGCGCAGATTCATCCGCATTTTCTGTACAACACCCTCAATGCGATTCATTCGCTGATCCGAACAGACCCGCAGCTCGCCAGACACGCGACGATGCAGCTGGGCGCCTTCATGCGGCTGAATGGGAAGGTTATGGCATCCCGCAGAACAACCATCCGCGAGGAGATGGAGCTTCTGGGCGCCTACCTGGATATTATCCAGATCCGCTTTGAGCACCGATTCGCATTCCATAGCGAGCTTGAACCGGATCTGATGGACCTTCATATTCCGCCAGCGACGCTTCAGATGCTGGTGGAGAACAGCATCAAGCATGGATTCCGCCACACGGCCAGAGGCGGCATTATCAGGCTCTCGGTATATCGTGACGGCGACATGGCCGTCATCCGGCTGGAGGATAACGGCTGCGGCATCGCGCCGGCCGTGCTGGAGCGACTCGGGGAACGGCCGCTTCACGAGGCCGGGGGGAGCGGTATCGGCATTTACAATATCAATCAGCGGCTGATGAGTTTGTTCGGCCGGGAGACCCGGCTCATGATCGAAAATCTGGCGGAAGGCGGCTGCGGGATATCGTTCCGCATCCCTATCCGCATATCGGAAGGGGGGCAGTACCTTGAAGCGAATTAGAGCGATGATTGCCGAGGATGAACGGCTGGCCAGAGAGGAGCTGGTCTACCTGCTGCAGCAGGAACCGGATATCGAGCTGCTTCCGCATGCCGAGAGCGGCCGGGAGCTGCTGGAGCTGGCTTCGCAGTGGAAGCCGGATGTCGTATTCCTCGATGTCCATATGCCGGAGCTTGAAGGCCTTCAGGCTGCCCGGATGCTTAAGGCGTCAGCTGCATCGCCGCTGATCGTGTTCACGACAGCCTATGACGAATATGCAGTGGAGGCGTTCGGCCTGAACGCCATTGATTATTTAATGAAGCCGTACAGCCACCTGAGGTTTCGGGAGTCATTAGAGCGCGTACGCGCCCGCCTGTTTACAGAGCTTCCTTCGCCAACAGAGCCGTCCGATCCAGGAAGCAAGGCCGGGTTAAAGGAGCCTTCCCCTGCGGAGAACCGGGGCCGCGCCATGCGAGGCAAGCTGCTGCTTGATGACGGAGGCAAGCATGTCCTGGTTGACCCGGAAGCGATTGTATACGCGGTGCGGGAGGAGCGAAGCATCGTCATTCATACCGCGGAAGGGCGCAAGATCAAGAGCAAGCATACGCTTCAGGAGCTGGAGGAGCGGCTTGCGGGTTATTCCTTCTTTCGCCCGCATCGCAGCTATCTGGTGAACGTAGACCGGATTGCAGAGCTGTTGCCGTGGCAGAATGGCGCCTATAACCTCGTGTTGAAGGACGGGGATGGGACGGTCATCCCGTTGTCCAGAGAAGCAGCCAAGGATTTGTTCAGGCTGCTGCGTGAGAGCTAGTGATTAGGGAGGCGCGGTCCTGGCTACCCGAAGCATGATGACCGAAGGGCTACCTTCCCAGGCGGAGATCACCTGTGATCCGGTGCTGTTTCGCACCATCCGTCGCCGCTCGATGCGGTCCACACGCGGTACACGGCATTTCGCGCAGAGATGGCGACGCTTCGCGCAAAGGCGGTAGTATGCGAAGCAGGTCGCGTATATAATCAATTTGAAGCGCTTACAATTTGATTGGATTGAAACGCACTCTGCTGTGGATGGAGGGGAAATGGAATGGAGACCAAAGGAAAAAGCTATATGGAAGTATGGCATTCCGACAAATTCAAAAAACTGCTCACACACAAGAAACGTTTCATAGTTCCGATGACTGTATTTTTTATGCTGTTTTATTTTGCACTGCCGATTCTTACCTCGTACACGGACATCTTGAATCATCCGGCAGTCGGCCCGATTACCTGGGCCTGGGTCTTTGCCTTCGCCCAGTTCATTATGACTTGGGTGCTGTGCATTCTGTACACCCGCAAGGCTTCGCAATTCGACCGGATTGCGGATGACATCAAACAGGAGATGGAGGCTTAAGCGTATGGCGATTGCGTTATTTTGCGGTATCGTACTGCTCACGCTGATCATCACGTATTATGCCGCCAAGAAGACAACGAATACGAGCGATTTCTATACGGCAGGCGGCGGCCTGAAAGGCTGGCAGAATGGAACCGCGATTGCCGGCGATTATATGTCGGCAGCGTCCTTTCTGGGGATTGCAGGGTCCATCGCGCTGGTGGGCTTCGATGGCTTCTTCTACAGCATCGGCTTCCTAGTAGCTTATCTGGTTGTGCTGTATCTTGTCGCGGAGCCGCTGCGAAATCTCGGGAAATATACGGTGGCGGACATGATTGCCGCCCGCTTCTCGGATAAGAAAGTTCGCGGTGTAGCTGCGCTCAATACGATTTCAATCTCCATCTTCTACATGATCGCACAGCTTGTCGGCGCGGGCGCGCTCATTAAGCTGCTGCTGGGGCTGGATTACACGCTGTCCGTTCTGATTGTCGGAGTGCTCATGACGATCTACGTCGTATTTGGCGGCATGCATGCCACCAGCTGGGTGCAAATCTCGAAGGCGGTTCTGCTGATGATTGGTACGTTCATTATTTCCATCATCGTATTCGCCAAGTTTGACTTTAGCCTGACGAACATGTTCGAGCATATGAAGACGGCGACGCCGCTGCAGGAGGCCTTCCTCCACCCGGGGAACAAGTACAACGTACCGCTGGAGACGCTGTCGCTGAACCTGGCGCTCGTGCTCGGGACTGCCGGTCTGCCTCATATTCTGATCCGCTTCTTTACGGTGAAGGATGCGAAGACGGCGCGCAGCTCGGTCGTCTACGCCACCTGGATTATCGGCCTGTTCTATGTGATGACGATCTTCCTTGGCTTCGGGGCTGCGGCCTTTGTCGGGACGGCTGACATTACCCAGGTCGATACCGCAGGCAATATGGCGGCGCCGCTGCTGGCCAAGGCGCTTGGAGGCGACTTCCTCTTTGCCCTCATCTCGGCAGTCGCCTTCGCAACCATACTGGCAGTTGTTACCGGACTTGTGCTGTCGGCAGCCTCGGCCTTTGCCCATGATTTCTACGGTCAGATCGTGCGCAAAGGAACCTCCTCCGAGAAGGAGCAGCTGAAGATGGCGCGTTACGCCTCCATCGGCGTATCCATTCTTTCGATTCTGCTGGCGCTGTTCGCGCAAAATATGAACGTTGCCTTCCTCGTGTCGCTTGCTTTTGCCGTGGCGGCCAGCGCGAACCTGCCAGTTATTCTGTATACCGTCTTCTGGAAAAGATTCAATACCACCGGTGCGGTTACAGGCATGCTGACAGGTCTGATCAGCACCGTTGTTCTGGTTGCGCTCAGCCCGAACATCTGGGACCCGAATGGTCAGGCCATTCTGACAGGAACTCCGATCTTCCCGATGACCAATCCGGGCATCGTCTCGATTCCGCTCGGCTTCCTGGCGGCATATCTCGGAACGTACTTCTCCTCCTCCAAGGATGAGGCGAAATACGCCGAGGTGCTGGTGAAGGCTAACACGGGAGCATAACCGGGGACAGAAGAGGGCATCAGGCACGAAGTCTGAAGCCCGGAGTCTGAAACAGGTGTCTGTGCCTGATGCCGACGTTAGATGGCTTAAAGCGGATGAAGGACATAGAAAGGGGGACTCCTGCTGCTGTTGCAGCAGTGAAGTCGCCCTTTTTTTGTCATTGCAAGCAGAAATCAACGAACATAGGAAGAGGGTAGTGAATATTCCATATTTATTTATGACGGAATTTGTCATATCCTATAATCAGGAACGGAGCGTCTGTACAACATGCAGTTGGTCCATTTCCATACATACTTACCAGAGGAGAACTTCATCAAAATTATGAAAACTAGCAAGCGTACGATGAGCAGACAGAAGCAAGTCCTGCTGCTATTAGCAGCTATCCTGTTCCTGGCATGTGCAGCCTTCGGATCCTACTGGTATTACAAATACCAGACCCGGTTCATTAATTATGCCAAATCCGAACCGCTCATTCCGGTGCAATCCACAGCCGAAATTGACAGCGATTATGACACGATTGTGGTCGGAACCGACCCGGAAGGCATTGCTGCGGCGTTGTCCGCAAGCCGAAACGGGCAGCGTGTGCTGCTGGTCGATGGCTATCAGCGAACGATGCTTGGAGGTCTGATGACCGAAGGCGGGCTGAATACGATTGATTTTAACTACTCGCCGGAGCAGCCTTCCTTTCTGGCTACGCTCCGTCCGGTCAAGCTATTGAACAAAGGAATTTTTGAGGAATGGTATTCCCACTTTAATACGTCATCCTTCGATACGACACAAGCGGCCAACCGCTTCTATCAGATGGTTGCTGCGGAGCCGAACCTTGACCTGCTGATGGGGGTGCAGGCGATGGCGCCTGTCGTGGAACGCTCAGGAGATCAGGCAGTCGTGACCGGCGTTGTGCTCACACTTCCGGACGGACAGGAACATACCGTCCATGCCGGTGCGGTCATTGATGCAACCCAGAATGCGGATATTGCGGCCGCTGCCGGCGCGCGATTCACGGTGGGGCGCAATGATACCGAATCCGGCGGCACGCAGTTCATGGCTTCAACGCTGGTGATCAAGCTGAGCGGTGTTACCCAGGAAGCATGGAACAAGATGCTGACGCACGGCCCGGACACTTCCGGTGACCGGATGAGCATCTGGGGGTACACGGAAGCGCGGCATTATGAATCGACCCGCCCGGATCGTGTCAAGATGCGGGGGCTGAATATTGGCCGTCAGAACGACGGAACCATTCTGATCAACAGCATGCAGCTGTTCCAGGTGGACCCGCTGGATCCGCGATCGGTTGCGGAAGGCTTGCGGGTCGGTCAGGAAGAGGCGCCGCGGATTGCCGAATACCTGACGACTACGTTTGAAGAGTTCTCGGGCCTGTCTTATGCCGGAACAGCATCCGAGCTTTACATCCGGGAATCCCGTCATCTTATCGGCGAATACAGACTGAAACTGGCGGACGTTATGGAGAATCGCGTGCACTGGGACGATATTGCCTACGGCTCCTATCCGATCGATATTCAAAGCACGAGTGACGGCAGGACCGGCACCATCATGATGAAGCCGGAACGCTATGGCGTGCCATTTCGGACCCTTGTTCCTGTAGGTGTGGACGGGCTGCTCGTCGTCGGGCGCTCCGCCAGCTTTGATTCCATCCCGCATGGCAGCGCGCGGGTCATTCCGCTCGGCATGGCGACCGGCGAAGCGGCCGGGGCGGCAGCGGCATTTGCCTCCAAGCAGCAGATCAGCTTCAGGGAAATGTCACATTCCAAGGAGTTGATCGGTCAGCTGCGCACGATGCTGGAGAAGCAGGGGATGGATCTCACCCCGCATCATGTGCAGGAACCGGCCTATTTGACGCACAAAAACTACAAAGGCCTTCTGGCAGCGGCCAGCTTGTACCTGACCTCCGGCAACTATACGAATGACGGCTGGGCGCTCGATTCGCCTGCCAACGTGCAGCGCTTCTTCAATGCGGTTGCCCAGCTGTCGAACGCGTATCCGGACCTGTTCCCGAATTTGTCTTCAAGCGTGCTGAGCCATCTGGATGATCCAAGACAGCAGGCGCTCGATCTGTCTACAGCTACGTATATTCTGGCTTCGTCCATATTCGGAAGGGACCAGGTGACACCGGATACGTCGCTTGCGGAATTGATAGACAGGGGCTGGATTGCGGAAGAGACGCTGAGTCAGATTAGTGATCCGCAATCGCTAACCAATGGCGATTACTTTATGCTGATTTATGATCTGTCACAGAGCTATTTGCATCTCGAACTGGATGCATCCACGATATAGTGAACAGCCCCGGAAGGGGGATTCCTGCTGCCTAGCAGCAGTTGAATCCCCCTTTTTTGTCATTTTACGGTAAAATAGTAGGCGATGATGCATGATTAAAGCGAAGGAAGGAGGCCTGTAGTGAACATTTCCGGCATCGTATTTTTTCTGGCGATCGTGGTCGGCACGCTGATGATGACGTATTACGCGGCTGGCAGGACCACCAGTACCCACGATTTCTATGCGGCAGGCAATCGCCTGAACGGCCTTCAGAACGGGCTGGCGATCTCTGGCGACTATATGAGTGCAGCCTCCTTTCTCGGCATTGCCGGTTCGATTGCGGTGTATGGCTTTGACGGCTTCTTTTATTCGATCGGATTTCTGGCCTCCTATGTGATCGTTCAGTATTGGATCGCCGAACCGCTTCATAATTTGGGCCGGTACACGATGGCTGATGCGGTGGCGGTCCGGTTCCGGGAGCGGCGGCTGCGCGGGCTGATCGCACTGAACAATCTGATGATCACCGTCTTTTATATGATTGCCCAGCTCGTCGGTGCAGGCTGGCTCGTGCATCTCTTGTTCGGACTTGAGACCTCGTGGGCGATTGTGCTGGTGGGGATTCTGATGACGGTGTATGTCACCTTTGGCGGCATGCTGGCCACATCCTGGGTACAGATTGTGAAATCGATTCTACTCGTCAGCAGCACCTTTATTATTAGTCTGATCGTACTGGCCCGGTTCCGGTGGGACTTGCCGGGACTGTTCACAGCCATGCAAGAGGCAACGCCGCTGAAGGAGCGGTTTCTCCAGTCCGGGAACATGTTCGATCATCCGCTCGATATGCTGTCGTTTAATATGGCGCTGGTGCTGGGAACGGCAGGGCTTCCGCATATCATCGCCCGTTTCTATACGGTGCGGGACCCGCTGGCGGTCAGGCTGTCGGTGAAGACAGCTACGCTGACCATCGGCATTTTCTATGCGATGACCATATTCCTCGGGTTCGGGGCAGCCGCCTTTGTGGATTGGTCGGCATTGTCGGAACGGGTGGAGCTGGCGATACCGCTGCTTGCAAGCGCCCTGGGCGGCGAGTTTCTGATGGCGTTTGTGTCGGCGGTGGCTTTTGCCACAATTTTGGCCGTCATTTCGGGCCTGGTGTTAACCGCCTCATCCGCGTTCGCTCACGATGTGTACAGCAGCATATTCCGCGGCGGCCAGGCGAGCGAGAAGCAGCAGATGCGGGTTGCCAAACTGTCTGCCATAGCGGTCGGGCTGGCCTCCATCGTGCTTGCGCTGGGTGCGCAAAAGCTCAACGTGGCGTTCCTGGTCTCGTTTGCCTTTGCAGTTGCCGCCTCCGCCAATCTGCCGGTGCTGTTGTTCACGCTGTTTTGGCCCCGTTTTAATACGGCTGGCGCCATGCTGAGCATCGCCTGCGGCCTCGTAACATCGCTGGCCTTCATTGCGCTCGGCCCGAACGTCATGGACCCGGAATCCGGATGGATCCGGGCCGAGGCGATATTTCCGCTCAAGCATCCCGGCATTGTCTCGATTCCGAGCGGATTTGCCGGCGGTATCATCGGATCGCTGCTGGCGGGGCGAGTCAGCTCGAAGGGACAGTTTGAGGTGATGCAGACGATCGCCCATGTCGGTTCCGTTGACCGAAAGAAGGCTTGAGGCGGGGATAGTGCCGCTAATCAAGCGGGGTTCACGAGCGGGCGGAGAACAGGTCAGGCTCCAGCGATAGAATACGAAGCGGCAGCCTGCAGCAATGCCTTCGGTCACGAAGGGCTGCTGCGAGCTGCCGCTATTAGGTCTGTTGTATTTGAGATCAAGGAGATTATTTAATGCCGATCCGCATGCGGTAGCTAAACATGAGCGGAAGCGTCCGGCCTTGGAAATAGTCCGTGACCAGCGCCTGAAATTGATCCAGCTTCGCATGGATTTCCGGCAGGTTCAGCTTGAAGACGGTCTGAATTCCGCCTTGGCTGACAGCAAGGCCAATATAACGCTCGGCTGTAAAAGGCTCAGTGTGATGGAACACAATTTCCTTGGTGAATCGAAAATGTCCGCTCTCCCGGATATGCTTCAGATGCTCGTCCTTATTGCCTTTATAAGCCTGCTCCGCGGTATCGACATGGCGGTCGATCAATTGCTCGGAGAGCTCGATCAGTTCATGGTAGGCCAGTTCCACCTGCCAGTCCAGACTTGGCGGCCAGTCGCAATCGTAGGCGGCGAAGATGCCTCCCTCACGCAGGACGCGGGCAATTTCTTTCAAGGTGGACACCGGCTCCATCCAGTGGAACGACTGGGAGCAGGTGACAATCTCGGCCGCGCCGTCCGGCAGTTCCAGCTGATTGGAATAGCCGGGAACAAAGGACATCTCGGCCGCTTGAACCTGATCGTCTGTGGGCGCACCTGCCAGCGACATCAGCTTGTCTACCGCTTTGCTCCGCATATCGTCGTTCGGCTCGACCCCGATAATTCGTGCTGCGGTATCTCTCCACACGAAGCTGGACAAGCCGGTACCGCTGCCGATATCAACAACGAGAGAAGGCCTGTGCCCGAGATATTGGGTCAATAGGGTAACGACTTCCTGCGGAGCCTCGGGGCGATGCTGGTCATACGTGTCCTGGAACCCGTTGAAACGCTGCACGTTGCTCAGGCGATTGCCTTCGGGCACGGTTGTGGCGGATGGAACTTTGCTTGTTTCCTCTGTCATTGCAAGGTCATCTCCTTTTGTCTCTGATTCGACTCGCGCATGCATTCACACGGGCTGCCGATGTGTCATCGGCATCGTGGATCATTTGCGGCTTATACGACTATTTATTGAGCGAGCTCCTGATGCGGTTATAACGATCATATCATGCCTGAGCGATGCCAGTCATTGGGCTGGAGATATTCGCGAATAAAGGGCGGTCTAAACGGTTATGGGTAGTATACATAAGGCGCGGGCATGTACAATAGAATCAACATAAGTCGAAGACGTACGGCTGGCGGCAGAGGGTAAATGACGGCGGAGTCCTTAGCGCAGGATGACCGGCACGCATAGCCTGATGCTGAGAAGCGCACAGATCGACAGAGGCCGGGCAACCGAACAACCGGCCATCCGGACATCCGGCAAACCGGCCCGGGCCGCAGGCTCAGATAAGAACAGGAACAGGAAGAGGGAATTACAATGACAGCAACGATGCATAAAGGGATATTTTTTGATGTGGATGATACGTTATACGACCATTTGACTCCGTTTCGGGGGGCTGTGCAGGAGGTGGCCCAGCCTGCAGATTCATTTCCGTATGAAGCGGCATATCACCGGATGCGGTATTATAGCGACCGCTTGTCCGAGGAGCTTGGCGGCGCGGGGGCGGCGGCCTACGGGGAGGCGGTACGAGAGATGCGCGTGCGCCGTTTCCAGCTGGCGCTGGCGGAGTTCGGCATTGCACTGGATGAGAAGCAAGCGGAAGCGGTTCAGCGTGTTTATCATGAGCGCCAATTCCGCATCGAGATGTTTGATGGCGCTCGGGAGCTGCTGCGGACGCTGGTTGAAGCCGGTCATATCATCGGGCTGATTACGAACGGGCCTGAGGCGCATCAGATGAACAAGATCAGGGCGATGAACCTGGGCGATCTTATCCCGCCGGAGCGGCTGTTTGTATCAGGCGCGGTGGGATGGGACAAGCCGGACGCCCGAATCTTCCGGCATGTGAACGAGGCGACAGGAACGCGGCCGGAACACAGTTATTACATTGGCGACTCCTGGCGCAACGATGTGGTTGGCGCGCTGGCCGCAGGATGGCATGTCATCTGGTTCAATCACCGCGGTGTGAAGCCCGAATCGGATCATGAGCCGCATCATGTGGCGGCGAGCTATAAGGAGCTGGGTGAGCTTCTTGCCCGGCTTGGATGCGTATAGGCGTGCACATGGCAGGCGGTCGGTCAACTTGCTCATGCCGTCCTGTAGTGCTGCTGTGCCGCTAGCTTCTATATTCCAATTCATTCAGGCCGATCCTGCATTCAGGACGGTCTGCCAATATCCTGCCTTGTATAAGCCCGCTCCTTCCTTCTGGATTCCCCCGCCCCTGTGCCTGAATGGGCATCCCCTCTACTCCGTATATTGCTTGCGAAACTTCAGCGGTGATATTCCGAAGCGGGCCGAGAAACGCCTGGTGAAATAGGGCGGATATTGAAATCCGACATGCTCGGCGATACGCGATATGGACCACGGAGTGGTCAGCAGCAGCCGCTTGGCTTGATCCAGCCGATACTGGAGCAGAAATTCGGCGGGAGTGATGCCATAGGCTGTCTTCATGCAGCGTGTCAAATAGTTATAGTGATAATGAAGCGCCTCGGATAATCGGGCATTGCTGATCGGCTCTCTGTAATGCCGTTTGATATACGCTTCAATCTGCTCAGCTACCTTGTGAACCCGGGTCTGCTCCTGGTCGATGCGGGATCGGTCCAGCAGCTGCATCAGCTCGATGAACAGCGTCTGCTCCCGCCAAAATGCAGTCGAACGCGGCTCCACCGTCAAGAGCTGCAACGCTTCCAAGAGACGGAATGCCTGCTCCGGGTCGGGCATCCGCCCTTGCTTCGGCAGCTGGATGCTGTGTGCCATCGGGCTGTCTTCACGGCTTGCATCCGGCTCGTGACACTGAAAGTGCAGCCAGTAAAAAGAGGACTCCTCCAGGCATCCCTGCACCGAATAATGATAGGCATCCGGGAGCAGAATGACCATATCGCCAGGCCCCAGCGCCCACTGCTGGCCTTCCTCTCCGAGATAGAGACATCCCTTGTCCACCATGATGAGATCGTATACCCCCAAGTTGCGCCGGCTCGGGTGACTGTCCCCGGGGGCATAGAAGGATCTGCCGGATTCTATATAGAAGGGCAGCGGGAGCGGGGAGAATGTCAGAAGGGAATGATCAGCCATTTGCCATCACCTGACCCTGTGTGAAATTGTATAAAAAACAAGCTCATATCTGTTATCGCTTTCATCTTATCACAAAACGTAAAATGGGAGGAGCAAGGGCTATTATATATCGTTCAAAGGAGTGTTTAATCATGCTCACGATCACGGCACCTTCCAAATCTGTTCCGCTTCAGCAAGTGAAGCTTGATGATCCGTTCTGGTCCCAATATGTGAAGCTGGTGAGAGAAGTTGTCATTCCATACCAATACGAGGCGCTGCACGACCGGATACCGGGGGTTGAGCCGAGCCACGCAATTGCGAATCTTCGGATCGCAGCCGGAAGAGCGCAGGGGGAATTCGGCGGGTTCGTATTCCAGGACAGCGATCTGGCCAAATGGATGGAGGCGGCCGCCTATTCCATCGCCGTACATCCGGATGCTGATCTGGAGAACAAGGTGGACGAAATTATAGATATGATTGAGGAGGCCCAGCAGCCGGACGGCTATTTTAATACGTATTTCACGATTAAAGAGCCACAGAAGCGCTGGACCAATCTGACCGATTGCCATGAGCTGTACTGTGCAGGGCACCTGATGGAGGCCGCTGTAGCTTATTATCAGGCAACCGGGAAGCGCAAGCTGCTGGATATTGTCTGCCGGTTCGCAGACTATATCGACGCTGTGTTCGGCCCGGAGGAAGGCAAGATTCACGGCTTTGACGGGCATCAGGAAATTGAGCTGGCGCTGGTGAAGCTATATGAAGTGACCGGGGAAGAAAGATATTTGAAATTGAGTCAGTATTTTATCGATCAGCGAGGCACCGAGCCGCACTTCTTCCTTGAGGAATGGGAACGGCGCGGCCGGACATCCTTCTTCTCGCGAACGTCAGCCCCGCCTCACCTGGACTATTACCAAAGCCATATTCCGGTCAGAGAGCAGCGGGAGGCTGTCGGCCACTCGGTTCGAGCGGTGTATATGTATACGGCGATGGCTGATCTGGCGGCCCGCACGAACGATGCGCAGCTGCTTGAGGCTTGTCAGGCGCTATGGCGCAACATTGTCCATAAGCAGATGTATGTTACAGGCGGGATCGGTTCCACCCATCACGGCGAGGCGTTCACCTTCGACTATGATCTGCCTAACGATACCGTCTATTCAGAAACATGCGCCTCCATCGGGCTGATCTTCTTCGCGCGCCGCATGCTGCAGCTGTTCCCGAATTCCGAATATGCCGATGTGATGGAGCGGGCGCTGTACAACACAGTGATCGGAAGCATGGCCAAGGACGGCAGACATTTCTTCTACGTCAATCCGCTCGAGGTATGGCCGGATGCGTCCCGGAAGAACCCTGGCAAGCACCATATTAAGCCGGTTCGGCCAGGCTGGTTCGCCTGCGCATGCTGCCCGCCTAATGTAGCCCGATTGATGTCTTCGCTCGGCGAGTATGTGTACACCTCAAGCTCGGATACGCTATTCACTCACCTGTATATCGGCGGCGAAGCCAACGTGAATTTCGGGGACGTCCCGGTGAAGGTTGTGCAGAACAGCGACTTGCCGTGGGGCAGCAGCGTCAGCATGACCGTTCAGCCTGAACAGGAGACCGAATGGACAATCGCTGTCCGTATCCCGGGCTGGTCGCGCGGCCAAGCGGTCCTGCGGGTGAACGGAGAAGAGATGGATCTGAATGCGGTGGTGAAGGACGGATATGCTTACCTTCGCCGGGTGTGGGCAGATGGCGATACACTGAGTCTGGAGCTGTCCACGGCGGTTCAGGTGCTGCGCTCGCATCCTCATCTGCGGGCCAATGCGGGAAAAGTTGCAATCCAGCGGGGGCCGATTGTTTATTGCCTGGAGAGCGTCGATCATGGCGCGCCGGTTTCCTCGATATTGCTGGCATCCGAGCCGAATCTGAAGGCACAGTTCCATCCGGATCTTCTGGGCGGTGCGACCGTCATTGAAGGTGAAGGTTGGCTCGAGGAAAGCGATGATTGGAAGGATGATCTATACCGGGCCTCTGCGAAGAAGCTGCGTCCGGTTACGATTAAGGCCATCCCTTATTATCTGTGGGGCAATCGCGGCGAGAATGAAATGGCCGTCTGGATTCGTGAAGCTCCCGCCCTGACCTGACCTGATTCATCATTATAATCTCTAGGCTCCATCATTCCTGCACAACGAACAGCGGGACTTCGTATCCTATCGGTTACGAAGCCCCGCTGTTTTGCCGTCCGGTTCGAGCACGAGCACAATAGACCAGCAATCGCCCTTCTCCTATCTTTCAGGTCATCCCACAAGCTTGTGTGCTCATTCGTTCCCTAATGCGAACCTGATCCGCAGCATCATGGCCTGGCCCATCACGTGTGGTCAAGCGCATATGCTGCCGTAACTCGATGACTGCGCCGCCGCTGCATAGCATCTTCTACGGTTCCAGAAGCTTCCGAACGGAGGCTTCAATCTTCTCCGGCGTATCCGTCGGCGCAAAGCGCTGGACGACCTTGCCGCTGCGGTCAATCAGAAATTTGGTGAAATTCCATTTAATCGCCTTGATCCCGAGCGCGCCTGGAGCCTCCTCGGTCAGATGCTTGAACAGGGGGTGAGCATCTGCTCCAAGCACATCGATTCTTGCAAACAGCGGAAAGGAAACGCCAAAATTCAACTTGCAGGCTTCCTCAATCGCCGAGTTATCCTCCAGCTCCTGATTCATGAACTGATTGCTCGGAAAGCCGAGCACGGCAAAGCCTTGATCCCGGTACGTCTGATACAGCTTCTCCAGACCTGTAAACTGAGGGGCGAAACCGCATTTCGTGGCGGTATTGACGATCAGCAGCACCTGTCCTTTGTAGGGCGCCAGCGTTTGCTGCTCTCCCCGGATCGTTGTGACTTCAATGTCGAATAAACTCATCCCTATCATTGCCTCCTTTCACCTTCCTGAGGTGATGTTGTACGCGCCTGTTTCAGACTTCTCTCTGTTTCATCTCTGCTTCGAATCCCGGCTTGTTAGCTTTAGGTTATCCGCTTTCCCAACGGATTGCAAATGGGGATCGCAGCGCATAACAACAAGCCGGATGAGATGTCCGACATAATTTCACCAGGAAAAAATTACATCAAAACATGGACGAAACGGCCGGCTTGTGATAATAGTTAATTGAGGATTTTGTAAAATCCTGACTGAAGTATGAGGAATTAGGGGGACGTCATGAGTCTGAAAAGCCAAATGCTCAAGTCAACGCTGATCAGCGTTTTTGCCTTTATGCTGGTTGTACTGATTGTCCTGATTCCACGGGACTTGAATATGAGAATTGAAGGCTATATCGTTGTAGCCGACCCGGCCTTCAAGTGGAGTCAATTTACGGAGAATGTCTATCAGTTTTTTAGCAACGCGATTGCCAGTGGCAGCCTCGGACCGTCCCGATACCAAGGACAATCTGCGGAGGCGGCCGCTTTCGAAGCCGTGGGGATGAGCCTGCTGGTTATTGTTTCTGCTCTGTTCTTGGGGCTGGTGTTTGGCGTTCTGAAAGGGGTTGCCGATTATAAGCTGTCCAAGACCAAATTCAGCGTGTTCGGGAATTGGACAACCTGGCTCTTCCAGTCGATGCCGGATTTCTTCCTGATGCTGGTGATCCAGTGGTATCTCGTCAAGCATGTCCCGTTCATTCGTTACTTTGCGGTTGAGGGATGGGAGGCTTTTGTCATTCCGGCGCTGCTGGTGTCAATCTATCCCGTCGTTTACATAGCAAGAATTACTTCCAGCTCGCTCGCGGCCCAGGAGGGGAAGCTGTACATTATGCTGGCCAAGGCGAAGGGGCTGAGAGACAGGGTGATTGTCTTCAAGCATATGCTGTTAAACGGCATCGGCCTTATATTGACCCACCTGCCCGGGCTGCTCGTATACATATTGTCGAACCTGTTCATCGTCGAGCTTTACCGCAACTATCCCGGCGCGTCCTGGCGCTTGGTCCAGGCCCTCGACTTTAATGCGTATACAGGGACGGGGCCAGGTTATGAACCAGGGATTATTATCTATATCTGTTTTAGCTTTATGGTGCTGTTTCTGCTGGTGCAGTGGATCAGCCATATGGCTCGTCGTTTTTTGGGACCGCAATAAGGGAGGAAGTATCGTTGAAGAATGTTCCATTGTGGCTAGGCGGATTCTTAATCGCATTTCTTTTATTTGTAGCGTTTATCGGACCTTATCTGCCCATGATTGACATGGAGCTGAATCAGGAGCGGTCGCGCTGGGTTACGGAGGACAAGCTGGCCCTGCCCGCATTCAAACCATCGGCGAAGAACTGGCTTGGCACGGACAAGAACGGTGTGGACAATCTAAGCAAGCTTGTGGTGGCGGCGAAAAGCACTCTGTTCATGGTAACCGCCATTGCGGTCGTTCGCTATTTGATTGGCGTGCCGCTCGGATTGCTGGCGAGGAAGAAGAGAGGTTTCTTCCACAGCCTGGTCTCCTTTATGGAGCAGATATTCTCATTCATGCCGCCGATATTTGCCGCAGCACTGCTGCTGGCTATTCCGTTCTTCCTGTTTACGGAGAACCGGATTGCCTGGGCCATTGTGATCCTTGCAGCTGTTGAGGCAGGCAGGGTGGCAACAACGGTGCAGGAGCAGGCTAATCAGCTGTCCCGGGAACCATTTATGGAAGCGGGCATTGCGCTGGGTCTCACTTCCCGCAAGCTGATGAGGAATTATTATTTGCCAGCGCTGGTTCCGCAGCTGATCGTCAACTTCTGTATGGATATGGGCAAAGCGATGCTGCTTCTGGGTCAGCTGGCGATCATAGGGATCTTCATCTCCCACGAGTGGAAAGAAGTTGAAGAGTACACGATGCAGTTTGTGGAGACCGGGGTGAACTGGGCTACCTTGCTGTCCAGTAACCGCATGGACATCTACCTTGGCAAAATGGAGTTTGTCATCTATCCCGCCGGTGCCATGATGCTGGCTATCATCGCGTTCAACCTGTTCGGCGAGGGGCTGCGCCGTCACTTTCAACTGAAGGGCTGATGGCGGTTTCGCCCTGCCCGGAACGTTCATTCAGGCTGTGCCCAGACGGATACGCTGCCTCCATTTACCGGAAATACAGCATATCCGTCCGGTCCAATTGTGATCCGGTCGCTTCGCGCTTGCGTCAGATCCACCCACACCTCGCCGGCGCGGTGCTCGCCGACATGCATTCGCTTCTCGCCCGCATCTCCGTTCGAGATGACGACTGCGCATCCGGAGCCGTCCATGTCCGGAAACCCCTTGCGCACCCAGCCGATGGTGTTCGGGTGGTCAAAGTAATCGATCTGCTCCCCGTATGCTTTGGACCGGCGGGCGTACAGGAGCGGATCGAGCACCTCCTTTTTGCCGGGAATAGGATGCTCCCCGCCAATCCCGTAGTAATCGCCGTAGAAAACAACCGGATAACCATCCTTCCGCAGCAGAATTAAAGCATAAGCGCTGGGCTTGAACCCGTCTTGAACCCAGGACTCCAGCGACTCCTGGGGCTGGGAGTCATGGTTGTCCACGAACGTGACGGCATGCAGCGGATGGGACTGCACCAGCGTGTCATCCAATATCGTGCGAAGATCGAATGCCCTTCCGCCCTGGGAGGCAGCTTGCAGCTTGTAATGCAGCGATACATCGAACAGATCGATTTTGTAATCTACCGTATCGAGGAAGTCCCGACAGTCCGCAAGGTCCGGATTCCAGAACTCTCCGAAGATATAGAAGTCCTCCCCGCGCTTTTTCTGCATCTCCACGGCAAATTGTTTAATGAAATCATGGTTGATATGCTTGATTGCATCCAGCCGGTAACCGCTGCACTGAATTGTATCGACCAGCCACTTGCCCCATTCAATCATCTCCTTGCGCACATCGGGATGCTCGTAATCCAGATTGGCGAACATGAGATAATCATAGTTGCCAAACTCATGATCCACCTTGTCATCCCAGCCCTTATGCTCCCCAACCATTCTATATATCCCGCTCTGCTGCCGAGATGCGTCATAGTCGGTGCCGTTAAAATGCTGAAAGTTCCATTTGAAGCTTGAATATTGATCCCCTCGACCGGGAAATGTGAACTTGGTCCATCCTTCAATCTCAAAGGGCTCGGATATGACCTTGTTGCGGTCCATCGCATCCACCTGGACAACCTGAAACCGCTCGGTTTCATCCGCGCCTGCCTTATGATTCATGACGAGGTCAACATAGCAGGCAACGCCGTGTTGCTGACAAGCGGCAATGGCGTCTACAAGCTCCTGCTTTGTCCCGTATTTCGTTCGGACTGAGCCTTTCTGGTCGAATTCCCCCAGATCATATAGATCATATACGCCATAGCCGTTATCTTCTGCAGAGAGGGCTTTGGTCACCGGCGGGAGCCAGACAGCGTCGATGCCGAGTTTGCTCAGTTCCGGAGCCAGTTCGCGGAGCCGGTTCCAATGTGAACCGTCCGCAGGCAGATGCCACTCAAAAAATTGCATCATCGTATGATTTTGATTCATCATGCAGCGCCTCCTAACAGTTCCATTTTGTCCGAAAAAAAGCCGAAACAGACTATAAGCACCCAAGACCTTTAATAACAACACACCTTAAACAATATTTCTGTCTCTTCGATGATTACAATGCGCGGGAGTCGTTAAAAATAGTACTGTTGCTTAACTGAATCTGCAAAAATTTAGAATAGAAGGAGGATCAGACGATGAAAACATGGAATACGATTGCGCTGCTGCTGCTCATTATCGGGGGCATCAACTGGCTGCTTGTAGGGTTGTTTCAATATGACCTTGTTGCAGGCATATTTGGCGGACAAACTTCAGGAGCCTCCCGTGTGATTTATACCTTGGTCGGTTTGTCCGCATTGTATTGTATTCGGCTCTTCGGATATGTAAGTAATGATGACAGATCTGCCGCCAGATAAGTCAATATATCTAACTCCAAATGTAACAAAATGAAAATTGCATGGATTACAGAAAGTTTACATGAAGAAAGGCCGTTTCCTTGAAAGGAAGCGGCCTTTCGGCATTTTCTTCGCATTGTCATTTCCGTAAGTGCCGATTAATACTAGTCAAATTCAACATATTCAACTAAAATGAACCATGTTAAAAGTGTAAAATCAGCGTAAAATACGATCTTAAAAACAACATATTTACGGATATGCCCGTCAGCTTCTAGAATAAACCCAACAGCCGCGCTGGACGCATTGATGATATGTAAATGATAAATTACATGACATAATATGATGTGTTCCAACGATGAAGCTGATTCCCTTAAAGAGAACGGAGACAAGAGACAACAGGCATAATCAAGGGAGAACTTGAAGGAAAGGGGGAGACAATGCCGCTCCGATTGTTCTTTATAGCCGTTTAGCTGTGAAGCGCATCATGCATGGCTTTCAGCAGCGTGCGCGTCTGATCACAGCTGTACTCCCAGAACATGATCCCTGCAAGGCCCTGATCCTGGATGTACTTGCACTTGTGGGCAAGAGATTCGGCATCATCATACGTAATGAAGCTGCTTCCATTAAATAAATAAGGAGCTTTGGCTTCATCGTCCCAGTACCTGGTGTACTCCGGATTGTTGAAGTACTCGGCAGCAAGCTGCGTATAGGTGGGCCCATATCCGCCCGGGCCAGGTGTCATCTGCAGGAGACCGTGATTGCGATCAGGGACATCCTTCCACATCCGGGAGTAGAATGCGGCACCGATGACAATTTTGTTCAGGGGCACACCCGCCTGGGTGAACAAGCGTACGGACTGATCGCTACTAATCCGGAACAAGTCGCCGGTGGAGGTGTACAGATTCGTATGATGCCCTGTCAGTGTCTGAAAGCCGCCGCGCATATCGTAGGTCATGAGCTGGACGAAATCGAGATAAGGGGCCACGCGATCCATTTCGGTACCATCAAGGTAATATTGATCGGCGCCGGCTGCGATGGTCAGCAAGTAATGCCGATGGCCTCTGCCGTACTGGTCCAGAGTGTCCCGCAGTTCTTGCAGGAGCAGCGTGAAATTCTCCTTGTCCTTCGGGGAGGCGGCAATGTTGGCCACCGCATAAGTCGGGTACTCCCAATCGAGATCTATGCCATCAAACGGATAACTTCTCAGGATCTCGATCGCGGACTCGCAGAAGCGTCTTCTGCCTTCGGCCGTCATGGCCGCTTCAGAGAAACCGCCGGCACCCCAGCCGCCTACGGACAGCAGAATGGTCAACTCGGCGTTGATCGACTTCAGACGAAGCAGTTCGCTTGCCGTTTCAGGATAAGGATACGTAATGGCTGCGTCCTGGACGTGACCAAACGCAACGTTCACATGGGTGAGGCGCTTCGCATCGTCGGCCGTAACCTCCGGCAGTGCATTTCTGCCTACATATCCGGCCAGAATTTTTGTAACCTTGGTCATGATCATTACCCCTTTCATCAAATCGAAGTGAAATGCATTTTTCCAAGAGTAAGTCCAGTTCCAGCATATGTCAACCCATGCACCAGAAGAGAAACAGATTTCACTGCCCTGGCTGGAAGCGGACAAACGGCTTATACCCAATTCGTTATAAAAGCGCTATCATTTTAGAAAATCAGCCTAGACGATATCACTGCAAAAGGAGGGGAAGTGATGCAGCAAGATGTTCAAGCCGCCTTGCCAAACAGCATGCCGGATCCGTCGGTTCCGGTTCAGAAGAAGAGGACGTTGTGGCGTAGAATCACCCGGAACTGGGAGCTGTATCTGTTCATCGCGCCAGCATTTTTCTACTTTCTGATCTTTCATTACGGCCCGATGTACGGGATCCAGATCGCTTTTAAAAACTTCATCCCTACGATGGGCATCACCGGAAGTCCCTGGGTTGGATTCGAACACTTTGTGCGTTTTTTCGACTCCTATTATTTCTGGGATTTGCTCTGGAACACTCTTAGCATCAGCTTGTATGAGCTTGCCGTCGGATTCCCGCTGCCCATTATTCTGGCGCTTGCCTTCAATGAGGTGAAGGATTCCTTCTTCAAGCGTACCGTGCAGACCGTCACTTACGCGCCGCACTTTATCTCGGTCGTTGTCATGTCCGGTATGATCATTACCTTTTTGTCGCCATCTTCAGGCATTATTGTGCATATGATTCAGTTTCTCGGCTTTGACGCTCCCCAGTTTCTGACCGATCCGGCCTGGTTCAAGACGGTGTATGTACTGTCCGGCGTGTGGCAGAGCACGGGATGGGGGACGATTATCTACCTGGCCGCATTATCGGCGGTCGATCCGCAGCTTCACGAAGCTGCCATTGTGGATGGCGCCAGCCGCTGGAGACGCATTATGCATATTAACATTCCGGCGATTGTACCGACCATTACCATTTTGCTGATTCTGAACATGGGCAGCATTCTCGGTGTAGGATTCGAGAAGATCCTGCTGTTGCAGAACCCGCTGAATATGGAGGCTTCCGATGTGATCTCCACCTTCGTCTACCGATCGGGATTGCTGGATGCGCAGTACAGCTTCTCTACCGCTGTCGGATTGTTCAACTCGGTGGTGAATGCGATTCTGCTCATCGTTGTCAACCAAATAGCCCGCCGGACAAGCGAAAACAGTCTGTGGTAGAAGGAGAAGGAGGGAGAAATCAATATGCCATCTGCAGTGAAAGAAAGCAGAGGAGATCGCTGGTTCCTGCTGTTTAACTACATGTATCTCCTATTTGCACTGGTCATTGTTCTGTATCCGCTGGTGTATATCATCAGCGCCTCAATCAGTGATCCGAGGTATGTCAGCTCAGGTGAAATGTGGCTTTTGCCCAAAGGCATTACGTTTGAAGGCTATGCCCGCGTATTCGAGAATTCGAAGATCTGGACGGGATACAAGAACACCATTATCTATGCGCTGGTCGGGACGGCCGTGAACCTGCTGGTGACGATGCCGGCGGCCTATGCGCTAAGCCGGAAGGACTTTGTCGGTCGGGGATTCTTCATGGGCATGTTCCTGGTGACGATGTTCTTCGGCGGGGGGCTTGTTCCAAGCTACCTGCTGGTGAAGGATCTGGGCATGGTCAACAGCATGTGGGCGCTTATTCTTCCCGGTGCTGCTTCGATCTGGAACATCATCGTGGCCCGTACGTTCTTCCAGTCGACGATTCCTAGAGAGCTGCAGGAAGCGGCTCATATTGACGGATGTACGAACCTCAGACTGTTTATGAAAATCGTGCTTCCGCTCTCGCTTCCCATCATCGCGGTGATGGCTCTATTCTATGGCGTCGGTCACTGGAACAGCTACTTCAGTGCCATGATCTATCTCAATGAGGAAGCGAAATATCCGCTTCAGATGATTCTGCGACAAATCCTGGTTCTGCAGGAGATGGGCTCGGAGATGACCGGACCGGTCAGCGGAGAGGTGGCACAGGCGCTGGCGAACAAGGCCGATGTCGCTGCGCTGGTCAAATATGCGGTCATCATCGTATCCACCCTGCCGGTCATTGCGGTATATCCGTTCCTGCAGCGTTATTTTGTACAGGGCGTGATGATCGGTTCGGTTAAAGGTTAACATCGCGCTGGCCATTCTTCACCTCGGTCAGACCGCGATGAAATAAATGAACATCACAAAAGGGAGGCTCTTATTATGCGAGGTTTAAAAAGAAAATGGGCAATTATTCTTACGTTTTCGATGCTCTTCTCGGTCTTGGCAGCTTGTGCTTCTTCTTCCCCTTCTACATCCGAACAGCCTGAAGCAGGCAGTGCAACGGGCAGCAATGTGAACAAGGAAGGGTTCCCGATTGTGAATGAGCCCATCACCTTAACGATGATGGCGAAGGATGCCGGGATGAAGAACTGGAATGAAATGCCGGTCATTCAAGAGATGGAGAAGCTGACCGGAATCAAGTTTGATTTCCGGAACGCACCGCTCGACAGCTTTGATACGAAGAAAAACCTCGTATTTGCAAGTGGCGACTACCCGGATGTCTTCTACGCCGCAGAGCTTACTCAAGACGAGGAAGTCCGGTATGGAGGCCAAGGGGTGCTGGTTCCTCTGGAAGACCTGATTGACGAATACGCACCGAATATTAAAAAGATACTCGATGAAAATCCGGAGATCCGCAAGTCGATCACAACCCCGGACGGGCATATTTATTCCCTGCCTCGCATCGACTTGTCCGCCGTATGGTATCGCGGTCCGATGTGGTATAACGGCGAATTCCTGAAAGCTCTGAACATGGACAAAATTCCGGAAACGACCGAAGAGCTCTACACGTATCTGAAACGCGTGAAGGAAGAAGATCCGAACGGCAACGGTCAGGCAGACGAAATTCCGTTCTCTTCCGTCAAACTGGATGATGTGCGAATGTTTATGCTGGGCTGGTGGGGCATTTACGGCGAGGTCATTTACGCAGACAAAAACCACAAAGTGAATTACACGCCGATGCAGGAAGGCTATAAAGGCTATCTGACATTCCTGAACCGGCTCTGGAACGACGGGTTGATGGATAAGGAAACGTTCTCCCAAACGGACGATCAGAAGAAATCCAAAGGGAAAAACAATCAGCTGGCCATCTTCTCAGACTTCCATCCGTACTTTACGCTTGGCGGGGATCCAAACCCTGAAGATGAAATGATGAAGCCACTGAAGAGTGAAATCGCAGATTCACCGGTATATGGCAAGCATCCTGGACTGTCCAGAGGCGCATTTGCCATTACAAATTCCAACAAGGCACCAGAAGCGACTATGCGCTGGATCGACTATCTGTACAGCTATGAAGGCGCCGTGCTGTTCGATCTGGGACCTGAAGGCATGCTGTGGAAATACACCGACAAGGACAACCGCGTGAAAGAAACCGTCCCAGTGGAAGGAGACCGCGAGGAATTCCGCGCGACGCTAACGCCGAACTATGGCATCGTGACACCGGGCATCGTGAACAATGATGTACAGAAGGGTCTGAAGACCGACTATGACGAGTTCCTGATCAAAGAAAATGAAGAGAAACTGCTGCCTTATGCGAAAGTTCCTTATCCGCTTGTATATCTGACTGCAGAGGAGACGGAGGAGATCAGCAAGCTTCGTTCCGATCTTGACACCTATGTTAAACAGATGGAGGCTAAATTCGTAATTGGCCAAGAGCCGCTGACGAACTGGGATGCCTACGTCGAGCAGATCAAGAAGATGGGCGGGGAGCGCATCGAGGAAATTTATCAGGCTGCCTACGATCGCTGGAACCAAAACCAATAAACTAAAATGGGTGATCTAAAAAAGCAACTCCCCCTTGAACCGGGGAGTTGCTTCCTATATATCGATATTCCGATATGAGCAGTGAGCAGCTCGGATAAGGACTAGTCCTCTTCATCATCGGCAAGCTCGGCCGCGCCGCTGTTCCCGTACTGCTTGCGGTACTGTCCCGGCGTACAGCCCATCTCTTTCTTGAACTTGCGGATGAAGTTCGGTGTATCCAGATAACCGACCCGGGTGATGATGTCCTTGAGCGGATCGCTGGTCTGAATCAGCTGGCGGATCACTTCGTCCATTCGCTTCTGCCATATATATTGCGAGAAATTGGTGCCTACCTTCTCTTTGAAGGAACGGCTGAAATAGGATGCCGAGATGGAGAATTTGGCTGAGATGGTGCCCAGGCTCAGCGTATAATCAGTGAAGTTCTCGTCGATGTAAGCGATGATTTTGTTGAGCAGGGTGTTCTCCTCGTATACGCTTTTTCGCTCGACATGATCACAGATTTCAGCGGCAAGCACATTCAGCTTCTTCTCCAGCTCCTCGAGAGAATCGAAGGAGGTCAGCTGAGGGAGCTGCTTCACCACATGATGAATGCCAAGCTCCGAGGCCATCTTCAGCATCGTATTCATAATGTCAAAGCAGATGCACCGCAGCAGCGCCACCGGGATCTTCTCGGTCTTGAGGCTGGCGATCGCCGTGTGAATCGTCTGCGCGGCAACCTTGTAGCTGCCCTGCTTCAGGCTCTGGTTGAGCTTCAGCAGCAGATCCTTCGGTATCCAGAAGGCAGGGTCCTGCACCTCGGATAATTTATCGAAGAAGCCGGTGCTTTCCTGGTTGTTCAGCATGCAGAAATCAAGTGCCGATGAGGCTTCGATATAGGATTGATGCAATTGCTCGGGACTGGTGTAGGCTGTCCCTACCCCGATCGCGAGAGGGACCGGCGAGTTGCTTCGTATTCTCGACCGCACGGCTTCCACGATTTGAACTCTGCGCTCGTACAATACGCTCGGGTCTTCGTTATCGGCGTCAAAGCCGATGATCAAGGCGAGCTGCTCTGGCTGCGGAAGCTCGACGCCATAGGCAGAAGCGGCATGCTCAGGAATGCTGATATCGGTAAAGAGCGGCACGATAGACGGTACAGGCTCCTCTTGCAGTTCGGCATCATGCGGTTCGGCCTTGGCTGTCTGGTCCCAGCTAATATGTATGACAAAATAATGCGAGTGCGGGAACCGGATGCCGAGCATGCTCTGCACCTCGGCCGTATAATCCCGGGAATGGCCGTATTTGAGCAGCATCAGCAAGTACTGGTTCCGGGCATAAGGCTCCTGAATATCGATGCGCTTGATGTAATTGTGCAGTGTTTTTTTGATCCAATCCAGCTCGTTGCTGGCCGGAGGCTCGGAAGATCGCTCGGTAAGGGTTTTCAATTTCACGATCTCCATTAGATCTGATATCGGGTGATACTGCCGTCTTGCGAGCAGGATCGCGATCAGTGTCCCCATCACCACAACCACCGAGAATACGAGCAGAATGAAGGTGCGGATATGGAGAATGCGCTCCTGGAACTGCTTGCTTGGCATCGCAGTCACGTAGGTCCAGCCGTTGTCTTCGGACTTGACGGAAACGACCGAGTGCTGCTCCTGATTCAGCGTAATGCTGTGAATGCCGGAAGTGAGCTGGTAGAGGGCATTCACCTCATCCGGGGTAACCGGCTCGCCGTGGCGGTTGGCAGCAAGCACATGGCCGTTGTCATCAAAGATGTAGGTCATCCCCTGGTAGTCGGTCAGAATGGAGTCGATCAGTCCGGTCAAGCTGGACTCGGGAATGAGATACATGACCGTGCCATGAGGATAAGGCTTGTTCGGTGTAATGGGCACGAGATACGCCATGAGCGATTGCTGCAGCTGCCCGTTGCGGTCTACGAGCTCTGATGGCCGCATGGTCGGGAAACGCACGTTGTTCAGATCGTTGATGAAGTCTTCTTTTTTCCAGCTGTGGAATTTGTAGCGGCCAAGAAACACCGACAAATCCTCCAGGCCCTTCGCCGAATAAATAAGGTCTTCCCCACGGAAATAAAGAAACAGCTCGTTGATGATGGAACTGGTAGCCTTGTACTTCTCCAGCGTACTGATCGCATCGCGGCTGTAGTAGGGATGATGCACGAGATAGGGTGTGAGCTGGCCATCGTAGGCAATCCGGGAGGCAATTTCGTGCAGTTCCTTCATGCGCTCGTCGATGACGGTCATCGCTTGCGTAAGCTGATTTACATTAGTGTGTTCGATTTCGGAGCGGAGGGTGTCAGTCGCATTCTGGTAGATAATAAACGTCAATATAACAAGAGGTATAAGGAAAATGGAGATGTAGGATAGCGTGTATTTCAGGAGTAGCTTGGATTTAAAGTGATTCCACTTCATCTTCATGTAGGTACCTCCTGTTAGCTTCTTATTTAAAAATAGTAAGAGAACTAGGGATATAAATCAATGCTCCGCATTCAACTTTCGCAGAAATTGATGAGGAGGATGAGGGAGGGAATCGTGATGAATTACAGCGGTGTGCCTGAACCGGGCATCGAGGTGCAGCCAAAACATTACATTTGCCGAAGGGCTTCGGGGAAGCTGAAGCTGGATGGACGCCTGGATAAGCCATTCTGGGAGAAGGCGGAATGGACGGAGGATTTCGTCGATATTGAGGGGGAGCTGAAGCCGAGACCGCCTAAGCGGACCCGAGTCAAAATGCTATGGGACGATGATTATTTCTATGTGGGGGCCGAGCTGGAAGAAGACGAAATATGGGCGACGCTGACTGAGCGGGATTCGGTCATTTTCCATGACAATGATTTTGAAATCTTTATTGATCCGGATGGCGATACCCATAATTATTACGAATTCGAGATCAACGCATGGAATACGGTATGGGATTTGCTGCTGCCGAAGCCATATCGGGACGGAGGTCCGGCGATCAATGGATGGGATATTCATGGGCTGGAGACCGCTGTTTATATCGAGGGCGAAATCAACAACCCGTCTGCCGACAACCGGAAATGGAGCCTGGAGGTAGCGATGCCATGGAGCAGCCTGAAGGAGTGTGCGCCGGAGGGGCGCGGGCCAAGGGCTGGTGAATGCTGGCGGGTGAACTTCTCCCGGGTGGAGTGGCATGTGGAAATCAAGGACGGTCAATATGTGAAAAGGCTGGATCCGGCTACCGGCAAACCGCTGCCGGAGGAGAACTGGGTATGGAGCCCGATGGGGATTATCAATATGCACTATCCGGAGCTGTGGGGATATGTGATGTTCGCCGATCATGAGCAGGCGGAATTCGCGCTTCCGCCGGATGAAGGGATCAAGCGTCTGCTGAGGAAGGTGTACTACCGGCAGCGGAACTATTACGCCGAGCATGGGGTCTTTAGTGACCGGCTTGACATATTGCTGGGCGAGGCGGAGAAGGGCTGGGACGACGGCCTGCTTGATCTGAAGCTTGAAACCACGTCGAGCTTGTTTCAGGTCTCGGCCCGATCAAGCGATGGGCGCAGCCGGGTATGCATTCGGGAGGACGGCAAGTTATGGACGGAGCAGGAGGGAGCGAGAGAATGAATACAACCTACGGATTTGATGTGCAGGTGATGGAAGAGAAATTTGCAGCCAAAAGGCAGTGGGCGAAGTTTCGGGAGCGGGAGCTGTTCGGCGTCTTTCGTGAGCCGCTGACGGAGGAAGAGCGGCTGCTGCTGAAATTTCTGTATGCGTATATGCCGCTGCATGACCTGGCCGATTATGACGGGGCGTTCTTTCTTCGTCACGTTCGGCATGCGCTTGAGGTTCGGGAGCAGATGCCATGGGGGCGGTCGGTGCCGGAGGAGCTGTTCGTTCATTTCGTGCTGCCTTACCGCGTCAACAATGAGAACATCGACGAAAGCCGCATGGTGATCCACCATGAGCTGGCCCCGAGGGTACAAGGCCTGTCGATGTCGGAGGCGGTGCTGGAGACCAACTACTGGTGTCATGAGCGCGCGACTTATACGGGCAACGATGCCCGGACGGTTTCGCCGCTGACGCTGATGCGGACCGCACTCGGACGCTGCGGGGAGCAATCCACGCTGGCGGTGACCGCGCTGCGCAGCATCGGCATTCCGGCGCGTCAGGTATATACGCCGCGCTGGGCCCACTGCGACTCCAACCATGCCTGGGTGGAGGCCTGGGCGGACGGCGCCTGGCATTTCATCGGCGCCTGTGAGCCGGAGCCGGTGCTGGACGAAGGCTGGTTCCGCTCACCATCCACGCGCGCGATGCTGGTGAACACCCGGGTAGCGGCTGATTATGATGGTCCGGAGGAAATTTGCTCGGATCATCCGTGGTATGCGGAGATCAATATGCTGGACCATTATGCGCCAGTGAAAGAGATCTCGGTGTATGTTGTGGATGAGGATGGGAGACCGGCGATCAATGCAGAGGTGAATTTCCAGCTGTATAACTTCGCTGAATTCAGCACGATTGTCACCAAGAAGGCCGATGCTAAAGGGCGTGTCACCCTGATGACAGGACTTGGCGATCTGCTCGTTCATGCCCGTGGAGAGCAGGGCTGGGGCTTCCGGCATATCCGCGTGTCCGAGGCCGGGGAATTCGAGCTGACCATTCACTCGCAGCCGGACTACGGTCAGGTGCTGGAGCTGGATATGGTACCCCCGCCGGTGTCCGGAGGGGAAGAACGGGTCGTCAGCGAAGAGATGCGCCGGCGCCACGAGGAGCGGATGAAGGAAGGAACGGCCATTCGCTCGGCATATGAGGCCACGTTCTGCTCCGAGGCGTATGCGGCCAAGCTGGCTGGGGAGCTGGCGCTGCCGCTGGAGCGGCTGCTGCCGGTGCTGCAGCAGTCGAAAGGGAACGGGGAGGAGCTGGCTCTGTTCCTGCAGGAGATCAAGCCTGAACACCGGCTGCTGGGACTTCGGCTTCTGGAAAGCCTGCGGGTGAAGGATCTGACGGATACGTTCCGGGAGTCGCTGCATGATCATCTGAACGGCGCCCTGCCGTTTGTGGATCGCGTTCCGGATTCGGAGCTGTTTGATGCTTACGTGCTATGTCCGCGGGTACACTTTGAAATGATTGCGCCGTACAGGGCGTTCTTCCAGCAGTCCTTTACCGAGGAAGAGAAGTCGCGCTATGCTGCGAGCCCGCAGCTGCTCGCCGAGCACATTGGCAGCTTGATTCAGGTAGCCAGCGATGTGGACCGTTATTCAGGAATGGCAACGCCCGTTGGTGCCTTCCGGCTGAAGGTGGCGGATCGGCTGAGCCGGCATATCGCGTTTGTGGCGGCGGCGCGCAGCCTGGGCATCCCGGCCAGACTGGAGCCGCTGAACGGCACGCCGCAGTTCTGGCAGGCAGGAAGCTGGCAGGATGCGGTGCTGGACCCGGCGGGGCTCCGGCAGGAGGCTGCAGAGGCAGGGGCGGCTGAACTGGCTGCGAAAGGGAAGGTATGTTTTGTACAGCCGCCGAATCAGCCGGCAGCGGACGCTTCATCCGACGTGGCCACGTATCATTACAATTTCACGCTGGCCCGGTTGGAGGAGGGCAGGTATCGTACGCTGTCGATTCCGTTCGGGGAAACGGATGTATACGACAAGCCTTACGAGGTGCTGAGCGGAGATTACCGGCTGACGACAGGAACCCGGCTTGGTGACGGTTCGGTTCGGGTGCGCCTCTCTTTCTTTAGCGTTGCGCCGGGTGAAGAAGTGAAGGCACCGCTGATATTCCGGGAAGAGGAGATTGAAGCGCCCGTATGGGGCAAAGTCAGTGACCGCGTATGGACAGATTGTGCCGGCAGCGGCAGTGTGGCCGCCGAGCACACTGGCATCGTCCTGGTCTGGCTGGAGTCCGAGCGCGAGCCGTCCAAGCATGTACTGCGTGAACTGAGAGAGCTGTCTGACCGGCTGGAAGACTGGGGCGGGCCGATCAAGCTGTTTAGCGAGGCAGCGCCGGCATCACAGGATATGGATGGGCTGCCGGATCAGGCCACGCTGCGGGTAGAGGAGGACGGTGCCCGCGGACTGCTGGAAGAGGTGAAGGCAACCGTGCCTGATCTCCAGGGCCGGGAATGGCCGGTCGTGCTGGTTCTGGATGTGAGCCGTCAAGTCCGGTACATGTCTGAGGGCTACAAGCTCGGCATCGGAGCAGACATTGTGAAGACGCTGAAGGCGCTCGGCTAGTGCTGAAGGAGCTGAACTGGCAATGAGGTGCCGCTGAGGCACCGCAAGGGGTTGGCTCACTATACAGATGACTTACTTATATCATGAATCTGAGAGCTATTAGGATATGCTCCCCTGGAGGGTCTTTCGGTGAATCCTTCCTAACAAACAAGCTGGCCAAGTAGAGGCCAGCTTGTTTGTTAGGGTTGCATTATGTGTTGGAATTTCTCCGTTTATAAAGATAGAATCCTGCGAGCCCCAGTCCGTTTTTTTAACTTAACTTATCTGCATACCGCTGCCGCAGCTTGTCCGCCATCTCCCGGACATCGTCTGCAGAGGGCAGCTTGAACCGGGCGGCCGCCTGGGTCAGGTCATAGCCAGATTGCCACCGGCGGACCACGTCCTTGACTGCATGCGTGAAGCTGTTCACGGCGTCGTCCTGCCCGGGGATGAGCTCTTCCAGACTGGCGGTACTGCTCTCTTCCACGAGCGGATAGCTGCCGGGAGCCGCGCCGGAGGCGGCGATGTCGTAGAAGGAGCGCACGAGCCTGGCGCGCTCGCTGCCGGAGCCGCTGGCGATGATGAATGCCTGGATGATGAAGGCATGCCGCTGGCGGCGCTGGGCGATGCCGCAAAATTTAAGCCCACCGATGCTGAGATCATACGTTCCGGGGCAGAAGGCGCCGGCGATCTCGCCGGTGTCCACCTGCGCCTCGGTAGAATGCAGCGCGTCCCGGATCAGCTGCACCATCACCTCGAAGTCGTCGTGGAAGTCCGGAGCCTTGCCCGTAGAATCGAACGGCAGGATCAGGGACAGATTCACGACGCCTGCGTCCAGGGGAACGGCTGCGCCGCCGGAGTGGCGGACCGCGGTGTTATAGCCCTGGGAACGCAGCCAGGCATCGCCTTCCGGCGCATGGGGGAGGCGGCTGTCCCGCACGCCCATGACAAAGGCGCGGGGATGCCGCCATAGATGGCAGATGGCTGGCCCGCCATTCCCGGTTTGGCTGCAGAGCAGCTCGTCCATGGCAAAATGGTGAAGGACATCCATCGAGGATAGATCAGCGGTTCGGTCCAGTATAAGTATCGGCTGGTGTTCGGGTAAGCGGAAGGGGATATTCATGTTCAAATTGTTCAACGGGTAAGCCTCCTCTATATGTAAAGCCGGAGCATGTTCTGCTGAAATGAATGGAATTGATATGAACAGAATACCACAATGCCCGGGGTGGCATGAAAGATTTGCTTGCGCCTTTCGTTTGACAAGCAAGCGGCATCTTTTCTAAGATGAAAGAAAATCCTTGTTAAGTTATTGTATTTATAGGAATGGGCAGAACATCAATGGTAGATAGACAGGTAGAACCACTTTGACAAAATTTTGGCGAAGATAGGATGCAGCGGGATCAATTTTGCCAGGACCGTATAGAAGGAGAAGAGCATGGACGTTTATAACAATGTAGTGGAGATGATCGGCCAGACGCCGATGGTAAGGCTCCAGCGCGTGGTGCCCCAGGGTGCGGCCGACGTGTATGTCAAGCTGGAAAGATTCAATCCGTCGGGCAGCGTGAAGGACCGGGCGGCGTATAATTTGATCCGCACCGCAGAGGAACAGGGCTTGCTTGCTCCCGGAGGAACCATCATTGAGCCGACCAGTGGCAATACGGGCATCGGCCTGGCGATGATCGCGGCGGCGAAAGGCTATCGGGCTATTCTGGTCATGCCGGACAATATGTCCAAGGAGCGGATCAACATTCTGAAGGCCTATGGCGCAGAGGTGGTGCTGACGCCGAGCAGCGAGCGCATGCCAGGCTCGATAGCCAAGGCGATGGAACTGCGAGCACAGATTCCTGGCAGCTTCATTCCGCAGCAGTTCCAGAATCAGGCGAACCCGGACATTCACAGAGTCACGACGGCGCCGGAGATTCTGGAGCAGATGGAAGGGCGGCTGGATGCCTTTGTGGCGACCGCCGGAACGGGCGGGACGATTACCGGCACCGGGGAGGAATTGCGCAAGCATCTGCCGGAACTGCATATTGCGGTTGTTGAGCCGCAGGGCTCGCCGGTGCTGTCTGGCGGACAGCCGGGGCCGCACAAGCTGGTGGGCACAAGCCCGGGATTTGTGCCGGATATTTTAAATACGGAGATCTATCATGAGATCATTCAGATTGCTGATGAAGAAGCGATCGGGATGGTCCGCAGCCTGGCTCGTCAGGAAGGGATTCTGGTCGGGCCGTCCTCCGGGGCCTCGGTATTTGCCGCGATCCGCGTAGCGGAGCGGCTGGGAGCAGGGAAACGGGTGGTATGTATGGCTCCGGATACAGGTGAGCGTTACTTGAGCATGGATATTTTTGGACCATAATGATAAGACTGCGCTGCGGCAGCTTGGCTGTACAGCAGGGAAGTTGCAGTGTAAGACGTGGGTGGTTGCCCGTATCGTATAACCAAACGAAGAACCGGACGAAGCAAGAGAGGGATCTTGCCGTCCGGTTCTTTGGTATATTCATGGGTGTTGTTCGGGCAGTGATGAAAGCCCTCATTCCCCTGAGCCCCGCGCTTCACTGGAAGTCAGCTCTGATTTCTGAATTGAGCCAGAGCCTGTTTGCCGCTCTGCACGACGATCACTTTATCGGTATAGGGCGTGAGCATTGCAGCGATCTTCCGCTTGCCTTCCCGCTCGTAGCTGTGATTCCACTTGAACATCTTGATCAGCATGTCAAAGGTCGGCTTGTAATTCGCTTGTTCGATCCCAAGCTTCTGTTTGATGAATCGCTTGACGATCTGGCGACAGCGAGTGAGATAGGACGGGCTCAGAAATAGGATCAGATCGGCTTCCTCAAGAGCAGGCCGAACCCAGTGATGATAGTGTGCGCCTTCGCTTACCCAGCTTTCGCTCTGAACTATCTGTTGGAGCAGGGCAACGATGGCTTCGTCATCACGCCGGATATCCCCAGCGTCCGCTCGGATCCATACGACATTGTCCAGTTCATAGAAAGGAGCATCCATCCGGGCGGACAGGGATCGGGCGAGTGTTGTTTTGCCGCTGCCTACAGAGCCGATAATATGAATTTTGCGCGGAATTTTCTTTTCCATATCAAGTCATGAGCCTCCCGGTCAGAGAATAGAGGTTGGAAAATAAGGATTCGATTCGCGTGCTCATATGTCCTCTTTTTGTGCGTCGATCTCTATCTGGTGCCCGGTTTCTCCGACCGTGATATTTTTGTTTGAATCATTGTGCCTAGTTTAGCTTAGCCTTGCAGCATGTGAAAGAAACCCCGAATCTGCTCAGCCAGAAGCTTCGGCTGCTCGGCGGCAATAAAATGCCCTCCGATATTTAGATCCTTCCAGCGAATGAGATTAGGAAATATACGCTCCACGTATGCCCGTGGCGGGCGAGTATTCGGCTCGGACGTTAGAGCAATGCCGTGCGGAACAGGAGAGGACTCTCCCGGGCCGGGCCAGCGGGTATGCCTGCCTTCGTAATAATAGCGGTTAGACGAATTGATGGTCCGAGTCAGCCAATAGATTGCTACGTTGCTAATGAGGAAATCCCGGCTGAAGTGCTGCAGCAGGTCGCCATCCTTGGGGTAAGTCCAGTCATGCCATTTTTCCAATATAAAAGCGGCAAGTCCAGCTGGCGAGTCCTCAAGGCCATAAGCCGCCGTCTGAGGCTTGGTGCCGAGCAGATGCGCATATCCGCCTTCCGATGCATACCACTGCCGCTGAAGGTCAAGGTACTCGGTTTCCTCCGGGGTGAGAATGGTCGTTTCATCCGTGTACGGGCTTGGATTGGCTGGCGACGTGGTGTGGTAGCCGATTATGCTCTCCGGTTGATCCAGACAGAGCAGCCCGAGGATGCTGGCGCCGATATCATACCCGTGGGCGCCGAACCGATCGTACCCTAGGCCGGCCATCAATTGGCCGAGAAGTTGCCCGGCCTGCCGGTCCTCAAACCCCGGCTCCCTCGTCCCGATGGAGAAGCCGTGGCCAGGGATGGATGGAATAACAATATCAAAAGAAAGCCCGGAGCCATCCCCGTATGTATCCGTCTCAGTTAGGTAGGGGACCAGCTCTAGCATCTCATAGAAGGTGCTGGGCCAACCATGGGCAAGGAGCAAGGGGATGGGGCTCGCGCCGCTGCTCTTGATGTGAATAAAGTGAATGCGATGTCCGTCAATGTCGGCGATATAATTCGGATATGCATTGATGTTGCGCTCCATGCGGCTCCAATCGAACTCGTGCCTCCAGTATCGAATCATTTCCTGCATGAAGGCTAGCGGAATTCCATAGTCCCCCTGTGCATGCTGGATTTCATCCGGCCAGCGGGTCATGTCCAGACGGCGATTCAGGTCTTCGATATCCTCCGGCGCTACCCGGAAGCGGAAAGGCTGAATGTCTATTTTCATATCAGGCACTCCTCTCGTTTCATTGAAATAGGGGTGGTGTTTGCATGTGGTACGCTACGATCTTATTCGCTTTATGGATGAGGCGGTGGTCTGCCATAGCTGGCTGTACAAAGTTGACAGAACCCGGTTGGGGGCGTTATGTGAATATGTGATAAAATGGAGTAAATCATGAGAAACGTGACTTATAAAACATATTTAAAGGTTAGCTAACCTGTTATTTTATTTTAATGGTTTGCAGGATCAATAGCAACAGGAGGTTGGGCTGTGATGGAGCAAGACTATCAGGGGCTGGAAATTATAGCGGATTTCATCAATACCTATGATCGGCGAATGCGATATGAGGGGGACCCGGGCACAGAGTGCTGGGTGGTCCCTGAGGATTTGAAGCACTGGTTGCAGAACATTCATTATATTGCCGGCGAGGAGCCTGTGTCCGAGTCTGATCTGGCGCTGGCGAGGAAGCTGCGAGCCGCGTTAAGAAGCGCTATTGAGCTTAACCCGCATGATCCGGGGCCTGATGTTGACGTGGAACCACTCGAGAAGGTTGCCAGGGAATTCAAGTACGCGATTAGGCTTGAAGACAACGGGGACAAGCTGGAGCCGCTTCATCAAGGAGGCAAGCAAGGGCTCGGGCATGTATTGGCATTGGTATATGAGATGAGAAGAAAAGGGCTTTGGCGGCGAATTCGGGTCTGCTCGGCCCCGGATTGCCAGTGGGTATTTATAGACCGATCCCGTCCGGGAACAGGAAAGTGGTGCCTCATGAGCGCCTGCGGTAACCGCGCCAAGAACAGGGCGTACCGGGAGCGGAGCCGGGTGAGCCGATCGTAGGATCGTGATTGATGATTGCAGGGCTGGCACTGCATTTTGGGGTAAAAAAAAGGCTGTCCCGGAAGTCAGATCAACAGACTTCCGGAGGCCAGCCCAGCACGCAATGACACTCCTGATGTTTAGCACGATGATCCCACTGGATCAGGTAGCGTCCTGAACGAAAGGGATAACCATGCAACATGCAACGAAGTAGACAGGAGATGCCGTTTCATGTGCTTGCTTCTTCATATTCTCATTTACTCATAGCGTGTGAAGTGTTTGACCTTCTTGCTCGGATCATCGTCTGATCAACGATCAGGCGATCCGTGGTCGTCGTTGTCAGCGGTGAACAGCCCCAGCTCACTGATCGACCACCAATGCAGGTCTTCCCCGGTTTGCACGATCTTGACGTAGCGGGCTGTTTGCAGCGGGAAGACCGCGGTGATGATCGGACCTTTGCCTTCGCCTGAAGCGACCGGGCCGCTCCAGTTCTCCGCGTCGCTGGACAGGTAGACTTCGTAACCGCGTGCGTAATCGTCTCGGCTGCTGCCGCTGTCCATCACGATTTTGTCTAGCGGTGTCGCTTCGCCAAGGTCCAGCATAATCCATTCGCCGCCCTTCTGCTCGGCACCGGAGGTCCAGCGGGTGAACATATCGCCATCCAGCATCGCCCCGGTCTGCGAGAGGTCAAAGTTGGCCGATGCGCTGATTACCCAGTCTGCCGGAGTCAGCTGCCGCTGCTTGCCGATGCCGTAATACACCACGGACAGCTCGGCAACCGACCACCATTTGTCGGATTCCCCGGTCTGAACAATTCTAATATAGCGGGCCGTCTGCGGAGGGAGGGTCATCTCAAGCATCCCGGGCTCGCCTGCTCCACTGGCGACCGCGTCTCCCCAGCTTTGACCGTCCTCAGACACATACACCTTATAGCTGCGCGGGTAATCGTCTGTGGAGCCGCCAGGATCCAGGATGACGGTATCGAAGGTGTGGGCTGTACCCAGATCGATTTCCAGCCATTCTCCACCTGCTTGAGGCTGTCCGCTGGTCCAGCGGGTGCGGATATCGCCATCCAGCATATGGAACGGACTTTCCTCGTCAGCAGACGAGGAGGCAGTCACTGTCCAGCCAGGCAGATCCTCCGGTTTGTCCGTGCCCGGTTCTTGTACCGGAGGCTGGGACCCAGGCTCTCCAAAACGTGCAAGCTTGATCTCGGCAATCGACCACCAGCTGTCCGACGGGGCAGTCAGCATGATTTTGAGGAATCGGGCGCGCTGAGCCCCCAGAGAGACTGCCAGGCTCGGCGATGCGCCAGCCCCTGTGAACACGGCTTCTCCCCAATTCTCGCCATCGTTGGAGACATATACTTCGTAACCGCGCGCATAATCGCCCCAGCTTGTGCCAGAATTCATGAACAGGGTATCAAAGGACTGCTCTGATCCGAGATCGACCTGCAGCCATTCACCTGCCCGCTGCGTTTGTCCTGAGGACCAGCGGGTGGACAGGTCATTATCCGTCAGGTTGGATACCGGCTCGGAACTTGCGGAGGCCGTGATCGCCCAGGATGTCCGGTCCAGGTAGGACACGCCTTGAGACGGGTCGGGGCCTTCGACTGTTGTATGCCGGGTTGGATCAACGGCAACTAACGCGTTCGGATATACGGTGGCAGAGCCGACAACACCGTTTTCGTTATAGAAGTGAATGGTTCTCGGGCTCTCTGAAGGATTCCAGATTTGTGCTGTGTACACGCCGTCTTTTTCATATACAGTAGCTGCCGGATAGTCGGCCCAGATCGCGGTGGAGCGGTGCCCCAACGTGGCCATACTGTTAACGAACCAGTACGTATTGAATGCTTCATTCTGCTGCATATGGGTTGTGTCCCATTTGGCCAGCACAGCCTCCGGATCGCTAAGGGACTGGAATGGCCAGATGATATGGAACCAGGTGTTTTCAGGCTGGCCTCCCAGCTCATCGATCAGTCCCTGATACAGGGCAGCGGCTTTCTCAGGCTGACGACCATAGTAGGTCATCCATTCGGCTGACGGGAGCCAGTGAATGCCATAGACCATCTCATGATCTCCGGAGAAGAACGTTCCGTACAGGTAGGCGCTGCCGTACACATGCCCGACGACCTTATGCTTGTACGCCTCCGGCCAATTGTCTCCGTCATAGTTGAACCAGTATTGCTCGGCCGCCTTCTCTTCGGTTGTGAAGCCCCAGATGCCCGCATCGCGGTAGGCATCATTGCCGGTGACAAGCCCCCACATGTATTCGCCAACCCAGCCAAATAATGCTTCGCCGGCCGCTTCCTGGTTGTTCCCGCTGCGGTTGTCGGCATAACCTCCGGCCCAGGAGTGGCCTTCATAAGGGTCGAAGTTGCGGAACCAAGGGAACAGGTTGTCTGTCCGGGACGGGTTCGCATAGTCGCGAATCAGCACCTCTGTCATATCGCCATAATCACGCAAGAACTCCTTGTCGTAGGTCGCTAGCACCGCGGACGCGAAGACGTAATAGCCATACGTGAAGTGATGGTCCGTCAGTCCCGTGTTCAGCCCGAATCCGCTGGCGTAAGGGAATACGGACCCCCAATACGTCGAGTAGTGAAAATAATGGGAATGACGCGGCTCATCAGGGGAATACGTATACCAGTCCGTCAGAATGGTGCGCAGATCCGCCAAATAGCGGTCTCTTCGCTCGGTGTCTCCAAGCTGGTCGCTGATCAGCACCGCTACCGCGAGCGGATGCAGCTTTTTCCCTTGCCAGTAAGGATCCGCGATCATCAGCCCGTTCGCAAGATCGGCATCGAGCTGATCGAGGTAAGCCACGAGCTGGGCCCGCGAATAATCCGGGTTGCTCGGTTCTACAAATTGCGGAATCATGCCGTAAAAACGGTCTTCCGTCGTAAATGTGCTGCCTTCCCGCACTTTAAGCGTACCGCGGATGGACGGGTAGCTAAGCTCGGTCAGCGGAGTTGTCGTGATTTTCCACTGGTGCGGCAGCAGTGTCATGATCGTTTCCTCGGAAAAGCCAGGTCTTTTCGGCTCGGTCTCCGAGGTGAAGTTCGTTGTGACAAGGGAGGTGTCCTCGTCATAGCGATAATCGACGCGTGTATCGGTCACAAACGCATAGGCGTGCTGGTAGTATCGCTCCAGCTCGGTTGCCGAAGGCAGGGCTGCGATGGACAGGTAGTCGCCTTGTCCAAGCTTGATTTTGACCGTATTCCCAAGCTTCATGAACGTCGTTCCCGGCGGCGCATAGATGCCATAGCTGCGGACGAACGTTTGCGGCGCTGGAGCTCGGTCCTGGTTCACCACTTCGAAGCCGATATGGTCGCTTACGAGCACGTCTCCGTCATTCACCAATACCGGGTTGTTGTTATCATCGAACAGTCGGGAAAGCACCGGCGAATGAATAATGACAGCATCCGGGTTCTCAAACGTGTTGTACAGGAAAGGCGAACCCTTCACAAAGGTGGTGCTCATCTTAGCCGTATCGTCATCACTCAGGATGACGCTGGCGGAATAATCGCCATAGCCGGAAATTTTCGTCTCCATTTCGGCTGGATGGATGTTGTTGACGAACAGGTACAGATCCGGGTCGCCGTCTGCGTCGATGTTATCGCCGCTTGCCGACACATAACCGGCACCCGGGTTCAATACCGCGAGTCCTTGCTTCGTGTACCAGTTCTTGAGCGGCAGAGTGATCAGGCCGTTGCCATCGCCCAGGTTGGCGATCAGGATCGACTGCCACCAGCCATTGGACGGGATCGGTGCCTGGATATTCGGCGTCCGGTATTTCGGATTTTTCGGCTCCAGCTGTGTGATATCGTTGATCTCATAGCTTCCGGCTCCTACTGGCACAGCGGAGGGAGCCTTTACTTCCGGAATATCATAAACAGGCTGCGGGTCCCCTTCGCGGTAAGCGCGCACTTCAAATTCGAACAGTGAATAACCGTTTGCGCTGCCGCGCGCGATGCCGGCCATTTTGACATAGCGGGCATGGGTGTACAGCGGAATGACATCCTTGCCGCCGGAGCCGTTCAGCTCCCGGTACACGGTCGTCCACTCACGGGCATCGTTGGATACCTGAATGTGGTAGGCACGCCCGTAAGCAGCTTCCCAATGGAAGGCGACGCTGCCGATTTCGCTGACTTCGCCCAGATCGACATAGATCCACTCCGTATCCGTGTATACGGATGACCATCGTGTTCCCGGATCGCCATCGGTCGCATTGCGGGCGGCGTAGTTGCGCTCCTCCATCCGGGCTTTGTCCTCGGCCGAGCGAGTCGGCTCATCAATTTCGAGGGAGGAGACCGTAACCGGCTTGTTCAGCGCCAGATTGACGGCTTCCGGCTTCGGCGGCTTGTTCGCACCGCCAGTACCGTAAACGGCCAGCTCCCATATCGAAATGCCGTAAGCCTGCTGCGCGCGCTCGGTGCTATAGACGCGGACGTAGCGGCCGGCTGCGGATACTTCGCTCTCGACCTCACCGGCTCTTCCTTGAATGACATCCGTCACATCGGTCCATTCGATCTCATCGTCCGACACTTGAATGGTGTATGCACTGGAATAAGCATTCTCCCAGTTTACGGTCACCTTGGAGATGTTCGCACTGGCGCCGAGATCGACGTAAATCCATTGCGGGTCCTTCTGCCATACACTTTCCCAGCGGGTATTCGGGTTTCCGTCCACGGCCAGATCCGGCGTATTTCCGCCAAGGCTGGAAGAGGCGTAAACAGGTCTGTGAAGCGACAGTATAGGATCGCGATCCGCTGCATGAACAGCCGGAGCTGCAAGCGGCAAACTGCCTATCCATAATAGGAACGCGATCACAACGTTCGCGAGTATGATGAGGGGATGTTTTCTCCTCGTTGGTTGTCTGTACATATGTTCTCTCCTATCCATCATGATATAAGCCGCGTCCTTCCCCAAGAGGTCTTTCTCTAACGCTCCTTTCACATATTCATGGGGATTGGCTCCACGGCTTATATCGACGGCCAGACTTTTGAATTTGAGTAAGAACATCTAATAAAAGGAAATTTCCTTCTCGGGTAGGAAAGATCAATACATAAAGATGTACATATTCTAGAGGGACCAGGATAAAACAGCTACCCTTGCAAAATTCGGCCAATGATCTGCTGGTTTTCCGGTCTGTTCCAGAAGCTGAAACACCCGGAGCAGCGCCTGTTTCTATATAAAAAGAGCGAATCGGTCCTCATAGTGCTCAAGACCGATTCGCCGTAATATAAATATAGAATTGGCGTAAAGAAACCTCTTCACGCGGCTCGAACAAGCGCCCGATGATTTATGGATGCATCGTTCATCATTCGATGGATTCAGCGTTGTGTTGACAGTCACCTCGCGTCCCGTTGCCGATACCGCTCAGGTACGAGATGAGCAGCGCCGAGCGCTCCGTATACATATTCTACCGTGGCCGCGATGGCGGCTTCCGGCGGCTGCGGCTCCTCGAGGAGCAGCGGACGGAAGTAATAGTTTCGCTTATGGAACAGCAGGCTGCCCAGTACGAGCAACAGCGTCGTATCGATGGACTGGAAGTGGAACTTGCCTTGACTGCGCCCGTCCAGCATCAAGTCGCGCAGCTTCGACCAGATTGGAAACGTTCGGTCTTGGATCGCTTGCAGCCGCGGAGAGTGCATTAGAATTTCCTGTTCCAGAATATTGCCCATGTCCGGGTCGTTTAACTTAAACAGCATGACCTGTTCTATAAATAATGCCAGGCCGGTCTCCGGCTGAGCGAGAATGTCCCGGTACTGCTCCAAGGCATCGTCCACATTGGGGAAAAACTCATCAAACAACGCGGAGAACAAATTTTCCTTCCCGCCGAAATGGTACGAAACCAATGCTACGTTGGCTCCTGCCTCCTCGCAAACCTGGCGAACCGTCGTTCCGTCGAACCCATGCTTCGCGAACAGCGTCTTCGCCGCGAGAAGAATTCTGGTTCGGATGTCCGGTTCCGTCATGTCGCAGCGCCCCCTCTTTTAATTCGCCGCGAATGCACTCCTCTCGGGCAGTGCACGGCCGCGTCTCACGGCCGTTACGGCGATACCTATTCCTAAGTATACCAAAGCGCTTGCCGCTAACGCGAGCGCTGGTGCTGTAGTGCTCGGCCCGCCGAACAGCAAGTTCATCAGGCCTTCAACGGCATAGGTGGCAGGCAGCGCATCGCCCAGTCCCTGATAGAATCCGGACAGCATTTCGCGCGGCACCATGGCGCCTGACGATACGAGCTGTGCCGACAGCAGCATAATGTTGAACACCATGCCGCCTGTGCCGAACAGCAGCAGGAAGACCTGCGCCAATGTCATGAAGGCAAACAGGAACAGTGTCTGGAAGCCCCACAAGGACAGAAAGCTGTGTTCGGTTGAGCTGCCCAGCAGCGTGACCAGCGTCACGCCGAACAATCCGACAATGACGGCTGTTCCGACATTGATGAGCTGACGCGCTGTGAATCGCTGCCACTTGGAGTGCCGGCTTGTCAAGGCTGCGGATGACTGCTCCAGATTCATGCCGAGCAGCATCGAGCCGACGTAAGAGGCAAGCACCATCATCATCGGCACCATTTGGTCAGCCATATCGGGCACCGGATTGCTGATTTCGTAGCTTCCCTCAATGCGGGAGGTCAATCCTGCAGCGAGCGCTTCCGCTTGCGGCTCAGCGATCTGCATGGAGGCTAGGGTCTGCTGGACCCCGTGCTGTGCGGCAAGCTGATTGGCCGTCGCAGTGATTTGCTGGGCGACACTGGCCATAGCATTTTTTATCGTGACGACATTGGATTCGTTCATGGCATACGTAATCATCCCCTTGGATTCCGTTGACGATACCGCTTCGCTGAAATCGGCGGGGATGTGAACCACCATCTGGACCTCCCGCTGCTCCAGCTGATCGCGAGCCTCTGTCAAACTCCCCGGCTTGATAACGGTGAATGGCAGCTGTTCATGCAGCGACGCCGCGAGCACAGCCCCGAAGCCGGCATCCTCATTCACAACGGCAATCTGCAGTTGGCTCGTTCGTTCATTAACCCCGCTGTACCCCGTCATCCATACCACACTGAAAATAAGCTGGAACAACGCCGCCGTAGCGATTCCGATGATCGTTGTTTTCTGTTTGAAAAAATCCTTAACCACTCCACCCACTTGATTCCCTCCCAATTTAAATGTTTGTTTAAAATAAACGTTTGTTTAAATTGTAGACAACAGATGGGACCATGTCAAGCCACTCGATGTCGGTAGCGCTTGGAGACTTGCTTGAAGGAGCCTAACCTATTTGCCAGCTGATGCGTCCGGCTTTTTCCGTCGGGGCATTCCTACCCTTCGGTGGCGGACTCCAGTTCAGGGATAGGGGCGTAAGGTCACACCAAAAAGCGACCCATGAACGGATCGCTTTCGAGAGATACAAATGATTCAATTATTTGCGAGTCCCATGCTGCTTGTTCGGCAGCTTGCTGCTCGGCGTTCCATGGCCGTGCTGCTCTTGGTTGCGGCGGGCCTTCTCGGCGTTCTCATTCATCTTTTCCACAAACTCATGCGTGCTGCTGTCCATACCGGACCTCCTTCAACGTAACCATCCGTGATCACGGCGGTGTATTCACCGATTAATATAACCGTAATCCCGGGAATGTATGAATCTGTAGGCATAAAAGCTGTCTTCCCCGCATTCAGCCCGTTGGAGATGGAGCATCACGACCGGCTTGCCGGGATTCCTCCGCCGCTCGGCGTAACTTCGCCAGCTTCGGCTTTATTCGTCCGCTCCAAGTCCAGTAGGTCAGGCTCCGCATCAGCCGCTCAACCGGGCCAGAGCGGAACTTTTCGAGCCAGAGCAAGCTCGCTGCTGCCTGGGCCATATATATGGCAAGCGCCAGCAGGATGCCTGGCCATACGCCAAGCCGGCCGAACTGCCCGAGTCCATAACCGTAGAAAATCGATGTGGAAATGACCGTTTGCAGCAAATAGTTCGTCAGCGACATTCTGCCGACAGCTTCGAACCCGCGAAATGCGAGGGAAGAGCTCGGAGCTTTCGCATACAGCAGCGCGAATAGATGAATGTAACCGAGCGCCAGGAGCTGCCCGCCAAGCACGATGCATACCCCGCTCAAGGCGTGGGTGCTTCCGAGAAGGACAGCGGCGGTTTTCAGCACCAGACCGAGCGGAACCAGAAGCGACCAGCGCAGATAGGTTGTGGCTTCCGCCGAGGGTTGAAGGAAGCGGCCCTTCTTGGCAGCCGCCATGCCGAACAGAAACATCGGCGCGTTCATAAACGGCACAATCAGAATGACGATGAGCATTACCCATTCCGGCAGATCCAGCGGCGGTTCCGAGTTCAGGCGATAGTCCATGATCTCACTGTAGCTTCCCGACTGGTACACATGGGTCGTTTCTGTCACGTAGCTCTCCAGTCGCTGTGTTTCCTCCAGGTTCTTCTCCGCTGCTCCAAGGCTCACGATACCGGTAAGTGTCAGAAACAGAGCGCCCCATAGGATCAGCGTTCGAGGCTTTCGTTTCAGAAAGAACAGAAGCAGCAGCGTTATTGCCCCGTAGAAGATCAGAATATCGCCTTCCCACAAATAATAGCCGTGCCCAATCCCAAGCCCGATTAGCGCCAGCGATCTGCGAATGAAGCTCCATCTCGACGTTCGGCCTCTCGCCGTTAACGCGTCCCGCATCTTGATCATGCTGTATCCGAACAGGAACGTAAAGATCGGCATAAAGCTGCCCTCTACGAGAACCTGAACCAGCCTGTGACCGAGAGTATCCGTTGTGGTCGGATGGAACAGATGAAGTTCGTCCTTGCCATACATCCCATATTGAAAAATAAGCATATTGGCCAGCAAAATGCCCAGCAGACTTAATCCGCGTATGGCATCAACGGCCGCTGCGCGTTGTGGTATTTTGACCACCGATCATCACCTCTTGCTGAACAGTATAGCGAGCGGAGTTAACGTCCCGGATAAGACCAGCCTAACTTTTCCTTAAATTTGCGGTAATTGTTTAGCTCCTGTTAAGGTAGTTGTGCTAGCATTTAGCTAGAGGGTGGGGAGATATGGAGAACGCAAAAATACTAATTGTCGATGACGAACCTTCCATTGTGAAAATGCTGCAGATGGTGCTGCGCAAGGAAGGATTTAACCAAGTATATACGGCGGGGAATTGCAAGGAGGCGCTGGAGGCGATTTCGGCCCACGGCGCGGATATCGTGCTGCTGGATGTTATGCTGCCAGACGGAAGCGGCTTTGATCTGTGCCCGAAAATCCGGGCTTACGGAAGCCCGCATATTCTGTTTCTGACAGCCAAAGCGTCCGATTTGGACGTGCTCACCGGCTTTGCGATGGGCGGGGACGATTATGTGACCAAGCCGTTCAATCCGCTTGAGATTGCAGCCCGAATCAAGGCGAGACTGCGCCGGACGGGGCTGGGAGGAGTCCCGGTCGAGACGGAGCCGGTCGTTGCCGGGCGGGTGTGGGATTACGGGCGTTTTGTGCTCGATGAGACTGCCGGAGAGCTCCGCGTACTGGGACGGCCAGTACAGTGTCCGGCGCTGGTGTTTTCGCTGCTGCTCTATTTCTGCAAGCATCCTGGCATCGTCTTTTCCAAGTCTCAGCTGTACGAGGCGGTATGGGGGATCGACGGGATCGGCGAGGACAATACGGTTATGGTGCATATCCGCCGCATTCGTGAACGGATCGAGGAGGACCCGAGCCATCCGAAGCTGCTGGTCACGGTCAGGGGCTTGGGATACAAGCTGGTGAAGGAGAACGCCTAATGAAACTGCGGAGAAGGCTCGCTTTTCATTTTACATATCAGATGATTGCCCTGTCGGTTCTGATGCTTTGCGTGCTGCTGGTGCTGTTGTTCTTCCTGCTCAAGCATATCAACAACGAGGAGATGAAGCGCAATTTCCCGGCAGGTGTGCTGGAAGGCATCGTGGCTGAGACGATAACGGAGGATGGCGTCGTTCGGTTGGCGGAGTATTGGAATGTATTGCTGAAAGAGAGTGACATGTGGCTACAGGTTGTAGACACCCGGGGGCAGGTCATTCATGCATCCAATACGAATTCAGATATTCCGGAGCAATATTCAGTGAGCCAGTTGCTCGAGATCCAGGAGAGCGGGCGATTAGGCGGCTATACCGTCAATTGGGAGATGGATCTGGCCTATGAAGAGCCCTTGCTGTATTTGTTAGGACGAGTGGATGAGAAGGCGGATTGGCTGCAGTCCTGGTTCGCCCGATTCCAGGAGAATGGGGTTGTCGGTCCGGAAGGGAGTGTCAGGCTGGGTGAGGAGATGGCTCGTCTGGGTGGTTTTTTACATGTGATCAATGGCGAAGGGGAGATCGTCCAGGCGATTGGTGATCGATCCGCAGAGAAAGACAGTTATCATCCGCTAGAAATTATTGCGATGCAGGAACAGCCTGGAACGTATTCTACATCCATTACCGTCTATCGTGATCAGCGCACGGGACATACGTGGTTATATCATACGCCGCGGGAGAATGTCGCGAATAAAGTCTCCGTCATGCAGGAGGTGATCTGGGCCACCGTATGGCTCATGATCTGCATGCTGATCATATCGCTGGCCATCTCGTTCTGGAACGGCTATCGGTATAGCCGGCCGCTGCTGCTTTTCACAGGCTGGTTCGAACGGATGGGACGCGGGGAGTATGAGGAAGTGCTGACACCGAAGGACCGAAAAAGGGTATTCCGCAGGAATGGCAAGCTCCGCATGAGATACAAGCTGTACAAGGAAGTGATCCATGCTTTCTATCTGATGGCGAATCGACTGGCGGAGGCCAAAGAGGAGCGGGAGCGACTGGACCGGAACCGCGAGGAATGGATGTCAGGCATATCGCATGATCTGCGAACCCCGCTGGCCTCGATTCAGGGTTATGGCTATATGCTTGAGAACGCGCCGGAGGAATGGAGCAAGGAAGAGCTGAGGGAGATGGGCACGGTCATCCGGGAAAAAGGCGACTATATGCTGGATCTGATCAACGATTTCTCGCTGGTATTCCGTCTCAAGAGCCGGATCGCGCCGCAGGAAATGTCCCCGGTCGATGTGAACGAGCTGGTGCGGCGCTGCGTGCTGAAATATGTGAACGATGCTACATGGAGCAAGGCGTCCTATACGTTCAGCGGCGGAGAGGGAGAGCTTCCGGTTAACGGGAATGTCAATTGGCTGCAGCGTCTGATGGATAATCTGATTACGAATGCTGTCAAGCATAATCCGGATGGCATCGAGATCGAGGTACGGGTGGAGAAACGCCCGGGATGGGTGGCGATCACCGTGGCTGATCAGGGGGTTGGCATGGATGAGGAGACGATGGCCAATCTGTTCGAGCGGTATTATCGCGGGACGAATACGGAGGAGAGCATGGAGGGCTCCGGGCTTGGAATGAGCATCGCCAAGGCGATTGTGGAAGCGCATCAGGGTCAGGTGGAGGTTTGGTCGGAGCCGGGAAGAGGGACGGCAATTACGGTCCTGCTGCCGGAGATGGGCGATAGGGCTTGGGATGGTGCGGATGAAGCGGCGGCGACAGGCGTGAGGCGGAGCTGAGCATCCGATGATCGAAGCGCTGCGTATGCCTTAGGGGGCAGGATGCCGAGCAAGGCCTTCCTTCCCGAAGGGGATGAATAGGGAGGATAAGGGCTAAGAAAGCGAAAGAGACAAGAAAAGGAAATCGCGGCTGTCTTGACTTCTCAGGCAGGAAGATTATAATTCTAACAACAATGCAAACAATGAAATATACAGATAGGGCTTTATAAGATACATTCTTGATGTATATGCCGGAGAATAAGGCTCTGGCGTTTCTACCAGGTTACCGTAAATGACTTGACTACATGAGGATGACACAGCGAATATGCAGGGGACGCAGCGGATCGAAGAAGCAGCCGGCCTGCTGTCTATCGCGGAAGGCCCCTTTCGTTAAGCGGGAGCCGCCGGGTTAGTCCTTGCGGGGACAATCGCGGCATATGGTAATCGAGTGACGAGAAGGGGCTTGTGTCATCTATAAATGTGATATCATGGGCAACCCGGGCGAAATTGTAGCCCGGGTTGTTTTTTTATTACCTCGCCGCCGCATGACAGGGAATGAATTGGGCTCGGGTTAGGAAAGCTTGAAATATAAGGGAGTGGAGATCGAAATGACAACAATTCAAAGACAGCCTCGATATGAAGTTAGCGATCGCCTGGGGCGCATTGCGCTTGGCCAGGAGCCTGCCGAGCTGGTGATCAAGAACGGCACGCTGGTCAATGTGTTTACAGGGGAGCTTCAAGAGGGGATAGACATCGCTATTGCTGCCGGGCGAATTGCTTATATCGGACAAGCGGATCATACGATCGGAGACGGTACGAAGGTGATCGAAGCCCGCGGACGGTATATCACACCTGGACTGCTCGACGGGCATATGCATGTCGAAAGCACGATGCTGACCGTAACGGAATTCGCGAAGGCTGCCCTCGTGACCGGCACAACGGGCGTGTTCATGGACCCGCATGAGATCGCGAATGTGTTCGGCATGGAAGGGGTGCGCTGGATGCATGAAGAAGGCCGCGAGTTGCCGCTGAAAGTGTTTACGACCATTCCGTCTTGTGTTCCGGCCACGTTCGATCTGGAGGATGCCGGGGCCCAGCTGGGCGTGTCCGACATTGAAGAGGGCCTCACCTGGCCGGGTGTGGCCGGCCTCGGAGAGGTCATGAATTTCCCGGGGGTTGTCTATGGCGACCCGACGATGAAGGGTGAGATTGAAGCGACGATCCGTGCAGGCAAGGCCGTGACCGGGCATTTTCCGGCAGAGGATGACCGGATGCTCCAAGCCTATCTCGCCGCAGGGGTGAGCTCGGATCATGAGACGGTTACGAGAGAACAGGCGCTCGCGAAGGTTCGGCTCGGTCTGCATCTGATGATTCGCGAGGGCTCGGCCTGGCAGGACGTGAAGGAAGTGATCAAGGTGGTGACGGAGGACAAGGTGCGGACGGACAACATCTCCCTTGTCACAGACGACGTTTACCCGCAGACGCTGCTCCGGCTTGGTCACATGAACCATGTGGTGCGCCGGGCCATCGAGGAGGGCGTAGAGCCTGTCACCGCCATTCAGATGGCGACGGTCAACGTGGCCCGCTACTTTGGGCTGGATGGAGATCTGGGCAGTATTTCACCAGGTAAAATCGCGGACATGCTTCTGATCGACGATCTGAACAGCATGGTTCCGTCCATCGTGATCACTGATGGCGAGGTGGTAGCGGAGGCCGGGCAGCTCATCAAGCCGTTCCCGGTTTACGAGTACCCAGAGAAGGCCTTCAGCTCCGTTCGTCTCCAGCGGGCGTTAACGGCAGCGGACTTCCGTCTCCTTAGCCAATACGAGACGCATCAAACGAAGGTGAACGTGGTCCGGGTCATTGAGAACAGCGCCCGCACAGCCAAGCATACGGCTGTTTTGCCGGTGAAGGAAGGCGTGATTCAGCCGGATGTCAGCCAGGACGTCATCCAGCTAGCCTGCATTGAGCGTCATCAAGGCACCGGGCAAATCTCGCTTGGCTTCGCAACCGGCTTCCAACTGAAACACGGTGCGGTGGCCTCCACCGTAGCGCATGACAGCCACAACTTGCTGGTCATGGGCGCGAATACCGAGGATATGGCGCTGGCAGCCAACGAGCTTGCTGCTTGCGGCGGCGGCATGATTGCCGTGCGGGACGGCAAGGTGCTGGCAAAGGTCGCAATGCCGATTGCCGGACTGCTTGCTGACCGGCCGGTTGAGACGGTTGCGGAGGAAGTCGCAGCGCTGGAGGATGCCTGGCGTGAACTGGGCTGCCCGATCCATGCACCCTTCATGACCTTCTCCCTGATCGCGCTGCCGGTCATTCCGGAAATCCGCATTACGAATCGTGGGCTTGCGGATGTGACCGAGTTCAAGCTGATTGAAACGGAGATTGGACCGGTGTCATAAGCGAAGGGTTCTGCGCTTAAGCATCCCCGCGTATCCCGGCCCGCTTGCTTATTCCGTGGACGCCGGGCGATGGGCGGTAGGACTGAAGATCGTCTCAAAGCCCGTGCTGGCCAGATGAGGATAGTTCAAGCACAGCTTCCGGTAGGCGGCGGTAATACGGCCGTGAAGCGGATGGCTGAATGGGATGCCGAGCACGTGCGAGACCACTTCACGAATCCCTTGCTTGCGGATTTGTTCTTGCAGCTTCAGCGCTTCGGGATCGTCGGCGTGATCAAACAGAAGGGCGGCGGCAATGGCCGTAACCAGACCGGATGTATTCAATCCGAGTCGCTCAGCCTGCATGGCGGGATACACCAGGCGTTCACTGGATGAGAGCTTGCGGATCGGGGAACGGGCGACACGAGTGATCGGATCGTGAAAATGCGGGTTTGCGAATCGTCCCAATATTTTCTCGATATACAGCCGATGCTTCTTCTCGTCGAAACCGTAACGCTCGCGGAGCAGCGCTCCGGTCTCCATTAGCACCCCGGTAACTTTGGAACGGATGCCGGGATCGGACATCGCGTCCTGAATTGTAGAATAGCCTTCCAAATATCCGAAATACGCGGCGCAGCAGTGTCCGGTATTCACGGTGAACAGCTTTCGTTCCAAATAAGCGTCGAGCGAATCGGAGTAACGGACGCCCTGCAGAGGGGGAAGCTCGCCCTTGATCTCGTTGCGGTCAATCACCCATTCGGAGAAAGGTTCGACCATCACTTGCAGCGGATCTTTATGCTTTTGCACGGGGACGATCCGGTCCACCACCGTATTCGGATAAGACACGAAGCGGTCGGCATCTTGAATTCCCCAGTTTTCCAGGTAAGGGGAGACCCATTTCTTCAACAACTGGCTTGCTCCGATCCCGTTCTCGCAGGCCATAATATGCAGAGGGGTTGCATTGCCCTGCTTTATCCGCTGGCGAATCCCGCGGGCAATCGATTCGGCAATGTCCTTCAGTGCGCTGATGCCAACAGCCGTAGTGACGATATCCGCTGCGGCAATCTGCGCGGTCACTTTGCCAGACTCCCCCAGACTTAGCGCCGTTACGTTGCCAACGATCTCGGATTTGCGATCCTCATTGGCCAGCACAAGAGGGTATTCCCGCCGGGTCTGAAGTTCGCTGATTTGCTTCTTGTTGCGGGCGACAAAACATACATGGTAACCGGATTTGGACAGTATCGGGCCGATAAAACCTCTGCCGATGTTCCCGGCCCCGAAGTGGACAGCTTTCATCGTGTATTCCTCCTTTTTGGTCTTGAAGACTGAAATGAAGAAGGAACAGGACAGGTAGGGGACTTGATATTTCGCTTCATCATTATCTCCGTCCTGTTCCTACAACTTGCTGAACATCCTTGTCGGACAGGCCTTTGATTATGATCGGTGTGAATGGAGTATAGAGGATTACTTAGCTGTTAGCTAAAAATTTTGCGTGTGACTACATGTTCGAAATCGAGGGAACTTAACGAATCGGTCTTGTGATGCGGAACATCAAACTCCAGATAACGGGTCAGTTCATTGGGGATAACTACGCAATGCATGCCTGCAGCTGCGGCTGCTTTCGAGCCGTTTGGGGAATCCTCGATGGCCACGGCATCCGAAGGCGCGAGGTCCAGAAACTCCAGAGTTTGCACATACAGCTCAGGATCAGGTTTAACCCGGGCCACATCGTCAGAAGTGCGGATACATTCAAAGTAATCTTGAATATCAAGCAGCTCCAAATGCTTTTCAACCCAGGCCTTGGAAGAGCTTGATGCTAGCCCCAGCTTTAGATTTGCCTCTTTCGCCGAGTTCAGAAACTCCAGAATGCCCGGGCGGATTGCCTCTTTCTCCATCAGTTCACTGTGCCGCTGCTGAACCGCGATGCGGAATTCCTCTTTATCAATGGGCAGGTTCAGGTCGGTCATCAGATATTCGTAAGGATTAAAAGAATTCAAGCTGGTGCCGATACAAGTGGAATAGTGTGCGAGTGTCAGCTCTACTCCATACTCCTGGTAGGCTTCGCGAAAAGCATAGTACCAGGCAGTCTCGGTATCGATGATCGTTCCGTCAAAATCAAAAATGAAACCTTTGATCAATTTAACCACTCCCTCATGTTAATAAAGTGTTAGTTAATATAACAAAACGAGTTGGATATCCGGCGGTTCCCATAATTGAATTCGCCGTTGTCGTTAAAAAAACCGTAACATAAGCTTTGTCAAGTCGTCAACGCGGCAGATAATCTGACGCAGTGTGATTGCGGTTTCATACGGATCGATGGAAGCACTTGCATTTTAAGCTTTTCATTCATGTGATTGTGGAGAATGCAAGCTAGCTAGAATCCGGTTTCATTCCCGGTGTATCAGCATATTTGTTCCGCCTGATCCGGAAGGGCTGTTACCAATAACGATCGTGAGGCATCGCGCTCCGGCATGCTGTTTTAAGAAAAAAATTATTTTTTTTAGTTTTGGCCCATTTTTTGAGGAGACGTCTTGTGAAATTGGATTCCCGATATATGATAAAAGCAACAAGTATGCATCGTTGTATCATCAGGAAACAAGGTACATAACAGGTGATGCTGGAAGGGGAATAGGACGTGTCGTGGTCTAACAGTGTGGCTTTTATTATCCTTTTGGCGGTCGCTGCAGCGGCTGCTATCGTAATCAAAATCATTCGATCCCGGATCGATCGTCATCAATATAATGCATATGACGCCGGAGACGACTTGTACGAGGAATATGAGGAATACGAGGAATACGAGGAGCCTGAAGAGTTTGTATATGGATCGATCGTCGTTATTCAGTTCATAGGCTTGGCCTCTCCAATATATTGGGTGGCTCATGAATGGGAATTTGATGAGTATGGTGTGCTTCATCTGGACTACCTGGAGGATGGCCGAAAGGTAACGGTTTCCGGCACTTATACTGTAGAGTATTTATCGGATCGCAATACGCTCGAAAGTGTCATCAGCCGGTATAATCTGGATGAATTCTTATGTAAAAGCTAATATGAGAGGACGTAAGCCGGCGCTGATCTGCGCGGGCTTTTCTTTTTTCATTATGATTAATTAGTGATTTTTGTCACGAATTTATAACTTTTTCCCGCATGCGCTGCTGATTTATGTGATTTTTATCACAATATTCAAATTATCCCTCTGCGAAAATACAAACAGAACCGTGAGCAGCCGAACCGAACTTCACAAGGCATGCTCAATCGAAAGGAAAGAAAGGGGTATTTTATGGATCCGGTCATGCTGGCGCGAATTCAATTCGCATCGACAACCATTTTTCATTTTATTTTTGTGCCGCTATCCATCGGTCTGGCGTTTCTGATTGCCATCATGGAGACGATGTATGTGGTGAAAGGCCAGGAAGTGTACAAGAAGATGGCCAAGTTCTGGGGCAAGCTGTTCCTGATCAATTTTGCGGTCGGGGTCGTAACAGGCATTCTGCAGGAGTTCCAGTTCGGGATGAACTGGTCGGATTACTCCCGCTTTGTCGGGGACGTATTCGGTGCGCCGCTGGCGATTGAAGCGCTGCTGGCCTTCTTCCTGGAGTCGACCTTCATCGGCTTGTGGATCTTCGGCTGGGACCGCCTGTCCAAGAAGGTCCACCTGCTCTCGATCTGGCTGGTTTCCCTGGGGACGGTCATGTCGGCGTTCTGGATATTGGCGGCCAACTCTTTCATGCAGCGTCCGGTCGGCTATGTCATCAACAACGGACGGGCAGAGATGAACGATTTCTTCGCGCTCATTACGAATGGACAGCTGCTGGTAGAGTTCCCGCATACGATATTCGGCGCGCTCGCCACAGGGGCATTTCTGGTCACCGGGGTCAGTGCCTATAAGCTGATGCGGAAGCAAGACGTGACCTTCTTCAAAAAGTCCTTCCACATTGCGGTTGTTGTAGGGCTGATATCCTCTATACTCGTAGCCGTATTCGGTCATCAGCAGGCGCAGTACCTGGTGCAAACCCAGCCGATGAAGATGGCGGCGGCGGAAGGCTTGTGGGAGACAAGTGATGATCCGGCGCCATGGACGGTCATTGCGGCTATTGATCCTGAGAAGCAGCAGAACGCCATGGAAGTGAAGGTTCCGTATTTGCTGAGCTTCTTGTCTTACAGCAAGTTTTCCGGGGAAGTGGTCGGGATGAAGGAGCTTCAAGCCCAATACGAGCAGGAGTATGGGCCTGGTGACTATATTCCGCCGGTGAGAACGACCTTCTGGAGCTTCCGGATTATGGTGGCGTCTGGCACAATCATGATTCTGCTTGGCTTGTATGGCACGTGGCTGGCACTGCGCAGGAAGCTGGAGCAGGCCGGCAAATGGTTCATGGGCCTGATGCTGTACAGCATTTCGCTGCCGTTCATAGCCAATACAACCGGATGGATTATGACGGAGATCGGGCGTCAGCCATGGACGGTATTCGGACTGATAACAACAGAGAACAGCATATCGCCTAACGTCAGCGCAGGCTCCATTCTGTTCTCACTTATTACGTTTACTGCGATCTATGCCGTTCTGGCTGTCGTAATGGCCTATCTGTTCGTGAAGGTCATCAAGAAAGGGCCATATGCGGAAGAGACGGGCGATCAACATGTGAGCGACCCGTTCGCGAAGGAGGAGGACTACAATGCTGTCTCTTAATGAACTGTGGTTTATTCTCGTTGCTGTGTTGTTTATCGGTTTCTTTTTTCTGGAGGGCTTCGATTTCGGAGTGGGCATGTCGACCCGGTTTCTCGCGAAGAACGACACAGAGCGTCGTATTCTTATCAACTCGATCGGTCCGTTCTGGGATGCGAACGAGGTGTGGCTGCTGACCGCCGGAGGTGCGATGTTTGCCGCATTCCCGAACTGGTACGCCACGCTGTTCAGCGGTTTCTATATTCCGCTTGTGTTTTTGCTGCTGGCGCTCATCGGGCGCGGGGTCGCCTTTGAATTCCGGGGAAAGGTCGATAACACCCGCTGGAAAAAAGTATGGGATGCGGCAATTTTTCTCGGCAGCGTGCTGCCTCCGTTTCTGCTTGGCGTTGTGTTCGCCTGTCTTATTCAGGGGCTTCCGATTGATGCGCAGATGCAGCTGCATGCCGGCTTCTTCGATGTCGTGAACCTTTATACAGTGGTCGGCGGCTTGACGATGGTAATGCTCTGTCTGCTGCACGGCTTGATGTTCACTACGCTGCGCACGACAGGTCAGCTCCAGGAGCGGGCGCGCCGCCTGGCCCGGCGTTTGCTTCTGCCGGTTGCAGGGCTGTTCATGGTCTTCGGCGTGATGACTTACATGGTGACGGACATTATCGAGAAGAAGGGCATGCTCGTATCGCTGCTGCTCATCCTCGCGATGGTAGCCTTTCTCATCGGCGGCTATTTCATGAGCGTCAAGCGCGACGGCTGGGCGTTCGGGATGACCGGCGCGGTCATCGTGCTGCTGGTGACGTCGGTGTTCGCCGGGTTATTCCCACGCGTCATGATCAGCTCCATCAATTCGGCATTTGACCTGACGATTTACAATGCGGCCTCCGGCCCGTACTCGCTGAAGATTATGACCATCGTCGCTGTCACCCTGCTGCCATTTGTGCTGGGCTATCAGATCTGGAGCTACTTTGTGTTCCACAAGCGCGTGAATGAGAAGGAGCATCTGGAATACTGATGGGCAAGGAGCTGCTGGGGTATAAAGGGGCGAAGCCGGTATTTCTTCTTGTGGCATTATGTACGGTAGCGCAAAGCCTGGCCATCATTCTGCAAGCGAAATGGCTGGCAGAAGTCATCTCGGCGCTGTTCTCGGGCTCAAGTCCGTACCAGCAGGCCGGAGAGATCGGCTGGTTTCTGCTGGCGTTTCTGGCCCGGCACGTCATCTCCATGCTGCAGCAGCGCCTGGCCCAGCGGTTTGCCGAGGAGACCGGCTCCGATCTGAGACAGAGGCTGCTGGCAGCGCTGTTCCAGCGCGGCCCGGCGGCTGTTCGTACCGAAGGGACCGGGAATGTGGTCACGCTGGTGCTGGACGGGATCGGCAAGTTTCGCAAATACGCCGAGCTGGTCATCCCGCGCATGCTCGGGGTAGGAATTACACCAATTTTGGTATGGCTGTATGTATTTGCGACCGACCGTATATCGGGCCTGATTCTGCTCGTGACGATGCCGATACTGATCGCATTTCTCATTCTGGTAGGACTGGCTGCGAGAAAACAAACCGAGAAGCAGCTAGGTTCCTACCGGGTGCTGTCCAATCACTTTGTCGATTCGCTGCGCGGGCTGGAGACCTTGAAGTATCTCGGTCAAAGCGCTGGCCACAGCCGCAGCATCAAGCAGGTTAGCGAAGGGTATCGGAAGGCAACGATGCGGACGCTGCGCGTAGCCTTTCTGTCCTCTTTCTCACTGGACTTTTTCACAATGCTGTCCGTAGCCACTGTGGCGGTTAACCTGGGCCTGCGCCTGATCAATGGCAGTCTGGAGCTGCTGCCTGCACTGACGGTGCTGGTGCTTGCACCAGAATATTTCCTGCCTGTGCGCATGCTCGGGGCTGACTTCCACGCGACGCTGGACGGCAGGCAGGCGGGGCTGGCCATGCAATCGATGATCCGGGAGGCTGAAGCCGAGTCTGGCGCTACGCCGCTCCCGGACACGAAGCAGCCAGCAGCAGGCGAGCAGAAGAGGCCGCCTCAAGCTCAAGGTCCGCAGCGATACGCGATAGGGAATGCGAATGGCGGTTCATCAGGCCTTCCGCGTAAAGCCGGGAAGGGCCCGGCCGCACCCCCGATCGGGAAGTCCTTTGCCTGGGAGACGGACAGCCTGCTGCGGCTGACCGGGATCGGCAAGCGGTATGAAGATGGCGGGCGCGCGTCTTTGGAGGGAATTGACCTTCAGATCCGGGGGCGGCGAAAGGTTGGCATCGTGGGCGAGAGCGGTGCAGGCAAGTCAACACTGATTGATCTGCTTGGCGGCTTCGTCCAGGCATCGGAGGGAACGATCTCGCTGGATGGCGTGCCGATGTCTGATGCAGATAGGCGCGCATGGCGTGAACAGATCACTTACATGCCCCAGCATCCGTATCTGTTCAGCTGCTCTCTTGAGGATAATGTGAAGTTCTATGCACCGGATGCCTCAAGGGCAGAGGTTGTTCAGGCGGTAGAGACGGCCGGACTGTCGAAGCTGGTGGCGTCATTGCCGCAAGGGCTGGATGAGCACATTGGCGGAGGCGGACGGGCGCTTAGCGGCGGACAGGCACAGCGCGTGGCGCTGGCGAGGGCGCTGCTCGGCAATCGGCCGGTGCTGCTGCTGGATGAGCCTACGGCGCATTTGGATATCGAGACCGAGTATGAGCTGAAGGAGACGATGCTTCCCCTGTTTCGGGATAAATGGGTGTTCCTGGCAACCCACCGCCTCCACTGGATGCCGCACATGGATTACATTATTGTCCTGGACGCCGGACGAGTGGCCGAAACCGGGACACACGGAGAGCTGATGGCCAGGCGCGGGGTTTACTATCAACTGATCACATCGCAAATGGAGGGAGTGCTTTGAAGCAGGAATCGTGGCTTATGCCGTATGCTACCGCGCATATTTGGCGGTTTGTGCTGATCGCGGTGCTCGGCATTCTGACTGTTCTGTTTGCGGGGGCGTTGATGTTCACCTCCGGGTATCTGATCTCCAAATCGGCACTGCGACCCGAAAATATTCTGATGGTGTATGTTCCGGTAGTTGGCGTGCGCACATTCGGCATCGGCCGTGCGGTCATCCATTATGTGGAGAGGCTGGTCGGGCACGACACCATCTTGCGCATCCTGTCACAAATGCGCCTGCGCCTGTACAACCTGCTGGAGCCGCAGGCGCTCCGGCTGTCTTCCCGGTACCGCACAGGCGATCTGCTGGGCGTCCTCGCAGAAGATATTGAACGTCTTCAGGACGTTTATATCCGAACCGTCTTTCCGGCTGTGACCGCACTTGTGATGTACGGGGGGATCGTGGCGGCGCTCGGGGCTTTTGATCCCGGATTTGCCGTCTTGATCGGGTTGTATGTCTGTCTGCTTGTGTTTGTTCTGCCGCTCATTTCGCTGCTGCTGACCAAGCGGAAGAACAGAGCGATTAAGCAGCAGCGCAGTGCATTATACCGCAAGCTTACCGATGCTGTGCTCGGTCTGAACGAGTGGTTCGTGAGCGGTCGTCAAGAACAGTTCCTGCGCGGATATGAAGAGGATGAAGCGGAGGTAGACCGGACGGATCGACAGCTGAAGCGCTGGGCACGGTGGCGCGGCCTGATCGCGCAAGGGGTGGTGGCGCTGACGGTCATCTCGGTATTGTACTGGACAGGGCAGCGGCACGGGGAAGGCATGCTGGATGTGACGCTGATTGCCGCTTTTGTCCTCGCCGTTTTCCCGTTGATGGATGCTTTTCTTCCCCTGTCTGATGCAGTGGAGAAGATACCGCATTATGAGGAATCACTGGCCCGTCTGCGGGCGATTGAGGCAGGAAACGCAAGGGGAGGGCTGGCCGGTGCTGCATATGATAGAGAGAGTGTGGAGAATCGAAACCGGTCCGGAATGCAGCATGCCGCCAAGCTGGACCTGGCGAAGAATGCCCGGTTCTTGTCCGACGCGGGCGCGGGGGTTCATATTCTTGTGAGGGATGTCTCATACCGTTATGAGAAGGAATCCCTCTCAGCTCTTGCGACAGCAGAAGAGGAGGGCCTTGAGCGAGAGACCCGGTATGCGGTTCGTGGTCTGTCGATGGACATCCCTCCTGGCTCGAAAGTAGCGGTCATTGGCCGATCCGGTGCAGGCAAGTCGACGCTGCTCAAGCTGCTTCAAGGCGTTATCTCTCCATCGGCGGGCAGTGTCACGTTGGACGGGAGTCCGGCGGACCATTATGGAGATGGCATGGCTTCGTTTATATCGGTACTGAATCAGAGCCCGCACCTGTTTGACACGACACTGGAAAACAATATCCGGCTCGGGCGTCATGACGCTACAGCAGAGGAAGTGGACGAGGCGGTAAGGCTTGCCCGGCTGGGGCCGCTGGTGCAGTCGCTTCCGGCAGGCCTCAAGACACGGATGCAGGAGGCGGGCCAGCGTTTCTCCGGCGGAGAGCGGCAGCGCGTGGCCCTCGCCCGCATTCTGCTGCAGAATACGCCGGTTGTCATTCTGGATGAGCCGACGGTCGGCCTTGATCCGAAGACTGAGCGGGATCTGTTGTCCACCATTTTCAGCAGTCTGCATGGCCGCACGTTAATCTGGGTTACGCATCATCTCGTAGGGATCGAACAGATGGATGAAATTGTGTTTATGGATGAAGGGGAGATTACGATGAGAGGGACGCATGCCGAGCTGCTCCAGCGCTCCTCTCGTTACAGACGCTTGTATCAGCTCGACCGGCCAGGCGTCATGTGAACTCCCTCGGGGTGACACAACAACATACAGCCCGAGTCTTCGAAGGATGTGTTCTTCGAGGGCCCGGGCTTTTGTGCGTCGTAAACGTGAGGAAGATGATCAACCGGCACAGCCTGCATAGGGAGCCATGGATCGTTGTAAGCATGAAGGGGAAGCATTTTTCATTCCGCTGCCATCTGTGTCATAATAGGATTGGAATTTAAAGCGTTTTTACATGATGGGTAACGGCTAGCAAAATAGACACGAGGAGGAAGAAGAGATGGACTACCGTATTGAGAAGGATACGCTTGGTGAAATCAAGGTGCCTGCGGATAAGCTGTGGGCTGCCCAGACCCAGCGAAGCTTGGAAAATTTCCGCATAGGCACGGAAACGATGCCGATGGATATCATCCGGTCCTTTGCCGTGTTGAAGAAAAGCGCCGCCATTGTGAATGGCAAGCTGGGCAAGCTGGAGCCGGGCAAGGTAGAAGCGATTGTGACAGCGGCTGACGAGATCATCGCGGGGCAGTGGGATGAGCATTTCCCGCTGGTGGTATGGCAGACCGGAAGCGGCACGCAGTCCAACATGAACGTGAATGAAGTGATTGCCCGCCGCGGGAACCAGCTGTTGAAGGATAAAGGGGCGGACACTGCGATCCACCCGAATGACGATGTTAACAAGTCCCAAAGCTCAAATGATACGTTCCCTACCGCGATGCATATGGCGGCTGTCGTGGCGGTGGAGGATCAGGTGCTGCCGGCACTGCGGCGGCTGAAGCAGACGCTTGCGGACAAGCGTGATGAATATAAGGATCTTATAAAAATCGGACGCACCCACCTGCAGGATGCAACGCCGCTCACCCTCGGACAGGAGATCAGCGGCTGGCACCGGATGCTGGAGAAGTCCGAGCAGATGATTGTGGCTGCTGTCGAGCCGCTGCGCGAGCTTGCCATTGGCGGTACGGCGGTTGGTACAGGCATCAACGCTCATCCGGATTTCGGCGATATGACCGCTGCCGAGATCAGCACCCAGACCGGCTACAGCTTTACCTCGGCAAGCAACAAGTTCCATGCGCTGACGAGCCATGATGAGCTTGTATTTGCTCATGGTGCGCTGAAGGCGCTGGCGGCTGATCTGATGAAGATCGCCAACGATGTGCGCTGGCTGGCCAGCGGTCCGCGCTCCGGCATCGGCGAGCTGACGATTCCGGCTAACGAGCCGGGCAGCTCGATTATGCCGGGCAAGGTGAACCCGACCCAGAGCGAGGCGCTTACGATGGTCGTATGCCAGGTGATGGGCAATGACGCTGCCATCGGCTTTGCGGCAAGCCAGGGCAATTTTGAGCTAAACGTGTTCAAGCCTGTCATCATCTACAATTATCTGCAGTCGGCTCGTCTCCTTGCGGATGCGATGGATTCCTTCAACCGCAACTGTGCGGTGGGCATCCAGGCGAATATCGAGGTGATTCGGGCCAATATGGAGCGCTCGCTCATGCTGGTCACCGCCCTGAATCCGCATATCGGCTACGAGAACGCGGCGACCATTGCGAAGCTGGCACATCAAGAAGGAACGACCCTGCGCGAGGCAGCGATCAAAAGCGGCCTGCTAAGCGGCGAGGAGTTTGACCGCATCGTTCGTCCGGAAGAGATGATTCACCCGAAGGCGTAGGGTTGGCGGAGACCGTTCAGTAGGTCAGCAAGCATAACCATTAGCGTCACTTCCCCTTTCACGGATGCTTTCACGATAATCCCTTTTAATCAGGTAGCGAAAGAAACGGAGAACTGCCGAGAAGGGGATAGGTACATCGGCATAAACAAGCGCTGCTCCAAGTCGCGCTGCAGGAGGAAGGTGTAGGTGGGTAAGGCTGGCGATTATTTCTCCACGCCCTTTTATTCGATCTTTTAATGAGCCTATAGCCTATGCTAGCTCCCAGCCTGAACTCCCGTTTTTTTGCTCCCTGAACGAAAGGGATAATCATGCAAGGGGCAAGGGCTCAGAATCGAGGAGCCGATCACGTTGGGAATTAGGCTTGATATAAAAAAAGTTGGACGGGAAACATAACGTTTCTCCGCCCAACTTTTTATTATGGGGACTTCACTGGAATTGGAATACTCTAGCTCCGATTCGCCTACCGAACACCCTTTGCTACATACCCAACGTGTTGCTGCTGCTTTTATACCGCGCCACTCTGTTGGCCAGTACGGTGATCAGGAAGGAGCATAACAGGCTGGCAGCCATCGAGATTAAGAAGCCGGTGGTGTTGTTGGACGTAATCGGGCCGACAAAGGATGGCACATAGGCGGTGCCCCTTACGCCGAATAAACCGACAAGCATACCGCCAAGCCCGGCTGAAGCGATAGCTCCGGCGAAGACAAGCTTGTTCGAGAACATGAACGGATATGCAGCCTCCACGAAGGTGCCAAACCCCATATTGATCGCAAAACCCGGTGCGGCTACCGCGGCTTCTCCTTTATTGCGCGGGGAGATGATATTGGCGAGCGTAATGCCAGCCGACACCATAACCAGGCCAACCATATCCACGGCCCCCAAGAAGCTGTTGCTGGTCGTCTCCATCTCCAGCAGGACGATGGGCAGAATGGCGGCATGATATACGCCGCCGATAATGGCCGGCCATATGAGCAGACCCGCTACTAATCCAGCGATGGCAGGGTTCCAGGACACCAAGGTCTCGATCAGAGCCCGGATTCCTTCCCCGGCTGCCAGCGCCACCGGCGCGATAAGGAAATAAACGATAAGTCCGGATATAAGGCCCGAGATCCCGCCTGCCACGATATTGACGGTTGTCGCGGGGAAGCGCCATTCCACACATTTGCGGAATACATAATGGACGATCAGACCTGCGCCAATCCCGCCGATCATCCCGCCGATAATGCCTCCCTCAACGGACAGCACACCAGCGACAATGCCGGCGACAATCGATACCTCGTCCAGCTCGGAAATTTGCTTGGCTGCGATGACGGATAGAATGACCGGCAGCGCCTTGATCATCAGGTCGAACACTTCGGACAAGGCCGACAACCCCGGAATTTTACTGGCTGCCAGAATAAGGGCCATGCCGATGAATCCGGGCAGCGACGCCATCATAATGCCCCGAATGCTGATGCGGCGCCACGGGGAGGCGGAGACGGCTTGATCGCCAGCACCTGTCGAAGCGGCAGCCTGTCCGATCACCGGGCGATAGCTCAGCTTCCAGTGCTTGCTGAGGGAGGTTGCAAACGCAACGGCACGGGTCCGGTTCGTCGTGCCTGTCGTGCCGGAGGCGGCAATCACGTTGGCCCCTTTGGACTGGATGACCGCCATTGAAGAACCGCCTGTGCCGGTTAACGGAATTTTCTCCTTCACGGCCGCGGCAATGGCATTTCGATTGCATCCTTCCGGATCGGCGCTCATCACAATCAGGCCATCAATTTCGGCAAGCTCAATCTGCTCGGCGATTTCAAGATCGAGCCGCTCGGCGGCTTGATTGACCTCCTGCAACGTTCCTTCAGCCACAACAATCGGCTGTTGCTGCGTCACACTCCAGCCGTACAATTTGGCAGGAGTACGGTCTGTTGCCGTATCCATAGAGCCTTCGGCAGCAATGAACTGCAGAGCCCCACAGGACAGGCCGGCGCTTTTTAGCTGCACTAAAATTTCATCGAGAAGCTTGAGCGGGTCTCTGCCCCCGAGGTTGTACAGATTTCCGCCGCTGCTTCCGAGAATGGCGATTTGACGATTCATAGGCTGAAGCCTCCTGTATGTAGAAATAAACTAAAGACTATATTACAGCAGAGTTATAACTTGTTAAAGTGTTAAATTATCCAGAAAAAAATCTGCGGCCCCCTTCCCGAAGGAGGAGCGCCGCAGACGGTAATCATGGTTATGAATGAGAGTGAGAATCTTCAGCGACCGGGACGGGTTCGTCCTCCTGCGCTTCTTCCGGCAATTGCTTCACGATCTGAAGCTTGGTGTAACGGTGGGTTTTCTTCTCCAATACCGTGAACACCAGATCTTCATAGGTCCAGGAATCGCCTTTCCCAAGCTCGGAGTTGTGGCCGTACAGCCAGCCCCCGATCGTATCCAGGTCATCCGTATCCAGATTGGCCGGGAGCAGATCGTTAATCCGGCTGATCGACACCTTGCCGTCCGCAATGATGCGGTTGGGCTCCGGTTGGGTCAGTTCGTGTTCTTCATCATCATCGAACTCATCGCGGATTTCACCGACGATCTCTTCCAGGATGTCCTCAATTGTGATCATACCCGATGTGCCGCCATATTCGTCAATCAGAATGGCCATATGGGTACCTTCCTGCTGCATTTTGCGAAGCAGTTTCTTGATCGGAATCGCTTCGGATACGGTCATCGCAGGATGAATCAGCTTCGACAGATCCATGTTGGAATTATCATCGAATTCCAGGAAGAACTGTTTCGTATTGATCATGCCGACAATCTGGTCCTTGTCACCTCTGACAACGGGGAAACGGGTGTACTGCTCCCGCTTGATAATTTGTAAGTTTGTGGCCAGCGGTTTGTCTGCATACAGACAGATCATATCGGTACGAGGGACCATAATTTCCTTGGCCAGCATATCGTCAAAAGCAAAGATACGGCTGACGTAGCCATACTCGCTCTGGTTGATCTTTCCGCTCTCATAACTGTCGCTCAGAATCATGCGAAGCTCTTCCTCGGAGTGAGCCTCCTCGTGCTCGCTGGCAGGCTTCATGCCGAACAGGCGAACGAGCTTGTTGGCAGACCCGTTCAGGAGCCAGATGAACGGATACATGATGCGGTTAAACCAGATAATGGGCTGGGCGCAGAGGAACGAAATCGTCTCCGCTTTATTTATAGCAAGTGTCTTCGGGGCAAGTTCCCCGATCACGACGTGGATATAAGTCATAATAATAAATGCCAGTAAGAACGATATCATGGAAGCTACCGCACTTGGCAGCTCCAGACTTTCAAAGACCGGATGCAGTATCTTCTCGACCGTCGGCTCCCCGAGCCATCCAAGCCCGAGTGCGGTAATGGTAATACCTAGCTGACAGGCGGATAAATATCCGTCCAGGTTGGAGGTGACCTTCTTAACGGCGAGGGCGCCCTTGCGTCCTTCCATCACCAATTGATCCACACGACTAGGCCGAAGCCGGATGATAGCGAACTCTGTTGCTACGAAAAACGCGGTTGCCGCGATTAATACAAACACTAGGAATAGATTAAGGCCTATATTGCCATCCACGCAAAAACACATCCTTTTCTCTTCTGATCTGAATTAGTTTTTTGATAACCATGGCGTACTATGCATGGATATCTACATAATTCGATCGGAACTTCAAAGGCTCGAGCAGCATGTGCTTTAGGATTAGGAACGTATCCGATTGTACAGGCTCATCAATGCTCTTGGGCAAGAGCGTTATGAACACCCGGGAGAACACTTCCGGCATCATCCGTCCAGGCTCGGGGCTCTTAGGGAGCATAGGCGGCGCAGGGCGCACGCTCTCCACAGCTTCAGGCGGATTCTCTTTCGATTCGGAAGGCTCCGCGGCAGCGACGGAAACCAATGTAATCATGATTAGCGTCATGCCGAGTATTATACTTAAGATACCGTTTATCCTTCGTATGGGGTCCAAGTGAAATCGTCACTCCTAAGTTCATATCATCGGTTCTTTGCCGCAGCAGGTAACCGAGCGTACCTGACCAGTGGTATTCATTATATGGTCGTTGTAAGGTAATCTTCACCACTATCGATAAAAATAAAACAAAACGTATATGTTACTAATCATAAGAAATAGCAAGCCACCCTGTCAAATACCAATCCAGAAACCCTGGTACGACGCGGATGTATCGCTCTTCAGCAAGCGGCTATGCCGAAGTCAATCGCCAAGCAAGCGGGCCTGAGCCAGGAAGGGTGTTGCCCAACGCCCTTACGCCAAAAGAGCCTCCCTTGCCTGATGCAAGGGAGGCTCTGATTCATGGATTATTATTGATTGTGGCTGGGCAGCTGTTTGACATAGCTGTCGGACAGATGAAGCAGCTCCAGCGCACGCTCGAACTCATTCTCTGTTGCCTTGACGGCGGATGCATCGGAATGTGGGAGAGGCTTCGCTTCCCCGTCCTCAAAGCCGATGCCCGGAATGTACAGCGTCGAGCTGTTGATGAAGGTGCCGGAAGGAAGATAATAGCGCTCCGGCAGCAGGTTCTCTTCGCCATGGTTCAGCAGATCTTGACCAAAGTACAGATGGCCCTCCATCGAGACGCCCATCAGATTCGCGATCGTCGGGAGCAAATCGATCTGTCCGCCAACCTGCTCCAGTACATCCGGCTCAATGCCGCTGCTGTGAATCATGAGCGGGATGTTAATCATATCGGCCGAATCATAGTCGCGGCCGAAAATTTCGTGCATCAGCTCTTTATCCTTGTTGTTCAGCGAGTAAATCGGCAGCCCGAGATGATCGCCATAAACGACGATCAGGCTATTGTCCCAGATGCCGTCTGCCTTGAGCTGCTCTATGAATTGTCCCAGCGCGTCATCGGCATAGTTCTGTGCCCGAATATACTCGCCGACGAAGGTGCCCTCATAGCGCTCCGGCAGCAGCATCCGGTGCTTGTATTCAGGAATCGTATACGGATGATGAGCAGACATCGAAATGACCTGGGCGTAGAACGGATTTCCGGAATGAGCCATGCTTTTCAGCTCCGGCGCTGTTTTCTCATACAGCACATCATCGGAGGCCCCGAAGAAGAGTTTGTCCTCTTCTCCGAAGAAGGACTTGTCATAATAGCGGTCAAAACCAAGCGCCTTGTACAGCTCGCCCCGGTTCCAGAACTCTACGACATTCGTATGGAAAGTCGCCGTATCATAGCCTTCCGCCTTGAGCAGCTTCGGCAGACTTGGCAGCGCCTTGTCCGCGTAATGCTGCGTGGCAGCCCCCCGAGGCGGGATATAAAACGATGTGTTGACTACGAATTCAGCATCCGAGGTGTTGCCCTGGCCGACATTCTGATAGAAGTTCGGGAAGTACAGACTCTCCCGGGCCAGCTTGTTCATGTTCGGCGTGATTTCCTGTCCGTCAAGCTCAAGGCCGATCAGGAATTCCTGGAACGACTCCATCTGGATAATGATCAGATTCTTGCCCTTCGCGACGCCTGCAAGCTGAGGCTCTTCGGGATCGGAAATGCCCTTTAACGCATGGATGGCTTCCTGATTGATAGTCTTAGCATCCACCAGCTCCGTATTTTCCTGCTGGAAAATCGTATAAGCCTCATAGTTGAGAATGCCCATCTCCTGAGCCTTGATGATCTCATTCATGCTGGCGCGATTCGGCATGATCTGAAACAGACAGATCATAAGGGAAAGAACGAATACAACGGAGGTGAGCATCCGCTTTTCCCTATGGGCGTGCCGGGCTTTCCATTTCTTAACCCGGTCGCTGCGCCGAAGCAGAATGAACAAGACGATAATATCGGTAAAGATCAGCAAGTAGTAAGGATCCATGAGAGAGAATACGCTATTGCTGACAGCCGTAACCTGATTCACCTGCTCCAGCGCATGATAGGTTACGATGACACCGTAATATTTATAATACATGATAGCTGCGAAGAAAATGCCCGTCAGCAGCAGGTTGACGGCCATGTAGATCGCCATCTTCCGTTTGGAAGCGAACCATTCAATCAGACTGAACAAGAGCCAGATGAATGGAATCTCTGTAATAAGCGGTCTCCAGGGTAGGACATCGTCAAAGATGACCATCCAGGCGAGATAGCTCTTGAGCAGCAAGATGATCGAAAAAAACATAAAAGGTTTCGTGAGTGTTAACCGAAACCGTGAAGTGGAGAACACTGCGATCGCCTTCCTTTCCATTCCGTCTTCGGTCCTCATTTCGTCACTCTTAGGAATAAAACGTAATTTTGGATTTAAATGTTTCGATATTCTTATCCTGATTTTACAAAACTGATGAACAGAATTTATTATGCCCTCTTCACATCGGGTTGTCAAAGCGGGAAGTCACAGCCGAGGAAATGGAAAATAAGGCAAAACCGGGGTCCGCACAAGAAAAACGGCGATACCCTTCGTTTTTGCCTTTATTTGGGTTATTGCAGGAAGGAGACCATCAGTGGGGCAACCCCAAGCGTAAACAAGGCGGCCACGATCATCGAAATGCTGGATATCGTTCCCGACAGGGAGTTGAACTCAAATGCTTTGGAAGTGCCCGTTCCGTGGGCGCTCGTCCCGAACAGCACACCCCGGGCGATGTCGCCTTTGATATGGAATATGCGCATGATGGGAGGCCCGATCATGGCGCCGAGAATGCCGGTGAGGATAACAAACACCGCCGTCATGTTAGGCACGCCGCCGATCACTGCCGACACATCCATCGCAATGGGGGTCGTAATCGAGCGCGGGATCAGACTGGTGGCCAGATCACTGCTCAGGTGAAGCCATTTGGCGAGCAGCGCAGACGAGATGATGGCAAACATGGAGCCGGTCAGCACGCTGACGATAATTTCGGCGGCATGCTTTTTCAAAGTTTGAAAGTTCTTATATAACGGTACCGCAAAGGCGATCGTCGCGGGTTGCAGCAGCTTGCTGATCCACTGCGCTCCTTCATGGTATGCCTCATAGGAGCCGCCCGCTTGGGTCAGCAGGACCACGATGAGGAGCGGCGTGATCAGAAGCGGGGACAGATAGACCTTCGGCAGACGCTGGTACAGCATCTTGGCGCCCCAGTAGATGCCGATCGTCAGCGGCAAGCCGTATAATCCGAGCAGTAACAAACTCATATGCGCTTTCGCTCCTTTCTGGATGAGATCAGGGTGGCCGTAAGGCCGGATGTGACCATCACGGTAATGGTGCCGATCAAGACAACCGCCAATATTTGAAGTCCGTCGCTCTCCAGCATCGGAAAAAATTTCATAATGCCAACTGCCGCAGGGATGAAGAACAACAGCAGCTCCGCCAGCAGCCAGTTTGCGCCAAGCTCAATCCATTCAAGTTGTAAAATGCCTGTTTCGAGCAAAATAAACACAATGACAATTCCCAGAATGCTGCCGGGAATGCCAATATTCAGCCACTCCACCAGTCGATCCAGCAGCAGGGACAAGAGCATAAAGCCAGCCACCTGCAAACTTCCTATTATGACGTTTTTCATGATCTGTCCCTCCTTTTCATTCTTTAATGAAATTTTACAACGACTGCTTTCATAGGTAAAATGCATATATCGAATGATATCCATTCCATTTATCTATACTAGTAAAACAGTCAGAAGGGATGCGATCAGATGGACATACGTCATTTGCAGTATTTTTTGGAGGTTGCCCGCGCGGGGAGCTTTACCAAAGCGGCGGAGCGGCTGTACATCACCCAGCCCACCATCAGCAAGACGATCCGCAACATGGAGGATGAATGGGGCGTAACGCTGTTTTATCGCCAGGGAAAGAAGATCGAGCTGACTGATGCCGGGCGGATCATGTATCAGCAGGCACAGCAGATGGTTGAGTCCTTTCAGCAGGTGTCCGACGAGCTGGAGGACCTGATGAACCTAAGACGCGGGCATTTGCGCATCGGTCTGCCGCCGATGGTCGGCTCCAGTTTTTTTCCGGAGGTCATCGGCTTGTTCCATCGCGAATATCCTAAGATTACGATCCAACTGTTTGAAGACGGGGCGAAAAAAGTGGAGGCCGATGTGGAAAGCGGACAGCTCGATATCGGCGTAGCAGTGCTGCCTGTGGATGAGCAGGTGTTTCACTCCTACTCTTTTGTCAGGGAGAAGCTGAACCTGCTGGTACATCCTTCACACCGGCTTGCAGGGCGGGAGTGGGTGGATCTGGCGGAATTGGCGGATGAACCCTTTGTGCTCTTTCGCGAGGATTTCACCCTTCATGACCGGATCATCCGGGAGTGCATACAAGCAGGGTTCGAGCCCAGGGTCGTCTATGAAAGCTCGCAATGGGATTTGATCAGCGGCATGGTGGCGGCGAATTTGGGGATTGCCCTGCTGCCGGAGACGATCTGCAAGGAGATTGATTCTTCCAGGGTGGCGATTCTGCCGCTCGACAATCCGACGATTCCGTGGCAGCTCGGGATGATCTGGCGGAAGGATCGCTATATGTCCTTTGCGGCGAGGGAGTGGATTGCCTTTACGCGCAAATTGCTTGGGGAGACAGACGAGCCGGGCGAAATCCGGGTTGACGAACAGGGGGATCGTACAAGAACCTGATCTGGCTGGAAGGGAATGGCCCAATATGTGATATTATACATTTCCAAACGGGAACGTCCCGATCATAATCAGGAATGGCTCGCCCGGCACATGGAGGGCAGGGGGACGATGCGGCTTGTTGGCGTACGGGCCGCGCGGGCTTCCGCTTTGTTTTTTGCCGGGAAATTTGGGGCATGTTACGATAAATGAACAAAGGAAACAGGGTAATGATGGGCAAGGCTCAGCACGCGAATTCCAAAATGCTTGAAAAGGAGGTCCCGAGCTATGACCATCCAGGCAGGAATCATCGGTTACGGACTGTCCGGGTCCGTGTTTCACGTACCGGTAATCACGAGTGTTCCTGATTTTGTCATTACGACCGTCGTATCTTCGAAACCGGACAAGGTGCACCGCGATCTCCCCGGAGCGAAGGTGGTGAGCACGGTCGATGAATTGCTGGCTGACCCCGAGCTTCGGGTCGTCATCATCACGAGTCCGAATACGACGCACTATCCGTATGCCAAACAAGCGATTGCGGCCGGCAAGCATGTCGTTGTGGAAAAGCCGTTCACCGTCACCTCAGCTGAAGCGGACGAGCTGATTGAATTGGCCAGGCAGCATGGCGTGCTGCTGACGGTATATCATAATCGCCGCTGGGACAATGATTTTCTGACGGTCCGCAATCTGCTGGATATGAGAGCGCTCGGGAAGCTGTCGCTATACCAGGCACACTTCAATCGCTATCGGCCGGAGGTCAAGGAGGATAAATGGCGGGAGCAGGGGCTTCCCGGTTCGGGGACACTGTACGATCTGGGCTCTCATCTGATCGACCAGGCGCTGTTCCTGTTCGGAATGCCGGCTCGCTTGTGGGCTGATCTGCAGGCGGAACGACGCGGGTCGCAGGTGACGGATTATTTCCACCTTGTACTGATCTACGAATCGTTTCGGGTCATTCTCCATGCCGGCTCGCTGGTGCGCCAGACAGGGCCGAAATTCGAGCTGCATGGCGACCTCGGGAGCTTCCTGAAATACGGGGGCGATCCCCAGGAGGATCAGCTCAAGGAGGGCATGCGCCCAGGCGATACCGGCTGGGGAGAGGATCAGCCGGAGCAATACGGCCAGCTCGCGACAGAGTTTAGCGGTCTGGCTGTGCAAGGCGAGATTGAAACGCTGCCGGGAAGATATCAGGCTTTCTACCAGGGACTGGCCGAAGCGATCCTGGAAGGGGGCCCGCTGCCGGTCAGTGCCGAGGATGCACGGGACGTCATCCGGATCATTGAAGCGGCTTACGAGAGCGCGAAGGAAGGAAGAACGGTCACGATTACCTGACGACGATCGGTAGCAGATGTTGTAGAGCCGAGGCTGCGGTCAGACACATAGTTTTCTCCGGATGAGGAATATTAGGATGGTATGCTTTCACAGCATGGGGGAGCGCTTTCTGTTCCCATCGAATCGACACGAATGATAGGAGAGAACGGATATGATGAAGAAAGGCTGGGGCCTGCAACCTGCGTTCCTGCTGCTCCTGGTGCTGGTGCTTGTCTCTGCTGCCCCTGGCACTGCGCTTGCAGCGGGCAGCGGACCATTTCATTTCGGCTTTAAGAAAAGCGTTGACGGTAAGCTTCCTTCCATTGATCAGGAGGGCTTCAAGGAGCTGCTTCAGAAATACGGCGCCATATTCATGGGCGACCCCGAGAAGAAAGAGCTGTACCTCACCTTTGACAACGGTTACGAGAACGGGTATACGGCGCGGATCCTGGATACCCTGAAGGAGAAGAAGGTGCCGGCTACGTTTTTTGTGACGGGCCATTATGTGAAGACCCAGGAGGAGCTGCTGAAACGGATGGCAGCCGAAGGCCATATTATCGGGAACCATTCCTGGAACCATCCGGATGTGACCACCATTTCCCCGCAGCAGCTCCAGCAGGAGCTGGAGCGGGTCAAGGCGGAGGTGGCCCGCATCACCGGCCAGCAGGAGATGAAGTATTTGCGAACCCCCCGGGGGATCTTCGATGAGCGATCGCTGGCGGTCAGCAAGGAGCTGGGCTACACGAACGTGTTCTGGTCACTGGCTTATATGGATTGGGATGTGAAAGCTCAGCGCGGGGCAGGGTACGCATACGATAAAGTCACGGCGCAATTGCATCCGGGAGCGGTGATGCTCCTGCATTCCATTTCCAAGGATAATGCCGAGGCGCTAGGCCGTATCATTGACGAGGCTCGCCGCCGGGGCTACGAATTCAAGTCCCTGGACGATATGCAGAAGAAGGCGCCTTAATTGCCGGACAGGCCGCGCAGGTGGTGGTCCTGTCCTGGGAACGGTGGGCCGCCATCCTGCGGTAAAACAACGCATGCTGAGTCTGAGGATGAAAGAGCGTGCGTCCCTTCTGGAACCAGTCGGGAACTCAAGACCAGGCGCATAGGACCGTATCGCTATTAGCGGGCGGTGCCTGTGCGCTTTTTTGCTGTGTGCTCAGGTCGGAAACGGCCGGGCGCTTCGTCAGCCAGACGGTGCATTCAGGAACGGATGTTTGGTATAATACGCTCTATAACAAGATGAAATCGGCGTATTCGCATATCGAACAAGGTGTATCGTGAAGCTGATGTCAAAGGAGACCCGCCAATGCCTGTGATCGTTCCAATATCCGTAAGGCCGCTTGTCGAATATGTGTTTCGAAGCGGCAGCATTTCATCCGGATTCCGGTCTGCTTCGACGCTGGTCGAGGGCACGAGAGCACACCAGACGGTGCAGAAAGAATACGGTGAACATGACCGGAAAGAAGTGCAGCTCGAAACAGCCATTCCATATGAGGATATGGTATTTCAGATTGAAGGCCGCTGTGATGGCCTGCTCTTTCAGGGAGAGCGAATATGGATCGACGAGATCAAGTCCACCTCCGGCCGACTGGAGGATATTGAGGAGGACAGCTATCCGGTCCACTGGGCACAGGCCAAGATGTATGCCTACATGTATGCCAAGCAGCATGATACGCGCACCATCACCGTCCGTTTGACCTATGTGCACATACCGAGCGGAGAGCGCAAGCAATATGAGCAGGAATGGAGCGATGCGGAGCTTGAGACATTTGCGCTGGATGTCGTGGCGGCCTTTGCGCCCTATGCCAAGCTGCTCCACGAGCATAGAACGCGCAGGGATCATAGCATCCGGGAGCTCGCCTTTCCGTTCCCTTCTTACCGGGAGGGGCAGCGGAAGCTGGCCGGGGCAGTCTATAAAAGCATTGCCGAGGGCAAAAAGCTGTTTGCGAAAGCCCCGACAGGCATCGGGAAAACGATCTCCACCATCTTCCCGTCGGTGAAAGCGATTGGGGAAGGGCTGCTGGATCGGATCTTCTATCTTACAGCCAAGACCATCACCCGCACGGCGGCTGAGGAAGCGATGGCCCGGATGGAACGGGGCGGGCTGCATATGCATACCGTGACCCTGACGGCCAAGGACAAAATTTGCTTTCGCGAGGAAGAGGGCTGCGGCCAGGAGGCCTGTGTTTTTTCCGAAGGCTATTATGATCGGATCAATAAGGCGATTCTGGATCTGCTCACCCATGAAACGCTCATAACCCGGCCGGTAATTGAAACGTATGCCCGCAAGCACCAGGTATGCCCGTTTGAGTTTTCCCTGGACGCCGCGTATGCGGCCGACGCTGTCATATGTGATTATAACTATGTATTTGATCCACGCGTGTCATTCAAGCGGCTTCCGGAGGAGGTTAAGAAGCGCAGCGTGCTGTTGGTGGACGAGGCGCATAATCTGGTGGACCGGGCTCGGAGCATGTTCTCGGCAGAGCTGCATAAGTCGGCATTTCTGTCGCTGCAGCGGATGTACAAGGAGATTAATCCCGCCTTGTACTTGGCTGCGCAGAAGGTGAACAGCCGCTTTATTTTGCTTCGCAAGGTCAGCGGCGGACAAGAGCGTTTCGTCGGCTCACAGCAGCCCGAGTTGATGTCCGAACTGCTGGAGGAGTTTGTGATGCAGGCCGAGGCGGAGCTAATGTCCGGCAGAAACGGGGAAGAAACGGAGGCTCTGCTGGAGACCTACTTCGCGGCACAAGCGTATCTGCGCATCTCGAGGCTGTATGATGAACGGTTTGTCACCTATGCCGATATCGGGGCCAGCGAGGTGCTGTTGAAGCTGTTCTGTCTGGACCCTTCGTATCTGCTGCAGCAGGCCGGCAAAAATTACCGCTCGGCGGTGCTTTTCTCGGCGACGCTGCTCCCGTTATCCTATTACCGCGACATGCTGGGCGCGGACGAGGAGGACTACAGCTTGTCCATTCCATCCCCCTTCTCCCGGGAGCAGCTGGATGTGCGTTTGCTGCCTGTCTCGACACGCTTCAAGGACCGGGAGAAGAATAAGGAAGCGATTGTTCAGATGCTGTGCCAATTGGTGAAGGAGAAGCCGGTCAATACGCTGGTATTCCTCCCTTCCTATCCGTATATGCAGGAGATCCATGCAGACTTCATCCGGGCGATACCCGAAGTTCGGACACAGCTTCAGGGGCAGGGCATGCGCGAGGAAGAACGCGAGCAGTTTCTTAGCGCCTTTCAGGCTGAATCAGAGGAAGCTTTGGTTGGATTCGCGGTGATGGGCGGCATCTTCTCTGAAGGAATTGATCTTCGCGGCGAGCGGCTGTCGAGTGTAGTCGTTGTGGGTGTGGGGCTGCCCCAGCTGTCGTTTGAGAACGAGATCATTAAGGATTACTTCGAACAGACCGGCAAGCCCGGCTATGATTATGCGTATGTTTTTCCAGGTATGAACAAAGTGATGCAGGCCGGGGGCAGACTGATCCGCTCCGAGGAGGACAGCGGGACGCTGGTGCTGGTGGATGACCGCTTTCTGAGCCGTCCTTACAGCCAGCTTCTGCCGGAGGAATGGAGACACTACACAAGACGGTAGGCCCCTTGATATACCCGGTTTCCGCAGCAGCGAACCGCCGCTGATCAGCAGTACGGCTCCCGAGCGTGAACCGGCTCCTTCCCCGATATGCGCAGGTTTCGTATACATGCAAGGCTGCCAGTGATGGCAGCCTTTTGGCGCGTCTTCATAATAACGCTCGCAACGTTATAAGGCGAACGGAAGGACGGGGGGATTCCGTCTAGTTCCAAGCATTCATAGAACAAAGTTGACATATGATGGGGGGCGCATTATATTTAGGTTACCTAATAATTTAGATGCCTATGCAAAACAGAAAAGAGAGGGATTGGTAATATTGGAAAACGACCATCAACCATCGGAAGATGAAGCATCCTCGAGCCGGGGCTGGGATGGAAAGGCGGGCTTTGAGAACAGTGTTGCCCGGAACCTGGTGAGAAGCATATATCGGTTTCACAGGCAGGAATGGGAAATCCATATGAATATGGAGCATACCCCTGGGGAAGTCCGGGTGCTGATGAGCCTCCTGGACCGGAGTGAGAGTCCGGAGCTTCCCGGGTTGAAGGTGTCCGAGATCAGCAACCGGATGAGAGTGACATCGCCGACCATCACGCAATTCGTGAAGGGGCTGGAGAAGAAGGGACTCGTAGAGCGGGTCATTGACGAGAAGGACCGCCGGGCGGTTCGCGTCTGTCTGACTGCGGAAGGCAAGCGGGTCGTTGAGGAAGTTCAGGACAATGTTACCCGCTATATGAACGGTTTGGTTGATTATCTGGGGGAAGAGGACAGCAGGAAGCTGACAGAACTGCTGAACAAGGCTTCCACATACCGAAGCAGAACGTTGCGGCCAACCGAAGCGCAGGATATGGAGCGAGGGAGATGAGAATATGCTGAAGCTGTTTCGATATATGCAGCCGTACCGCAATGCGGTGCTGATGGTGTTGCTGTTCACCTTTTTGCAATGTCTGGCGGAGTTGTATTTGCCAACGCTGATGGCGGACATTGTCGATATTGGAATTCTGACCGGAGATATTCCTTATATATGGCGCGTAGGCGGCTTTATGCTGCTGGTTGCCGCGCTCGGAATGCTCTGCTCGATTGCGGCCAGTTATTTGGCGGCTAAGGCAGCTTCGGGCTATGGACAAATTTTGCGCGGGCGGGTGTTTACCCATGTCGGAAACTTCACACTCCATGAATTTGACAAGCTGGGCACCGCATCGCTGATTACAAGAACGACCAATGACATTACCCAGATTCAGCAAGTCACGATCATGATGCTGCGCATGATGGTGATTGCTCCGCTCATGTGCGTCGGAGGGATCATTATGGCCGTCTCCCGGGATACCGGTCTGACGAGCGTGCTGCTCATCGTGCTGCCGGTTCTGGCGCTGGCCATCTTCCTGATTGCCAAGAAGGGGATTCCGTTATTCAAGGCGATTCAGGTCAAGATCGATACGCTCAGCCGCGTCGTGCGGGAGAACCTGACCGGTATGCGTGTCATCCGCTCCTTCAATCGGATGAGCCATGAGAAGGTTCGCTTTAATGATGCCAACGAGGATTTGACAGCCACTTCGATCAAGGTCAACAAAATTATGGGTGCGATGATGCCCATCATGATGCTAGTGATGAACTTTGCGACGGTGGCTATCGTCTGGTTCGGAGGACATCGGATCAATGCCGGGCACATGATGGTCGGAGATCTGATGGCTTTTCTTCAATATGCGATGATGATTATGTTCTCCTTAATTATGCTCTCCGTCATGTTTGTCATGATTCCGCGGGCACAGGCATCTGCGGTTCGGATCCAGGAGGTGCTCAGCCTTGTCCCTGAGATCAAGGATACGGACAAGGAACCTGCTGCGACCGGGCAGAAGGGCGTTGTCGAGTTCGAGGACGTCACGTTCTATTATCCGGGCGCAGAGGAGCCGGCGCTGTCCAATATTTCGTTCCGGACAGGTCCGGGCGAGATTACAGCGATTATCGGCGGCACCGGATCAGGCAAGTCGACCCTGATCAGCTTGATCCCCCGTTTCTATGACATCACGTCCGGCCGGCTGCTTGTGGACGGCGTGGACGTGCGGGATCTGAAGCAAGAACAGCTCAGATCGAGAATCGGGCTTGTGCCGCAGAAGGCGCTGCTGTTCACCGGGACGATTGCGGACAACATTCGTTACGGCAAGGAAGATGCAAGCATGGAAGAGATACAGCATGCCGCTGAGGTCGCTCAAGCTGCCGATTTTATCTCCAAGATGGAGGGCGGATACGAGGCGGTGATCTCTCAGGGCGGAAGCAACGTATCGGGTGGACAGAAACAGCGGCTGTCGATCGCACGCGCGCTCGTGCGCAAACCGGAAATATATCTGTTCGACGACAGCTTCTCTGCGCTTGACTTCAAGACAGATGCCAAGCTGCGCGCCGCGCTGCGTGAGGAAACCGGCGATGCCGCGGTATTGATTGTTGCACAGCGGGTGAGCACCGTGATGGATGCCGACCGCATTATCGTGCTGGATGAAGGACGGGTTGCAGGCATAGGGACACATGCAGAGCTGATGGAGAACTCCCGCGTGTACCGGGAGATTGTCGCTTCCCAGCTGTCGGAGGAGGAGATCGCATGAGTGACAAGAAGGAAAGACGGGGGCATTCGGGAGGCGGTCCCTTTGGCGGTCCTCATGGACCGGGCATGCCGCCGGAGAAAGCGAAGGATTTCAAGGGCACATTCAAACGGCTGTCCGGTTATCTGAGACCGCATCAGGGCAAGCTTCTGACGGTTCTTATCGCTGCGATCCTAAGCACAATCTTTGGCATCGTCAGTCCGAAAATACTGGGGGATGCGACGACGCTCCTCTATCGCGGCTATACCAGCGGGGACGGCATCGACTTCGTTGCCATCCAGAAGATCATGCTGTGGCTCGGCGGACTATACCTGCTCAGCTCGCTGTTTGCTTACATCCAGCAGTACGTGATGGCCAGTGTGGCCCAGCGTACGGTGTATGATCTGCGCAAGGAAGTGAACGACAAGCTGGGCCGCCTGCCGCTGAAATATTTCGATGCCCGCACGCATGGCGAAACGCTGAGCCGGGTGACTAATGACATGGACAACATCAGCAACACGCTCCAGCAGAGCTTGACGCAGATGATCACCTCTGCCGTCACGCTGGTCGGGGTCGTCATCATGATGCTTACGATCAGCCCGCTGCTTACGCTTGTTGTCATTCTGACACTGCCGCTCAGCATCATTGTTACCACCGTGGTGGCGAAGCGCTCCCAGCAGCATTTTGTAGCCCAGCAGAAGCATCTGGGAGAATTGAACGGCCATGTGGAAGAGATGTATACCGGGCACAAGATCGTCAAGGCATTCGGCCGGGAGCGCCAGTCTGCCGAGAAATTCGAGGAAGTGAACAACCGGCTGTTCGATGCCGGATGGAGAGCGCAGTTCATCTCCGGAACGATTATGCCGCTGATGGGCTTTGTCGGGAATATCGGATACGTAATCGTCTCTGTCGTGGGGGGCGTGCTTGTTACCCGCAGAGCGATTGAAATCGGGGACGTTCAGGCCTTTATCCAGTATTCCCGTCAATTCACGCAGCCGATCACACAGCTGGCGAACATCGCCAACGTCATCCAATCGACCATTGCTTCGGCAGAGCGGGTGTTTGAGGTGCTGGATGAGACGGAGGAAACTCCGGATGCCAGCGCTGCCTCGAAGCCGGACCGTCCGCGCGGCGATGTGGCGTTTGAGCATGTGAGCTTCGGCTATCATGAGGATCAGCTGCTGATCAAGGATATGAACATCGAAGTGAAGCAGGGGCAGACGGTGGCTATCGTCGGTCCGACAGGGGCAGGGAAAACAACGCTGATCAACCTGCTGATGCGCTTCTATGAGCTTAATGCTGGCCGAATCACCATCGACGGTATCGATATTACCTCAATGAAACGCGGGGAGCTGCGCAGCCTGTTCGGGATGGTGCTCCAGGACACCTGGCTCTTCAATGGCACGATCCGTGACAATATCGGGTACGGCCGCGAGGGGGCGACCGAGGAGGAGATCGTTCAGGCCGCCGTCGCAGCGCATGCGGACCATTTCATCCGTACGCTGCCTGAAGGGTACGATACCGTGCTGAATGAAGAAGCGACGAATATTTCACAAGGGCAGAAGCAGCTGCTCACCATCGCCAGGGCGATCCTGGCGAACCCGGCGATCCTCATCCTCGATGAGGCGACAAGCAGCGTGGATACCCGGACCGAGATGTACATTCAGCATGCGATGAATGAACTGATGAAGAACCGGACCAGCTTTGTCATCGCGCACCGTCTGTCTACGATCAAGGAAGCGGACCTGATTCTGGTCATGAATCAGGGAAGCATCATTGAACAGGGAACCCACGAGGAGCTTCTGGCGGCCGGCGGCTTCTATGCCGACCTCTACAACAGCCAGTTCAGCTCCCGGAAGGAAGCGGTCTAACCTGCGCTGCTGTCTGAATGGCGGTCATATCGAGCATTGCTTTTTCATATGGTTCTACTATAATGAAGGTTATGAAACTTGGCACGGGACGTGCTCATTACGTATAAGGGAGCCATGATCGTTATTGAATAAGGCTGAACTGAATCAAATTGTACAGGAGCTGTTACGTCGGTCAGGCAGTACCGTGACGGTTGCGCTGGAGTCCTATTTTCCCGGGGGACGCTTGGTCGGAGGGAAATATGCGATGAATTCGCACACGGTCACGATGTATACCGAGGTGATACGCCAGCAATGCTTGCAGCTGTTCGGATCGCTGGAACAGGTCGAAGCCTATTTTGCCGTCGTGTTCGCCCACGAGCTGGGTCATGCGGCTGACCAGACGCTGCAGGAGCTGTGCAGCAGAATGGACACCTCGGAGAACGAGCTTGTGCGCAAACAGATTGCGCTGCAGGCGGAAGAGAATGCATGGCATTATGCGGCCGCATGGATCGCGGACATCGATCCGGCATTCGTGCGCGTCATTGTCGAGCAGTCACTGGCTGCTTACCGCACAGAGATTGCATCTACAGAGATCGCGTGATTCTGGAGAATTCCCATTTATATTTCAAAAAATAGAAGCCCGCCCAGCGGATGACCTTGCGTCATCTTCTGGTGCGGGCTTGATTGTGTTTCCATCCGGCGACGGGTCTAGTCGTCAGGGTTCAGCTTTTTTAGCGGTTCAATCGCCGGCCCTTCCAGCACCTCGCCATCGAACGTGTACCTGGAGCCATGGCATGGGCAATCCCATGAGCGCTCCCCTTCATTCCATTCCACTTCGCAGCCCATATGGGTGCAGGTCGTATCCACCATGTGAAGGTTTCCTGCTTCATCCTTGAATGCCCCTGCACGCTGCCCATTATGGCGGACGATGGCTGCTTCCCCAGGCCCGAGCTTAGATGGATCGGTGTGCTTCAGGTCCACTTTTCCGGCGATGAAATCTTTGACAACACCGGCGTTCTGAACGACCAAGGTTTTCAGGCTCGGATCCACTTTGAAACGGGACGGGGAGAACAGCTGGGCATACCGATTTTTGCGCTGAAGGACTTTGTCCGCCAGGATGTGAGCGGCCAGCGCGCTGGTGGTCATGCCCCATTTCCGGAATCCCGTAGCTACAAAAATCTTGTCCTCATTCGGCGTCAGCGAACCGATGTAAGGCAGGTTGTCGAGCGTCACCAGATCCTGCGTTGACCAGCGGTACGGGATCTCTTTGGTCCCGAGCAGCTTCCCGGCGAACAGCTCCAGGTTTTCGTAATGCTTGTATGTGCTGATTCCTTTTCCTGTCTTGTGATTCTCCCCGCCAACGATGACCAGATCTTCGCCCTGATAAGAGGCGGACCGCAGGGAGCGGACGGGCTGGTCAATGCTGAGATACATCCCGCCGGGATACGCGGTTTCCGGCTTGACCGCAATCGCATAGGAGCGTTCCACGTGCAGTCTGGCGAAGTACATCCCCTTGCCGTCATAGAACGGGAAATGGGAGGCGGACACGGCAAAATTACAGGTGATTTTATGATTGCCGCGTGTCGTCTGCAGGATGACCGGGCCGCTTGTTTCCGCCTGTTCATCAATGGTTGTGTATTCATAAATCCGTCCGCCGAGCTTCAGAAACCTCTCCGTCAGCCGCTTCATGTACTGGAGCGGGTGGAACTGGTACTGTCCGGGCATCTTGATCGCACCTTGAATCGGGATCGGCAGCGGAAGCTTGTCCATCCACTCGCCTGGAATGGAAAGCTTCTCATACGTCTTGAGTTCATCCTCAAGCTTGGACAAACTGCGCTCATCCTCCGTATAGATATAGGCATCCTCCAGCTTAAGCCCGCACTCCTGCTCCTCCTCACCGACCATGTCCCGGATGAACTCAATGGCTTCGCGGTTTCCTTCATAATACTTTCGGGCATTCTCCGCGCCAAAATGCTTCTCGAACTCATGATAGATCAGACCATGCTGGGCTGTAACTTTCGCCGTCGTAAATCCGGTCGCTCCGTTCAGAATTTTGCCGGCTTCAAGAACGACCACATCCATGCCCTCCTTCGCCAGCAAATAGGCCGTCGTAATACCGGTGATGCCACCTCCAACGACAGCTACATCAGCCTGAATATCTTCAGCCAGTCTATCGAAGGACGGCAGCTCGCTTGTGGCCCGCCACAAAGATTCGGGATATTGCGGAAGCCCTTGCTTCAGATTGCCTGACTCATTCATACAGCACTCCTCCTTGAAATCATCATTTTCGCCTGTCTTTTCCATCTTTGTTTTCATTATTACCACGCCATGAAGATTAGAAACTTGTGCTGCTGACCGCAGGCTCGTTTCGCGGGTTCATTCGCCCAAATTTCTTCCGCTACTGTAAATAATTTGGGGGGATTGTGAAAAAAATACCTTAAACGGACCAGATTCGGAAAAGCGAGGAAGTTGAGGGATTCGATCATGAAAAAGCAGAACAAGCTTAACCCCAAGCAGGCGCTGGCCTGGCTGCACAGACAACTGAAGGGCGTCTCGGATATCGAGGAGCGCAAGTTGAAAAAGGGCTTTGAGGAGATCGACATCATATACTTCAAAAGCATGTGCGATCCTGTCATGATCAATAACCATTTGATCAACCGGTTTTATGAGCTGGACGATGTGCCGCTATATCTGGAGTTCATAAGATCTTTCCCGAAAAGTCTGGAGCCTGACAGGGAAGAGGATATGCTGCGCAACATGCTGCGCGGAGCGGTCGCTATCTTCACCAGGGACAAGGTGCTGTTGTTTGACGCTGAGCTGGTGAATACGAGCAGCATTCAGCCGGCCAGTACGGAGAACGTCATTCAGGGCCCTGACGATTCTTTCACGGAGAACGTTGAGGTCAACCTCAATCTTATCCGCCATCGTTATCAGTCGGCCCATCTGAAGAGTGAATATATGACAGCGGGAAGAGCATCACAGACCCGGCTCATTATTTTGTACGATGATACGCTCGTCGATAAGACCATTCTGGAAGAGGTAAAGAATCGGCTGTCCGATATCACATCGGATGTGATTCAATCCGCATCGGATATTGAAAGGTCAACGATGCATCCGCATTGGCGCCTGTTTCCTACGATGATGTTCAGCGAGCGGCCGGACCGGACGGTCATGAATATTTCACAGGGTAAAATCGCGATTCTCGTGGATAATACCGGCTACTCCATTTTGGTTCCTTCGATCTTTAACGACTTCTTCACCGCCATGGATGATAAAATCCAGCTGCCTCCGATCGGCTGGTTCCTGAAAGCCATCCGGTACATTGCATTGTTTCTGACGGTGCTTCTGCCAGCGATGTACGTTGCCTTTACGTCATACAATCCGGAAATACTGCGGATGCAAATTTCCCTGCTTATCGCAGGCAGCCGGGCCACGGTGCCGTACCCCTCTTTTTTTGAGGTGATTTTCATGCTGCTCGCCATGGAGTTTCTGACCGAAGCGAGCGTGCGACTGCCGAAGGCGATTGGTCCCACAGCCACGACGGTCGGCGGTCTTATTCTCGGAACAGCGGCCACGGAAGCGGGGCTGGTCAGCAATATTATGATCATCCTCGTATCCGCTGTGGCGATAACAAACTTCGTGATTCCTTTCTCCATGATGAGCATGGGGATTCGGGTGAGCAAATATGTGTTTATTCTTCTCGCTTCCACCTTCGGGCTGGTCGGCATCGTGCTTGGCATGGTAGCTATGATCACCTATTTAACAAGCCTCCGCACCTTTGGCAAGCCATATCTGAAGATGTTCGCCATGGATTGGCGGAAAAAGGGGGATGAGCGGAGTGGTTAGGAACAAGTATTTCTACTACCTCTTCTTATTGAATGCATCGATCAATCTGATTAACTTTGTTCCCGGCATTATGCTGGATGACCGGTTTGATGGGGGCATGATGTCCATCCTGTTATCGATCCCGATCGGTGCAGGGCTGCTGTATCTATTTGCGAAGCTGATTGCCAAATTTCCGGGAGAAGGACTGCCGGAAATTTTGTATTCTACCTTGCCGGGATGGCTGGCGGCCCCGATGCTGATCGTAGCCGCCGCGGTCTGGTATTTCTCCAGTGTCATTACCCTGATCAGCTTTACCGATATTACGGATCGGTATATTAATCCGGACATTGCGACATACCTCATTCTGGGCGGGTTCATTGTGGTCGTCGGATTGGCCGCCCGTCTTGATTCCGAGTCGATTCTATACGCGCTTGAGATGGTGCTGTACATGGCGGTTCCGCTCATTGTTTACATGTCCTGGCGCGCGCTCAGCAGCCCGTTTTTCAGCTATGACTCTGTTCGGCAGATTATCACCTATACCTGGAATCCACCTACATACCAGACGATGGCGGCGGCTACATACGTCTTCACCGGATACATCAACATGGTGGTGTTTAATCGGGTGTTCCATAAATTCAGAATGAGGCATATCATTCTGATCATTATGATGAGCATTGCGACATTGGCTGTATCGATGCTGGGGCCAATCGGGTTTCTTGGAACGATCGGTGCGGGAGAGCATGAATATCCGGCGTTTGCGGCGATGGACTCGCTCAGAATCCGCTACTTTATCATCGAGCGAATGATTTATGTGTTCTACTTTGTGTACATGACGCTGTCTCTGCTCAACTCGATTGTCCACTGGCATGTCAGCAAGGAGCTGATCATCGGGGTGTTCGGGTTCAAGGGAAGCCCGTCACCCAAGGGAGACAAGAAGAGGAGAAGGGCCGAATGGTGGATTATTGGGGTGTTTAGCTTGATCGTGCTAGTCATCTCAGGCGCAATTAACCAATACATGTTGAAGGATATGGCGATTGTGTTCGTTGATTCCCGGTTTGCCGGGGAATTTGTGCTGATTGGAACGCTGATATATGCCGCGGTCAAAAGAAAGAGGAGGAAGAAAGCATGAGACACTCCACATATCGTGTGATGATTTTGTTATGTGCGTTCATTCTGCTTCTGAGCGGCTGCGGATTCCGTGACATTGACCTCAGGTTATTTGTTGTTTCCATCGGTGTGGATGTGTCGGAGAAGGGGCCGAACGTGAACAGATATAGCTTCAAGATGGCCATTCCGACAGGTGATCCAAAGTCGGGGGAGGTCAAGTCGCTGACCGTTACTCAGGAATCCGAGAGCATTGCCGAAGCGATACGTCAGGTTAAGTCCAAGGTGGACAAGGAACTGGATTTCGGGCACTGCAGGGCGGTGCTGTACGGCGAGTCATATGCGCGCCGAAGCATCCGCAGCATTCAGGACTGGACGGTTCGGCGCCGGGACATCCAGCTGCTGATGTTTCCGGGTGTGGCGATTCCGACGGCGGAGGCTGTGCTGAAGATCCAGCCGCCGACGGAGCGGGTCGCCGGCAACGCGCTTGTGCTGGCCATTAGCGAGGACGGGACCGAGTCCCCGTTCATTACGAGGACGTTTGCCTTTGATCTCAACCGCAAGATGAGGGAGATCGGAGAGGACCCGGTCATGCCGGTCATTACGACCGAGGGAAATGTGCTGAATATCGACCGCGTCGCACTGATGGACAAGGAGCGGGTCAAGCTGATCCTGAACCCCGAGGACACCAGACTCTATAATATGCTGGATCGCAGGGATATACGGACCAATCTCCGGACGAGGCGGGATGGCGAGATTCTGGAGATGAATGTGGAGCGCTCGAAAGCGAAATACAAAATTATCGATGGTTCTGATGGACAAGGAGAGATCAGGTATACCATTCGGCTGTCCGGGACGCTGGAGGAGAAGCAAATGGAGGAGCAGATGACCCTGGAGGAGCTTAAGAAGATCGAGGAAGCTTTCAGCCAAGAACTGTCGAAAGACGTGACCCGACTGCTGAAAAAAATACAGGAAACCGGGTTGGACCCGCTTGGCTTCGGTTTGCGTTATGCCGGAACGCACTGGAACAATGATACGGAAATGCAGGACTGGGAGCGGCTGTACCCGCAGATCAAGTTCACGGTGAAGGTGCGGACGAAAATCAAATCGAACTTCTTCAAGCGGTGACTGGAGGTCCTTCTGACGAATGCGCTGAGAGATGGTAAAATAGAGAGGAGACATCCATCTTCATATAAGGGAGGTTCCACCAATGGAGTTCAGAAGATTAGGCGGAAGCGGGCTCAAGGTTAGCGAAATCAGCCTTGGCAGCTGGCTGACCTATGGCGGGTATGTAGAACGTGAAAATGCAGTCAAGTCGATTCAGACGGCGTACGGGCTTGGCGTTAATTTTTTTGATACGGCCAATGTCTATGCGCAGGGTGCTGCAGAAGTGGTCGTAGGAGAGACGCTGGGCGCGTTCCCGCGCGAGTCCTATGTGCTGGCAACCAAAGTGTTCGGAAATATGGGAGACGGCCCGAATGACCGCGGACTCTCCCGCAAGCATATCATGGAGCAGTGCCATGCCAGCCTTAAGCGCCTTGGTACGGATTACATCGATATTTATTACTGCCACCGATTCCATGAGGAGACTCCGCTCGAAGAAACGCTGCGGGCGCTTGACGATCTAGTGCGTCAAGGGAAGGTGCTGTATGTGGGTGTCAGCATGTGGACAGCTGCCCAGATGGAAGCTGCACTGGCCGTGGCTGACCGGTATTTGCTGGATCGCATCGTGGTGAATCAGCCGCTGTACAATATGTTCGAGCGGCAGATTGAAGAAGAGATTATTCCGCTTGGTGAACGTAAAGGGATTGGACAGGTGGTCTATTCACCGCTGGCCCAAGGGGTGTTGACTGGGAAATACGCCAGTCTCGAGGACGCTCCGGAGAACAGCAGGGCCTCCAAGCTTGGAACCGACAGGCTGAAGATCAGCCCGGAGCGTCTTGAGAAGGTACAGAAGCTCGGCGCAATAGCCCGAGAGCTTGATATCACGGTCGGCCAACTGGCACTTGCATGGATTCTGCGTCAGCCGAACGTAGCGAGCGCACTCATTGGAGCAAGTCGGCCGGAGCAGGTGGAAGAGAATGTGAAAGCTTCTGGCATCCCGCTGTCTGAAGCGACATTGACCGCTATTGAAGAGGTACTCCAAAGTTAGGGGGCTGTAATCCGGGAGCGATACATACCTTGTTTCGCCCGGTGTTCTTCGCGCGGTATAGCTCCTGGCCAGCTTGATCCAGCAATTCGATAGCTTGCCTGGCCATCATCGTATCGGGATGAACAGCCACGCCGACGGATACGGTAAGGTGAAGCTTCGTTCCGCTGTGCAGGAGAAAGGTATGCTTCTCCACGGCTTCCCGGATTCGCTCCGCAATCGCCGTCATCTCGATGGGGGTTGCTTCCGGAACGAGCACGGTGAATTCATCGCCGCCGCTTCGGGAAACTTCGTCAAATGAGCGGGCATGCTCCTTCATCACATTGCCAAGCTGTAATAACACGGCATCTCCGGCCTCATGGCCGTAGGTGTCGTTTATTTTTTTGAAGTGATCAATGTCAACAATAATAAGGCCAAGCCGCTCGCCGAAATGCTGGGCTTCGAGAAACCGCTCCGAGAGCCGTTGCTCGAACTGCTTCAAATGGCTGAGATTTGTCATATCCCCAGGCGCCGCCGGGGTATTAATCTGCAGCAGAAGCTTGTTGGCTGCATGTGTATGTTCGGTCAGCAGGCAGAGCAATGCTGCGGCTATGATGGAGACTACCAGCTGCGTAATGAAGAATATAAACGCCCGATCATGGTCTGTCATGTTGGTCAGAATGACGAGCAAATGGATCACCATGCTGCCGGCATTCATGATTTGCATCTTGGTCATCCGGTCGAGCCGTGTCGTCGATATCCAGCCTGAGATGACGGCGATCAGCAGCATGCCGGAACCGATAATGACGGAGGAGATCGATACGCCGAATATGACCATCCGGCCGAAGCCGATAAGCAGCCCGGAAATGATGGCCGGAATCCAGCCGAAATAGATGGCTGCCACCATCATCACAAGATGTCGCAGATCAGCGGTAAGGTTCATATCAATAGGAAATGAATGAAGCATCATGATCTGGCCAATCAATCCAAATAAAATGCCCGCATAGATCTTCACTTTTAATGAGGGAGTATCCATGCTCAAGGCGTAGCGCTGCGTCAGCCATCCAGAGATATATAGGAAGGTGGCGAGTATACAAAAGTTGATTAACAGGCTGTTCAGCATTGGGAGTGAAGAGCTCCTTTCACATTTCCTTGAATAAATGTTGGAAATGAGGACGTTCCTCCCTATTTTAAGGATAAACGGGGCCAAACACCAGAAATTTATCGCCCTCAATTTACAAAAGGTGCGAAAATGCGAGCGTATTCTCCTACATCCACCATTCGCTGCCCGTATAAAGGATCAGCCCGCTCATACTTGCGTACGCACTGAGGATGTGCTGCCTGGACTTCGGGTTCAATCTTCTTTCGACAAATGATCGGAAAGCCAGCAGCACGGATACAGCAAGAATACAGTCATGGTGAGTAGATGTTCTCCACCCCATCACCAATCTCGTCATCAATAGTGCAGCGATCAAAACCGCAACGATCGCCATTTCTCCGAACCTGTGCCACCGATTCATGTGTTTGTACAGCCACCCCTTCGTTTCACGGGGGAGGTTCAGTTTTTTCTTCAACCATAAGGAGCCGAACCAGAAGGCTATCGTATACAAAATGGTGCAGATCAGGAACATGAGCGTCTCCTCCTTTCCGCCTTACGTGCCCACTTAATCATGGAATGATATCTATATTATTCCATATATAAGCTCTCTTGGGGAATGGAATGTTGGATATTGATAAATCATACCTATCATATTGACCAAACTCGAAATAAGATTTATACTTATTCTAAAAATAAAATTAAAAGGGTGAATACCTTGAAATCCATAAACCTGACGACGCAGCGGCAGGCGGTATATGATGTAGTTCGGGAAGCGAACGACCATCCTACCGCTGCGGATATTATGAACCGACTGATGGAGAAGGGCTATAATCTGGCGTACGGTACGGTCTACAACTCCCTGCGCTACCTGACAGACAAACAGCTGATCAGAGAGCTGAAGCTTGGGGAAAGCGCCAGCCGCTATGATGCCAGAATGGATGATCATCAGCACATCATCTGTGAGGTATGCGGTAAAGTAGACGAAGTCATGACCGAGGTGCCCAAGGATTGGGCCGACACGGTAGCGGGTGAAACGCATTACGTCATTCATCATGCTCATGTTGTATTTGGGGGGGTATGTCCGGAATGTCAAACCAAACGGAAGAACTGATGGCAAGTATCGGAGCTGTGCTGCCGTTTCCAGACTGGAAAGTGGAGAATCGTTATACTGAGCCTGGCCTTGGCTTCTCGATCGGCGATGCTTGTCCGGTGTCCCTTCGAGCTGCACTGCTGAGCCGCTCACCCGGACGTGTACAGGATATGCTGATCACCTTGTCCGAGAATTGCTTTGAGGTCATGATGTTCAGAAAGTGGGAACCGGGGCTGCAAAATGCCTTGAACACAGGCATTCTCATCGCGGATATGACCGGCTGCCGGGATATTGTCGCTTTCCGGAAGGAAAGAGATATGCTGATTCCAGGAGAGGCCGGAGTGCCTGTGCTTTATCTGGTCAATGAGGAATTGATGGGCCGGGCAGGCGGCAGTCTGCTGAGCGAAGAGCTGATGGTGTGGCCAGCGCGCTCCAAGCAAACGATGCTGTATCAGGTGCAGCGCACGATTCGCCTGTTCTCCGGCGTAACCTTACGGTCCGAAGAAGGAGCCAAAGGGCTGGTGTTCAAAGACCTGATTGTCGACAGAGAGAAAATGACCCTGCACCAAGGACATACGCCGGTTCACCTGACAAAAACCGAATTCAGTTTGCTGATTCACCTGCTGGAGAGCGGCGGTGCTGTATGCACGCGCGAGGAGCTGATGAGCAAGATTTGGGATACGGATTTTATGGGCGGCAGCAATGTGGTGGACGTTCATGTCAAAAGTCTTCGCAAAAAGCTGAACGACCATGCGGGGGCGCCGCGATATATCGCAACAGTACGAGGAGTGGGTTACCGCCTGGCGGATTAATCCGCTCTTTTTTTTTGCCAAGTTTTATCATTGTTCTTTCATATGAACTTCATATAAGGCTCATTTGACCATCATGACCTTCTCCCTCCACAGATGCTACAATCAATTCATAAATTTAGATTCAGTCTAATATCAATTATAGTTCTAGGAGGAATAGATATGATGGATCGCTTGACCACCAACCAGGGAACCCCTGTAGGAGATAACCAGAATTCGAAGACAGCCGGCCGGCGCGGACCGACGCTGCTGGAGGATTACCATCTGATCGAGAAGCTTGCCCATTTTGACCGTGAACGGATTCCTGAGCGGGTCGTGCATGCACGCGGAGCCGGGGCACATGGCGTCTTCGTGGTAGAGAACGACTTGAAGCCTTACACTCGGGCAGCGTTCCTGCAAGAGATCGGACAGGAGACACCGGTCTTTGTACGCTTCTCCACCGTGATTCATGGCACCGGTTCGCCGGAGACGGCCCGGGATCCTCGCGGATTCGCAGTGAAATTCTACACGGAAGAAGGCAACTATGACCTGGTCGGAAACCATCTGCCTGTATTCTTCATCCGGGATGCCATCAAGTTTCCGGATATGGTGCATTCGCTCAAGCCATCGCCAGAGACGAACATTCAGGAGCCAGGACGTTACTGGGATTTCATGACCCTGTCCCCGGAATCGACGCATATGATGACCTGGGTATTCTCGGATCACGGCACGCCTGCCAACTATCGCGAAATGGACGGCTTCGGGGTTCATTCGTTCAAGTGGGTCAATCAGGAGGGGAAAGTCACTTATGTTAAATACAAATGGGAGTCCCTCCAAGGTGTCCGCACTTTGAACGCCGATGAGGTGACAGAGGTCCAGGGCAAGGATTTCAATCATGCCACACGCGATCTTCATGAGCATATCAAGGAAGGGAATTTCCCGAAATGGCGCCTGCTCGTGCAGCTGATGTCGCCAGAGCAGATGGATGATCTGGCATTCGATCCGCTTGATCCGACCAAGACATGGCCGGAGGAGCTGTTCCCGTTCATCCCGGTAGGCACGATGACGCTGAACCGCAACCCGCAGAACGTATTTGCGGAAGTGGAGCAAGCTGCCTTCTCGCCAAGCGCACTCGTCCCGGGCATCGAAGCATCGGAGGATAAACTGCTGCAAGGCCGACTGTTCTCTTACCCGGATACACAGCGCCATCGTCTTGGACCGAACTATCTGCAAATTCCGGTGAACTGCCCGTATGCTCCCGTTCGCAACCATCAGCGTGACGGCTTGATGAATGTGAAGCAGGACCCATCGCCGATCAACTATGAGCCAAACAGCTACACCAGCGGGCCCGTAGAAGACCCTGCATACCGCGAAAGCGAAGCGCCGCTTCATGGTCCGACCACCCGGCAGCGGATTGAGAAGACGGATGACTTTACACAGGCCGGAGAACTGTACCGTTCGTTCACGCAGCAGCAGAAGGATAATCTGATCCGCAATCTGGTGACTGATCTTCGTCAGACCAAGTCGGATATCCAGCTGCGCGCGGTCTGCAATTTCTACCGGGCGGATGCGGAGTACGGTGAGCGTCTGGCCGCTGGCCTCGGCATCGATCTGAGCGCCTTCATTCCGAGCGGAAAGTAACCAAACCAGCCAGGCGCTTTATCCAATGAAGCATCGGGCGCATGGCTTTTATATAAATGGTGTTGATGCTCAGCACGAACAGAAAGAGTCCTGAATCAGGGCTCTTTTTTTTAACGGATTCTTAAGGGAAAAATAATGTGACGGCATGTGATAAATTTCCACTTAAATTAAAGGCACTTTCTTCCGATAAATTGTCGATATAAAGGGATGTTGGATTACATTATAGACAAAAGGGATTCGTGCCATGAAAAAAAGAAATGCCCAGCGAATTCGCAGGAATATGATGGTTGCCTACTTGCTTGTCCTGCTGGTGCCGAGCATCACCATCGGTTATTTCACTTACCGGGATGCGGCAGCAACCATTGAGCGTCAAATTATGGAGGATGCAGCATCTAGTGTAATTACGGCGGACAAAATTATCGACCAGACGATTGGAGCCAAGCTGCATGACCTGGGCTATTTCATTGGCGAGATGAATTCTGCGAGCACGAATCAAGAGCAGGCGAACGGGGGGACACAGATTCGCGATAGATTAAGGCAGTATCATAACCTTCATCCTGAGACGTCGAATATCTATGTAGGTACAGCGACGGGAAGCTTCATTTCGGGTTCAAATAATCAGGTAGCTGACGATTATGATCCGCGGGAGCGGGATTGGTACCAGCAAGCGATGAACAGTCCGGGACAGCCGATTGTAACGGCTCCTTATACTTCCGCTTCCAGCTCGGAGACCGTGGTGACGGTAGCGCAAACACTGGAAGACGGTGAAGGGGTCATGGGGATCAATTTGAATATGGACCAGATTCGCGATCTCGTTCAAGTGCAGGTGGGGCGCGAGGGATATACCACGGTTGTGGATCAGACTCATAAATTCCTGTTTCATCCGGAATATCCGGCAGGCACCGATGCCGAGAGCAACGGGGATACCGAGTGGGTGGCCCGGCTGTTTGAGCAAGCGGACGGACAATTCTCATTCCAGCATCCGGACAGCGGGCATTGGCAGATCAATTACATCACGAATGAATGGACAGGCTGGAAAATCGTTGGCGTCATGTCCAACGATGAGGTCACTGGCGCCGTAGCCGATATTCGAAGCACGATGATCTGGCTGCTGGCAGGTTCTCTCATCATCGGCCTCGCTCTGGCAGCGTGGAATATCCGCTCCGTAATTGAGCCGGTTCGCAAGTTAAGAGAAGCGACAGAAATTATTAGCGGCGGCAACCTGGCTTATCGTCTGACGGGATTCAAACGCAATGAGATCGGCGAGCTCGCGGATAACTTCCAGCAGATGGTTGATAATTTGCGGGATATGATCCACGGGGTCAAGGATATGACCGAGAATGTATCGGCTTCCTCGGAGCAGCTGTCGGCCAGTGCTGAAGAGAATACCAGAGCTATCGAGCTTGTGACATCTTCTGTTCAGGAGGTTGCCGTGGGCAGCGAGCGTCAGGTTCAAGCGGTTGCAGACGGGCTTCAGCGTATGAACGAGGTGAACGGACAGGCAGATACAATTGCCAGCACACTGGAGGAAGTCCATTACAATATGCAAAGTACGGCCAAGCTGGCCGAGCAGGGGAATCTGGCGGTCATCACTACAGCGGACACGATGCAGGGCATCGATACTGTTGTGAAGGATCTTGGGGGCGTCATTGAGCAGCTTACGTTAAGAACGGAAGAGATTAGCGGCATCATCGGAGATATCGTGGACATCTCCCAGCAGACCAGTCTGCTGGCGCTCAACGCCTCGATTGAGGCGGCAAGGGCCGGAGAGCAGGGCAGAGGCTTTGCGGTGGTCGCAGCTGAGGTACAGAAGCTGGCTAAGAAATCGGAGGGCTCGGCGCAGCAGATTACTAGTCTCATCGGAAGTGTGCTCGAGGAAGTGAAGCGGACGAACGAGGCGATGAGAAGTGCCGAGGAGAAGGTATCTGAAGGCGTTGGCGCTGTTGATGTTACCGGACGATCCTTCTCCCGGATCAAAAAGTCGGTGGAGAGCGTGACCGCGAGTGTGGCCGGAACGACAGAGATCGCCCATGCGCTTGCTTCCCACGCCGCGGTTACCAAACAGGCGGTGGAGTCGATACGGGAAATATCGGAGCAGGCGCTGAGCAACACCCAATCGATCTCGGCCGCCTCCGAGGAGCAGCTGGCCTCCATGGAAGAGGTCGCTGCATCGGCATCCGACCTGAGCCGGTTGTCCGAAGAGCTGCAGCAGCTGGTTGAGCGGTTCAAGCTCTAGGATCTCCACAGGAACGATTCATAATAAGTCCTATCGGACATCGGGAAGGAACAGGCCACGTGGCCTGTTCCTTTCTCTATGCAAGGCAGGCGAAAGGGCTAAAGCGCCCCTCATATGCTTCGGGAATATATGCGGCCGGAGAATGATTCCCGAGGCATCGTGCGGCCCGGCAGAGGAATTCGGACATAGCGGGGCGAATACCCGAGTAGATTTAATCGTGGCGTGTCACTTCTTACAGGTTCCATCCGTTCTGTGAGATTTAAGGCGCATGGCGTGAAGCCCGAGGCGCTGGCTGACTTTATATTCAATGGCCAGACCAGTATACTGTATAGAAATGAGAAAGCTGTACATATGAGGGGAGGAAGGACAATATGGCACAACATATGAAGGATCGGGTGATCGCCCTGGCAGGCCCGCGCAAATCAGCCGAGATGTCCAAGCTGGTTGAGAAGATGGGAGGAACTCCGCTGATCTGTCCCGCCCAGGGGACTGTTTTTCTCGATGATGAGGAGCTGCGGGCGGCCATTGCCGCATGGGTGGCCGATCCGCCGGAATGGGCCATTTTCACGACCGGAATTGGACTAGAGGCGATCTTTGATATGGCTGAACAGATGGAACTGCTTGAGGCGATGCTTGGGGTTCTGGAGAGCACCCAGATCGCTGCCCGGGGATACAAAACAGTCAATGCCATGAAGAAACGGGGCCTCGTTCCTGTGGCCAGAGATGATGACGGCAGCACAGCCGGCTTAATCCGTGCGATGGCGGACTGCGAGCTGGATCGCAAGCGCGTCATTCTTCAGCTTCACGGGGAATCGGCGCCACAACTGGTGAGCTGGCTGGAAAGCAAGGGCGCTGCCGTCCGGACGATCCTCCCTTATAAACATATTCCGCCGCAGGAAGAAGACCTTGAGCGGTTGGTTTCGAACATTGTAGCCGGGAGCGTGGATGCCGTTGCCTTCACCAGTGCTCCGCAGTTCCGTTTTCTGACCGATTATGCCGAGTCCAAGGGGCAGCTGGCTGCGCTGCTGGATGCGTTTGCCGGTCCGGTGGTTGCCTCTGCGGTCGGCAAGGTAACTGCACAGGCGCTGCGCGAGGCCGGGATCGAGCGGATTGTAGTGCCGGAGGAAGAGCGAATGGGCGCTATGATGGTGACGCTGGGACGTTATTTTGCCGGGGAACCGGATCGACAGCGCCAGGCTTGATGCTCTGAGCGGCTGCGAAGGAATATAAGGAACACGCATCGAGGATGTTGCCCTGACGTGAACTCTCCACGTGCATGGAACAGGATGTCCTGTGAATGATATAGACAAGATCCGCGATTTATGGGAGGACAAGAGATATGGATAAAAGAAAGGCTTTGCTGCTCGGCAGCTACACACACCCGAAGTTTCACCCGCTCCAAGGCGTTGACAAACAGATAACCCATGTGCTGAATGATATGTTTACCGTTCAATGCACGGAGAACCTGAAAATGCTGCATGAAAGCAATCTGTACCCCTATGAGCTGTGCATTGCCTACAGTGACCTTTGGGACGAGAAGGTATCTCCCCGGCAGACGGCCGGCTTGCTCTCGTACGTAAGCGGTGGCGGAGGCCTGCTGATTCTGCATAACGGCATTTCCCTGGCCAATCGGTATGAGCTGGCTCAACTGATCGGTGCCCGGTTCGACGGCCATCCGCCGATGCGATCCCTGTCTTTCAAGCCGGCAGAGACGCAGCATGATATTATCGAAGGGATTGAGCCGTTTGAGCTTGAGGAGGAGCCCTATCAGTTTGAGTTTGATCCGTTTGCGGAGCGAACGGTTCTGCTGCAGTATGAGGCGGATGGCGAACTGTGCCCGGCTGGCTGGTGCCATACGTACGGAATCGGCAGGGTGGTATTCCTGATGCCAGGCCATCATGAGCCTACCTTCCTTCAGCCGCAGCTGCGCACCATCATTGCGCAGGCGGCGAAATGGGCTGCCAGGGTTCCCGGTTAAGCCCGGGGCAAGGAGGGATGGAGGCTTGAGCGAGAATATACTGATTGTGGAGGACGAGGAGAAAATCGCGCGCCTGCTTCAGATTGAGCTGGAGAGCGAAGGCTATCAGGTGACTAGTGTCTACAACGGTCCCGATGGGCTGGAAGCTTACCGCAGCGGCGGGTTCGATTTGATTTTGCTCGATGTGATGCTTCCCGGCATGAGCGGCATCGAGGTCCTCAGAAGAATCCGGGCGGCGGATCCAGGCACAGCCGTACTGCTGCTGACCGCCAAAAGCTCGGTCGAAGACAAGGTGTCCGGTCTTGATCTGGGCGCAAATGACTATATTACGAAGCCCTTTCAGATTGAAGAGCTGCTTGCCCGAATCCGGGCCGCCTTGCGTCTGCGGGCAGCGGCTCCAGCCCGGCATGAAGAGCCTGGAGCGTGGCTGGTCGCGGCGGATCTGAGGTTGAATGAACAGACGCGGGAAGTGATGCGTGGGGAGCAGCGAATTGAGCTGACGCCAAGGGAGTTCGATCTGCTCGTGTATCTGCTCAAGAACAAGCGCCAGGTGCTGAACCGGGAGCAGATTCTCACTGCAGTCTGGGGATATGATTATTACGGCGATACGAATGTCGTCGATGTCTATATTCGGTATGTACGAAAAAAAATCGCAGCGCCGCAGGCGCCTGAGCTCATCCAGACGATTCGCGGCGTCGGATATGTGCTGAAGGACGACGTATGAAGCTCAGCAGCAAAGTCCATTTGTATTCGTCGGTTCTGATGGCGGTTCTCCTGTTGGTGATGAACCTGTCGATATACTTCGTGTTCAGCCGGATGACACTGGACAGTCAGCTGAAGCAGGCCGATGCGGAAGCCAACCGGATTGCCCAAGGGCTTATTGCGGCCGCAGGAGCCATACCGACGGCGGATCTGCTCCGGGGTTACGTCCCTGTTGATGGACTGCTGCGGGTCATCGGCCCGGATCAGAACGGTCCGGCGCCGGTGATCTCCAGCTCCCAGCTGGTTCTGGCCGAGCTTGAGCTGTCTTATGCGCCGGACAAGCGGGCCGAGATTATATCCTATGCAGGCGGCACATACTCAGCGGTGTCCCTGCCTGTTATCTGGCCTGACGGGGCGGTGATGAATGTGCAGGTTGTCCGCAGCCTGCAGGCGACGATGGACAATCTGCAGGTGCTCCGAATTGTCCTGATTGTGGTGTCGGCAGCTGTTCTGCTCCCTGTTATCGCCTCCACACGGGTGTTGGCACGGGTCATCATGCAGCCGATTTCTGCATTGACCCGGACGATGCGGGAGATTCGCAGCAGCGGCCGGTTCAGGCGAATCGAGCTGGACCCGAAGTCGAAGGATGAGCTGGTGGAGATGGGGGCTGCCTTCAACGATATGATCACCTTGCTCGAGCGCAATTACGAGAAGCAGGAGCAGTTCGTATCCAATGCATCCCATGAATTGAAAACGCCGATTACGATCATAGAGAGCTACGCCAGTCTGTTAAAGCGAAGAGGACTGGATCGACCTGAACTGTTCCATGAGTCTGTGGAGGCGATTCACTCCGAGGCCGTGCGCATGAAGGAACTGACCGAGCAGCTGCTGCTGCTCGCGCGTAACCGTGACGAATGGCAAGTCAAGATGGAGGATGTCGATCTGGTGGAACTGTGCGAGGCGTCCGCCGGCGCTTTTCGCAGCGCCTATCACCGCGAGGTCCAAGTTCGCTCCGATCAGGGGGCCGTGTATGGCTGGACGGATCGGCAGCGGCTGAGACAGCTGCTGTTTATTTTTTTGGATAATGCACGGAAGTACAGTGAGGAGGCCGTGACGGTCGATATTCAGACCGCCGGCGGGCAAGCTTCAATACGCATCACCGATCGCGGCATCGGAATTCCCAAGGAAGAGCTACCGTATGTGTTCGACCGGTTCTACAGGGTGGATGAGGCCCGGAGCCGCAAAGGTGGAGCGGGTCTAGGGCTGTCGCTCGCCAAGGATATTGCGGAAGCGATTGAAGCAGAGCTTGAGCTGGACAGCCTGCCCGGGGTCGGGACGACCGCTGTCATCAGGTTGAAATTGGCAGAATGACCGACGGGTTCTCTCAGCGTATTCTAACCTGGAGCGCGTATACTTGCGGTAAAGAAACAGGCATGAGGTGATGGAATGCGAAAAAGGATACTGATGTGGAGCGGTTCGCTGGCGGTGATATTGCTCTTGGCACTTGTCATCATTCGTCCTTGGGGAGATGCACCGCGGCTGCTGACGCAAGCGGAAGCGGCTGCCGGAGTCACAGAGCAGTATCCTGGCGATGTGCTGGATACGGTGCTGGAAGACGACATGTACCGGATTCGGATCCAAGCTGTAACCGGGGTGTATGAGCTCAGGGTAGATGCATATCAGGGGGACATTATTGCAATTGAACGTCTGAATGATCAGGGGGCGGGGATGCTGCCAGAACCTCCGGTACAGAATCCGGGTGAAGCCGATCCTGGGGCGGAAGATGCCCGAGGCGAACAGCCTCCTCCAGATGAAACGGATGCTTCCACAGATCCGAATGGAGAAGCGCCGCCACAGAACGGGCAGGAAGGCCGTGAGCCTTCGGGGAACCAGGGATCAACCGCCAATCGTCCGATCACGGAAAAGGAGGCGATCCGCCTGTCGCTCGCCGAATTCCCCGGCACCGTGGATGATGTCGATTACCGGGAAGGCAGGGATGGCCGATACTACCTGGTTGAGATTGACACCAAGGACGGGCGGGAAGTGACTGTGCAGGTGGATGCCATCACAGGCCGCATTCTGTCAGTTACGGTGGACGATGATTCGGACGATGACGATGATGATGATGGATGAGGAAGGCTGTCATCTGATTCTCATCAATTTCTAATCTTTCTCTCGGAGTCCTCTCATGTTCAGCCAATAGGATAGAACTATGCAAAGGCAACCCAGAACATGAGGAGGCATTCTAACATGAAAAAACGTACATGGATGACAGGCGCACTCGCCGCGGTTATCGCGGCAGGCGGAATTTACGGAATCAGCGCCGTTCAGGCAGACGGATCGGGGGCGTCAAGCGCATCTGGCCGCGCAAGCGTAAGCAGCCCGAGCCCGTCGAGCGGTTCAAGCGCATCCGAGGTGAGCGCGTCCGTGCAGAGCACCGGCACGGCTACGACCGGGAAGAAGCTGATTGGCATGGAACAGGCTGAGAAGAAAGCAAAGGCCGAAGTGAAGGGCGTGGTCGACAGCATCGAGCTCAAGCGCTGGAAAGGGTCTCAAATCTATGAAGTGGAGATTGACCAAGAGAAGCGCGAGATGGAGGTTCGAGTTGATGCATACAGCGGCAAGGTGCTCAGCGTCCGTGAAGATGACGACAACGATGATTGGGATGATCGTGTGCCGGCCAATGTGATCGGCGCAGGCAAAGCGGCAACCATTGCCGAGAAGCATGTGCAAGGCGCAGTGGCAGTGGAATCGGACCTGGACAAGGACGATGGCAGATGGGTGTATGAAGTGGAACTGAGAACGTCCAGAGGCTCAGCCGAGGTAGAGGTTCACGCCATCACGGGCAAGGTTATCGACACCGATTTTGACGATGACGATGACGATGATGATTGGGATGATCGAGACGACCGGGATGACCGCGATGATGACAGAGACGATGACGGGGACGACGACTAAGCCCTGTGCATAGATTACGAGAAACAGCTCCGAAGATCTGAGGATCTTGGGGCTGTTTCTTTATGTCCAGAAGGCGAGGTGTCCGGTATAACTTGCAGCCTGAGGACTTTCATTCTCGGATAGATGATTTTTACCAGAAAATAAGGGTATAATGGAAGCAGATGAAGACCAGGAGGGATGAAACGTGAGTGATCTTTTCAAGAAAGCAATCTCGTTAGGATTAGGCCTTACCGTGGTCAGCAAGGAAAAAGTAGAGAAAATTGTGGACGATCTGGTCAAACGCGGGGAGCTGGCTCCGGCAGAATCGAAAGCACTGGTCGAGCGGTTGGTCGAGCGGGGAGAGGCGGAGCAGTCCCAGATCAAAAGCTATATTTATGAACAGGTGCAAAAGGTGCTGAAGGAGCTGGACGTGCCGACAGAAAGCGATATCGCGAGCCTGGAACAGCGAATCGCTGCCCTTGAGCACAAAATCGTCGAGCTGGAAGGATCGCGGCAGGAATAATATGGCGGTCCGAATTCGACATGCCGGACGTTACCGGGAAATCGCCATGGCGCTAATGCGTCATGGCTTTGGCTATATGGTGGAGGAGATGGGGCTGTTTCACGTGCTGTCGCTTCCGGTGCGCTGGATATCCCGGGAGGAGCCGGAGACAGTTACTTTGGGAGAACGGGTGCGTAAAGTGCTGGAGGACCTCGGTCCGGCATTTGTGAAGCTGGGTCAGCTGGCGAGCACAAGGTCGGATCTGCTGCCTGACCCTTTGATCCAGGAGCTGGTCAAGCTGCAGGAGCGGGTTCCGCCGTTCTCCTCGGAAAGCGCACGTCAGCTGATCGAGCAAGAATGGGGCGTGCCGATCGACGAGGTGCTTTCCTCCTTCGAAGACAAGCCGCTTGCCGCAGCCTCGATTGGCCAGGTTCATGCCGGCCGGTTAAAGACGGGCGAGATGGTAGCGATCAAGGTGCAGCGTCCCGGCGTTGCCAGAATGATCGGGCGGGATCTTGAAATTCTCCGGGACTTGATCTCATTGGCCGAGAAACGGTGGGATTGGGTAAAGCAATATCGGGTGGATCAGATCGTAGATGAGTTTGCGCGGGCGATGATGGCCGAGCTCGATTACAGCCATGAGGCGCGCAATGCAGAGAAAGTGGCAGCTTACTTGACAGATCATGAGTACATCCACATTCCCAGCATTTACTGGGAGTTCACTTCCTCCAAGGTGCTTACGATGGAATATGCGGACGGTATCACGCTGAGCCGCTACCGGGAGCTGGCGGACAAGGGGCATCATCTGAAGACGGTGGCGGAGCGGCTGATTGAAGGGATGCTGCAGCAAATTTTCATCCATGGCTTCTTCCATGCCGATCCGCATCCCGGGAACCTGCTGGTCCGGGCCGACGGGAAGCTGGTGTTCCTGGATTTCGGTTTGGTAGGGCAGCTCAGCGAGGAGATGAAGGATCATCTGTCGGGGCTGATTATCGCGCTGATGAGGCGCAACACGGACAGTATGGTGCGGGCGATATCGCGCATGGGGCTGATTCCGGATGACTGCGACATGGACCGGCTCAGGGCCGATATGGATCGGCTGCGGGGAGAATATGTGGATGTTCCTTTCTCGAAGGTGCGGATCGGCAAGGCGCTAAGCGATCTGTTCGCGGTCGCCCAGCGGCATCAGATCATGCTGCCGCCCGATTTGACCTTGCTCGGCAAGTCGCTGCTGACGCTGGAGGGCGTTATTGAGATGCTGGACCCGGAGCTCAGCATTATTGATATGGCGGAGCCGTTCGGACGGAAGCTGCTGAAGGAGCGGTACAACTCACGGCGTATTGGCAGAAAGGTGCTGGACGGGGTAAGTGAACTGGCGCAGAGCCTGCTCGATTTGCCGGGGCAGGCCCGGCAGCTGTCAGCGATGATCAGCAAGGGCAAGCTGCGGGTGGAGATCAGTGTGCCCGAGCTGCAATCGCTCATGCACAAGCTGGACCGGATCAGCAACCGCCTTTCGTTCAGCATTGTGCTGCTGGCATTCAGCATTATTATGGTGGGGCTGATTATCGGTTCTTCCCTGAGTCACGAGCCGATTATGCTGTGGCATTTCCCTGTCATTGAACTGGGTTTCATTGTCGCTATTCTGATGGTGGCCTGGCTATTGTATTCGATTTTTAAATCCGGGAGGTTCTAGCAGCCTGGTGTCAGGCCTGGAGCCTCGCATGCTTACGATGGAGCAACCAGGTCTGAACACCGATCAGCAGCCATTCGATCCCATGATAGAACAAGGCGATGAACAGCGCCTGCAGCAGGCTGCGGATCGGCAATGCCGGAAACAGCAGGGCGATAAAATACAGCAGCAGCGTATCGACAGCCAGCGTGGCCGCCAATTTGGCCATGAGCACGCTGTCCCGCTTGAGCGTTAGCCGCAGCGTGGCGATGACGAGCGGATGAACGAGGCACTCCAGCAGCAGAAACCCGATCAGTGCAAACAGCGGGAAGCTTAGCAGCACTTCGGCGCTGCCTGGGGCAAGGGTCTCTCCGGCGCTGCCGGTGATGCCAAACAGCCGCACATACAGAAGCGAGCACAGCTCAAGCGGTACGATGATCGACGCCGACAGGAGCGGGATGAGCCATAGTTTCTGACGGAAGGGAATCTGCGCTCCGTCCCGGGTTGCGATATAATTAAGCATCATATTCATCATTCCAAGCAGAATCAACAGAACGATGAAGCCGAGCAGCATGTGGAGTAGGTTCATGCCTTGCACCTCCTGACCGGTTGATAGCATCTGATCTGACATTACCAAAGACAGGAATGAATGTCAGTCTATTTCCTGAAAAAATATAAATGAGGTGGAATGTTTGCCGAACTTTCAACAACTGGGCATCGACGAACAACGAGTACAAAAACTGAAGGAGCAGGGCATCGCAGAACCGACGCCGGTACAGCAGGAGACGATCCCGCTGCTTCTGGACGGCAAGGATGTCATTGCCCGCGCGCGGACCGGGACCGGCAAAACGCTGGCGTTTCTGCTCCCGATTCTGCAGCGGATCGATACTTCTAAGGCGTATCCGCAGGCCCTGATCATTGCGCCGACGCGGGAGCTAGCGCTCCAGATTACGGAGGAGGCGCGCAAGCTGACGTCCGGGGAGCAAGACGGCGCCAAAATCCTGGCCGTCTATGGCGGTCAAGATGTGGAGAAGCAGCTGCGCAAGCTGGAGGGCGGCCGCCATGTCATCATCGGGACGCCGGGCCGGCTGCTCGATCATCTGCGCCGGGGCACGCTTGAGCTGGGCGGTGTGAAGATGCTCGTGCTGGATGAAGCCGACCAGATGCTGCATATGGGCTTCCTCGACGAGGTCGAAGCCATTATTCATGCGGTGCCGTACCGCCGGCAGACGATGCTGTTCTCAGCGACGATGCCGGGCGGGGTGAAGCAGCTTGCCGGAAACTATATGAATGAGCCGGTTGATATCGTCATCAAGGGAGCCTCTCCGGTCCCGATCGAGCAGATCAAGCAGGCGGTTGTGGAATGCACCGACCGGACGAAGCAGGATGCGCTGCGGGCGGCGATTGAGCTGTACCGCCCTTTCCTGGCGATTATTTTCTGCCGGACGAAACGGCGGGCCTCCACCCTGAACGAAGCGCTGCTGGCCCATGGCTACGCATCGGACGAGCTCCACGGCGATCTCTCCCAGGCGAAGCGAGAGGCCGTCATGAAGCGCTTCAGAGAAGCCAAGCTGCAGCTGCTGGTCGCTACAGATGTCGCCGCACGCGGCCTGGACGTAGAGGGGGTAACCCACGTCTTCAACTACGATATGCCTCATGATGTTGAAAGTTACATCCATCGTATCGGCAGAACAGGCCGGGCGGGTGGAAGCGGCATGGCCGTCACCTTTGCCGCAGGGAAGGATGCTCAAGATCTGCTGCGGATTGAAGAGGGGATCTCCCTTCGATTGAAGCGGCTGCATTATGCATCGCGAGAGGACGCGATTCGCGAAGGGACGGGCGGAAGTATAGACGCCTCCGGCCCGAGAAAAGCTAGAAGCGTCTCCTCCTCCGGGCCTAAGGATCAGCAGCGCGGCCGTGGAGGAAGCCGGAGAGAGGAGGCTTCCGGACGCAGCGGCGGGTCCGGCGCCGCTAGAGGTGCCCGCGGCACCAGTGGCGGCCGCGGGCACCAGGCGGAGCGGTCTGGCCCAGGCGGGCGCTCGGGGGCGGGCGGTCAAGGACGCGCCGGCAGCGAGCGTGCAGGCGGCGTCAGCAGCGGCCGCCGGAGCGGCAGCGCAGGGCGGACGAGCGCCCAAGGGAGCCGCCGTGGCTCCGATGGCGGCCAGGGAAGCCGTGCGGAAGGCAATGCCCGCAGTCAGGGCCGGAGCGGCGGTCGCCGCGGCCGGGGGCGGTCATAGGCCTCCGGGCTTGCGCTGCCTGTGCATCCGGTTAACTCGGGCTGATACAGCAGGGCAGCACGGCTTCTGCTTTTCCATTGGCGAGCACGATGGGTTCGGCTGCGGCGTTCCTTGCTGGGTCGTTGATTAGCTTCGGGTGGACAAGGTTAAGTAAAGATTGAACCTAGTCGAACAAAGGAGGCGTTATCATGTCCGAGCATAATCATGTCGTCAACAAGAATGGTGAACTGGATGTCAATAAGGTCGATGATGCCATCGATCGCATTGATGAAGGGGAGAAGGAACGGATTCTGGCCAACTTTGATTCGTTTCAATCGTATTTGAGCAAGCGAATTCAGCTGGCCCAGAACATCGGGCTTGGCGAGGAACAGCTGGCACAGGCTGCTGAGAAGGTGGCAGGCTACCTGGCCGAGAACGAGGAACCGCGCAATGCGGAGGAGAAGCTGCTGCAGGAACTGTGGAAGGTCGGCTCCCAGGAGGAGCGGCACAAGCTGGCTCATATGCTGGTGAAGCTGGCCGAGCGTCGCCAATCCCATTAAGACGCTGTATGACCCCTTTCCGGGATGGATCCGGGAAAGGGGTTTTTTCGTTTCATCGCTTCAAAGTATCCATTTTTTATCAGTTCCATTATATAATCACTTATAGTGTAAAGCGGATGTATGGAAATCTATATTTTAGATCAAAAGGAGTTGCCTGAATGTCCGAGATTCTACTGGAGCAAAAGGAACGGAAAATGAGGCCCCAATGGTGGGTACTGACCTTTAGCGTATACGTTATCGGGCTGTTGATCGGTGCCGGACTCATGATTGGCCCGCTGTTTCTGGTCGTGATGTTTCCGTCAATCGGCATCTATTTAACATTGCTGGCCATTCCGCTCGGCGTTTATATTTTCAGAAAAGTGTTAAGTGCCTTGCAGGGCCGAATATGGGTGAATACGCATCTCAGTGAATACCTGTTGTACGATGACAGAGTGGAGTACACCGTTTGGGACCCCAAAGTCAGGGAGAAGAAGGAAGGGGTTGTCCCGCTATCAGCGGTCACCGAGCTGTATTATGGCATGCATGTGTTTCACTACAATTACACCTACAGGCCCACGAAGCTGAATGAACCGCTGCAGCAGCTGGAGCTTCTGCCCATGCTGTATCTTGTACATCATCATCAATTTCAGCGGCAGATGCTGGCCATTCCGTTTACGAATGTGGTGGAGGCCAACCGCTGGCTGGAGATTGTCGCCAAGGAAGAGAAGCCGCTATGGCTAACGAGTGTAACGTCGCTGTGCGATTATTATGTTGGCGATGTCCCGGAGGAGCTATCAGGGGATATTCATCTGGAGCGAGCCAGGTTTGACGGCAACATTGACGTGGCGTATCGTCCGTACATGGCGAAGATTACCCAGCAGCAGGCAGAAGAGGCTGCGAAGCAGCGTCCGCCTGAGGAGCAGCGGCAGCGTCTGAAGGAGGAACAGAAGAAGCGGCGGGCCTTTCCAGGCATCGGCCGGCTTGCCTGGCTGGTCTTTCCCCTGCAGTATGCAGGAGGCTTGTTGGTGGTGAGGCTGGCCGCAGAAGGAAAGATCAATCCGGAAGGGCTGGCACTTCCCTTGCTGTTGATCGGGGTTTGCGGACTGTTGTTTTTCTTGCTTGTCAAATGGATGAAATGGCCGCAAATCCTGATTTATGCGGTTGTATCGCTGATCAGTTTTTTGTTCGTAGACACCTCCGAAGTGGAAACAGACCCGTCGTATGTCGCCAGCTCTATGTTGCTGGGCATATCGGTCTTTTCCCCACTTCTGCTGAGCGTTATTTATGTGATCGTCCGTTCGATCAGAAGCTTGAGAGAGGGCAGGAAGCATGCCGATGATTCCGGCGTTCCTTCATAATACGGATGGGGAAGAGGCCAGACGTCCGGATGCACCGCTTCAGCGGTCCTCCGGATCGCCTGGCCTCCTTGTTACTTGTAGGGGCGTGTCTCGTACCCGAACCGGTATGTGTCCATCGGCTGTTCCGTCCGGGTTCGCTCGATCTGTTTCTTCTCTCCCGGTTGAAGGGTGATATTCTCGTACGTTTTCGTAAATACTTCCTGGTTGTCATGGTCCTGCAGCGATACGGTGATGTCACCTTGGAACGGCTGGCTGCTGTCATAGTTGCCGGCATACACCAGAAGCTCAACATTTCCTTCATTAACGAAGGCGCCCACGTAAAGCGCGACTTGATCGCCCGTATTCGGATTCCACTTGGCCTCTTGTTTTGCATATTCATTGTCAAGTGCAGAGACCATCGTTTCTTTTTTGTACATCGGTTCCTGCATGACAAGCATGAGCACGAAGGTAAGAAAAGCATAAGCGATGAGCGATGAAACAAGCGTGTGTTTCACGATAGTCTTGCTGTCATACTTTCCGATGATCAAGGCGAGTAAGGCAAGCACCGTCACCAGGAGCACACCGGCATGCCAGGGAGTAAGGAATAATTCGGGGTATAATTTCACAATCGATTCCTCCGCTTGCGAGATAGAATTACAGCAATAATATCATAGTACAAGCGTAGGAATATATCCATATCGGGCGTGTTGGCGCATTTGGATTCCGGCAACGGTTCCGGTATGATGAAGGATAGGTAAGGAAGGGTTCTGACTAGGAGAAGTAAGGTTAAGAAAAGGAGGAAACAAAAATGTCTGTTTACGATTACACCGCTGAGGATACGAAGGGTAATGCGATTTCGCTTGCCGATTATAAAGGCAAAGTGCTGGTGATCGCCAATACGGCCAGCGAATGCGGCCTTACGCCGCAATATGGCGACCTGCAGAAGCTGTATGAGGAATACGGGGATCGCGGCCTTGTCGTTTTGGGCTTCCCATGCAACCAATTTGGGGGTCAGGAGCCGGGAACAAGCGAGCAAGCCGCGTCGTTCTGCCAGCTGAACTATGGCGTAACATTTCCGATTTTCGCTAAAATCGATGTCAACGGCAGCCATGCGCACCCGCTATTTCAATATTTGAAGGCTGAGCAGCCGGGGCCGCAGGAGAGCGATGAAATCGCCTGGAACTTCACCAAATTTTTGGTGGATCGTGAAGGAAGGGTGGCTGCACGCTTTGAGCCAAGAGAGACGCCGGAGTCGATGCGAAGCACGGTGGAATCGTTGCTGGGATAAGGCTGGCGAAAGGTAATTAATACTAAGATAGAGCAGGTCTGTTGCGGTCCGGGGAAGCCCGGCCCGGGCAGACCTTTTTTAATTTTGCAGGAGATCCCTCTTTCTGCTGTCACAGCAGTTTCTAATATGCCCTGGACGGCCTGGATTTATAGCTGGATCTGCCGGGGAAACGGATTAATTACCCGATAACAGCTGGAACGGGAGGGAGGAGTGATATACAAAGCGGTATTGCCACTCGTTGTAGGATTGTCAACGCGATCGCTCTCTTTTTCATTGTGAAAAAATGAACAATATGTGACCAAACATAAAAACAGCTTGATTTGTGAAATTGATCACATTATAATAAAAGCAATTCAAGTGAAACAATTCACAATATGAACAGTCACTTTTCCAGAGAACACTTGTCACTGTCCAGCATGATTCGCAGCAAAACCGTTCATCTTAAACCAATACGAAGCATTACCACGAGGAGGAACAACAATGAAAATCGCTGTTATTGGCTGTACCCACGCAGGAACGTCCGCTATTGTCAACACGGCCCACTTGTATCCGGATGCTGAAATTGTCGTCTACGAGCGTAATGATAATATTTCCTTTCTGTCCTGCGGGATTGCATTGTATGTCGGCGGTGTCGTAAAGGACCCTCACGGCTTGTTCTATTCTTCGCCGCAGAAGCTGGATGAATTGGGCGTCACCACGAGAATGCGTCATGACATCCTGGCGGTCGATACGGACCGGAAAAAGCTGCAAGTGAAAAACTTGGACACCGGCGAGACGTTTGAGGATACGTATGACAAGCTGATTGTAACGACCGGCTCCTGGCCGATTGTGCCGAAGCTTGACGGTATCGATTTAGACAATATTTTGCTCTGCAAAAACTATAATCATTCCAACACCATCATCGAAAAGGCCAAAGACGCGAAGCATATCACGGTCGTAGGCGCCGGATATATCGGGGTTGAGCTCGTGGAAGCCTTTGAGATGAATGGCAAGCAGGTGACGCTGATCGACAGCGCCGACCGGATCCTGAACAAATATCTGGACCCGGAATTCAGTGGTAAAATCGAAGATTCCTTCCGTGAAAAAGGGATTGAAATGGCCCTCGGACAAACGGTAAAAGCCTTCGAGGGAACTGACGGCAAAGTGAGTAAGGTGATTACGGATCAAGGTGAGATTGTTACCGATCTGGTGATTCTGTGCATCGGCTTCCGGCCGAACACCGAGCTGCTTAAAGGCCAAGTGGATATGCTTCCGAATGGCGCCATCGTCGTCGATTCGTACATGCAGACGAGCAAGGAGGATGTGTTCGCTGCCGGGGACTGCTGCTCGGTTCTGTACAATCCTACCGGAAAAATGATGTACATTCCGCTTGCCACCAACGCGGTGCGGATGGGAACGCTGGTGGCGCGCAATCTGGTCAAGCGCACGACACCGTATATGGGCACCCAGGGCACCTCGGGTCTTAAAATTTACGAGCATAATATTGCCTCGACCGGGCTGACCGAAGGGGCGGCCAAGGATGAGGAGATCGCTATAGAGGCTGTGACCATCCATGATCATTACCGTCCGGAGTTTATGCCGACGGCTGAAGAGGTGACGCTGAAGGTAGTGTATGACCGGGACACTCGGCGGCTGCTGGGGGCGCAGGTCATTTCGAGAGCGGACTTGACCCAATCGATCAACACGCTGTCGGTGTGCATCCAAAACCGGATGACGATAGACCAGCTCGCATTTGTTGATTTCTTCTTCCAGCCGCATTACAACAAACCGTGGAACTACTTGAACAGCGCTGGACTTCAGGCGCTCCCGCCGATCGAAGTGAATACGCCGATGCATGTCTGACCGATGCACAAGGGAGGTCACCGTCGCCAGTCCAACTGGGCGCCGGTGGCCTTTTTCATATGAACCGGAGGCTTCGATGGCGATCAGCGCTCGTGCACACGGCTGCTCTCCACATGCAGCGTGATCTAGGTTACGTTCGGGTCAAGGGCTCCTGCGATACAATAGCTGTATTAGGAGGGCTTCCTGCTTGCAGGCAGGGAGCGAAGGGAGAGAGCGTGCATGTCCTATTATAAGCCTCAGGAGATCGCAGGCATTACCGCAGATAATGGAACGGCCAAAGCGCGAAATTCAGCAGGAGCGGTGGTGGTGCTGGGCTTCTTAGCCGGCGCGTTTATCGCACTCGGCTACCTGCTGGCGATTCGTGTCATGGCGGGAGCGCCTGAGCATTGGGGGACGATAACGGGACTGATCGGGGCGGCCGTGTTCCCGGTTGGTCTTATTCTGGTGCTGCTGGCTGGCGGAGAACTGCTGACCGGCAATATGATGGCCGTATCGCTGGCGCGGCTGGTCGGACGGATTTCAACCACGGAGTGGCTTCGGAACCTGCTGCTGGTCACCGTCAGCAATTTTGTCGGGGCTGTGTTTGTCGCTTATTTCTTCGGTCATGTCACCGGTCTTACCGGCAGCGGGATTTATTTGGATAAAGTCGTCGATCTGGCGGGGCATAAGCTGGAGGACAGCTTCTTGCAGGCGTTCTGGTCTGGCGTCGGCTGCAACTGGCTTGTCGCACTGGCGGTGTGGCTGTGCTACGGCTCATCCCAGATCAGCGGCAAAATCCTCGGCATCTGGTTTCCGACGATGGCGTTTGTAGCGATCGGCTTTCAGCACGTTGTCGCCAACATGTTCCTCATTCCGGCTGCCATATTCGAGGGCTACTACAGCTGGGGTGAATATATTCTCAACTTTATTCCGGTATGGCTCGGAAATCTGGTCGGTGGAGCTGTATTTGTAGGTGCAGCCTACGCCAGCGTATATTTGCGGGCTGGGCGTTCCCCGGTGACCCGTACCAGCCAGCAGCAGGAGAGTTACAGCAACAAGGCCGGGTGAACGAAAGTGCCAAGGCAGCCGGAGCGTTACGGGGTTATCCGTGAGGCTTTCCTTGAGGCTGGCGAGACACTCACGAGATATCGTTCCACACATAGCCACAGATTGGAAACGCAAACAACAAATTCGCCATGCAGGTCTCGGGGGAGGAGACACAGCATGGCGAATTTTTTGGGAGTGGTCCATGATATGGCAAGGACAGGGAGGGTCTGGGTTCCTCATCCTTGCTCTTGTTATGAATATACCCGCGGATTGGAGAGGTGAAACATCGCCAATCGAAAAGTTATCAGAAGCCGGAACTTTACGAATACATCGGCTCCCTTTAAGATTAAGAAAGATCACATGCAGACGTGCCGAAGGGAGAGGACGAAATGATTCAACAGGAAAACGGCGTGTTTCCGGCGGTTTGCCCGCTGGATTGTCCGGATACATGCGGCCTTCTGCTGCATAAAGAGAACGGGAAAATCGTGAAGGTTACAGGCAATCCGGAGCATCCGATTACCAAGGGGGCCATCTGTAACAAAGTCCGCCATATGACACACCGCATATACCATCCCGAGCGCGTCCTGTATCCGCTCCGGCGGACAGGCGCGAAAGGCGAAGGCGCCTTTGAGCGAATCAGCTGGGACGAGGCGATTCGGGAAATTACAGAGCGGTTCAAGGCCTTGATCGCGCAGTATGGTCCGGAAAGCATCCTGCCATACAGCTTCTATGGGAACATGGGCATTCTGAGTGTGGACGGCATGGACCGGCGTTTTTTCAACGCGCTTGGCGCGAGTCAATTGAAGCAGACGATCTGTAATTCCGCAGGCAATGCGGGCTTCAAGTCGGTCATGGGCTTTAACGGCGGGACGGTGCCGGAGGATACGGAGCATGCCGACGTCATCATCGTATGGGGCGGCAATATTGTGAGCACCAACATGCACCAGGTTGTGCTGGCTGAGAAGGCCCGCAAGCGCGGAACTAAAGTCATTGTGATCGACGTCCACAAAAATCAGACGGGACAGTGGGCCGACTGGTTTATCCCGCTGTACCCGGGCACCGATGCTGCGCTGGCTGTCGGCATCATGCATATTATGTTCCGCGACGGTCTGGTGGATGAGGAGTTCCTTCAGCGCTATACGCTGGGGCATGAACAGCTCCGGGAGCATGCAGCCTCTTATACACCGGAATACGTGTCGAGCATTACCGGCATTCCGGTGGCGGATATCGAGAAGCTGGCTGACCTATACGGGCGTGCGGCGGTATCCTACATCCACATTGGCAACGGTCTTCAGCATCATGACAATGGCGGCTTGACCGTTCGCAGCATCACCTGTCTGCCTGCGCTGACCGGTCAATGGCTGAAGCGCGGCGGCGGTGCGGCGAAATCGAACGGCGGCTATAACAGCATGAACAGCGAAGCGCTGGAGCGGCCGGACCTGCGGCCGAACCCAGAGGCGCGAACCATCAATATGAACCGGATCGGTGAAGCGCTGGCGATGACGGAGCATCCGATCAAAGCGTTGTTTGTCTATTGCAGCAACCCGCTGGTCGTGGCACCGGATGCAGAGCGAGTGCAGGCGGGTTTTGCCCGGGAGGATCTGTTCACCGTCGTCCATGACCTGTTCATGACCGATACGGCGAAGTATGCGGATATCGTGCTTCCGGCGACCTCCTCATTTGAGAATACGGATCTGTACGCATCGTATTGGCATCAGTACGTTCAGCTTCAGGAGCCCGTTATTCCTGCCCTCGGCGAGAGCAAAAGCAATGTGGAGCTGTTCTCCCTGCTCGGCAGAGCGATGGGATTGGACGAGGAAGCGTTCGGCGAGCGAGAGGAAGATATGATTGTCCAGGCGCTCGATTATCCGGACAATCCGTACTTGAACGGAGTGACACTGGAGCGATTGAAGAAGGAGCGGTTCGTGAAGCTGGATATGTCGCCGCTGGCGACCTATCTGGACAGACTTCCGACACCGTCAGGGAAGATCGAGCTGTATTCGGCCGAGCTGGAAGCGGCCGGACTGCCGCCGCTGCCGAGCTACGTCCCGGTGAAGGAGGGATATGACGGCGTGCGGCGCGGGCGGGGACGCCAATATCCGCTCATGTTCATCTCGCCGCCAAACCATAATTTCCTGAACTCCACCTTTGCCAATGTGCCGAAGCATCAGCAGCTGGAGAAACAGCCGGTGCTCCAGATTCACCCTGAGGATGCACATGAGCGGGGGATTGAGGACGGCGATCAGGTTGTGGTGTACAACGATCGCGGCACGTATGAGGTAACGGCGAAGGTAACGGACAAAATGCTGCCGGGCACCGTGGTCAGCCAAGGCCTGTGGTGGGAAGGGGAGAGTCGGAAGCAGCGCGCGAATGCGCTGACGCCGGATCGCCTGTCGGATATGGGAGAAGGGGCCACCTTCTTCTCCACCGTGGTTGAGGTACAACGGCAGCCGTAAGGCAGCTGATCGATGGAGTAGACGCTGCTGGCAAGCAGGCCGCGGTGAGCGGCATTATCACGTTCGAAGCGATAAGAAATTGGAGTCCTCCGGCAAGCCAAGATGATCCAGGAACGGATGTCTTTTGCCGGGGGATTTTTGTATCCGCAATATTCTTTTCTTTACAAGTGGGGGTCTGTTCGTTAGAATTAAACCGTACAGTCGGTTTTTAAGGAGTTGTGGTGAAGGAGGCGCGGCAATGGCGACAGAGAAAGCACTCCGAAAACGGGACCTCATTCTGGACAAAGCGAAGGAGCTGTTTATTCAGCACGGATATGCCGCAACATCCATGGATGATCTGGTTCGGTACAGCGGGATCAGCAAGGGCAGCATCTATTATCACTTCGAGAGCAAGGAACAGCTGTTTGTCCAGATTCTTCTGCGGCAAAATGAGGAATGGATGCGGGCATGGGAGGAAAAAAGCAGTCAGTATAGCGGGTTTGAAGCCAAGCTGTACGGGGTGGCCGACCACCTGGTGGACGATTTCTACCTGAATCCGCTCGTCAAAGTAGCCGAGGAATTTCATCTAGGCGGCGCGGAAGACAGCAACCTTATGGAACAGTTGCTCGAGATTGTTCAAGCACCGAGACAGCTTTACCGCGATATTTTTGCCGATGGCGTTCGGGAAGGGAAGATGGCTGCAGACGATGTGGATGAAATGGTGATCATCTTTGCTTCCATGCTGGATGGCATGTCGACCTCGTTTTACGAGCGCTCCAGCGAGGATTTGAGGAAGCTGTACCATCGCGGGGTGGATATTTTCCTTCGCGGGATCTTATAGCAGCATGACATCATGGAACCGTGCTCCTATCTCCATAGGATACGGTTTGTCTTCACCATTTAATAAACTGACTAGTCGGTTTTATAGAAAAGGGGATGTGTTTAATGAAAGGTCTACTGTCGAGCCGCGCTTTTGTTCTACTGATGTTATCTGATCTTCTGCAAAATGTAGGGATCTGGATTCGCAATATGGCTTTGCTGTTCTTCATTATGGAGAAGAGCGGGGGAAATCCGGTTGCGGTCTCCCTGCTTACGGTTATTGAGTATGCGCCGATCTTTATCTTCTCGGCCATTGGCGGGGTGCTCGCGGATCGTTGGCGTCCCCGGAGAACGATGCTGTGGGGCGACATCCTCAGCTTCATATCGATTGTGATCATTCTGTTCACCGTCATGTCGGGAATGTGGCAAGCCGTATTTGCGGTCACGCTGGTCTCAGCGATCGCCTCGCAATTCTCTCAGCCAGCATCTGTGAAGATTATTAAGCGCAGTCTCCCGGATGAACTGGTTGCCCAGGCGACCGCCTTATCGCAATCGATGATGTCGCTGTTCATTATCGCCGGTCCCATTATAGGCACGGCGATCTACCAGCACCTTGGCCTGGAGGCTTCCTTGTTCAGTCTGCTCGGCGTCTTCGGACTGTCGGCTGTTCTTATCGTCTGTATTCCTTCTTCGGTGGATGAGGGCGGGACGGTACGAAGCGGGCCGTCCTCCTTCCGCAGGGAGCTGGGCGAGGGAATCCGTTACATCACGGGAAGCCGAATGCTCCGGATCATGCTTCTGATCTATGCAGTGCTTGCCCTGGGCGCGGGTCTCGTCCAGCCGCTCGACATCTTCGTGATCACGAATCGACTGCAGCTGGACATGACCGCTGTTCAGTGGTTCACTGCACTGGAAGGAGTCGGCATGCTCGCCGGCGGAATTATGGCAGCGATTCTTGCCGGAAAGCTGAACGGGAGGCTGCTGCTCTTCATCGGCTTGGCATTTCTCGGGATCTCCACTTGTGTGGAGGTGCTGTCCCTATGGCCGCTCTTGACCGGATCGCTTCGTTTTCTGACCGGGCTGTTGCTGGCGCTGGGACAGACTGCACTGATGGCCATGGTCATCCGGGGCGTGGAGGAGGCTTATGTGGGAAGGATGAGCGGTCTGCTGAGTCCGGCATTTACCGCCATGCTGCTGATCGGATCAGGGATAACCGGGGTGTACATGTCGCTGACGTCCATTTTCGTCGTTTATTTTACCGCCGGCGGATTGTTCCTGCTGGCCTCCCTGATCAGCCTCCGGCTGCCGGCAGCCTCCTCGGCGCTGTCTTCCGGAGCCCAAACGCCCCAAGTGACTGCATCATCCTCAGCGCCCGCCTGTTCTTCGCAATAAGGGCGGTTGTCAGCCGCCTGTTATTGCTGAGTTAAAGCGTCAATGAATGTGCTTGCCGAAAACGCCGCTTGAGGCGATACTAAATGGTGGGCGATCGACAAGACCACCATAGGTGTCACTTGATCATAGAGGCGATTCACGAGAGATATCAGCGAGTCGCTGTTCACGTAAAAAGAGCCCGGAAGGGCTTTTTTTTCTGTGCGTTTCATCGATTCCCACTGCGCTGGCATGCAGACAGATGAACATGCCGCCAGCTATTCTATTATGGATATGGACGCTTACAGGCAGCGGAACTTTGGCTTGCCTGTCGCGCTTTTGGAGACTTTTCACGATGAAGTTATTATCGCAGTATCCCAAGGAAGTAAAAGCATTTCTCGTAGCCAGCCTGGTTGCATCCGCCGGCGGTTCCTTGATGTGGCCACTGACGACGATGTATGTGTTTGATGAACTGAACCGCAGCATGCAGGATGCAGGACTGGTGATCCTTATACAGTCGCTTGGGGGCATTATCGGCCAGCTCCTCGGTGGAGCGCTGTATCATAAGGTCGGCGTAAAAAGATTGATCGTCGGCTCCTTGCTGCTGAATGCGCTTGGCCTGTTCTCGCTTCCGCTGATCAACGGATATTGGAGCCTTCTCATTGTGACGATGGGGCTCGTCGGGCTCTTTAACGCCGTCTCGATGCCGGCGATACAGGCCTTTATCGGCTTTCGCTTTGCCGATCGGCGGGGAGAGCTGTTCAACGTCGTCTATGTGGCGAACAATATCGGAGTTGCGCTCGGAACCGCAATGAGCGGCTTTCTGGCGGAAATCTCGTACCATCTCAGCTTTGTGCTGAACGGGGTAACATCATTTGGTTTTGCGGTGTTCTTCCTGATCTATCTGACCAAGCTGGATGCGCCGAAGGAGGCAGCAGGCCCAGCCCTTCGCAAAACGCCGCTGTCGGCCGGGCCGGGTGCGTGGGCGCTGCTTTCCCATACACGGATTTATCTGTATATGGGACTCGGCTCATTGTTTCTCTGGTTCGGCAATTCCATCTGGAATACAGGCGTATCGCCGTTCATCATCTCCGAGGGGATGTCGAAGGCCGCATACGGGTATCTGTGGACGCTGAACGGCATTCTCATCTTTGCCGCCCAGCCGCTTGTCGGCTTGATCAGACGCTGGCTGGCCCGCACGGAGTCCAGCCAGATGACGGCAAGTGCGCTATTCTACCTGGCGGCTTATGTGGTGATTGCCTTGATGCAGAGTTACCCGGGGTTGGTGCTGGCGATGGTGCTGGCCACCTTAGGCGAGATGCTGATCTCGCCGGCAATTCCGGCCTTCATCTCGGAGCGGGCGGGCCGTTCGGCTCCGTTCTATATCGGCGTCGCCGGCGGCATGGGCGCAGCTGGACGGGTGCTCGGGCCGTACTTTATGGGAACGATGTTTGACAGCGGCGGACTGACACCGGTCGCATGGCTGGCCGCCGCAACAGCGGTGCTCTCATGTATCGCCTTTGTTGTGCATGCGCGAATGAGCCGTCATTTTACACTTCCGGAGGATGCGGGCGGTGCCCCGCCTCTCGGGGGCACGGTGCTGCAGAAGCCACTGCTGGATAAGCCGTCTGAATCTTGATGGTTGCGCTGGAAGGTATTATGTCTTCACGCGAAAGGATGACGCTAAGGCTGCCGGCCTGTGGCATGCACGGCTTCACGCTCCTGTGTAGTCCCTCGGCAGCGCCCCTGCATGGAGGTGCCCGACTTCTGCCCCAGGCTGGCCGGCTCAGGCGATGACCGTCCCTGCATGGATCCCAGCCAGCTGTTATAATGAGAGTAGCTACGGTTCATAGAGGGGGGGATGCCATGAAAGCCAGCCAGGAAGTTCTGCTGATCCGCTTGTCCGAGATGAAGGATGCCGGCTGCCTGATGGAGCTGGATCATCTGGTCTGGGACCGGAATACGGCGCCGGAGCCGCTTGTGTGGACATCGCGGGAGCAATACTTGCTGCACTGTCCCCCCGGAAGCCAGCTGGTTGCCTTTACAGGGGATGTGCTGTGCGGGTATGTCGGCTTTCGATCCCCGAGCGGTCTGGCGAGTCAACGCCACGTGAAGGAGCTGAACATCGCCGTTCATCCTTCGTATCGGCGTCAGGGCATTGGTCGGCAGCTGATCGAAGCGGCTTGGCATATGGCCCGGAGGGAAGGGGTCGCGAAGCTGAGGCTGCGGGTGCTGTCCTGCAATCCCGGGGCGCTTGCTTTCTACCAAGCCTGCGGGTTTCAGGAGGAAGGGCGGCTGTCAAGGGAATTCGAGGTGGACGGCCGGTTTGTGGACGAGATATGGATGTGCCTTTTTGTCTGATAAGATAAGATGCTATTGATCGTATACAGGAGCGGTTCGGCAGGATGCCGGGCCGCTTGTATTGTATGAGGGGCGTGGGTCCTGTCTGCGGCTAGACAAGGGCTGCGCATGTGCATATAGTTTAGATAACGATCAAATAGATAAGAGGGAGCTGGCAGAAGATGAGTATGCGGATTGTATCCCTGAACGTAGGGAAGCCGATCACGGTAGATTATCTAGGCAAGCCTTTGAGTACGGGCATTTACAAGCAGCCGGTAGAGGGTGCGGTATTTCTGGGGAAAGAAAATTTTGCAGGCGACGGCCAGGCCGATCTCGTCCATCATGGGGGAGCGGACAAGGCGGTATGCGCCTATCCGTTCGAGCATTATAAGTATTGGGCCAGCTCCCTTGGCAAGGAGATGCCGCCCGCTTCATTTGGGGAGAACCTGACGCTCCAGGGCCTGCTTGAGGATCAGGTGAGCATCGGGGATGTATTCCGGGTCGGAGAAGCGGTGGTGCAGATCAGCCAGCCGAGATACCCGTGCTTCAAGCTGTCGCAGAAGCATGGGGTGAAGGATATGCCGGCCCGTGTGCTGAACACCGGTTACAGCGGCTTTTATTTCCGTGTGCTGGAGGAAGGTGAAGTGAGTGCCGCCTCTCCGGTAACCCGTCTTGAAGCTCATCCGAAAGGGATCACCGTGCGCGAGGTGCTGCTCCTGATGAAGGACGGCCGCAAGGATGAGTCCGGCCTGTGCCGCATGCTGGAGCTGGAGGAGCTGTCTTCGAGCGTGAAAGGCCAGTTCGCCAAGTGGCTTGAAGCGCTGCGCAGCTCCAGCTCCTAACGTACAGAACCTATGATTTTACAGCCGTCTCCATTCGCTTTGCAGCATGCCATAGACCGCATGGTTGACATAGCCTTGGGGCAGCTTCTCCGCTTCGCGAATAACCCCTTCCAGGACGAAACCGAGCCGCTCGGGGATGGCACGACTGCGCTGATTGGCGGTGGCACAGCGAATCTCTACCCGATTCAGCCCCATCCGCATCAAGGCGTGCTCGGTGAATGCGCGGCAAGCGCTGGTCATCAGCCCCTGCCCGGTGTAACGCTCGCCCAGCCAGTAGCCGATGCCGACGGAGCGGTTGTTCCAGTCGATCTCGTGGTATGAGATCGTGCCAGCGAGTTCTTCACGAACCCAGATGCCGGCGGAGAAGCCGCCGTTATCGGCCGCTTGCTTAAGCGATCCTTTTATATAATTCAATGAATCATTCACTTCCCGCACCGCGTCAACCCACGGCAGCCACTTCCGCAGGCGGTCCCGCGACCGGTCTGTAAGCTCGAACAGCGCCCGTGCATGCTCAATCGCCAAGGGGCGCAGTTCCACATGTTCGTCAAGCGTAAATGCAAACATCGTGTTCTTCTTCTCCCATTCCTTCGGTATTCCCGACTTCTTTATCGGGTTCTTCTCACGCTTTGCTCCAGCGCATAGATGTCTTCTTCAAGGGTGGCCATCCTGTCATTCACCACAAGCCTGCAATCGCTGAGCGCCTGGTTGTATATATAGGGGCCGAGGGTCGCCGTGAAAAAATCAAGCACACTTTCTGCAGCCAGATGGCCGATCGGCTCACCGCGCTCCACTTCGAAATATTCCATCACTTGCTCTACCAATAGCTCGCGTTGCTCCTTGGGAATTTTAAGGGGTCTCATGAAGAAGCCCTCCTATTTGGAAGTTTTCTTTCATGCTACCTCAATAAAAAGCCACCGTCAAAGCCTGCTTGATCCCGCCGCTGCAGCTTGCCTTTAGCCGCCGATGCGGATACAGGGGACATGTCCATGCCAGAGCGGATATCGGCTTCAGCAGCCCAAATCCATCCTGCCAAGAAGCTCTCCATTCCTTGAACAATTGCGGCGTTACAGGTATATTTAAGAGAAACACGTTTATACAGGCTAATAGACGGAAAATTAGGACGAAAGGTTGATCAACGTGGAGAACCATCGGGGCACCCCCTCCAATTTTATAAAAAACATAATTGAAGATGACTTGAAGTCCGGCAAGGTGAAGGAGATTGTTACCCGATTCCCGCCGGAGCCCAACGGCTACCTGCATATCGGACATGCCAAGGCGATCTGGATCAATTTCACGCTGGCTGACGAGTTTGGCGGGCGGACACATCTTCGGTTTGACGACACGAACCCGGTCAAGGAAGACATCGAGTATGTGAACTCGATCAAGGAAGATGTGAAGTGGCTCGGTTTTGAATGGGAGGAGCTTCGCTATGCCTCTGACTATTTTGAAGAGATGTATGACCGCGCGGTTCTGCTGATTAAGAAAGGGAAGGCCTATGTGGACGATCAGTCCCCGGATGAGATTCGGCGGGCGCGCGGAACGCTGACAGAACCGGGCAAGAACAGTCCTTACCGTGATCGCAGCGTGGCGGAGAACCTGGACCTGTTCGAGCGTATGCGTGCAGGTGAATTCGCCAATGGCGAGCGTGTGCTTCGCGCCAAGATCGATATGGCTTCACCGAACATCAACCTTCGCGATCCGGTTATCTACCGGATTTCCCATGCGCATCATCATAATACCGGAGATAAGTGGTGCATTTATCCGATGTATGCTTACGCTCATCCTCTGGAGGATGCGATCGAAGGAGTTACGCACTCGCTGTGCTCGCTTGAGTTCGAAGATCAGCGCCCGTTCTACGACTGGGTCATCGCGGAGTGCGAGATGGAGAGCGTCCCCCGCCAGTATGAGTTCGGCAGACTGAATGTCGCTCAGACCGTTACGAGCAAGCGGAAGCTCAAGCAGCTGGTAGATGAGCAGGTTGTGGATGGCTGGGATGACCCGCGGATGCCGACCATTTCCGGGATGCGCCGTCTGGGCTACACGCCGGAGGCCATTCGCAACTTTGTGTATGAGACCGGCATTTCCAAAGCCTATGGCACGGTGGACCGCCAGGTGATGGAGCACTTCATTCGCGAGGATCTGAAGCTGAAGGCGCCTCGGACGATGGCGGTGATCGATCCGCTCAAGGTGGTCATTACCAACTACCCGGAAGGGGAGACGGAATGGCTTGAGGCGGAGAACAATTCGGAGAATCCGGAGATGGGGTCGCGTCAAATTCCGTTCTCCCGTGAAATTTACATCGAGCGGGAAGACTTCATGGAGGATCCGCCGAGCAAGTATTTCCGGCTGTTCCCGGGCAATGAGGTTCGCTTGAAGCATGCCTACTTCATCAAGTGCAATGAAGTGATCAAGGACGAGAACGGTGAAGTCGTTGAGCTTCACTGCACATACGATCCCGAGACGAAGAGCGGCACCGGCTTTACCGGCCGCAAGGTGAAGGGAACGATCCACTGGGTGGAGGCTTCCCAGGCGGTGCCGGCGGAGTTCAGACTGTACGAGCCGCTATTCAAGGACGAGACGGCTGCCGAAGAAGAGCCGGAACAGGAAATTGCCGGAGAAGCCGAAGGCGAGGCTACGGAGACCGAGACGCCAGTGGAGAAGTCGTTCCTGGACGATCTGAATCCAAACTCGCTGCAAATCGTGCACGGCTTTGTGGAACCGAATATGAAGGAGGCCAAACCGCAGGATAAGTTCCAATTTTTCCGTCATGGCTACTTCAATGTCGATTCCAAATATTCGGAGCCGGGGCGTCCGGTATTCAACCGTGTCGTTTCGCTCAAGAGCTCTTTCCAGCTGCCGAAGAAATAAGCTTTAGCATCGAAGCGGCAACAGGGACTTTACATTGCAAAAGACTCGAACATCTTGGTCGATGTTCGAGTCTTTTTTAGTTGCTCAACGCTATTCGGTTGTCGAAACCTCTTCGATCTCTTGACCGTTCTCATCCAGGTTTAGCGGATGATAGCCTTGTCTGCGCAAGGTATACCACATGCTGCCAAAGCCGATCGCCCCCATGATGGCCAGCAGCATGCCCGACTGGTACATCATCTGGGCCCCGAAGTTCTGGAACATCCAGCCGCCGGCAATGCCGCCAATGACACCGGAGATGCCGCTCCAGCTCAGCGTATACAGCGCTTGGCCCGTCGCCTGGAACGCCCGTGGAACGAACAGCATCGTCAGCTGGACCCCGACATAGAAGTAACCGCCGAAGGTGACGCAGTGAAGCAGCTGGATGAAGGCGACCTCGATCGGGCTGGAGGCGTCCGCCATCAGATACCAGCGGAGGGCAAACAGCAGACTGACGACGGCCAGACATCCGACAAGCACATGGATGTTCCGCTTGAGGAATCGGTCAAACAGCAGAAAGACAGCGATTTCGAAGATAGAGGCAAAAAATATCGCCAGTCCGACCATCTGTTTGGAGCCGCCGAGCTCCAGTATGTAAATGGACATAAACGTATTGTTTGCCGTGTTCGGAACCGATACAATGATGCCAAGCAGAATGAATGCAATAAAGTACATGTTGGAGAACAGCCGCCCGAATCCTTTCAGGCTGACGCTGGCCGTATGGCTGGTCCGCTGGACGCCGGGAAGCAGGAAGATCAGCACCGCTGCCAGCACAAGCATAACCGAGAATACGATCGAAATCCGCCCGGAGCCGAGCCTGTCTATTACAGGTCCGGCCGCAATTGCGGTCAAAGCCCAGCCGAGGGAGCCCCACAGCCGGAAGGCGCCGAATTTATGCCGGGTTCCTTCAATATAGGTCAGAATTAATGTGTTGGTCTGAGAGAACATCGGTGTCTGGAAAAAATAAAACAGAATCATGGCCATATAAATCATCGTATACGTGTGGGCCTGAAATACCCACTGTACCAACAGCAGAGTGCCGGCCATCATAATCAGAAGCACGCGTTTGATATCTCCAGCCCGGTCGCTCCAGAAGCCCCAGAAAGGATTGGCAAATACCGACACGAATGGAGCGATGGCCATCAGGCTGCCGATCTCGATTTTGCTCATGCCGATATCCTGTAAGTACAGCTGGAAGAAACCGGTGAAGATGACCATGGTTCCATACATGAAGAAGTTGAACAGCTTCAGGGAGTGCAAGGATGCTGAGTCATTGTTCTTATTCCGCAAGAAGGTCATTCCTTTCAGAACCGAATGCAGTCCATAATGCGACAGTGTCTCAGTAGCTGCCTGTCCTTCTCAATGTAACACGCATTCATATGGGATACAAATGATCTTTTTATCGTATTTTTCAACAAGGATACTGATAATGGGTCCGGAATGCAGCGATAAACGATGAAAGGGTTGTCTAAACATGAACGGAAATCACGCAAGTGAAGAGGAGAAAAATACGGTCGTAACCGGCATTGTGCTGGCTGGGGGCGCCTCCCGCCGGATGGGCACCAATAAGGCGCTGCTGCCGGTAGGGGATAAGCGCTCCATTGAGCATGCGGTTGCCGGTTTGAAGCCGATCTGCAGCCGGGTCATCATCTCTTCGAACGATGAAGATGCCTATGCCTTCCTTGGTCTTGACATTGTGCCGGACCGATATCCGCAGTTGGGGCCGATGTCCGGCATCCATGCAGGGCTGTCGGCATCCGAGAGCCGGTGGAACGTGGTGGCCGCATGTGACATGCCGTTCCTTGATGCCGCCGTCATTGCCGCGCTGATACAAATAGCGGAAGCTGCCGAGCGCAGGGAGCCGGGGCTGGAGGCGGTCATTCCTGTGGCTGCCGGACGTGAGCAGCCGCTGCTGGCTGTCTATCGGCGGGACGTCAGACATGGTCTGGAACGCAGACTGCAGAAGAGGGAGCTCCGTCTAACAGATTGGATCCTGGGGCTCCGCAAGGAAATCGTGGATGAGGCGCGGCTGGCGGAGCTGACTGGCCACCAGCCGGAACGGCTGCTCTTTAATATGAACAGGCCGGAGGATTATTCGGAAGCCTGCCGCTGGATCGGTCCCTCCGATCGGCAGCTTGGAGACGGATGACTGCTGCCACCCCCGAAAAACAAAGGTCAGGCTGACCGCAATGGAGCGCGATCTGGCCTGACCTGATGTTATCCCCCGATCTGGGACATCCGACGCACGGTCGGTGTATGGCTTTGCGCTTTTCTTTCCAGTGCGAGCGCCATTTCATGATTTTGCGGCTTTGCTCCGAGCGCCTTGCGGAACATATCGGCGACGGCTTGCGGATCATCGACGACCCGGCGAACGTTGAATTCATCCGACCAGTACAGGCAGGCCTTAATGTTGCCGTCCGCTGTCAGTCTGAGCCGATTGCAGGAATCACAGAAGTGTTCGCTGACCGGATGGATCAGGCCGAACGAACCAGTGGCCCCGGCCACTTTCATATTGCGGGAGGGCCCGTTGCCGGAAGGGCCTTTCTCATCGACAACTTCCCAGCCGGCCTCCTGACATACTTCCTGAACCCGGCTCAGCGGCAGATACGAATTCCGCCAATCCTCGGAAGCCTGGCCAATCGGCATATATTCAATAAATCGGACGTGAAGAGGACGATCCAGCGTAAGCGCGATAAAATCGCGAATCTCATCATCATTGAAGCCCTTCATAAGGACCATATTCAGCTTGATCGGATCAAGCCCGGCCTCGTAGGCAGCCTCGATCCCGCTGAGCACACGCTCGACATTTCCTCCGCGGGTGATGCGCTCATACCGATCCGGCTGGAGGGAATCAAGACTGATGTTGATGCGGGTCAATCCCGCTTCCTTCAGTAATCTGGCCTTCGATGCCAGAAACATCCCGTTGGTGGTTAGTGAAATATCCTCGATGCCATCAATGGCAGAGATCATGCCTACCAGCGATTCCAGGTCCTTGCGTACAAGCGGCTCGCCGCCGGTCAGACGCACTTTGGAAACGCCCATCGGGGCAAGGACTCGGAGTACGGAAGCTATCTCCTCGAAACTCATAATTTGGTCGTGGGGTTGGAATTCCATTCCTTCTGCGGGCATACAATAGACACAACGAAGGTTGCATCGGTCCGTTACCGATATCCTGATATAATCATGGACCCGGCCGAAGGAGTCTTTTAACGGTTCGATCATGAGCATCCCCCTTTCGCTAGCTTCGCATGGTCACATTGTAGCTATTCCCCGGATAAGAGTCAATGCCGCAGTGCACGTCCGGAAACCGGACAGGCCTGTGGCATATGGACGCCGTGTAGTGAGGTTTATCACGGTAAGCGCTTTCGGTTTGGCGTATACTGAAATTGTCAAGAAACGAGGGGCTCCGTGGATAATGAAGTTATCGCGCTTCCGGAATGCGAAACTTCCCAAGTATTTCCGAAATTTTCGGAAAAAAATGCAATTCCCTTTCATTAGACCTGCATCTAAGATATACTGTGAATGATATCACATCCAACAAGATCGGTTTCAGGTAGGAGGTTCAATATGACGATATCACCTGATCAAACTTTAGAGGTACCCGACGTCTGCCACAGGTGGCTTGAGAACCGCGGCGCGATTTATGAGCTGCTTATTGATTTTCTTGGACAATGGCCAACGTTGTCTCTCGTTGCAGAATGGAGCCGGGGAAGCGGAATTGGAAAAGCGGCGGAATTGTCCCAGGGAGGACAGGAGCTGCGCAATTATTTAAGCAATCGTTCACCGGAGGAACTGGTGCGCATCAGCGAGTATGAAGAGGCGGAGTACCGCCGGTTGCTGGCTTACTCCAAGCAGCGGCCGCTGACCGAAACGAAGTATACCAAGCGCGGTAACGCTCAGGATCTGGCGGAGTTTTACGCTTCCGTAGGGGTTGCGTTCAAGAAGCTGGAAGGGGAAGCGGACGATTACATCGCGATTGAACTGGAGTTTATGACATTGCTCCATGACCGCATGATGAACAACACGTATTGCGAGGACAGCATGATTAAACTGATGGAAATTCAGGAGAAGTTTTTACAGGATCATCTGTTGACGTGGATTCCGTCGTTTTGCCAGGATTTAAGGACTGCTACCGATAGCCCGCTCTATCAATCGCTGTCGCGATTATTGGAGGAATTCCTTGTTCAGGATCTCCATATGCTGAGAACCTGGAGACAGCACCGGGATGTTAGTCGAATCTCTTGATCTGTCGTTTACAATATAGACGTGCAACCTTTGAATGATGAGGTTAGATAATATAAAGCCGCGGTCTCCATATCGGAGCCGCGGCTTTTCTGTTAATTGCGATCACTCTTGTACTTGTTTTCTGCGATATTTCATCAGGAATTCGTATACGATCGGAACGATGACAAGCGTCAGCAGCGTCGAGCTGATCAGACCACCGATAACGGTAATTCCGAGTCCGCGCGAGATGATGCCGGCACTGTTTTCCCATCCGAACACCAGCGGCAGCAGCGCACCGATCGTGGCTAAGGCTGTCATCAGAATTGGACGCAGACGCGTCGTTCCTGCTTCCAGCAGCGCCTCGCGCGTGCTGAGTCCCTCGCGCTCTTTATGAATAACGCGGTCGATCAGCACGATGGCATTGGTGACAACGATACCGATCAGCATGAGAACCCCCATCAGAGCGGATACGTTCAGAGTCTCACCCGCAACGAGCAGGCCGACAATCGCACCGATCACAATGAACGGCAGGGAGAACAGAATGGCGAATGGTGCGAGTCCGCCTCCGAATGTTACAACCAGAACGAAGTAGACGATGGCGATGGCCGCCAGCATGGCCAGACCTAGCTGTCCGAACGTTTCGTTAATCTGCTCGGTTACACCGCCGAACTGTACGGAGACGCCGTCCGGCAGATCCAGCTTGTCAACTTCAGCTTGCAGCTTCGAGGAAGCCGCACCAATGTCGCTGGTCAGAATGTCTGCCGTCACGGTAACCGTCATTCTGCCATCCATCCGGGTGATCGTATCCGGTGTCGTTCCTTCTTCAACCTTGGCCAATTCCTTGATCGGAATGTCCATGCCAAGCGGTGACGTTACGGTTTCATTCTCAATTTCCTCAAGGCTCGTGTAGGTTTGGCTATCGGCCTCGATATACACTTTATAGCTCTTGTCCTCAATCTGAATCTCCGTCAGCACGGGACGTTCGCGCTGAGGGCTGAGCTTCATGGCCAGCTGGCCTGCGGTAAGACCGAGAGAGCTCAGTTTCTCCTGATCCGCAACGATGGTGTATTGCTGATAAGAATCCGACAGGCTCGTCTCCGCATTGTCGAAGTTTTCGGTATCCTGGCTGGCAATCTCCAGAATCTGATCAGCGACTGGTCGGATCTGCTGCAGCGAGTCGCCGAATACGTTCACCGTCAGCTGGGATCCGCCGAAGCCCCCGGTCATATCCATATTAGCCCAGGTGCCTTCCGGTACGATTTCGGCCAGGCCTTCGATCAGACCGGTCTTCACGTCTTCAAAATTCGGGGTATCTGGTTCATACATAATATAGAACAAGCCCGAATTGCCAGAGGAGCTGCCCATGCCAAGCGGACCGCCGCCGCCGATTGAGTATTGCATCTTCTCGATATGTGGCTGCTCCAGAATGAATTTCTCCGCTTGCAGCGCACGCTCTTCTACATCTTCAAGCAGAACGCCTGGTTCCGGGGAATACGTAACCATCACATACTTGTCTTCCTGCTCCGGCAGGAAGCTGACACCCAGGAACGGCGTCAACAATACGCTGCCCACCAGCAGAATAACGGCCATGGCGAACGTAATGATTTTATGATTCAGGGACCATTTCAAAATCGAGCGATAGCCGCGGGCCATGGCGCCCGGCTTCTCTTCATGATCATGCGTATTCTTAAGCCCCTTGCGGAAGAGGCTGTGAGCCATAGCTGGCACCAGCGTAATCGCAACCACGAGGGAAGCGAGCAGGGCGAATACAATCGTCAGAGCAAACGGAATGAACAGCTCGCCTACCATGCCGCTGACCAGGGTGAGCGGCAGGAACACCGCGATGGTGACGATGGTCGAGGACATGATCGGTACAAACATTTCACGCGTTGCTTCAAGAATGAGCTGCCGCCCTTTTAATTTCTCGGTCGACAGGGACATTCGCCGGTATATATTCTCGATAACGACGATCGAGTCGTCCACGACGCGCCCGATGGCAACGGTCATTGCGCCTAGGGACATCATGTTCAGGGTAATATCCATCTGCCACAGGCACAGCACAGCAATCAGCAGGGACAGCGGGATGGAGATGATCGATATGATCGTGGATCTGATATTCCGCAGGAACACCATAATAATCAGGACAGCGAACAGAGCTCCGTACAGTGCTTTGGACAGCATTGTTTTGACGGAATCCTCAATCGGCTTGCCCTGGTCCAGCATGATGGTCAGATCCATGTCCGGATAGACCTGTTTCAAATCTTCGACTTTATCTTTCACGAGGTTGACGACATCCACGGTGTTGGCGTCATTGGCTTTCACGATCTGGATGCCGATCGACTCCTTGCCGTTCGTCCGGGAGATGGACTCGGAAGTGCCGATCACCTCAATGTCGGCAATATCGCTTAGCTTGACGGTAGGAATGCCGGCAGGAATACCCGCATCCATATCGGCCGTGCCCGGCTCTTCCAGGGCTAGCTCATCCGGAACACCTGCATCCGGAACGCCTGCACCTGGAGCGCCACCCATTCCGGCATCAGGCGCCATGCCGCCAGGGGCAGCTGGAGCTCCGCTCGGAATTACCGGGATGGCAACGTTCTTCAGATCATCCAGATCCACGATGCCTCCGTCAACCGCAACGGCTTTCTGGGAACCTTCCATCTGAAACAGACCTAGCGGGGCATAGATCGAGGACCCCTGTACAATGCCTCTGACAGTATCCTCCGTAAGTCCGAGTTCATTCATTTCGTCCTGTTTGAATTTGAGCCGCACTTCATTGACGTATTGGCCAGCTACCTGAATCGTGGCAACGCCATCGAGATCTTCGAGCTGCGGCGCGATCTCATTCTCCGTAATCCGGGTTAATTCATCCAGGCTCATGCTTTCATTGTTGGCAATGCTGAGCGAGACGACTGGCATCGAGCTCATGCTGAATCTGGAGATGGTCGGGCGCTGTGCCCCCTCCGGCAGCTGAATGTCGCTAAGCGCTTCGCGAACAGCAGCGGTAGCGTTGTCCAGATTTGCGCCGTAATCAAACTCCACAATCAGGTTGGCTGCGTTCTCCATCGAGGTGGAGGTGATGGTTTTTACGCCATCAATTCCCCGAAGTCTGGTTTCCAGCGGCTTCGATATTTCTTCGACGACACCTTCAGGCGCTGCTCCGGGATAGATGGCCGTAACACTCAGGAAGGGAACGTTAATGTCCGGGATGGTCTCCTGCTTCATGGTGAGACCGCTGTATAAGCCGCCGAAGCTGACGATTATCGTCAACAGCCAGATGGCAAACTTATTACGAAGCGAAAAGTTAATGATTCCTTTCATTCGTCGGTGTTCTCTCCTCTCAATCTGCTCTATTTTTCTTTGTTAGACATCGCTGGCTTGCTTCGTAAAGCCTGGTGCAAGATAGATATCCAGCATTGTATTCATCGTTTCCTTCAGCTCTCGCTGCAGATCGGCTAATCCTTCAATGCCGTCCAAGTTAGCAAGCATTCCTTTCACAACAGCCCGGCTTGGTCGGATCGAGATCAGTTCCTTCTCCATAATGCCAAGCGATTCCATTGCGTCTTCTTTGACCAGAGGGTCAACGGGCAGTCCTTTGAGCTCCTGCTTCATCGCTCTGATAATGATCAGCGGATGTCGTGGCCCTTGCACTTCGTCTTCCAGGCAAATCCGGTCAAACTGTACGAGCACATCCGGCGGCACAAGCGGCTCAGGCCGTCTGTTCAGCATGCTGTGAACGATATCGTCCATCAGCTGAATCAGATGGTTGGCAGCCTTGCCCACATTCAGGTGAAAACCCGGCAGGAACAGAAAGCGGATATAAGAGCCCAGCATCCCCAACACGAACATGGCAATCTCCATGGTGTACGGCTCGGCTTCGGCCCCGTACAGCGTCTTGAGTTTATTGTTGAACCACACGAGCGTCTTCTGGAGCTGATCATGAAAATGATCTTTATCAAATGGAGTGTTGCCAGGCGGCAACTGATCATGGAACTGCTTGAGGAGAAACTCGCGAATCTCCAGAAAATGAATCAGCAGCACTTCCACCTGCTTGATCAGCTGCTCCTTCAGGCTCAGCAGCGGGTCCTGCTCAATGCTTAATATCTCGTCTTTGATCCGGTTGGCAATATAGTCGTAAATGCTTCGCTCAAGTTCCTCTTTGGACTTAAAATGCAGGTACAGGCTTCCTTTTGACATCCCGCATACTTCCGCGATCTCCTGCATGGATGTCATCGAGGAGCCTTTTGCAGAAAACAGCTGCATGGCCGTGATGAGAATCTGCTGTCTTTTTTCTGTCATTTTGTCCACCAATCAGACGCTCACCTCACAATACAAAACTACTTGGTTTTTATAATGACCGCCGGGTCAAAATAAGTATACAAAAAAGGAACGCCCAATACAAATGTCGCATGGGCGCCCCTGCAGACAGGCCTGCCTTCTAGGTCTGCGGCCTGGTTTTCTCAAGTTATGTGATGATTTTGAGCCCTACCGCAGCACACAGAATCATGGCGATAAACAGCAGGCGTCGCCACTCTCTCGGCTCACCGAACAGCAGCATGCCCACGGCGGCGCTGCCGACCGTTCCAATGCCTGTCCAGATCGCATACGCCGTGCCCATAGGCAGGGTTTTCATCGCATAAGACAGCAGGGAGAAGCTGGCCGCGAACGATACGCAGAGCAGCAGCACGTAGGGCCAGCCCTTGCGGCGGGAGGCCCCCTGAATTCCGATCACGCCTGTAATTTCGCAGGCGCCGGCCAGTATAAGCGCAAACCATGCCATATCAGCTTCTCACTCCTTTCGCAGGCTGCGGCTGTTCATCCGTCACAAGCTTCAGGCCGATGACACCGGCCAGCAGGATTGCAATCAGTATAATTTTCGATAGCCGAAAAGGCTCGCCAAAGGCCAGCATCTCCGTCGTCACCGTCCCCGCCGTTCCGATGCCGGTAAAGACAGCGTATACGGTACCCACCGGAAGCCGCTGAGCCGCCTTCATAATAAGATAAAAGCTGAGCACAATCGTAACGAGCACGGCGGCCCACTCCCATAGCTGCTGGGCATGCTTCAAACCGATAACCCATAAGATTTCAATCAAGCCGGCAAGCAATACATAAATCCAGTTCCTGTTCATATCGGTTCTCTCCTTTAATGCAAGCCTATTCCTTCGTGACCCCTGACCAATAGACCGGCCATACCGCCGCGATCCGCCGGGCCGTACGGTCTTTGCCTCCATATAGAATCTCGACATAAATGCCGTCCAGCAGTGTAATGTACGCGATAGCCGCCTGGCGCGAGTGGTGGATGATATCGCCATGAGCAGGACAGCCTTTGTCCAATAATCGGGTCACCATGTCTTCCTGCCGCCCGATGAAGGGGTACACCATCTCCTCCATTACTTCCACGTACAGGGAGCTTGGCGGAAAAAAGGACATCCGTAAAAAAAATCGGGTCTCATCATCCAGCTCATACGCGGCCTGGCGGCTGTCGAGAAATCCCCGCAGCTGCTCCTCCAGCGGCTGGTCGGCGCAAGAGGCGAAGAACGCGTCGATCTTCCGCTCCTGCTGCTCGAATACGTCTTGCAGCACCTGCAGAAACAGGTGCTCTTTACTGGAGAAATGCGCATAGATCGACGGTTTCTTGATCCCGCAATCATCGGCGATCGATTTCAGCGATGCACCTTCATACCCGTCCCGGGCAAAATGGACAAGCGCTGCTTGTTTAATATTGTCTGCACTCATGGCGAAGCCCCCTAACTAACGGTCGTTAGCTCAAGTTATAACAGGGTATGTTAGATTTGTCAATGAAGGACGAGAACGTTTCTGTTCTTCATATTTGACAGCGAGGCCGAGCGGCCTGTCCTTTAGTTCCTGCACCTGATCATGTAGAATATGGGTGACAAGCATCATAATGATTTGTCATGCGGATTTCGATTTGACGATATTTGATATAAGAAAGTTGGCTTAACCCAATTCTCCGTGCTAGACATCATAACGGTCAGAAGCGAAGGGGAAGGGAGAGACTGGCGAAGCCAAGCGTTCGCCTTTGTCCCGGATTTCAACCGCTGAGGCAATGAATGAAGAACACATCATCCTGATAAAGAAAAAAACAAGGGGATCTTACGATGAGAAAGGGAATACTGGCCGTTTTAATATCCGTCATTTTGTTTGCGTTCTATTATTTCGGGGTCAACGCTTTTGGTAAAACAACCGGGACCGTGATCGGGATATTCTCCACGCTGACGGTTGTGTCGATCGGTTTCATGATCTTCATGGAGAATCGGCATCCGACCAGCACGATGGCTTGGATCCTGCTGCTGGCGCTCATGCCGCTTGTCGGACTCGTGTTCTATTTTCTGTTTGGCCAAAACTACTTCAAACGGAGAAAGTATGATAAAAAAGCACAACGAGACATCTTGGCTTACGAAAGTCAGGCTTCCCGCAGACAGGCCCCTGACCATCCTGCCTTTAAACCGAAATATCATCAGCTCCTTCAGCTGTCCAGAAGGCTTGCCCGCACGCCGGTGTCTTTCGCTAGTGATACCCGAGTTCTGACCAACGGCGAAGAAACGTTTAATACGCTGTTACAGGAGCTTGAACAAGCGAAGCATCACATTCATATGGAATATTACATTTATCGTTCCGACGCCATCGGCACCCAGATTCAGCAGCTGTTAATCCGCAAGGCACGAGCTGGCGTGGCTGTCCGCTTCATGGTTGATGCCGTCGGCAGCTTGCAGCTGCCGCCCTCTTTCCTGAATGAGCTCAAGGAGGCCGGCGTACAAGTCGCTGTCTTCGGAAGCCCGAAATGGATCTTCTTCACCAGCAGGGTGAATTACCGAAATCACCGCAAAATCGTCGTGATTGACGGCAGTGTCGGCTTTATTGGCGGACTTAATGTCGGCGATGAATATTTGAGCCGCAGCAAAACGTTTGGCTTCTGGCGCGATACCCATCTGCTTGTGCGAGGCGAGGCGGTGCGGACGCTGCAGGTCGTCTTTTTGCAGGACTGGCATTACGAGACGGGCGAGCAGCTGTCAGACCAGGCCTATTTCTCCCCCGAACTGACGGAGAACGGCCGAGGGGCCGTCCAGATTATCGCCAGCGGGCCGGACAACGAGCGCCGGGCGCTGAAGAACATATTTTTCTCCATGATTGTATCTGCACGCAAATCGGTGTGGCTGGCTACACCGTATTTTATACCGGACGATGACATTCTAACCGCGCTACGGGTAGCTGCGTTGTCCGGACTGGATGTGCGCATTCTGTTTCCGTCCAAACCGGATAAATGGCTGCCGTATCTGGCATCCCATTCCTACTTTCCGTCACTGCTCAGCGCGGGCGTGCGCGTATATGCGTATGAGCGAGGCTTTATGCATTCCAAGCTTCTGATCGTAGACGGCGAAGTGGCCACCATCGGCACGGCCAATATGGACATGCGCAGTTTTCATTTGAACTTTGAAGTCAATGCGCTGCTCGTTCAAACGGACAGTGTGCAGAAGATCGTGGATGACTATATTGAGGACCTGGAGCATGCCAGCCTGATTGACCGGACCAAGTCCAAGCAAAAACGGATCGTGACCCGCCTTCTCGAATCTGCTGCCCGGCTGATGTCACCGCTGCTGTAGAATCGCCTTCGAGGGAGGACGGGAGGTTCAAGTCTAAATCTGCATCAATGAGGGGCGTCCGGTTGACAATGTATAATGATGGGCGCTGGAATTTTGCGAGGAGACAAGCTTTCGGCTTGATACGATACATTTTTAACTTATTAGGAGGTACGGAATGGAATTGGAACGGAAAAGGAACGAGGCAGGCGATAGCCTGAATCATCATGACTCGACAGCTGTACCTGAGAAAAGAACCGGCCCTTTGCTGCCGGAGGTCCCGACCGGTGAACGAAAGATCGAGCACGTGCGCTTGTGCCTGGAAGAAGAGGTCGGCTCCCGGGGCGTTACGCCCGGCTTTGAACGGTACCGCTTCCGCCATGCCGCCTTGCCTGAAGTGGATTTTGACGATATCGATCTCGGCACCTGGTTTCTTGGATATGCCGTTCGCGTTCCGTTCTTGATCAGTTCCATGACCGGAGGCAGCGCAGCCACAGGGGAGATCAATATGCGGCTGGCCGAAGCAGCCGAGCGTCGGGGATGGGCGCTCGGCGTCGGCTCGGTGCGCGCCGCGGTGGAGAAGGAGGAGCTCGCTGCTACCTTCCGCGTCAGGGATCGCGCGCCGAGCGTGCCTGTCTTCGCCAACCTCGGTGCTGTGCAGCTCAATTACGGCTTCGGTGTGGAGGACTGCCGCCGCGCGGTGGACATTGCGGGCGCCGACTTGCTGGTGCTCCATCTGAACGGGCTGCAGGAGGTGTTCCAGCCGGAAGGCAACACCCGCTTTGGCAATTTGCTGGTTCGGATCGAGGAGCTGTGCCGGAAGCTGGACGTCCCGGTCGGCTTCAAGGAAGTCGGCTGGGGGATCGATGGCGAGACGGCCCGGCTGCTGCTGGATGCGGGCGCGGCGTTCATCGACGTAGCCGGAGCAGGCGGAACTTCCTGGAGCCAGGTCGAGAAGTTCCGCAGCCATGATCCGGTCCGGCGCGCAGCGGCCGAGGCCTTCGCGGATTGGGGCAACCCGACCGCCGAATGCATCCGGGAAGTGAAGGCCGCAGCACCGGACTGCCCTCTTATCGGCAGCGGCGGGGTTGGCAGCGGCGTGGACGCGGCCAAAGCCATCGCGCTTGGCGCCGATCTGGCGGGCTTTGGCCGCGGGCTGCTGGGAGCCGCGGTATCGTCCGAGGCGGCGCTGGATGAGCGGCTCGCCCAGGTCGAGCTGGAGCTGCGAACGGCCATGTTTGGCATCGGGGCAGCTTCCATTGCTGAGCTCCAGGCGACGACGCGCCTGATGAGGATATAGATGGAACAGAGATCCGCTCAAGATAGATACGGAGATCTTCCCAAGATGGAACGGGATCTGCCCCAGGGCAGAACGGACTTGGAAGCAGCCCTGCGGGTGCGGGGATATTATGGTTTGAACTCTATGAACGATCTGCTATAATGAGTGAGATTATGAGTGAACGTTAATCCATTCGGCGTGAATAGCGCAGGATTAGAGATTCGAAATACCGTAGCATCTGATTCCGCCGCCCCGAGCATTATGGCCATGGGATCGGATGGTTCAGAGTATAACCGATAAGGAGTTGTCACATAAATGGCTTTGAAAGCTGGGATCGTTGGTTTGCCGAACGTCGGCAAATCCACATTGTTTAACGCTATTACGCAAGCAGGTGCCGAGTCGGCGAACTATCCGTTCTGTACCATTGACCCGAACGTCGGGGTGGTTGAGGTTCCGGATGAGCGTCTGGATAAGCTGACAGAGCTTGTTCAACCGAACAAAACCGTACCGACCGCTTTTGAATTTGTCGATATTGCCGGCCTCGTCCGCGGCGCAAGCAAAGGCGAAGGGCTCGGGAACAAATTTCTTGCCCACATTCGTGAAGTGGATGCGATCGTCCATGTTGTAAGATGTTTCGAGGACGAGAACATTACGCATGTTGACGGCAAGGTGAACCCGGTCAGTGACATCCAGACGATCAATCTGGAACTGATTCTCGCAGATCTGGACAGTGTCGAGAAACGGATTGACCGGACGAAGAAGAACATGAAGGGCGGCAACAAGCAGTTTGCCCAGGAACTGGAGCTGCTTGAGCGGCTGAAGGAAGCCTTGTACAACGACCAGCCGGCTCGCAGCGTGGAGCTGACCGATGAGGAGAAGCTGGTGGTGCGCGATCTTCATCTGCTGACGCTGAAGCCGGTGCTGTATGCGGCAAACTTAAGTGAGGACGGCGTTAATGATGCCGACAACAACCCATATGTGCAGCAGGTGAGGGAATTCGCAGCAGCTGAGAACGCGGCTGTCGTCCCGATCAGCGCCAAGGTTGAAGCCGAGATCGCCGAGCTCGAAGGCGAAGACAAAGCGATGTTCCTCGAGGAGCTGGGGCTTGAAGAATCCGGCCTGAACCGCCTGATCAAGGCAGCGTACAGCCTGCTTGGCCTGTATACCTACTTTACAGCTGGGGTGCAGGAGGTTCGCGCGTGGACGATCCGCAAAGGCACGAAAGCGCCGCAGGCAGCGGGCGTCATTCACAGTGACTTTGAGCGCGGATTTATCCGGGCCGAAGTTGTATCCTATGAGGACCTGGTTGCCGCCGGTTCGATGAACGCTGCGAAGGAACGCGGCCAGCTTCGTCTCGAAGGTAAAGAATATGTAGTAAATGATGGAGATGTCATGCACTTCCGCTTTAATGTGTAGATCATGTAAAGCCGCAGGCCACAGCTCTCTGTACCTTCGTGTGCATGAGCCGTGGTCTTCTTCTATGCTCATTATCTGCCTTCTCCTAGTGTGGCCTGCGTCTTATAAGTGGGCAGACCTATCTAGTCAAAGCGCTGTTTCCTTGTTATAATAAAAAGTCGTCTGCCACTGTACCAACCTGTAAAGGAGATAAAGTGGCGGTATGCTGTTTACAAGTGTGGAAGTTTACTAATAATTGAGGAATATTACGTAGTGAGGTGAATTCCTGTGCTGGACCGATTGCAATCCCTGGCGGATCGTTACGAGAAGCTGAGCGAGCTGCTGTGTGACCCTGATGTTGCAAGCGATGCAAAGAAGCTGAGGGACTATTCCAAAGAACAATCTGATCTGCAGCCTGCTTATGAGGCTTATGTTGAATATAAGAATGTTATCGAAGAGCTGGATGCCGCCAAGATGATGCTTGGCGAGAAGCTGGACGATGAAATGCGTGACATGGTCAAGATGGAGATCGAGGAACTCACCTCCCGCCAGCAGTCGCTGGAAGAGAAAATCCGGGTTCTGCTGCTGCCGAAGGATCCAAACGATGATAAAAACGTCATTGTGGAGATTCGCGGTGCTGCTGGCGGTGATGAAGCGGCTCTGTTCGCTTCCGACCTATACCGGATGTACACACGCTATGCGGATTCGCAGGGCTGGAAGGTTGAAGTGCTGGATGCCAGCATGAACGACCTCGGCGGGTTCAAGGAAGTCATCTTCATGATTAATGGCCGCGGCGCCTATAGCAAAATGAAATTCGAGAGCGGTGCCCATCGCGTGCAGCGCATTCCTACAACGGAATCGGGCGGCCGTATTCATACCTCCACCTCCACGGTAGCTGTCATGCCGGAAGCGGAGGAAGTGGACATCGAAATTCTGGATAAAGATATTCGCGTGGATACGTTCTGCTCCAGCGGAGCGGGCGGACAGTCCGTCAACACTACCAAGTCGGCGGTGCGCGTAACACATATTCCGACAGGCATCGTGGCGACGTGCCAGGATGGCAAGTCGCAGAACTCCAACAAGGAGAAGGCGCTGCAGGTATTGCGCGCCCGCATCTACGACATGATGCGCCAGGAGGAAGAAGCGAAGTATGCCGGCGAGCGCAAGAGCAAGGTGGGTACCGGGGACCGAAGCGAGCGCATTCGGACCTACAATTTCCCGCAAAGCCGGGTCACGGACCACCGGATTGGACTCACGCTGCACAAGCTGGATCAAGTGATGAACGGCGAAATCGAAGAAATCGTTTCGGCCCTGACGCTTGCGGAACAGGCGGAATCGATGGAAAAAGGAGTATAACGCTTTGGAGCGGATATCATTTGTTATGACGCCGGAGCGCAGCATAAGGGAAGCCTTTGTGGAGGCTTCTTCTTTTTTAGACAGCTGCGGTGTGCAGGAGCCCCAGCGCAATGCCCAGCTGCTCCTGGAATATGTGCTTGGCCTCACCGGTTCAGCCTACTATATGGCGCTGACGGAGCCGTTTCCGGCTGAGCGCCGCGAGCTGTGGGAGGAAGTGGTCTCCCGCAAGGGCAGCGGAGAGCCCGCCCAATATATTATGGGGGAGCAGGAGTTCTACGGGCGGGCGTTTCAAGTGACGCCGGCCGTGCTCATTCCGAGACCGGAGACGGAGCTGCTGGTCGAAGCGGTGCTGCAGCACGGGGCGAGCCTTGCTCCCCGCGATGGCGAGCGCCTTCTCGCGGCGGACATCGGCACAGGCAGCGGGGCGATTGCGGTGACGCTGACGCTTGAGGCCCCGGGATGGCAGGTGCTGGCCAGCGATATCTCGCCTGAGGCGCTCCGGGTTGCGGCCCGGAATGCCCAGCAGCTTAACGCGGCCGTGGAATTTCGGCAGGGTAACCTGCTGGAGCCATTTACGGGCATGGCGCCGGATATCGTCGTGTCCAACCCGCCGTATATTCCGGCAGAGGATATACATGGGCTTCAGCCGGAGGTGCGGGACTTCGAACCGCGAACGGCCCTCGATGGCGGCCCGGACGGCCTGGCGCCGTATCGGATTATGATGGCGCAGCTTCCGCTGCTGGCAGCGCCGCCGCGGCTGATTGCGTTCGAGCTTGGCATGGGCCAGGCCGCCGATGTAGCTAAGCTGCTGCGCCGCGCCGGTCATTGGGATGAAATTGTGACCGTACCGGACTTGGCCGGGATCGACAGGCATGTTCTGGGAATCGCCCGTTAATTGTATTCAGGGGGTTTTTCTTTTAAAATAAATGACGGTGGGTTTCACGTGCAGACATGCGCGAGCGATGGGCGGGAAGAACGAATCCCGGCCGCAGCCTCAGAGGTGCGCAATACGCATAGGTCTGGCGTGATATCTGATCTGTTCATATAACTGCAAGTGATGAACTCGGGAAGCGAAGACTTCGGGTACAGCCTTTTTGAGATGGATGAAATGCGCAGTTTCTGCAGATAATCGCCCGCCTGAACAGTCGCCGTGTTTCTTGCGAGCTTTAGATTGGGCGATACAAGCTCCTGTTTGTGATGGGCGCAATCGCAGAGGGCAAACTTTTTGGCCGTGCGCATAGTTTATGAACTGTAAGGCACAGCGGGGGCACAGCTCCGGTACGGGAGGACCGAGGTCATGTTGAATTACTTTTGGGAAAAAATAAAGAAAATCGATTATTTAATCGTGTTTGTGCTGCTCATCCTGATGGTTGTCAGTCTCACCTCCATATACAGTGTCACCAAAGACACTAAGTTGGATGGATCTCACATCTCGATGATTAAGTTTTATATTGTTGGCTTCATCGCTTTTTTTGGCATGAGTCTGGTCGATTTCCGGCTGCTTATCAAATATGCTTGGTACATTTATGGTGGCGGACTGATTACGCTCGTATTGGTTATTTTTATCGGGAAGGACCTTAACGGTGCCCAGGGATGGATCTACATCGGGACATTAAGTGTGCAGCCTGCGGAGTTGTTTAAGCTGGTGCTCATTATTTTCTTGTCCTTTGTGCTTTATCACAAAAGAAAGAAGCCGCATCTCAAGTTCTGGAGCGATGTCGTCCCGATCGGCATGATTGCCTTCTTACCGTTTGCGCTGGTGATGGTTCAGAATGACCTCGGGAATGCGCTGAGTTATTTTGTAATCCTGGTAGGGCTGTTGTGGATTGGCAATATTAAATACACCCACGCTCTCATCGGGGCCGTGGTGCTGCTCGGCGGCGCCTTCGGCGGTACGCAGGCGTATATCCACTTCCATGATGAGCTGGTGGAATCTAAACTGTTGAAATCGCACTGGATGGCTCGGCTGGATTCCTGGCTGCTCCCTGAGGAAGCGCCGTCGGATACCGTCTACCATACCCGCAATGCCAAGCTGGCGATTTCATCCGGCGGGCTGAGTGGAGCGGGCTATATGGAAGGCGGTTATGTACAGAGGAATTTCATACCGTATGCGTACTCGGATTCGATCTTTGTTCAGATCGCCGAGGAGTACGGATTTATCGGCTCCTCTGTGCTGCTCCTGCTTTATTTCATTCTGATTCATCGCATGATTCTGATTGCGCTCGAATGCAAGAACAGGGCTGGCCCCTACCTTATTGTCGGGATCATTGCCATGTTCATATACCAAATCTTCGAGAACATCGGCATGTTTATCGGTCTGATGCCGCTGACCGGGATTACCCTCCCGTTCATCAGCTATGGGGGTACGTCGTTGTTGATTAATATGGCGAGTATTGGTGTGGCGATGAGTGTGAAACTCCACGGCCAAGAGGTGGAAGAGGATATGCCGGACCCGCATGCGGTGCGGCCCGCCGCTACCCGGACGAGAGAGGCATAGCATAGCATCGATCAAACAGCTTTGTGCATGGCCACCGCGTCGGTTCGGCGGAGAGTTGTGAAACGCCGGAGGGCGTGTGCGGTTATTCAGAGTCGTCCAAGGGAGATCCCTTGGGCGATTCTTTTTTGTCTCGAATCGAGCAGGTGACGTCCACAGCATGGCCCGTACTTTCAACACGGGGCGGCAGATCCATATTCGTGTTCCGTTGGCTTTGCATGATTATCCCGTTCGATCAGGCAGCAGGGAAGAAACAAACAAAACAGACTAATCTAGCAATGAGACAAGGAAGCAGAGTAGCAGAGCAAGTAGATCAGCAGAGCAAGTAGATCAGACAAAGAAGCAGAGCAGAGAGCAAGTAGATCAGACAAAGGAGCGGAGTAAACAAAGCAAGTAGAGTGGACAAAGCAAGCAGAGTAGAAGAAAGCTAAGGTTAGATAAATAGATAAAATAGCTTGCAAAACAGACAAAGCTTACAGAATAGATAAAATATACAAAAAATGAAATCGTATACCAATCAAATACAGTAGACGAATCAGATACAGAAGATCAATCAGGTATAGTAGGTCAATCAGATACAGTAGATTAATCAGGTACAGTAGATCAATGAGATACAGTAGATTAATCAGGTACAGTAGATCAATGAGATACAGAAGATCAATCAGACACAGAAGATCAATGAGATACAGAAGATCAATCAGACACAGAAGATCAATGAGATACTGTAGATCAATCAGGTACAGTAGGTCAATCAGATACAGTAGATTAATCAGGTACAGTAGATCAATGAGATACAGCAGATCAATCAGGTATAGTAGGTCAATCAGATACAGCAGATCAATCAGGTATAGTAGGTCAATCAGATACAGTAGATTAATCAGGTACAGTAGATCAATGAGATACAATAGATCAATTAGATAAAGTACCTTTATCAGATCAAGTGGATCAATAAGATCAAGGTAAGTAGAAACAGGTGAAAGTGAAAATAATCACATTGAGTCATAGGCTGTTTTCTTTTAAGTCTGGTGCCCTGTTCAGCCGCGACCGCGAGTTCTTTCGTTGCCCTTTTTTCTGACATCTAGCGTCTTTGCGCGAGCAAATCCATGCTTTTTCTCCCCAAATGAATCCCATCCTTTCTTCCTGAACAAAAGGGATAATGGTGCAAAGGTAAAAAAACAATACTGGAATCCGCGGAACGGGGCTCCGGAAAATACTAAATAATGCTAGATTCTACGTTTATATCTTTGCCGAGCGGACATACTGGTAGCATCATAGATTAACGATGAGAGAGGCGATCAGGATGCTGGCAAATAATCAAGAGACTCTTCGTATTGTTGTTAAGAAAATCATGCTGCTATTATCCAGTATGTTCATGGTTATGATGGTGTGGGAAGGTCAAAGAATCGACGCCTCGGTGGTAGGCGGACCGATTCCGCAGGAGTCGATCCGGCTGCGCATTCTGGCTAATTCGGATAGCCCGGCTGACCAGCTTGTGAAGAGAGAAATTCGAGACGCGGTGATCGAGCAGATGCAGCTGTGGGTCATGCAGCTCGACGATCCGCAAAGCCTGGAGGAGGCCAAGGCGCTGACGCAAAAGCATCTGCCTGAGATCCACAAGCTTGTAGGAGAAGAGCTTGCCAAGCGCGGATTGAGCTATGGCTATCATGTGGAGCTCGGCGTGGTGCCGTTTCCGACCAAGATGTATGGAGGAACCATCTACCCGGCAGGAGATTATGACGCGGTTCGCATTACGCTGGGAGAGGGCCGTGGACAGAACTGGTGGTGCGTCTTGTTTCCACCGCTTTGCTTTATCGACGGGGGCAGCGGCGATGCTGCAGCTCAGCCGGCTCCAGCGGCGTCTGTCAGCACGGCTTCCGCATCGGCGGAAGCTTCAGCGTCCCCGGAGACACTGGTCCATGCGAGCGCGAGCGAACCGGAAGTGCGTTTTTTCCTGGTGGATATGTTTCTCGGATTGTGGAATTGGGTGTCGGGTTTGTTTGGATGAATGTGGGATTCCTGATGTTGATGCTTCAGTGTCGCTTGACTGGACCGTGCAAGGTATCGGTACCGGGAGACTTAGGTTTCCAAGGGCTGGAGGGAATATGGCGGGGCGGTAGGGGCGATATTTTCAATCCTGGTATGGTATGATACACTTGATCGGAAAGAGTGCTTTCTCTTGGGCGCGCCAACGTTATCTTGGGTTTGGCCGGGCTTGAAGAATCAAAGCGCTTTTTATTATGGAGCGGTAGCTTTCAGATCGAACTTTCGGATTGAATGAATATACTAGAAGGCATGGGATGTGCTCATGAATATCAATAAAGATCGGGATATGGACAACAAGGAACGCTCGCTTGCCAGGGAGGAGCTTGAACGCGGGATAGACACCCTGGTGTGGCACATCAGGTCGGTGACGGAGCAGGAGACGGGCGTGGCTGCGAGCCGTTTGACTCAATCGTTAGAGAAGGCGGCTGCGCTGCGAGTGAATCTGGAAGAAGCGGGACAAACGCTGGCGCATGGCGGAATTGTGGCGTTTCCGACCGAGACGGTATATGGGCTCGGCGCAGATGCAGGAAACACGCAGGCGGTGGAGAACGTATTCGCAGCTAAAGGCCGTCCGTCGGACAATCCGCTGATCGTGCACATTTCGGACCGGTCCCAGCTCGAAGCGCTGGTGACGGGAGTCAATGAGACGGAGCGCGCCTTGATGGACGCATTCTGGCCGGGCCCGCTGACGCTGGTGCTGCCCGTGAAGGAAGGGGCCGTCTCCCCGCGGGTGACGGCCGGGCTGGACACGGTGGCGGTCCGCATGCCGGACCATCCGGTAGCGCTGGCGCTGATCAGCGCTGCCGGATGTCCGCTCGCTGCGCCGAGCGCCAACCGCTCAGGTCGGCCGAGCCCGACGCTGGCCGAGCATGTGCTTGTGGATTTGGCCGGCCGGATTGACGGCGTGGTCGACGGCGGCCCCGCCGGGGTCGGCGTCGAGTCGACGGTGGTGCAGGCCGGCCCGGACGGTGCCGTGACGGTGCTCCGTCCCGGCGGCGTCACGGAGGAGCAGCTTGCCGCAGTGGCGGCAAGCGTGCGGCGCGACCCGGCGCTAGCGCAGGCCGGGTCGCTGGAGAGCCCGGCGCCGCGCTCGCCGGGCATGAAGTACACGCACTATGCGCCGAAGGGCGCGATGTGCGTGGTGCAGGGCCGGGACGCCGATGCCGTGGCGTCCCGCATGGCGGCCGAGCTCGAGGCAGCGGCGCGGCGCGGGGAAGTGACCGGTGTGCTGTCGTACGACGAGCACATCGGTCGCTTCCGCGCCGGCATAGCCGTCTCGCTCGGCAGTGCGGCGGCACCGGAGGAAGCCGCCCGCCGGCTGTACGCCGGGCTGCGCCGGTTCGACGATGAAGGGGTCACCTTCATCGTCGCCGAGGCATGCCCGGAGCAAGGGCTTGGCGCAGCCGTCATGAACCGGCTGCTGAAGGCGGCGGGGCATCATGTCATCCATACGGATTGAACGCCCCGCCCTGCCTCACGCCTCTGCCTGCGCCGCATATCATTAAGGCGCCGCAGGTATGGACAAGCTGCCGCTCGGGCAGCTGTCCATATGATTATTGCCCCGCGTCTTAATCTGCGCGGCGCCAGTCAAGGCACAGCCATCACGAGCGGCTGTAGGCGCAAGCCGCGTATCGGCGCATGCGTGGTTGTGCCATGGCCCGATAACGCGGGCGGGCCGCTGCAGCGCCTTTCCAGGCATCTTTTCCCCCTTGTCCGCATAAGGTGTACAAGACCACAGAACTTGGGGGAATCGGCATGCAGATGGCATCTGTCCATTCGGGACAGCTTGCGACAATACTCATGATGGCGTTTGCGCTTGGGCTTGACGCCTTTTCGCTGGGCATCGGCATGGGCATGAGAGGAATCCGGTGGAGGCATGTCTTGATGACCAGCCTGCTCATTGCCGTGTTCCACATGATTTTGCCAATGCTCGGCATGATGGCTGGCCGCTATATGGGCCTGCTGCTCGGTCAGGTGACCGGGTTGGCAGCGGGCGGGCTGCTGGCTCTGCTTGGGATGCATATGATCTACAATGCCTTCCGCGGCGGCGGACAAGTGATGAAGCCTACCGCCTGGTTCGGAATGCTGCTGTTCTCCCTCAGCGTCAGCATGGATTCGTTTTCCGTCGGCCTCTCGCTCGGGATGGTTGTCAACGATATGGTGCTGATTGCGCTCAGCTTCGGCGCCGTTGGCGGGCTGATGTCCGTGCTTGGACTGACAGTGGGACGGCAGGTAAGCGGCAGACTGAGCGAGTATGGCGAGATGCTCGGGGGCATTATTTTGTTTGTGTTTGGTTTGATGTTTATCTTTTGATAGAATACTGGGTAATAGATACTTCGGGAGGTGGGGGTCGTGAAACATATTTTATTCGTCTGCACCGGGAATACGTGCCGTAGTCCCATGGCCGAAGGGTTGCTGCGCAAGCTGGCCAAGCAGCGTGGAATCGAGCTTGAGGTTCGCTCTGCCGGCGTTGCGGCGGTAGAAGGGATGCCGATATCACGGCATGCGGAATCGGTGCTGAAGGACCAGGATATTCACGATCAATTCTATTCCAAGTCGCTCACGGGCGAACTGGTTAATTGGGCGGACTTGGTGCTCACGTTAACGCAGTCCCATAAGCAGTATGCGATCCGCCAGTTCCCTGATGCTGCGGACAAGACTTATACCCTTAAGGAATATGTGGAAAATGACGAGCGGGTGCTCGGCGATCTGAAGGAACAGGACAGCCTGTACGTGTCGATGGAGCTTGCCAAATCGCTGGGCAATGACATCAGCGACGCGGACAGGGAGCGGCTGATCGAGCTGCGGCAGCGCATACCGAGCTTTGACATCTCCGATCCGTTCGGCGGATCCCGAGAAGAGTATGAAGCGACAGCTGCGGAAATCCGCACCGCTTTATTCCGGCTGCTGGACAAGCTGGCGTCCTCGGACCAGAATCGGGCTTGATCCGATCATCGGATGTTCGTCTCATCCTGCGTTCTCATCAGGCCCTACATTTTTTTGTTTATTGTTAAAGATGCGTGATGGTGGCGGTGAGGTTTATTTGGGGCCTTATTTATGAAATGTTGTCAGGTGCCTGAGGCGCGAAAGCAGTCTGGTTTATCATCAGGGCATCCGCAAATGGCGCTTGCCTTTCATCTGCAATTGCTTTAAGATGAAGGGGAACCTAAAGATCCGGTGTAACTGGCGACGAAGTGGATGAAACCACGATGGAGCATCGGATGATACGGCCGGTCGCCTGGGCAAAGAGCATTTAGTACACTATCGGTGTGCTGACTGCTCTTTTTTCGTCTTTTGCGCGGAAATTGCGGTATAATGAAACAAGCTTAGTCGCAAAAGCGAACATGAATGAGGGGGTTATTCATAGATGAAGGTAGCACTCGGAACAGATCATGCTGGGATTCGCTTGAGAGAGGAAATTGCCAGCGTCATTACCGGTCTCGGGCATGAGGTCATCGATCTCGGATGCGGCTGCACGGATTCCGTCGATTATCCGGACTACGCGCTTCCGGTCTGCGAGAAAGTCGTATCGGGCGAGGCGGATCGGGGGATATTGATATGCGGAACAGGAATTGGCATGAGCATTGCTGCCAACAAAGTGCCTGGCATCCGGTGCGCATTGACGCATGACGTATTCTCCGCCAAGGCGACCCGCGAGCATAATGACAGCAATGTGCTGGCGCTCGGGGAGCGAGTCATCGGTCCGGGTCTGGCAGCAGAGATCGTCACCGCCTGGCTGACTACGGAATTCAGTCATGGCGAGCGTCATGTGGGCCGTGTTGACAAGATCAAGGCGATTGAAGAGCGGTATTTGAAGCGTTAATCGTCCGGTGACGGAATCGAGCAGGGCGCTGAATCGCATCCCTTATAGGTTTGGGGGCTTGTGCGCAGCTGCTTGTCCGGCAGATCAGCGGTATGAAAGGAGACGATCGACTTGAGTACATCTTCGAACATTTCTTTCAGCGAACAGACAGCGGCCATCGTCCGGGAATTGGCCGAGGCGGCGAAGCTGGGTCCGGGCAAAGTGCTGGTGGTCGGTGCGAGCACCAGCGAGGTGGCTGGTCGGCGAATCGGCACCGGCGGTGCGGTGGAGACGGCGGAGGCACTGTATCAGGGCATCGCGGAAGTCCAGGCGGCGTTCGGTTTCGCAGTGGCCTTTCAATGCTGCGAGCATCTGAACCGGGCGCTGGTCATGGAGCGTGAGCTGCTGGAGACGCTGGGCCTGAATGAAGTGGCTGCGGTGCCGGTTCCCGGAGCTGGCGGCTCAATGGCGGCCTACGCCTACCGGAAGCTGAACGATCCTTGTCTCGCGGAGCGGATGGAGGCCCATGCGGGCATCGATATCGGCGAAACCTTGATCGGCATGCATCTGCGGAGTGTGGCGGTGCCCTTCCGCCCGAGTCTGAGGTATATCGGCGAGGCGCGTGTGAACGCGGCCTATTCCCGGCCGAAGCTGATCGGCGGCCAGCGGGCGGTGTACCAACTGGAGTCTGAGGGCGGCTCGGCCCTGTGTGATTAATTCGATGAGACGCTTGGTGTACAGCTGCGCCTGACATAAGGTGCGGACACAATAATCTACAATATGGGAGGATTCGAATCATGATGGAACACTTGCGGAAGAATGACCCAGCGGTGCTGGAAGCGATGGACCTGGAGCTGAAGCGTCAGCGCAGCAATATCGAGCTGATTGCCTCGGAGAACATTGTCAGCGAGGCGGTTATGGAAGCGATGGGCTCGGTGCTGACCAATAAATATGCGGAAGGGTATCCTGGCAAACGCTATTACGGCGGATGCGAGCGCGTGGATATCGTGGAGGATATTGCGCGCGATCGTGCCAAGCAATTGTTCGGTGCGGATCATGCCAACGTGCAGCCGCATTCCGGAGCTCAGGCCAATATGGCGGTATATCTGGCGGCGCTTAATCCAGGCGATACCGTGCTCGGGATGAATCTGGCCCACGGCGGTCACCTGACTCACGGCAGCCCTGTGAACGCATCGGGTGTGCTGTACAATTTCGTGGCTTATGGCGTGCAAGAGGATACGTTCCTCATCGATTATGATGAAGTGCGCAAAGCGGCTTTCAAGCACCGTCCGCGCCTGATTGTTGCCGGAGCGAGCGCATACCCGCGCATTATTGATTTTGAAGCGCTGGCTTCCATCGCGAATGACGTGGGTGCCCTGTTCATGGTTGACATGGCTCATATTGCAGGTCTGGTAGCTGCAGGTGTTCATCCAAGCCCGGTTCCTCATGCCCATTTTGTAACAACGACCACTCATAAAACGCTTCGCGGCCCGCGCGGCGGCATGATTCTGTGCAAACAGCCTTGGGCGCAGGCGATTGATAAAGCGGTGTTCCCGGGAAGCCAGGGCGGTCCGCTCATGCATGTCATTGCATCCAAAGCGGTTGCTCTCGGCGAGGCGCTGTCCCCGTCCTTCAAGACCTATGCCGAGCAAGTGGTGAAGAATGCCAAAGTGCTGGCTGACACGCTCACGGAGGAAGGTCTGAACATCGTCTCCGGCGGCACGGATAACCATCTGATGCTTGTGGATACCCGCAACCTGGACATCACAGGCAAGGATGCGGAGAAGGTGCTGGATTCCGTTGGCATCACCGTCAACAAGAACGCCATTCCGTTTGACCCGACAAGCCCGTTTGTCACAAGCGGCATCCGGATCGGTACGCCAGCGGTCACTTCGCGCGGCATGGACGAGAAGGCGATGGCTGCGATCGGCAAAATCATTGCTATGACGCTCAGAGCGCCGAAGGATGAAGCTACGCTTGAGAAAGCGAGCAAGATGGTTGCGGAGCTGACCGAGCAATATCCATTGTATGCGGACATGAAATATTAATTATACACCGGTCAATATAGAATCGAATGAGGCCCCATCTTCCCGTTTGGGAAGATGGGGCTGTTTTTATGCGGAAAATAGCTGGAGAATCGCGGATATGTGGATGAGCTGCATATCGTTCTCTTATATCCCAACATATACTGCAAGAATGAAAGGGGGACAGACCAAAAATCAGCAAGGCCAATGCATAGGTGCGCCCTGGCATCATTCTGCTGAGATCTGGAAATCCTAGTAAGGAAGCCCGGCCTGGCTGCCGCCCTCCGCAGCCTTTGGCGAACGATGAAGAAACATGACTTGTGCAGGTGTAAAATCGCGAATGGGAATGATATAATAGACAAGATTTATGGAGCTTACGCTGTTTTTTGCCCATATTTGATGAGGATTAAGCAAATCCTGTAATAACATTTGGATTAAACCGGAGGGACCTGAAATGGGAAAATTGGTGATATGTGATCACCCATTGATTCAACACAAACTGACTTTTATACGCGATATGCGCACCAACACGAAGGATTTTCGTGAACTGGTTGATGAAGTCGCCACTCTGATGGCTTACGAGATTACGAGGGAGGTTCCTCTTGAGACGATATCGGTACAGACGCCGGTAGCCGAAACGGAAGGCAAGGTCATTTCAGGAAGAATGCTGGGCTTGATCCCGATTCTCCGCGCGGGTCTTGGCATGCTTGACGGCGTTGTGAAGCTTCTTCCAGCGGCCAAAGTCGGACATGTCGGGCTGTTCCGCGATCCCGAAACCCTTAAGCCGGTTGAATATTACACCAAACTGCCAACCGATGTGACCGAGCGCGAGCTGATTGTGATCGATCCGATGCTGGCGACCGGCGGCTCTGCGATTGCGGCGATCGACGTGCTGAAGAAGCGGGGCTGCACCCAGATCAAGATGATGAATCTTGTAGCCGCGCCGGAAGGCGTTAAGGCGGTGCATGATGCGCATCCGGATGTGGATATCTATGTTGCTGCGCTGGACGAGGGACTGAACGATCACGGTTATATCGTACCGGGTCTCGGCGATGCCGGAGACCGCCTGTACGGCACGAAGTAGATAATGATAATGACCAATGGCCTGGAATATACGCTTAGAGTAGAACCAGGCCTAGCATGTATACAGAGGGGGAAATCGAAGCATGTCAAAGATAAAAGTAATGACGATCTTCGGCGTTCGTCCGGAAGCGATCAAAATGGCGCCGCTCATTCTCGAGCTGCAGCGTCACCCGGAGCATATTGAATCCATCGTGTGTGTGACCGCCCAGCATCGGCAGATGCTTGATCAGGTACTGGACGTATTCAAGATTGTGCCGGACTACGATTTGGACGTGATGAAGGACCGTCAGACGCTGAATGAGATCACCGTTCGCGTTCTGGAGGGCCTGGAGCCGGTTCTGAAGGAAGCGAAGCCGGATATTGTACTTGTCCACGGTGACACGCTCACGACGTTCCTGGCAAGCTATGCCGCGTTCCTGCAGCAAATTCAAGTCGGGCATGTGGAGGCCGGCCTCAGAACGTGGAACAAGCTGTCTCCTTATCCGGAAGAGATGAACCGCCAGCTCACGGGCGTGCTGGCCGATATTCATTTCGCGCCAACCGAATGGTCTGCTGGCAATCTTCGTAAAGAGAACAAGAAAGAGTCAAGCATTTACATCACAGGCAATACGGTGACGGATGTGTTTCAATATACCGTACGGCAGGACTATACCCACCCTGTTCTGGAATGGGCCGCAGGGAAACGGCTTGTGCTGATGACCGCTCATCGCCGGGAATCCCAAGGGGAGCCGCACCGCAACATTTTCCGGGCGATCAAGCGGATTGCCGACGAGTTTGAGGATATCGCTATTGTGTATCCGGTCCATCCGAGCCCTGCGGTGAAGGAGCCCGCACATGAGATTTTGGGCGGCCACCCGCGCATCAAGCTAATCGAGCCGCTGGACGTTGTGGATTTCCATAACATCTATGCGCACACCCATCTGATTGTCACGGATTCCGGCGGAATGCAGGAGGAGGCGCCTTCATTCGGCGTGCCGGTTCTGGTGCTGCGTGACACGACTGAGCGTCCGGAAGGCATCGATGCCGGCACGCTGGAGCTGGTGGGTACGAATGAGGAGGATGTCTATGGACGTACGAAGGCATTGCTGAGCGATCAGGAGCTGTACAACGCGATGAGCAAGGCAGCGAACCCTTACGGCGATGGACGCGCTTCCGAACGAATTGTCAATGCGATTTTGCACCATTTCGGGGTTCGAAAGGATCGTCCGGAAGAATTTCACAGAATGTTCACAAAGTAATTATTGGCTGCATTCTGACCGCAAAGTTGACAGCATACAGTTGAACTGTACGGTTATTGCGGCGTTTTATGTAGTTCCGGCTGCATAAAACGCCTGTTTTTCACCATAAATCCGGCAAATCGATTCATTGACAAACGCTTGTTATGTTAAGTAAAATGAGTTGGGATTAGAGGTTCATATGAAAAATCCGAGAAGTCAAGATAGCCCTTGGTTGATAGCGCTCTATATTAGCGGGGCCGGTGGCATGCTGGCCGCTTACATTGTTGTCGGTTTTTTTGTCGGCAGATGGCTGATGCTGCAGTTGGACGGGCCCAGAGCTTGGCTCGCTGTTGGAACCGTGACGGGACTGTTTTTGGGGATTTTGAATATCGCTCTTCTCATTAAAAAGTTTCTTGGGGGCACAAAGTGAATGATTTGACGACATCCATTGTGAATGCCGTAACCAGGACTGTGCTGCTGTGCTTATCCGCCTTCCTGTTGGGATGGGCGCTGTACCCGAATCTACAGTCGGTATTTGCCGGTCTGACTCTCGGGGTCGTTGGCGGCCTGTTCAATGTCCGCTACCTGTCCGTCAAGATCAGACAGATTGCTGACATGGCTGTGAACCAGGATCACAGAAGGCTGGGCTTTGGATTTGTCACAAGACTTTGTATTGCTTTCTTGGTTGTAATGCTTGCTGCCAGACTGGACCAGGTGTCTCTGGGTGCAACTATTGCAGGGCTGTTTATCCCCCAGTTGTTGACCATTCCAGTCAGCATTATTGTTAGCTTGAGGAACAAGAAATGATCAGCGCTAATTGGAAAGGGGTGAATACAATTTCATGCATGAATCACCGATCATAAAATTTGGCGGATTCCATCTCGATCTGTCGGCCGTCATAATGCTGTTTGTAACATGTACCATCGTGTTTGTGTTAGTGCGGCTGGCCGTTCGTAATCTATCTGTCGAAAACCCTTCCAAATTGCAGAACTTTATGGAGTGGGTCGTGGAATTTGTGCAAGGCATCGTAGCGAGTGCTATGGATTTGAAGAAGGGGAAGGGGTACATATCGCTTGGTCTAACCTTGATCCTGTTTATCTTCGTAGCTAACCTGCTAGGGTTGCCATTTGCCATCATCACGGACTTGCCTGCGAACTTCGAAGTGTTTGGCAAGACGATTGAAGCAACAAGGAATCTTCATGACGGCTATATGGCCCACGTTCTCTGGTGGAAATCGCCGACAGCGGACATCTCGATTACAGCAGGGCTTGCGATCATCGTCTTTATTCTGATGAACTATCTCGGATTGAAGCTGAACCGCAAGCATTACCTGAAGCACTATCTGGAGCCGTTTCCGATTTTCCTGCCGCTGAACATCATCGAGAACCTGGCGAAGCCGGTCGCGCTGGCCATCCGTTTGTTTGCAAACATCTTTGCCGGTGAGGTGCTCATTACGGTGATTTTGAAAATGGGGATCCTCGGGATTCCGTTCCTGGCTGTATGGCAAGGGTTCAGTATCTTTGTCGGTGCCCTTCAGGCCTTCATTTTCACAATTCTGACGATGGTTTACATCGCACAGACTACGATTCACGAAGAAGCAGCACATTAATAAACTCCAACGGATTACCTGATCTTTTATCGGTACTTCGAAAGAGATATATTATAGTAACTATAATTTTGTAAATGTATAAGGAGGATATTTATCAATGGAATTTTTAGCAGCAGCTATTGCAGTAGGTTTGGGCGCACTTGGCGCAGGTTTGGGTAACGGTATGATCGTGAGCAGAACAGTAGAATCCATCGCTCGTCAGCCAGAGGCTCGTGGTCCGCTTCAAACAACGATGTTTATCGGTGTTGGTATCGTCGAGGTAGTACCACTCGCTGCTACCGTTATTGCTTTCTTGATCATGTTTTCTTAATAAATATACAACGGTTTGGCGGGGAGGGCCGATGCCATCCGCGCCTTCGTTTTGTTAAGAACAGTACGCGCATTAACGGAAAGGAGTGAGCTTAATCCATGGAGGTACTTTGGGAGAATATTTTAATCTCGATCGTAGCATTTGCCATCCTATACTTTCTGCTTCACAAATATGCGTTCAGCAAATTGTTCGCCATTATGGAGCAGCGCCGTGAACTGGTGATGAATCAGATGAATGAGGCCGCGGAGACGCGTAAGCAGGCGGCATTGTATGTCGAAGAGCAGAAGAAGGCGCTGGATCAGGCTCGGCAGGAGGCTCACGAAATTATCGAGCGTTCGAGACAGACCAGCAACAAGCAGGCTGAGCAGCTTATCGAGCAAGCTAAGGAAGAAACGGTTCGCTTGAAAGCCGAAGCCGTTCGCGATATTGAGAATGAGAAGAACAAAGCGGTTGAAGAACTCCGCGGCGAGCTTGGCAGCGTATCTGTGAAGATCGCATCCAAGCTGATCGAACGCGAAGTGAAAACCGATGAGGCCCAGGAACAGTTGGTCGACCAATACCTTAAAGAGGTAGGAGGCAGATCATGAGCCAAAATACAGTAGCAGCCAAGCGGTATGCGCGAGCGCTGTTCGAAGTGGCGGCTCAGCAGCAGAAGGGGCTGAAAGTAGAAGAGGAATTGCGGGCGATCGTCTCTGCCATCGAGGGAGATGGCGACATCCAGAAATTCATCGCTACTCCGAATATTCCCCAGTCCGTGAAGGTAAACGTTCTTAAGCAGGCACTGGAGGGCAAAGTATCCCAACCGGTGCTGAGCACACTGGAACTGCTTCTGGACAAAGGGCGCACGGAATTGTTCGCCGAATTATTGAACAGCTATGTGAAGATTCAGGGTGAAGCTCTTGGATTCGCGGATGCTGTCGTATATTCGACCTACCCGCTCAATGATTCGGAGAAGGAACAGGTGGCTGCCGAATTCGGAACGGTCGCGAACAAGAAAATCCGCGTGAACAACGTTGTTGACAAAGGCTTGCTCGGCGGACTGAAAGTGGTTATCGGCGACAAGCTGTACGACGGCAGTCTCGCAGGGAAGCTGGAACGTCTTGAAAAGTCTTTTAATAGACGAGCAAAGTAGATAGGGGTGAAAATGTTGAGCATCAGACCTGAAGAAATTAGCACTTTAATTAAAAGTCAAATTGAGGAATATAAATCCGATATCGCGGTTTCTGAAGTGGGAACGGTGATTCAAGTTAGTGACGGTATTGCTCGCGTTTACGGCCTGGAGAATGCGATGTCCGGGGAACTCCTGGAATTCCAGAGCGGCGTGTTCGGTCTTGCACTGAACCTTGAGGAAAGCAATGTCGGTGTCGTTATCCTCGGTCCTTACTCTGACATTAAAGAGGGCGATCAGGTTAAACGTACCGGACGGATTATGGAGGTTCCAGTAGGGGAAGCTCTGCTCGGCCGCGTCGTCAATCCGCTCGGACAACCGCTTGATGGCAAAGGCCCGATTGAGGCGGCAGCGTTCCGTCCGGTAGAAAGCGCGGCTCCTGGCGTTATCGATCGTAAATCGGTACATGAGCCAATGCAGACCGGGATTAAAGCGATTGATGCGATGGTTCCGATTGGCCGCGGACAGCGTGAGCTTATCATCGGGGACCGTCAAACCGGTAAAACCTCCATCGCCATCGATACAATTCTGAACCAAAAGGGCAGTGGCGTGAAATGTATCTACGTTGCGATTGGTCAAAAACAATCCACGGTAGCTCAAGTAGTGGAAACACTTCGTCGTCACGGCGCCCTTGAGTATACCATCGTCGTTACAGCATCGGCTTCCGAGCCAGCTCCACTGCAATACATCGCACCATATGCGGGCTGCGCGATGGGTGAATATTTCATGTTTAAAGGTGAGCATGCGCTCATCATCTACGATGACTTGTCGAAACAAGCAGCAGCTTATCGTGAGCTGTCCTTGCTTCTCCGTCGTCCTCCGGGCCGTGAGGCTTATCCGGGTGACGTATTCTATCTGCATTCCCGTTTGCTGGAGCGTGCTGCGAAGCTTAGCGATGAGCTTGGCGGTGGTTCGTTGACGGCGCTGCCGTTCATTGAAACACAGGCTTCCGACGTATCCGCATATATCCCGACAAACGTAATTTCGATTACCGACGGTCAGATCTTCCTGGAGTCCGATCTGTTCTATGCAGGTCAGCGTCCGGCGGTTAACGTAGGTATTTCCGTATCCCGTGTCGGCGGTTCCGCACAGATCAAGGCGATGAAGAAGGTTGCCGGCGGTCTGAAGCTCGACCTGGCGCAATATCGTGAGCTTCAAGCGTTCTCCCAGTTCGGGTCCGACCTGGATAAATCGACGCTGGCTCGTCTGAACCGCGGTTCGAAGCTGATGGAGATCCTGAAGCAGGGCGTAAACCAGCCGCTGTCGGTTGAACAGCAGGTTGTCAGCCTGTACACCGCAGTCAGAGGTTACCTCGATGACATCGAAGTTGCCGACGTTCGCCGCTTCGAGAAGGAATTCCTGGAGTTTGTGGAAGGCAACAAACCGGAAATCCTGCAATCGATCACAGATACGAAGGACCTGACTTCTGAAAATGAAGAGGCGCTGAAAGCTGCGATCGAACAATTCAAGAAGGGCTTTGCCGCTTCGGTGTAAGCTCCTCGGGCACACTTTAGGAGGGGAGCCGGGCCTTGAAGTCCGGTATCCTCTTTCATCATATGGAATATAACGGTGGCTGCATTGCCAGCGACAGAATTGATAGATTTGCGAAGTAGCTTTGGCTTTGCCAAAGTTAGGCTTATGCTTACGAAGTAACTTTGGCTCAGCCAAAGTTAAGCTAATGCTTACGAAGTTAGCTTTGGCTTTGCCAAAGCTAAGCAAATGCTTACGAAGTAACTTTGGCTCAGCCAAAGTTTTAAGGTGGTGAAAACATGGCAAGAGGCTTACGTGATATTAAACGGCAAATCAAGAGCATCCAGAACACCAAACAGATCACCAAGGCAATGGAGATGGTCGCCGCCGCGAAGCTGAGAAGAGCGCAGGAGAAGGCAACGGCCGCTCTGCCGTATTCAGATAAGCTGAAGGAAGTGGTTTCCAGCATTGCAGCCGGTACGCAAGGCATTAGCCACCCTATGCTGGAGAAGCGCGAAGTCAAAAAGACCGGTTACCTGGTTATTACGTCTGACCGCGGTCTTGCCGGTGCGTCGAACTCCAACATTTTGCGTAAAGTGTACAATTTCATTTCCGAGCGTCATCAATCCAAAGACGAGTATGCGATCTTTGTGATCGGGCGCAAAGGGCGCGATTATTTCCGCCGTCGTGAAATGCCGGTTGTAGAGGAGCTTACCGACCTGTCGGACAGCCCGACGTTCGGGGATATCAAGTCCATTGCTAATGCGGCCGTGGGGCAGTACGAGCGTGGAGAGATTGACGAGCTGTTTGTATGCTATAACCGCTTTGTCAATGCCTTGACGCAGGACCCTCAAGTGGACCAGCTGCTTCCAATGGAGAACATTGGCGGCGGTGACTCCGCGGCAAGCTATGAATATGAGCCTTCCCCGGAAAGAGTGCTTGAGGTGCTTCTTCCAAAATATGCGGAAACCCTCATTTTCAGCGCAATGCTGAATGCAAAAGCAAGCGAATTGGGAGCGAAGATGACGGCTATGGGAGCGGCTACGAAGAACGCCAGCAAGCTGATCTCCGAGCTGACGCTGACTTACAACCGTGCGCGTCAGGCAGCGATTACGCAGGAAATCTCCGAGATCGTCGCTGGGGCGAATGCTCAGCAATAATTGCACTGAAAATTTGTTTATAACGGATATGCGGCTGAGGTTATGGCCGCGCTAAGAAGATCGTTCGCCGCCTAGAGAGGTGAGCGTGTAGGAGGGAATACGTTAACATGAAAAAAGGACGCGTTGTCAGCATTACAGGCGCTGTTGTTGACATTGAATTTGAACGCGGTCATCTTCCCGAGATTTTTAACGCCATCAAAGTAAGCTCGGAAGGCGATCGCCCCATAAACCTGACTCTTGAAGTAGCCAACCACCTGGGAGACAATCTGGTTCGTTGTATCGCGATGTCTTCGACGGACGGTCTCGTTCGCGGCATGGAAGCTGTTGACCTTGGCGCTCCGATTACGGTGCCGGTTGGCGCTCCAACGCTGGGCCGTGTATTTAACGTGCTTGGCGAGCCTATCGATAATGCAGGGGATGTTGTAGCTGAGATCAACGAACCGATCCACCGTGAAGCTCCTGCTTATGATGAGCTTTCTACGCAAGCAGAAATGCTTGAAACAGGTATCAAGGTTATCGACCTGCTGGCTCCGTACCAAAAGGGTGGTAAAATCGGTCTGTTCGGTGGTGCCGGTGTAGGTAAAACCGTAACAATTCAGGAACTGATTAACAATATCGCACAGGAGCATGGCGGTATTTCCGTATTTGCGGGCGTAGGCGAGCGTACTCGTGAAGGAAACGACTTGTACCATGAGATGAGCGATTCCGGCGTTATCAGTAAAACCGCGATGGTGTTCGGACAGATGAACGAGCCTCCGGGCGCGCGTCTTCGCGTAGCATTGACCGGCTTGACGATGGCGGAATATTTCCGCGATCAAGAAGGCAAGGACGTGCTTCTGTTTATCGACAACATCTTCCGTTTCACACAAGCAGGCTCCGAAGTGTCCGCACTTCTCGGACGTATGCCTTCCGCGGTAGGTTACCAGCCAACGCTGGCTAGTGAGATGGGTCGTCTGCAAGAGCGGATTACTTCCACTAAAAAAGGATCGGTTACATCCATTCAGGCGATTTACGTACCTGCGGATGACTATACGGATCCGGCTCCTGCAACAACGTTCGCTCACTTGGATGCGACAACAAACCTGGAGCGTAAAATTTCCGAGATGGGGATTTACCCTGCCGTTGACCCGCTGGCATCTTCATCCCGTATCCTGACACCGGAAGTGGTAGGCGAAGAGCATTACAACGTTGCTCAAGGCGTGAAACAGATTCTCGCCCGTTATAATGAGCTTCAGGATATCATTGCGATCCTCGGTATGGACGAGCTGAGTGAGGAAGACAAAGCGATCGTTGCTCGCGCACGTCGTGTACAACGCTTCCTGTCCCAGCCATTCCACGTTGCCGAAGCGTTTAACGGTATTCCTGGTAAATACGTGCCGGTTAAAGAAACGGTACGCAGCTTCAAGGAAATCCTGGAAGGAAAGTATGACCATCTTCCTGAAGCAGCCTTCCTGTTCGTAGGTACGATCGAAGAGGCAGTTGAAAAAGCAAAAACATTGTAATCTGACACTATTGTGTTCGGTTGACCGTACCCGTGCGGCTTGATTAGGCCTGTACGCGAGTTTTTCGCGGATAACGGTTAGGAGGGATGGAAGTGAGCACCTTTTTGTTGGAAATCGTAACGCCGGACCGTGTTGTGTACTCGGAACAGGTTAATGGGGTTACGGTTCGCGGTGTGGAAGGGGAACTGGGTATTTTGCCTGGCCACATCCCGTTTGTTACACCGCTTCAGATAGCACCCGTTTATGTCAAGATCGGGAATAACAGACAGCCGTTTGCCGTTCAGGGCGGATTTATCGAGGTGCGCAAGGAGAAGGTTGTTATTCTTGCCGAAAGCGCCGAGAAGGCTGACGAAATCGATCTGGAGCGCGCGGAAGCCGCGAAGGAGAGAGCACAGACCCGTCTGAATGCCAAAGGCAGACAGGACGAAATCGACCATCGCCGTGCAGAGCTGGCTCTGCAAAGAGCGATGAACCGGATCAAAATTTCCGGCAACACCAAGCACTAACATCACCAAGGCAGCAGTTTCTGCGAAAGCGGACTGCTGTCTTTTTTTGTGGGGAGGAGGATACTCTATGTTTAAGTTCCGTGCTAGATTTCCATCAGGAAGCATTTCCTGCGGAAACAATGCCTTAATGATCGAACCGTTCCTCTGTATCCGGACCTCATCGACCTCATCGCAGCACTGCAATCAGCCCTCAACCCACGGATTACTCCTGCAAGATGAGTCGTCAAGTACATATGGTTTTGCTATATATAATAGAAGTTTGAGGTCTAAGAAGGGAACCTAAGTGGGGAATCAAAGATATCAATCTCTTATTCTCTTAAATGTGCGAATCTCCTATGATATCTACCATTCCACTTACTAGAGTCATAGCATAGAATATTCTATCTAAGAGGAAGGGAGGAATCACAGATGGCTGTACTTCTTCCACTGCAAGTGTTCTCGCTGGCCCCTAATGTTGGCAAGTCATACTATGAAAATCTGAATGGAGGCGCGGATGCGGCTGTAACGGTGAACAACTTGTCTGAATTTGATGTTGCGCTCGTGATCACCAGTGTCAACGCGCCTGTTCAAACCTATGTCATTCCAGGCAACAACAGTCTCACCCTGGTTGTGCCTCGGCTTCTGGTGGCTGCGCTGTTGACCGGCGCTGTGCCTGCTTTTGGCACCATTCAGGTGGTGTCTGCACAATTGTAATGGAGAAGAAGCATAACGGAAAGCCGGCCCTGTAGGGTCGGCTTTTTGTTAGCAGCAGAGAATGAATACCGGATAAACATAATAAAAGCAGAGCTGAAAAAGGCGAGAGCTGCAAAGGGAGCTGACAGACCCCATCGAGCGCGCAGTGCTTTGCTGTAGGGAAGCGCCCGTCAACGACATAAGGGGGCTAGCGAGCGTAGTATAAAAAAACGTTTGAACCAAAAGCCCAGATGATACATATTGTATTTTATGACAAGTTTCTTGAATTATTAAGGGAATTTAATTATTTCCGAGGAAATGGAGTGTAGAAAGGTCTGGATTCTTGGCGACTTGCCAAGTATTATAGAAGAGTCGGGCCCTTAAGGGCTGAAACTGTACGAGATGGAGGGAGGAGTATGCGCGAGGATATCCTTGGAAATTCGGTTATGAACACTGTGGGTGTGAATGGACTGATATCCATTATTGTATCATTGGTCTGTATAGCGCTGGCATGGTGGGCTCTGCAGCAAGTAAAGCTGGATTTGGTCGTTCGAAATCCCAAAGGTCCGCAAGGCAAGCTGCTTCATGTGCTGCTGGCCGTGGTACTTGGGCGTTTTGTCGCCCAATTCCTGATTGACTATATTACTTGGAGCCAAATGATCCGATATATATTTTAGCGGGTTTACCGCATTAAATACTCGACATACTTATGTGGGCCGTGAGCCTGATCATAAATGGCATGGAACCGTGAGGCTAAAAGGTGATCCGGAGCGAGCATCATGACGCTGCTGTTTCGTGTGAATAAGGACGATTATCGTCATGTTTGAATTGGCAAGCAAATGGTTATATCTCTGTTAGGCTGCTAAGAGAAGATGTCGAATAAACGTATTTTATTATGTTAACACTGAAAACAAGGATAAGGTCTGGGGAACGAAACCGTGTGACTTCGGGACTATGGCGTTCACCCGGAACAGTTGGGCTTTAGGGGGCAGCCGTGGAAATGAATGGCATCCGCTCACAACCTAAACTGCGAATAACAGGCGTTTCACGGGCGCATGGTTCCATGAATCGTAAATAGTTCAAAAAACGCTTGTACAGCTTAATTCATCGGTGATATGATGAAGCTTAGTGATTTAGCAATGAACTACTCAACTTATTGAATAAAAGGAAAAATATGGACGCGGAGGGAACCATGATGAGCAAATTTATCGTCCGCGGTGGCAAAAGACTGACCGGAAGCGTCAAAGTCAGCGGAGCAAAAAATTCTGTTCTTCCGATCATCGCTGCCTCTCTCTTAGGGGAAGTAGGGGAAAGTGTTATTATGGACGCACCTCCTCTTGACGATGTAATTACAATCAGCAAAGTGTTAGAGTCACTCGGTGCGGGCATTACATACGAGGGCGAAGTGATACGTGTTAATGCAGAGCACATAACATCCTGTGAGGCGCCTTACGAATGGGTGCGCAAGATGCGGGCATCTTTTCTGGTTATGGGGCCTTTGCTGGCGCGTTGTGGCCAAACACGAATTTCCCTTCCGGGCGGATGCGCAATTGGTACAAGACCGATTGATCAGCATTTGAAGGGGTTTGAGGCACTCGGTGCTGACATCAGTCTGGGCCAGGGATATATAGAGGCGAAGAGTAATGGCAGACTGCGCGGGGCGAAGATCTACTTGGATGTTGCCAGCGTAGGAGCCACTGAAAATATTATGATGGCAGCCACATTGGCTGAAGGGGTAACCACGATCGAAAATGCGGCGAAAGAGCCGGAAATTGTCGATTTGGCCAATTACCTCAATGCGATGGGAGCCAAAGTTCGCGGCGCCGGTACCGGGGTCATCCGAATCGAAGGGGTTGAGCAGCTGCACGGTGTTCAGCATAACGTCATTCCTGACCGGATTGAAGCAGGCACCTTCATGGCCGCTGCGGCCATTACGGGCGGAGACGTCTATGTCGAAGGCGCTATTGCCGATCACCTGGGACCTGTCATTTCCAAAATGGAGGAGATGGGAGTCACTGTCCTGCCGGATGAGAACGGAATTCGCGTCATTGCCGACAAGCCGCTCAAGTCCGTGGATGTGAAGACACTCCCTTATCCAGGATTCCCTACGGATATGCAGTCTCAGATGATGGCGCTGCTGCTTGTATCCGAAGGTACAAGTGTCGTGACGGAAACGGTGTTTGAGAACCGGTTCATGCATGTGGATGAATTCCAGCTGATGAATGCGGAGATCAAGGTAGAAGGCCGATCTGCGATCGTGACGGGCGGAAGCAAGCTGCAGGGCGCGAAGGTGTGCGCGACAGACTTGCGCGCCGGTGCGGCGCTTATTCTGGCTGGTCTCGTAGCTGAAGGTACGACGGAAGTTAGCGGTGTGCATCATATTGACCGGGGTTACGTGGACCTGGCTGAGAAGCTGTCGGGGCTTGGTGCCGATATTTGGCGGATTTCGGCGGATGAAGCACCGAAGCCAGTGTCGCCGTCGACTCCTGTCGAAGCGAAGGACACACCGGTCTTGAAAGTACAGCCAACCTGGGTATAAATCCGGTTCGTTATTTTATTTATTACTGAAGTGAGAGAAGCTCTGCCGTTTGCGGCAGGGCTTTTTTTGTACATATATGATTTGTGCAGTACAGATGAAGGACAGACATTATAAGCTGAGGGTGAAGTACCATGGGGGGCCGTTGTCTCCCAATAACCTGGGGTGATTTGTATGATATGTCGCACAAAACTCACTTATACTCGATGAAATGGCTGGGTTTGTAGATTTGGCGCACAAAATCGGAGGGTTGGATGGGGTGACGAGCATATTTGTATGATGGATCGTATAAGTTGCTTGTCATCCTGGGATTCCGTATAGACCTTATACGATAAATCGTACAAAGTCATCGTGGTGAAGCGCGTAGGCCCCGATCATGCTGCCTGAGCAGAGTGAATGGGGATTTTATTGTAGTTGTTACATCCAGGAAGGTTCCTTTGGCCTTCTCGATGCATATGCGGCATTGATGCCGGCGTATGCCGAGCCTTCTTTCTTAAATGACGATTGGTCAACGATGAAGTGCTGTTGTCTTTATCCCCTAATTGCTCGAATGGCTCCCTTCTGCCGCACCCGTTCGACCAGCCGCATTTCGCTCCGGGGCGCCTTACCCGGGTTACTCCATCGCCGCATCCCTTCTACAACCCATCCCTCGCACATTGTTTATGGAATATATATCGAGGAGCGTTCCCAAACTGAGGATATAGGTATCTATTTCAAGTCATCTACTTAAGGTCATCTACTTTTCTCTTAAACAGGTTCTATCAAATGGCCGGGCCCCATAATTATAAGTAGAACGAGCCGTCACGGCAGGATGCAGCAATTGCACAGGAGGGAAGACAGATGAAAGATTCGAAGTATCGGATTCATGTAGCCTTGCATCAGGAGGAAGCGCAGCGAGTGGGACCGGATGATAGGAAGCTTGAGGCCCGCCGCGTGGAGACGTCGAAGGATCAGGGAGCAAATGTGCTCACGTGGCGGTTCCCGAGCGAGCAGGCTGCACAGCCGGGGCACCCGGCTGCCGATCAGCATGCAGGCGAGCGAGGGCCGGCAGTCACGCGGGCGCAGCCGCGTGACGCCGCGGGGACGCCGGACGCCTCCGGCATGTCCGGCGCTGCCTCCCGGGCGGCCGTGCCGCCGCCCGGGAGCCGGGCCGGGGCGGCTCCTGCGGATGCCGCCCCAGGCGGCGGGCCAGCGGCACAGCCGGGCCCGCCCCTCGCGGCCGAGCCGCCGCGCCTGGCGCAGCCGGCGGCGGCTGGCCGCGTCCCGCGCGGGGGCCGCACGTTCCGTGCGCGGCCCTCGCGCGCCGGGCGCCGCGGCTTCGCTGCGCGGCGCGGCACGGCCGCCCGCCCGGGGCGGCGGGTGCGGGTGCACCCGGCCCTGTGGGCGGTGGCCGTGCTGCTGGCCCTGGCGCTCGCGCTGCCGCTGCTTGTGGTTGACCCCGGCAACCACAAGCAGGCGCCGCTCCCGCCGGGCCCGGCCCCGCTGCCGTCCGCGGAGCCTAGCGGCGCGGACGAACCGGTGGTGTCCGTCTACCTAAGCGCGACGGACACCGTGGAGGAGCTCCCGCTGGAAACCTACCTAGTCGGCGTGCTCGCCGCCGAGATGCCGGCCGAGTTCCAGCTGGAGGCACTCAAGGCGCAGGCCATCGCTGCACGGACTTACATCGTGCAGCGGCTCGCGTCCGGCGACCGCAGCGGCGTGCCGGACGAGCGGGCGCTGGTGACCGATACGGTCAGTCACCAGGCCTACATCTCCAGCGAGCGCCTGACCAAGGAATGGGCCGGCGCCGGCAAGGAAGCCGAGCTTGCCAAGCTCGCCCGGGCCGTTAAAGAAACCGAAGGCGTGGTCATGACGTATGAGGGAAAGCCGATCACGGCTTCTTTTTTCTCGACCAGTAACGGCTATACTGAAAATTCAGAGGATTATTGGAAGAACGAGATTCCTTACCTGCGGAGCGTAGCGAGTCCCTGGGACCGAGAGATCTCTCCTAAATATGAGGATACGGTGACGATCCCCCGGTCGGAGTTTCTATCGAAACTCGGGCTGTCCGAGGGAGCCGTTCCCGTCGCTGCAGGAGGAGAGGGAGCCTCTTCTTTCATCAAGATCCTATCTTATACGCAAGGCAAACGGATTGAGAACGTGAGAATCGGAGGGAAGACATTCACGGGCAGGGAAGTAAGAGAGAGACTCGGGCTGCGCTCCAGCCAGTTCAGCTGGAAGGTGGAGGACGGGAACGTCGTCATTACCACTTACGGATATGGCCATGGCGTAGGCATGAGCCAGTATGGGGCCGAAGGAATGGCACGGGAAGGGCGTACCGCCGAAGAGATATTGGCCCACTACTATACGGGCATTTCTTTTGATAAAACTTCAAATCTTCTGTCTTCAAAAAAATAATAGACAAATACGTATAAAAGAGTTGGCCCCGGTAACAATGGTTACTGAGGTGATAGCCAATGAATGAACAGAACAAAAATACCAAACCCCATGAAGAAGCTCCTAAAACCAATCAGGGAGATCAGGCGCAAGCGCCGGCTTCATGGAAGAAAGTGTTGTCCAAACGGTGGGTGTTCCCGGCAGCATACTTAGCGGCAGCGGCAATTATACTAACCCTCGTGTGGGTCTACCAGGACGCCAGCCAGAAAGAGTTGAAGCCGCTAGAGAACGCGTCGGAGGTTTCCAGCACGGCCACAGGTTCAGAGCTTGATCCAGCAGCCGAAGGTCAGAATAACGAAGCTGTTGAAGTGGTTGCCAATGCCGAGGATATGATCTGGCCGGTAGCCGATGATGCAGCGGTTAACGTCGTGAAGCCTTTCTTTGACGAAAGCGATCCGGAGACGCATCAAGCAGCGATGGTTCAATACAACGATACGTTCAGTCCGAACCTCGGCATTGACCTGGGAACGGAAGACGATCAGTCCTTCGAAGTCAGAGCTGCGCTCAGCGGAAAAGTAACGCATGTGGAGAACCATCCAATCAACGGTTACGTGGTTGAGATTACCCACCCGGGCGAGCTCAAGACCGTATACCAAAGCTTGACGGATGTAAAGGTTGAACAAGGCGCTGAGGTGAAGCAGGGCGACGCGATCGCCATGGCTGGCCGCAGCGAGTATGAGAAGGACCTGGGCAACCACGTACACTTTGAAGTGTATGAGAACGGGAACCTGGTGAACCCTTCGAAGCTGCTTCCGCAGCGCTAAGCTTGTCCTTGCATCCATAACGAAATGCGCCCACCGCGCACATGATTCAGGCAGGAACATTTGGTTCCTGCCTTTTTTCTTTGCTCATTTGCAGACGAAGCTGAAAACCCTTCCCCCGCCTTGGTTTTTCGCGTTGTGGTCCAAGCCCTGACCCGGCATGTCCGGAAAATAAATGGGCCCGGGCAAGCTTGTCAGCCCGTGAAACCGCGAATATCCCGTCATGCCCCTCATATAATGTACCAAACTATCCACACAGTAGGGAGGCGGGAGCGTGCACGATTACATCAAAGAGCGGACCATTAAGATCGGACGCTGTATCGTGGAAACGAGGCATACGGTTCGAACAATTGCCAAAGAGTTTGGCGTGTCGAAGAGCACGGTGCATAAGGATCTAACCGAACGTCTGCCGGAGATTAACCCGGACCTGGCGGATCAGGTAAAGCACATTCTCGAGTACCACAAGTCCATCCGTCATTTGCGAGGCGGAGAAGCGACCAAGATCAAGTACAAAAAAACCGGCAGCAACCGTGAGCCGGTAGCTACGGCAAAATCCTGAGTTTTTTAGGGCTCAGGTCGCTAGATTGTCGTTGAATCCCTCCCCTAAAGTATGATATGTTAAAAGCTGGTATAGGATCGAATTATGGGACCTGATTTGCCGAAGATCATCATGAAATGCAGGATTTTGTCGAGAATCGGAAACCGGCGCAGTGTACACAGACTCTTTACCATAAAATAATTACTTTGGGGGCTTTTCATGATGTTGAGCAAGGATATTGGAATCGATCTCGGGACAGCAAACGTGCTTATTCACGTAAAAGGGAAGGGGGTAGTGCTTGACGAACCTTCCGTAGTCACTATTGAGGCCGACACCAAACGAGTCCTTGCCGTAGGAGAAGAGGCGCGGCGTATGGTCGGGCGAACTCCTGGCAACATTACGGCGATCCGCCCGCTGAGGGACGGGGTCATCGCCGATTTCGAAATTACAGAAGCCATGCTGAAGTACTTTATTGATCGCGTAGGCGGACGCAGCTGGTACAGCCGGCCCCGCATTCTGATCTGCGCACCGACGAACATTACCTCGGTGGAGCAGAAGTCGATTCGGGAGGCAGCTGAGCGCAGCGGTGCCCGGGATGTTTTCCTCGAAGAGGAGCCGAAGGCGGCAGCAATCGGAGCAGGCATGGACATTTATCAGCCAAGCGGTAACATGGTCGTGGATATCGGGGGCGGCACGACAGACGTAGCCGTCCTGTCCATGGGCGATGTCGTCACCGCCTCTTCGATTAAAATCGCAGGGGACAAGTTCGACGAAGCGATCACGAAGTACATCAAGCATAAATATAAATTGTTGATCGGGGAACGGACAGCAGAGGATCTGAAAATTGTGATCGGCACGGTTCGCCCGGGCGGGCGCCAGGCGGAGATGGATATCCGGGGCCGGGACATGGTTTCGGGCCTGCCGCTGACGGTGACGGTTTCCTCGTCAGAGGTGCAGGAAGCGCTGTGGGACCCGGTGTCCTCCATTGTACAAGCAGCCAAGTCGGTGCTGGAACGCACGCCGCCGGAGCTGTCGGCGGATATTATTGACCGCGGTGTCATTCTGACAGGCGGAGGCGCGATGCTTCACGGCCTGGACGAGCTCTTGACCGATGAGCTGCGGGTACCGGTCCTCATTGCAGAGGATCCGATGCACTGTGTGGTAAAGGGTACGGGAATTATGCTTGATAATTTGGACAAGGTCGTTAAGAAAAACTTCTAACCTTCCGATATATAAAGTAATCATTCATCAATATGCATCGTTGATATGGACCTTGAATTTGGAAGGGAGTGCCTCCATGATAAGAGGATTGTATAATGCAGCTTCCGGGATGATCGCCCAGGAGCGCAGGCACGATACGGTAACCCAAAATATCGCCAACATCAATACGAACGGATATAAGCAGGTGAACAGCGTTCAGCGCACCTTTCCGGAGATGCTGATCTCCATGATCGGGGGGAACGCTCAGAATCCGAACCGTCAGGTGGGAAGAATGAGCACCGGCGTTTTTGCCGAAGAGAGCATCTCGATGCATCTTCAAGGAGCGCTTCGGGAGACCGGGAAGACCACGGATCTCGCGCTGGTCACCAGCCTCGAATTGTTGAATCCGGCAACCGGCGAGAATTATCCTTTTGACGCTTCGGGCAAATACGTGAATGAGAATGGCGATGTGGTCTACCGTCCGGAAGGATTTTTCACGGTACAGAACGCAAACGGTGATGTTTTATACACAAGAGATGGCAGCTTCCGCGTCAGTCCGGAAGGAAATCTGATCACCTCCGGCGGTTATCAGGTGCTGGATAACAATAACAACCCGATTGTGTTGACAGGCCCGGTCTCGAACCTTAAAGTGAATGAACAAGGACAAATCGTGGACGCGGACGGAAATGTGGATGCAACGATCGGAATCAGCGTTGTGCAGCAGCCGCATCAGCTAATCCGGGAGGGTGAAGGCGTATTCCGCTTGAGAGACCAGAATGGCAGCGAAGTTCGCTGGCTCGCCGCCGAGGACAATGCGGTGATCCGCCAAGGGTATATTGAGGCTTCGAATGTGGATCCGGCACAAGCGATGGTAGATTTGATGGCCGCTTTGCGTGCTTATGAAACGAACCAGAAGGTGGTTCAATTTTATGATAAGTCACTTGAGAAAGCGGTCAACGAAATCGGCAGAGTCTGATCATCTCGTTTGAAATATAGCGGAGCTGCATAATTGCAGCTTTCATTGAAGTAAGCTAACAGGAGGTTAGTGATGAACAACTCCATGATCAGTGCCATGGTCTCCCTGAACACCCTCCAGCAGCGTCTGGATGTGATCGCGGACAATTTGGCCAATCAGAATACAGTCGGCTATAAGAAGAAGGAAGCGTCCTTCGAGGATGTTCTGACCCAGGTTCAGCGGCATCATCAGGATTTCAGCAGACCGGGCCGGGCGACGCCGCCGGGCTTCACGCTCGGGTATGGCATGAAGCTGTCTTCAATCACCCAGAGCATGGAGCAAGGCCAGCTTCTGGAGACGGGCTATCCGCTCGATCTGGCGATCCAGGGCAACGCGATGTTTGTCGTGCGAAGCGGAGGCGAACTGCGTTATACCCGTGATGGCAGCTTTAACCTGGTGCCTGATCCAACCGCCGATGGCAATCTGCTGCTTGTGGATGCCAAGGGCAATCCGGTGCTGAACACCAACAATGCTACAATCTCCATTCCGGATAACGGCAAGGTAGCGGTGGATGAAGAGGGACGGATCCTTGTTGAAACGGCTGCCGGCCGGACGGAGGCTGGCCAGCTTCGCTTGGTCGAGCTGCAGCGGCAGGATGGTCTGGTGCCGATGGAGGACAATCTGTATATGATCGGCAATGGCCTGGCGGAAGGGGATGTGTTCGATCTGGCACCGCCTGCGGATGGCATGCGCCGTTCCACGGTGTCTTCCGGGTTTCTTGAACAGTCCAACGTCAATATGGCGGATGAGATGACCCGCATGATGGAAGTGCAGCGGGCATATCAACTGACCGCACGCGCGCTATCGTCCAGCGATACGATGATGAACCTTGCCAACACAATGCGAGGGTAGGTGGGCTTCCCATGAGTGAATCGAAGGAGAATAACCGCCCGAGAACATCCGGGTGGAAAATCACGCTTCGGATTATGGTGCCGGTGCTGATGGTGCTGGCCTTGTTCGGAGGGATGACCTTCGGCTATGTTGTTTTAGGCAAGCAGGAGCTCAGCGAGGTTTTTGAATGGAGCACGTGGCGGCATGTGTATGATCTGATCTTCGCGCCGTAACGGAGGTGAAGAGATGTGGAGCCTGTCCGGATCCCCGGATGGATTCCAGTGGACACGCCGCATATGGTAACCTTATGGCAATTTACAGAAACTCCCCTTTAAGGGAGTTTTCTTTTTTTTCGGTTAAACGGTATAATGGGATGGGACTTAGCATTCTTTCGGGTGAGGATGAGTGCGCGGTAAAAGGGCCTTCCCCATGAACAATAATGTCGAAGGAGAAAGCCCCTTATCTTAACCTTCACGTCTGCAGTCATGAAGGATATTACTCATTTTTTCCGTAAACCTGTGAATTTATGCAAGGCTCTTTTATTCTGTCGAAATTCGAGATTTTTGATAGCCCGAGACGTTCCTGTGAGCTGCTTTTGACAACCTATTCGGATCAGGCAGGAAACGATATTTTTTTCAAACGCCCTCGCTGGCGGGTAAGTACATAAGGTGGATTTTGCAAAAGTCCAGGTGTGATGTTTTGCATCTTCCTGAAGGAGGAAATACCGTGTTGAACATTAAACAAATTCAAGAGATTATTCCGCATCGCCCTCCATTTTTGCTGGTGGACAAAATTGTGGAGATCGAGGATGGCAAACGCGCCGTCGGGATTAAAAACGTAACGATTAACGAGCCTTTTTTTGTCGGACATTTTCCTGAGTATGCCGTTATGCCGGGTGTGCTGATCGTTGAGGCGCTGGCTCAGGTCGGTGCTGTAGCGATTCTGAACGTAGAGAGCAACCGGGGCAAGCTGGGCTTCCTTGCGGGGGTGGACGGCTTCCGTTTCCGTGGACAAGTTGTTCCTGGAGACACGCTTCGCCTGGAAGTTGAAATAGTTCGTCTTAAAGGTATGATCGGAAAAGGAAAAGCGACGGCTACCGTAGACGGCCGCGTGGTTGCCGAAGGCGAGATTATGTTCGCGCTGGCGGATAAGGAGTAATTCCATCATCACTCTTGTTGGTCGAAGGAGGAGACTTTGTTCATGACAATGATAAGTCCAAAATCAATGGAAACGGTTCAGCGCTGGCTGAACGACCCCTACGTAGATGAGGAGACCAAGAACGAGCTTCGCGCATTGGAGAATGATCAGGCAGAGCTAGAGGACCGCTTTTATCGCGATCTGGAATTTGGTACAGGCGGACTGCGTGGCGTCATTGGTGCAGGAAGTAATCGAATCAACAAGTATACGGTAGGACGAGCCACGCAAGGCTTGGCCGAATACATTAAAGCAATTCACGGGGATGCGGAGGGCAAGCCTTCTGTCGTGATCGCGCATGACTCCCGCCACTTCTCGCCGGAATTTGCGCTGGAAGCGGCGCTCGTATTGGCGGGCAACGGCATTGTAGCGAAGCTGTACCCTTCCCTTCGTTCCACGCCGCAGCTGTCCTTCAGCGTTCGTCATCTGGGGGCGACCGGAGGCATTGTCATTACGGCAAGCCATAATCCGCCGGAGTACAATGGATACAAGGTGTACAACAGCGAAGGCGGGCAGCTGGTGCCCCATGAGGCGGAGAGGGTAATCGCTCTGATCCAGCAGGTGGACTCCTTTGCAGCCATTCAGCGATTGTCGAGGGAGGAAGCCGAGGCGCAGGGCCTGTTGGTATGGCTCGGCGAAGCGGAGGATCGGGCGTTTATCGATACGGTGGCCAGCGTTAGCGTCAATCGGGAGCTGATTGCCTCCAAGCTGGCAGACGATTTCACAATCGTGTTCACCCCGCTGCACGGGACAGGCAATATGCCGGTCCGGCAGGTGCTGGAGACGATCGGATTCAAGCATGTGCATGTGGTGAAGGAGCAGGAGCAGCCGGATGGCGGATTTCCGACCGTGAAGTCCCCGAACCCGGAGGAGCGCGAAGCCTTCACGCTGGCCATGAAGGTTGGCGAGGAGATCCAGGCCGATATTCTGATCGGAACGGACCCTGACGCTGACCGGATGGGAGCGGTCGTGAAGAATGGCAAAGGGGAGTACGTCGTTCTGACCGGCAATCAATCCGGAGCGATTATGATTCACTATCTGCTGAGTCAGTTGAAGGAAACGGGTAAGCTGCCTCATAACGGCGCCGTCATCAAAACGATTGTGACCAGCGAGATGGGGGCGGCGATTGCCGAGCATTACGGGGCAACCATCTTCAATACGCTGACCGGATTTAAATATATCGGGGAGAAAATGACACAGTTCGAGCAGACCGGCGATTATACGTACTTGTTCGGGTATGAGGAGAGCTACGGCTACCTGGCTGGCAACTACGCCCGTGATAAGGATGCAGTGCTTGCATCCATGCTGATCTGTGAAGCGGCAGCTTACTACAAGGCTCAGGGCAAGACCTTGTATGATGTGCTGCAGGAGCTGTACGAGCAGTTCGGATTTTTCCTTGAAAGTCTGGAGTCGCGCACGCTGAAGGGTAAGGATGGTCTCGCACAGATTCAGGCCAAAATGGCGGACTGGCGCAGTCAGCCGCCACAGCAGGTGGCTGGGCTTGCGGTCGAGAAGGTGCTTGATTATTCACAAGGGCTGGACGGGCTGCCGAAAGAAAATGTGCTGAAATATATGCTGGAGGACGGATCATGGTTCTGCCTTAGACCTTCCGGCACGGAGCCGAAGATCAAAGTGTATTTTGCCGTCCGCGGAGCATCGCTGGAGGATGCCGAGCGTAAGATCGAGTCGCTGCGGGACGAGGTTATGGCCCGGGTCGACGGTTAATGGAATGAAATGATCATCAGTGAATGAGAACGATGGGACTTCCTTGCTGAAATTGCGGAAGCGATGAGGCGAGGGGTCCCTGTGGTTCGATGAGGAGGTACTTTAGTGGTTCAGAAATGGAAACGCTGGAACACGGCAGCCCGGAAGTGGCTGTGGATTCTGGTTGTTCTTGGCGTGGCAGCTGCCCTGCCGGTTGGATATGACCGACTGCAGACAGAATCAACATCTCAAAATGTAGAGTTGGTGTTTGATTACCGTGATCTGGTGGACATTTCAATCTATCAGACGCACCCGCAGGATTTTATCAATGAACAGCTGGGCAGGCTCAAGGATGCCGGCGTTATAAGCATGGCTATGTATGAGAGCACGCTGGATGAGCTTGTCCGATCGCGGCGAATTATGGTGTTTGATGCGCAGCAGGCAGCTGATCTGACAGGGCGTGTGATTTCCCCGAATGAGAACTTTACTTATGTCGCATTTACAAGCGAAGAGAACGCCTCCCGGATACGCCCGTTGATTACAGATACGTTTATGATGCTGGATATTCCGGTTCGGGACTGGGAATATAACGGCAATGATGGGCTTATTATCGAGACGCCTCGGGCGAATGCGGTCATTAAACCGTTGGCTCCGGATCCGATTACGCTGGAGATGCTAAGGGACCAGGGTTTCCTCATTGTGCCGCGTCTATCGGACAGCCTGCCATACAATCAGGAATATGTTGAGAAATTGATGGCTTATTTCGCGGAGAACGGGGTCAAGCGCATCCTGTTTGATGGCGATGCCGCCAAAGGCTTTAATGACGATGCCGAGAACGATACTCTCACTGCCTTTGCTGAATTGCTTAATCGCTATGACATTGGGCTTGTGGCGATTGAGAATATTCGCAGTCCGCAGAAAGGCTTCACGAAGCTTGCCTATCTTACGGATTATAACGTGACGCGCATCTACTCGCTCAGCGAGCGTGATGCCAATCTGAAGGTGGATGTGATCAGTGACCGGTTTGCTCTTGCATCGAAGGATCGCAACATCCGGATGTTCTATCTCAATGCAGAACCAAGCCGGGATATGACGAAGGCGTCGATCACCCATCCGTTGGATAATCTGATCGAGAGCTTGACCGAGCCTGGAGATGCGATCAAGAAGATGGAGGCTAACGGCTTTACAATGGGGCCGGCTGAAGCGTTTGATGTGACGGATTCCTCGCTTCAACGTTATTTCAAAATGGTCGTTGTTGTCGGAGCTGTTGCGCTGATCGCGCTGATGATTTCCTTCTACATTCCGTTTCTTACGATAGCGGCCTTCTTGATCGGTATGGTGGGCAGCGCGGGCTTGTATGTGTTGAACGCCTCCTTGATGGAGCAGGCCTTAGCGCTCTTCACGGCGATTAGCGCACCGACGTTGGCTGTTATTCTGGCGATACGCAAGGTCGATCATAGCCGCAAACAAGTGCAGAATATGAAGACAGGCCAAAGATTGTCGAATGCCATTGTTCTGATGCTTACAACAACCGTTCTGACGTTGATTGCAGTGCCGCTTGTTGTCGCACTTTTGAACAATGTCACGTACATGCTCGTATTGGATCAGTTCCGTGGTGTCAGCTTGCTTGCTGCTGCGCCGATCGCACTGATTGCCTTGTATGTTGTGCTGTATCGCGGAAGCTCGGCGGGCTCCACCTTTGCAGCGATTCGTAAACTGTTCCAAACGCCGATTACGCTGGTATGGATCATTGGAGCAGGTGTCGTGGGCATTGTGGGCATGTATTACTTGAGCAGAACCGGTAATGCTGGCACGGTGTCGTCCATTGAGATGGCGTTCCGTTCCTTCCTCGAGAATACGTTCGGGGTACGCCCGCGCAATAAGGAGTTCCTGCTGGCTCATCCTCTGATGGTGCTTGGGTTGTTCCTGTCGTTTAAGTATCGCTACGGGGTGTACTTGCTCATCATCGGTGTGATGGGACAGCTGTCGATGGTCGGAACCTTTACGCATATTCATACGCCGCTGGATATTTCGGCGATCCGGGTCGTTCTCGGGCTTGTGCTGGGTCTTCTGATCGGATTGATTGCCGTAGGGATATGGCAGGTCGCAGAAAGGATATGGAAACAATGGTCTCCACAATTAAAACGATAGTCATATCCGGATATTACGGATTCAAGAACAGCGGGGATGAAGCCGTGCTCAAGTCGATCCTCACCGCGCTGGAGCAAGAGGGACAGGTTGCGGGCATACAGGTGCAGCCGGTGGTCCTGTCCATCGATCCGGAATGGACGGAGCGGACCTATGGTGTGAAGTCCGTGCATCGGATGAAGCTGGGTGAAGTGCGCCGGGCGATCAAGGAAAGCGACGGGTTGATTAGCGGCGGCGGCAGTCTGCTGCAGGATGCCACCAGTCCGAAAACGATTCCCTACTATCTTGGCATCTTGAAGCTGGCCCAATGGGCAAACAAGCCGACCTTCATCTATGCCCAGGGCGTCGGTCCGGTGAACCGGGGCTTGTTCCATCCGATGATCCGGTCCGTGTTTCGCAAATGTTCCTATATCTCGGTTCGGGATGTGCAGTCAGCCGAACTGCTTCAGTCGTTCGGGATTGATCAAGCCAGCTTACAGGTAGTACCGGACCCGGTCATGGGGCTTCCGCTTCCAGAAGAAATCGGGGCAGGGGTAGATACAGGGGCACCAGGTACTTCAGTTGAAGCTGCCGAACGCAGTGTATCCGAGGCGCCGCCTGTAGACAGCGAGGTTCAAGATCGCAGTCCTGTGCCTGTTGTCGGGATATCAGTCCGGTACTGGAACCCGGAGAAACGCGAGCTGGCAGCGATCGCCGAAGCTCTTCGGGAGATCAGCTCCGACCGGGCAGTGCATTTTCGGTTTCTGCCTTTTCATCAGCCTGATGATTTGCAGGCTTCGCGGTATATTGAGCAGCTGATGGGGGATATTACGCGCGATGGATCCCGAATCAGCTTCTATCTTGAGGAGAAGCAGGCTCAAGATATGCTGCGCGAGGTGGGCAGCTGTGACGTGGTGCTGGGCATGAGGCTGCACAGCTTGATCTATGCAGCGAATCGAAAGGTGCCGTTGATCGGCATTTCGTATGACCCGAAGATCAATCACTTTTTGAACAGATTAGACAGTGAGCCGGCCGGCAGCAGTGATTCGCTGGATCCGGCCGTATTGAAGGATCGGTTGTTGAAGCTGCTGGATGATGCTGAATCCTGGAAGGCCGAACACGAGGAGCAGATTACCGTGCTGAAGCGGGAGGCGGCTTTGCCTGCACGCCGTATTGTTGAATATTTACGCCACAGAGGATGATGAACATGAATGAAACCACTCAAATTCCGACCGTATCGGTTTTTGGAGTCCCTTTTTCCAAACTGGATATGAAGGAAACGGTGAAATACTTGACGGAGGCGGTGCAGTCGGGACAGCCGCATCAGGTGATTACGGCAAATCCGATAATGGTGATGACGGCCCTTGATCATCCGGAGTACAAGCAGATGATGAAAAGTGCGGAATTGATCGTTCCGGACGGGACGGGCATTGTCTGGGCTGCGGGGGTCGGCGGCGATCCGCTCGACGGGCGTGTAACCGGCTTCGATCTTTTACATGAATTGTTCAAGGCAGGGGAAACCTATAGATGGAGATTTTATCTGCTGGGTACGACGACTGAAGTGATTCAGGAAGCTGCCAAGCGGTTACAAATGCAGTATCCGGCTGCAGTGATTTGCGGCTATCGGGACGGATTTTTTGGAGCGGACGAGGATGCAGCTGTCATTGAAGATATTCGGGCTGCCCAGCCGGATATTTTGTTTGTCGCCCGTGGTGCGGACAATCAGGAGCCGTGGATCGCTCAGCATAAGGAAGCGCTTGGTGTTCCGGTCATGATGGGTGTTGGCGGTTCCTTCGATATCATTTCCGGCAAGCTGAAGCGGGCGCCGAAGGTGTTCCAGAAGCTGAGATTGGAATGGTTTTATCGTCTGCTCAGGGAGCCAAGCCGGTATAAGCGAATGCTTGCGCTGCCGAAATTCGCCCTGAAAGTGCTCCGTGAGAAAGAGAATGTGACAAAACCAGGCTATTAAGTATGATTTTGCACGTTTAGTCCGGTTAATCGCCGGATATTGGCATTGGATTTCGTCCTTGAAGGGAGTATAATTCAACCGGTAGACAATATTGGGGGTCGAATGATTACATGTTAACGCTATACATCGTCGGGTTTGTTGTGTCGCTCCTGCTGGCGCTGCTCCTGACTCCTTTCGTCAAGAAGCTTGCGGTGCGTATTGGGGCTGTTGACGTGCCAAACGCCCGAAAAGTGCATACAAGAATCATGCCCCGGCTTGGCGGGCTTGGCATATATCTGGCTTTTGTGCTCGGACTGATTGCCGTGCTTCCGTTTTTTCCTGAGACGCTCTCGGCGCGTGATGCCAATTTTATGAAGGCATTTCTGATCGGTGGTTCGATGATCGTGTTGATCGGAGCGCTGGATGATCGCTTTGAGCTGTCGGCCAAAGTCAAGTTTCTGGCTCAAATCGCCGCAGCTTGCGTCGTTGTGTTTGGTTTTAATATTACGGTGGATTTTGTTAATATTCCGTTTCAGGATCGCTACTCCTCGCTGGAGAGCTGGGTGTCGATTCCGCTTACGATATTCTGGATTGTCGGCGTGACCAACGCCATCAATTTGATTGATGGGCTGGATGGTCTGGCTGCCGGGGTGTCGGGAATTGCCATCGGGACGATCCTGGTCATGGCTTTCTTGATGGGCAATACAACGGTGGCGTTGCTGTGCCTCTTACTGCTGGGCAGCATTATCGGGTTCCTGTACTTTAATTTCCATCCGGCTAAAATTTTCATGGGTGATACAGGCTCGCTGTTCCTTGGATTCAGTCTGGCTATGCTGTCACTGCTTGGCTTCAAGCAGATTGCCATCGTATCGTTCATTACTCCGCTGATCATTATCGGTGTGCCGCTGTCGGATACCTTCTTTGCTATCATTAGAAGAAAGATCCAGAAGAAGCCGATCTTCTCGCCGGACAAGGGACATTTGCATCACTGCCTGCGTGAGCTTGGCTTCAGCCACCGCCAGACGGTGCTGATCATATATGTTATTGCTGCGTTCTTCGGTGTGCTGGCTGTGATTCAGTCTTCAGCCGCCATGTACGAAGCCAACTGGGTAACGTTTGTTGTTATCTGTATTATGATGTGCTTCATGCAGATTGGGGCTGAAGTGATAGGACTTGTCAGCAAGACCAAGCGGCCGATCCTAAGTTTGATCAATCGGCTGCGGATGAAGGCGAATACGGAAAGCCGTTCGAAATAATTTCTATTTTTTTACTGAATAAACCAATTTATTTGGGCCTCACCTTTTTTTGGTGGGGTTTTTTTAATATATTCTAAAAATTTGGATATCTGTAACCGATACATATGGAAGATACCTTCGAAACTAAATGCAAGGGAGAGATTAATCAGAGATGAAGCGAGCGAAACGTATCATGGTCTGGTTGATGCTGACGACCATGCTGGTCACGCTGGTTCCGGCGGGAATCATCAAGCCTGTCCAGGCGGCATCTGCAGCAACCTACTTTATTCCGGATATTGTTGAGATCAGAAATACGGCTTTGTTAACGACGGAACCGGGGACTTCCCAGATTACGCGGGAAAATGTGTACAGAACCAACAACCCGGCACTGTCCATCACAGGTACGTATTCTCATGTGGCAAGTGATACTCTGTCGGTCAAAATCGAGCGCCTCAGCTCTGAGCCTGTAACCGGGGGCGGTGTAAGATGGGTCACGGACAGCTCGACTGCGATTACAGCGCCTGTAACTGCAGACACAACCTCCACGAACAAGTTCACCGCAAGCAATATGACCTTGTTCTCAGGGTTTAACAAAATTACATTTTCCGGGATGCAAGGCAGTGTTGAGCGTTCCGATACATTCTATGTATTGTATGACAGAATTCCATATATCGAAGGCTTGCAGCTCATGGGTGGCGCAACACCGGTGAACCTTAATGAAGGTACGCGCGTGGTTGTAACAAACCCGATGGGAACACTTCAAGGTAACGCGAAGAATGCAACGCAGGTCACGGTGTCTTTGAATGGTGGAACAGCGTTTGTTTCGTCTTTATTGGAAGACGGTACCTTCTTCACACCTGCGCTGAACTTTACTCCAGGACTCAATACGATTGATCTCGAAATTAAGAATGCTTCGGATTCGATCCGCGTAAGTCGCGGGGTGTATTTCTTCGATCCGGCCGAGCCTTTCATCGGGATTGATATCGTTCACGGAGGAACTTCTTATCCGGCGCTTAATAAAGTGCCTGTTCTGACGAGTCCTGCAGCAGACGCTACACTTGAGGTTGAAGCATTGGTTCCTTACAGTGCGAATCCTTTTGCCGGAAATGCAACATACAGCCTGGCTGGACAAGCGGCAGTTCCAGTGACAGCGGCGGACGTGCTAAGCGAGACGGTCATTCCAGGTCCTGACGGCGTTACGCCTGCTTATCGTCTTGTGAAGTTCAGAACCGGAACGTTTCCGGTAGCTTCAGGAACGCAATATGTGAATTTGGCTTTAACCTACGAAACGTTCTCAGCCGCATACAATATGAGTTACAGATATCTTCCTGGCGAAGTCGTAATCACAGGTATCGATCTCCTTCCAGGCTACAACGGAACGGATAACGTTTCGACTGTAACCCGGATTCCGCTGAACAAGTCGGAGACGGAGACCGCTGATTTTTATATTGTAGTTAAGGCTGATAAGGCACCAACCTCGATTGTGGAAGCAAAATATTTGCCGATCAGTGCAAATCCCGTGAATATTACTCGCGTGAATCCACAGCCAGCAGGGCTTGGTGCTAATGAGGAAGTATACAGAATTACAGGCTTCTCTAACGGACAGCATATGATTGGCTTCAACTACCAGGGCTCGACCTCTGTGTACAACGCTGAAATTTCTTATGTTTCGAAGAACTACATTTATGTAGCGAATTTGCATGACGGTCAGACCTATTCGTTTGATTCCCGTTCGACACATACCCTTAATGTACAAGGGGAGTACATCGGGTTTGAGAATATTAACAGCCCTTATTTCAATGCTCAAGTGTTCGTGAACGGAATTAACGGTGATCCGAACCCAGCCAATCCGGGTCAATGGCTGAGTATTATCGGGGGCAGAGCAACCTTTAATCTGAGCTTTAACATCGATGCGGCCGGCCCGCTTGTTTATGGAGAGAACCGCATCGTATTTACAGGTACTGCTACGGATGCCGCAGGTAACGCGCGGGAAATTCGCAAAGAGCTCAGAATTTACATCATCGATACGAATATTTCCAAGATTACTAACTTTATGCCTACATTGGCAGTTCAGGGCAGAGAGCCATTTGATAATCAGGACCCAAGCACATATCCTGATGACAAAATGAACCGCATCTTTAATGTTTCACCTGAGTTTGTATGGAACAACGAGCGATATGTTACCAGCGAGCAACGATATGACCTGGTGATTCGCGGTAACGGTGCATCCAAACTGAATGTCTATTTTGGATCACAGCTGTTCTTCTCACGAGATATTAGGGACAGAGGCAACTTTGATCATATTCCGTCCTCCGTGTTTACGTATAACGGAAAAGACTACACTTACAGCTTTGCAGGTAATGAATCGGACTTCATCCTGCGGATTCAAGATGTTCCGTTTGAAGAGCCGGGCAGTCATGTGTACAGTCTGGAGCTTATAAACGGTACAGGTGCACGTGCAACACAGCGCCTTGAAATTGTGCGCGAAGTTTTGCCGTATCGTATTCTTTCGCCTCAGCCTACCGTTGGCGAGGAAATTGTCGTTAACAAAAACTTTGTACGGTTTGACATCGAGGCTGAAGGAGCTACCGAGGTTCGGATCGGCAAGGAGCTTGCAATCAAGCGCGAGGATATGGATAACCGCTTTGTGTACGACTATGTCGGCCTGAAACCGAACAAATCCAACAAAATTGATATTCAGGTTGTCCGTCCAGGGGGAACCATTAAAGAGTCCATCTATGTTTATTACACAGGAACCGTGACGGTCGACAGCCAGTTTATGGCGGAAAAGGTAGCTAACAAGTACACCGCGTTCAACAAAAAACTGGAGCTTTCGTTCCCGAAAGGCACCATTCTACAATCCGCGAGCATGTCCGGAAATGGCATTACGAAGTTTTATCCGGACAACAAAATCCTGTTCGGGATTGCGGATCCTCGGGACGGGGTTGTGGAACGGCGCAATGATTACGGAAACATCATCAATGTAACGCCGGATGATCGCACTTCAGGCGGAGCTGGCATGATCCGTATTCCGGAATATCTGGTTCAGCGTTTTAACTCGACGGCAGATACGAACAACTTCACGCTCGCATCAGATATTTACTGGATCCACGGCGGAATTGGCGAAGAGAATGATCGTGGGCAGATCGGCTACAAGCCAAGCACGAATGGACTGTCTCCTTATTCGCTGGAAGGGAACTTTACCGAGTTTTCGCCAGACCGGAAGATCGTTCCATCCCAGCGCGGCACCCTGAAGCTGTCCTTCAACAGCAACATTGTGGATGAAGCCGGAACGACAGTATCGGTATTCCGTTATTCGGATAATGGCCGATGGGTGAATATCGGTGGAGAAGTCGACATGAAGAAGAACACGATCACCGTGCCTTTTGACGAGTTCGGCTACTATAAAGTGATGAAGATGCGCCTTGGATTTAGCGATATTACGAATCATCCATGGGCGAGAAACATTTTGAATGCTCTATATGCGAAAGGAATCATGAACAACCTCCGCTTCGGTGAATTCGGTGCGGATGACCAGACAACTCGCGGCGAGTTTGCGATGCTGCTGGTGAAGGGGCTGAATTTGCCTCTGAATTACGACAATCAGCCAACCTTTGTCGATATCCAGCCGGGAACCGGCACGACAACCTGGGATTATGCCCACATAGAGACAGCAGCCAGAGCAGGCATTATTCAGGGACTGGGCGACGGCTTCTTCGGCCCTACCCAGCGAGTCACGCGTGAGCAGGCAGCCGTGATGATCGCCCGTGCACTGGATCTGAAGATGGCGGCTAATGACAGCAAGCTGGAACAGTCACTGTCTAAGGCTTTTGCAGATGCTGGCAGAGCCGATTATTATGCGCGGCCGGCCATCCTCGCCGTGTCCAATGCGAAGATTATGCAGGGAAGTCCGTACACGGTACAAGGGCAGAGCAAGCCGCTGTACAACTTCAATCCGAAGGGCAATCTGACCCGTGCGGAGGCAGGGAAAATTGCGGTTGAGCTGTTGAAGAAAAGCACGAAGATTTTCCCTAAAAACTTGAGCTAGTTCATTTCTGATTCGTGCCTAAGCTGCTCCTGAAGCGGAATATTCCGCGGCAGGGGCGGCTTTTTTTTCCGTGGCTGGCCCCCATTACCATATTCTATTGTTTTGTAATTTATTGTAGAATACGCTACAATAGCGGAAGCACATACTATTTTTAAAGGGTGAAGATGAATTATGAAGCCGATCTTATCGAAAGCGCAGCTCGATTACATGAAGGCCAAAACGAAGTTTGAGGATAAAGCCAAAGTGATGGAGAAGAAGATTGAGCTGGCTCGCGCCGCTCAAAATGAGATATCGCAGGAAGTCATGGAGGAGCTCGTCGTTGAGACAGGTTTTCATGATGCATTTAACGAGTTGACGATGGCAGAGAATGCGCTGATTCAGTGGTCGCATTCCACGATTAAGCATGAGAAAACTTACCGTGATAACAAGGCAGAGATTGAACTGATGTACAGCCGGCTGAATGACGATCCGAAGATGCGGAACCGAATTATCCAGCTTGCTATGAAGATTCGATAGATTTCAACAGAAGGCGCCAAACAGGCGTCTTTTTTTGTTGTCGTTTGGTGGCGGAAGCGTATTGTTACTGGAAATTGCGGTTTCCGAAAAAAAAATTAAAAAAACTTTGCAACTGCCGCAACTTTTTAAGAAACAGAACGTTTAAAGATATAGAACGCGGCGAGCGATCCAGGATTAACCGAAAGAAGAAACTTGTCTATAAATTAGAAAAATGTTCTTTACGGTTATAGGGACTCGTTGTATAATACCTAGGTAGGATTCTATTCTAGTTATGAAGTGTTCTCTCGTTAACAGGATTCTGTGATATCATCACAGACATCATTATTGATTACTGCTCAACTCGGGAAAGGAGGTGCACGGCTATGAGTGATAAGAGCTACCAAATTAAAGAAAACAATCAAGTGATGATTCAAGGAGGAGAAAAAAAGGTTATGAAGAAAATTTTATCCGTGGCACTGTCTACAGCAATGGCATTCTCCATGTTTGCTTCTGTTGCATTCGGTGACGACGCACTGACTTCTCAACAAAAGTTTGACATTCTTAAAGAAGAAGGCATCTTCACTGGTTATCCAGATGGAACTGCTGGTCTGGACAAGGAAATGACTCGCGGCGAGTTCGCCAAAGTCCTGGTTGAACTGCTTGGTCTTGAGCCAATTCAAAACAAAGCTTCCTTCAATGACAAAAACTACGCTGCTGGTAAATGGCCGGCTCCATACGTAGAGGCAGTATACGCTGCTGGTATCATGGAAGGTAAGAACACAACGAAAATGATTTTCGACTTCAACGGTAACATCACCGTTCAAGAAATGGCGAAAGTCCTCGTTACTGTTCAAAACCTGGAAATTCCATCCGAGACAAACAACAACGCATCCAACTGGGCTAAAGGTTATGTTCAAGCAGCAATCAATGCTGGTCTGATCAACAGCAGCGTGAACCCACTGGCTAACGCTAACAGAACTCAGCTGGTTGAAGTTGCTTACGCAATCTACCTGGCTCAAAACAAACCAAAAGTTGCTTCTTATGACGTTCAAGAAGACGGTAAAGTGGTTGAGTTCACCCTCGCTAACAGCGAAAAAGTGAAAGTAACCCTTGAAACTCCTCTGAAAGCAAACGTTGCAACTGAGGTTAAATTTACTTACAACAACTACGAGTACACTGAAAGTGTAACTTGGGTAGTAACTGCTGCTACTAAGATCGAAGGCGTATCTGCAACTAACTACAAAGAACTCACTGTTAACTTTGACGGTGAAGTAGATACTGCTACTGCAGAGAACGAAGATAACTACAAAGTAACTGGTGTTACTTTCGAATCTGCAAAATTGTCCGATGACAAGCGCAGCGTAACATTGCTTGTTGCAGAAAATTCTGCAAACAACTTGCCTCAACAAAAAGACGCTAAACTGGAAATTAACAATGTTAAGAACTCTGATGGTTCCAGAACGTTCAAAGAGACAATTACATTCAGAGCGGTTGACACTCAACTTCCAGAAGTGACTGAGGTTGTTGGTCTGGGAACTAAGGCATTCAAGGTTGTATTCTCTGAGCCTGTTCAAGCTAACACTGCAGCGAACATTTCTAACTACAAAATCGATGGAAAAGCAATTTCCGGCTGGGTGAAATTCACTTATCCTAATGTTGCTTTCATTACAACAGACATCGCCGTAGGCGAGCACACACTGAGCGTTCAAGGTGTAACAGACTTTGCTAACTTCCAAGTGAAGCCAGTTGACGTTCAGTTCAATGTTGCTGAAGATACTACAGCTCCTGAGGTTGTTTCCGTTAAAACTAAGGATCTGACAAAAGTTGAAGTTGAATTCAACGAATCCGTTAAATCCGTTGACAAAGTGTATCACACTTCTTCCAGTAGAACTGCTGACAAAGTCGAAATCAAAGACAATGTTGTAGTTCTGGAATTCAACGGCGACAAAAAACTTAGCCTGGGCGAGAATACAATCTATCTCCAAGGCGTAAAAGACTACAGCGACAACTCCGCTAATCGCGAAGCTAAAGTAACTCCAGTACTGGATACTACTCGTCCTGTTGTGAATGATGTCAAGGTAGAAGTTGAAGATAATGCTACTGTTATGACTGTAGAATTCTCTAAAGACGTAAACCTGGATGACATCCAAAAACGTGACAACTTCGTTCTGAAAAACTCTAAAGGTGAAGTTGTGACTGATAAAGGCTTTAATAGCGGTAAACCTGTAAATGCTCCTGCTTATGTAGTTAAGGATGCTAAAACTTACAAAAACCGTGTTGAAATTAGGTCCATTGGCAAACTTCCAGCTGGTACGTACACTCTCGAAGTAGCAAACATTCGTGATACTGCTACCATCGGGAACACAATGCTGCCACAAACTTTGACAGTTGAAGTTACCAACTCCGAGACTCTGCAAGTTGTTAGAGCTTGGATAGACACAACTTCCAGCAACGATGATCTCTACATCGATGTCCAATTCAACAGAGCTGTAGCGGTTGATGGAAATGGAACAGCACTTGACATTAACAAATATAGCTATGTAACTGGTAGTGTATACAAAGTATTCCCTACGAAGAATGCTCCACAACCTTCGTTGAGAAATGCTGAAACAGTGCGTATTACACTGCCTAAGAAGGACATTAGTGCCGATGAACTTAAAGGTGCAGAGCTGCGCGTAGTTAACGTTGCTGACCTTAATGGGAACTACCTGACTACTGCTCAGAAACCTATCGCTGATTCTGTAGCAATTCCTGTGAAATCTGCTAAGGCAACTGCTGAAGATAAAGTAACTGTTGAATTCAACGGGAACATTACTTCGGTATTCTCTAGCGACTTCTACTTCGGAACACTGAGAGGAACAGCTGGCGAGCCTAAGTATAACGACGGTGTTACAAAAGTTGAGTTTACTTTGAATGGTAAGTTAAGCGATGTTACAAACTTGCCTCTACTGACAACTGTTGATAACCCTCAATCTTCTGATAATCTTGGACACAAGATTGCTAAGGTCGATGGTCTGCAAATCAAAGACGGAATTGCTCCGAAAGCAATTGAAGCTAGATCCGTTGTTGGCGATGTTTATGTAGATATCGAGTTCAACGAAGAAATCAACGTATACTTTACTCCAGATGCATTTAAAGTTTATGTAAATGGAGGAGAAGTTAAAGTTAAAGGTGCTACTAAAGTTAGTGCCAACGTTGTTCGCGTAGAACTGGAACAACCATTCAACCCAACAATTCCAGGTGCTCAAGTTTCGGTACCAAACAACAAAAACGGTAAATATATCGTCGATCTGGAAGGAAATGCTCCAGACACTGTTTACGAATCGATTAAGTACTAATTATTGTACTTCAGAAAACTGCCCGGACTTGTTCCGGGCAGTTTTTTTATTAAAAAATGAAGGAGATAACAGCATGATGACAAAAAGGAAATACTTCGCTGCAATCATTTCTGCTTGTATTTGTATCGGTGCCGGTTCGATTCTCAGTGTAAAGGTAAACAGTGCTAGCACCACCCCAGGCACGACCGACGATCCGGTTGTCACCAAGAGTTATGTGGATCAGCAGATCCAGAAAGCGTTGGGTGGCGGGGGTACGACCACCAATCCAACACCGACTCCTTCTACTCCAGAGCAAAACTCAAATGAAGTGAAAAATGTATCGTTGAAACCCGGGCAGATCCTGGTGGCTGAAACGGGTACCGAGTTTATTGTTCGCTCAGGAAATGCTGTCATCTATACAGAGGATTCGAACGGCGTTGCAGACTTGACAGCGGGTGTTGACCTGTTGAATGGACAAGCTGCTCCTAAAAACCATCTGCTCTCCTTCCCGCGTGATGGGCGCGGCATTCAAGTAAAGCCTGGGCAAACGAGCGGTCTGATTGTGATGGTACGCGGTGGCTACACAGTTAAATAAGATAAGGGCTACTTTTCCGCCAGTCTTAGCTTTGCCATCTGTTGATTCGTTGATTCGTTGTATATTCATTACCCTATCCAACAGATCTTAATATCTATAATTATTACCAACAGTGACAACGTTTAATACGTGTTGCGGTCATGCTTACAACACATAATACGTCTGTAAACAATTACAGGAGGTGTTGGTCATGGCGCGCAGCAATCGGAATCGACAAGTTGTACCAGAGAGCAGACAGATGCTGAATCAAATGAAATATGAAATTGCAGCAGAATTTGGTTTGCCTGTCGGATATGGTGGTGGCTCAGACGGAGCCGATACGGAATTCGGATCTGAACTAGGGATGATGAGTACAGCAAACAGCCGTCGTCCGGGATGGGGGTATTTAACTTCCCGTGACAACGGATCTGTCGGAGGAGAAATCACCAAACGTCTGGTACGCAATGCTGAACAGTCCCTGTTCGGACAACTGTAAATGATTCATGGATTTATGAACTTATACCTGTATGAAAAGCATATTGAAAAAATATCGAAAACCCTCGAAAACTGCTTGTTTATTGGATTGACAGGGGGTAGCAAATAAGTTAATATGCATGTTGAGGATTGTACATTCAAACCTTTTCCAATCGGGAAAGGTTCATTTTTTGTGTAGGACCTCTTAATATTTCACATACTACTATATGGGAGGTTGATCTCATGTCTTTAACAGGGCGACGTTTATTTACATCCGAGTCCGTAACAGAAGGACATCCGGATAAAATCTGTGACCAGATTTCCGATGCGGTACTCGATGCATTTTTGGCCAACGACCCTTATGCTCGCGTAGCTTGCGAAGTTTCCGTAGCAACTGGTCTAGTGTTGGTAATTGGTGAAATCAGCACCAAATCCGAATATGTGGATATTCCATCCATTGTAAGAAATACCGTGAAGGAAATCGGGTATACCCGTGCAAAATACGGTTTTGATTCCAATACATGTGCTGTGTTAACATCGTTGAACGAGCAATCTGCCGATATTGCACAGGGGGTAAACGCTGCACTGGAAAGCCGTGATCCTTCCCAAGTGGATAAGGAAACCGAAAACATTGGCGCTGGTGACCAGGGCTTGATGTTTGGCTTTGCCACCAATGAAACGCCTGAATATATGCCGCTCCCGATTGCGCTTTCTCACCGGATCGCTCGTCGTTTGTCCGAAGTGCGTAAGGACGGTACTTTGGAGTACCTTCGTCCAGACGGTAAGACCCAAGTGACGATTGAATACGATGGCGACAAGCCTGTACGTGTAGACACCATCGTTGTGTCCACACAGCATTCCGAGGAAGCGACGCTGGAGCAAATCCAGAAGGATATTAAGGAAAAGGTAATTCTTCCTGTTGTACCGGCAGAGCTGCTGGATTCGGAAACGAAGTATTTTATTAACCCAACAGGCCGTTTTGTTATTGGTGGTCCTCAAGGGGATGCCGGCTTGACCGGTCGTAAAATCATCGTGGACACTTACGGTGGATATGCCCGCCATGGCGGTGGAGCTTTCTCTGGCAAGGATCCTACGAAGGTTGACCGTTCTGCAGCATATGCTGCCCGCTACGTAGCTAAGAACCTCGTTGCCGCAGGTTTGGCTGACAAATGTGAAATCCAGCTTGCTTATGCGATCGGCGTTGCGAATCCGGTTTCCATCAGTGTCGACACCTATGGAACAGGAAAAATCAGCGAAGATAAGCTGGTTCAACTCGTACGCGACAATTTCGATCTTCGTCCGGCTGGCATTATCCGCATGCTGGATCTTCGTCGCCCAATTTATAAGCAGACGGCTGCTTATGGACATTTTGGCCGCACGGATCTGGATCTGCCATGGGAGCGTTTGGATAAAGCCGAAGCTCTGAAGGAGCAAGCAGCAGCACTTTAAGCATATATGCTGCACGTTAAGCGTTCCGGAGGTTCTCCATCTGTAAACATTACAAATTAGACATCATTAAAGGGCCGGTACCCGTTACAGGGTATCGGCTTTTCGTGTTTAAAATTTGGCAATACAGGAAATTGAACTTGTACTTAGCGGTGTTTTTTTATATATAAATACTAGAACAGGAATTATCCCCCTGATAGACCAGGAACCCCCGCTTTCATACCACGAAAGGTTGAGTTAAAATACGCGCATGCATTTTTTTATAACAAAATCGTAACTTTTCCGCTAAAACGAAGTCTATTAAATATAGACTTTATTTGTTCGGGCAGTGGTTCTGAACAAGAGATGGGAGAGTTACAGGAACATGAGAGGTCAGGAAAACGCGTTACACAATGTGGGGAAAAAATGGGCTGTTATTACGCTTGCAGGTGTCATTTTTATAACTCCTGTTCTGGGAAGCGGTGTACCGATCATCGAAAGATTGGCCCCAGTGTCGGTTGCTCATGCGGCAGCATCTTCAGTCCAAAAGCTGGGTGAAGAGATCATTACCTCGGGTGCGGTGTTGATGAAGTATCAATACACGAGCAGCACCGGAACGAAATCACTGGCGAATGTAGTACGCGTCGATCTAAGCAACAAGTATGTGAAGCTTGATGTGATGACAGGACAAGGGAACCAATTTACAACAAGACAAAGCACAGGCGGTATGGCAAAAGAATATGGAGCCGTAGCCGCATTAAATGGAGATTTCTTTAATACGAGCAGAGAAGGGGCGCCAATTGGCGGCCAAGTGACAAGCGGGGTTCTGATGTCTACCCCGTCGGAGCTGAAAGGGATGTACGCTTTTGCCGTGACGAAGGAAGGCAAGCCGATTGTGGATGAGTTTGCATTCTCCGGGAGCGTTACAGCCGAGAATGGAGCCTCTTTCCCTCTGGCGGGCATGAACAAAACGGCCTACAACCCTGAGGGAACGGGATCGAGCTACAGCCATGCGGATGCCGCATATATCTACACTAGTGCCTGGAAGGCAGTGGAGCGTCCGAAGAACAGCTCGACGACACCGACGGAAGTGCTCGTGAAGGATGGCGTCATTGTCGAAATTTCGGAACGTACCGGTCTGCCAACATCTGTGCCGGAAGGAAGCTATATTTTGCGTACACATGGCCAGGCGGCTACCTTTGTTCGAAATAATCTGGCGGTAGGGCAAACGCTGAAAACCGATTATGCGCTCGTTTCCAAAACGACAGGGCAAAAGCTGGATCCATCGAGCCTCCAGATGATGATTGGCGGACACTCGATTCTGGTTAACGACGGAAAGGCCTCCTCTTTCTCTCGCGACGTGAGCAGCCTTGGGGGTTCTCGTGCGCGCTCAGCCGTAGGATATTCCAAGGATGGGCGCTACGCGTATCTGGTTGCGGCAGAGCGCAATGACAACAGCCCGGGCATGACGTTGGCACAACTGCAGGACTTCATGGTGAAGGTTGGCGTGTGGAAGGGTGTGAATCTGGACGGCGGCGGATCGACGACGATGGTGAACCGTCCTTTAGCGGAGACGAGCACGCAATTGACCTTCCATACGGAGTATGGCACAACACAGCGCAGCATTGTTAACGCCCTGGGCGTCTTCTCTACAGCACCGCAAGGCACCTTGAAAGGTTTGAAGGTAAGCGGCAGCAATACGCTCTTGATCGGGCAGACAGGCTCTTATCAACTGAAGGGCTATGATACTTACTATAATCCGATCGAAGCGGGATCGATCACGCCAACGTGGAAATCGAGCAACGGCAATCTGACGGTAAGCGGGCAAACCATCAAGGGCGTGAAGCCAGGGACGGCTACGTTGACAGCGGTGAGCGGCAGTGCAAGTGCCTCGATGCAGGTGAAGGTGCTTGGAGCCGATGATATTACGGCCCTTACGTCAACCGTATCCAGTGCGCCGCTGAAAGCAGGTACGAAGGTGTCTGTACCAATAACGGCAGTGACAAGCAGCGGCCAAAGCCTGGAGGTGCCGAGCAGTGCGCTCAAATGGGAGTTCATTGGGTTCAAGGGCAGCGTATCGAATGGGCAGCTGACGGTCTCCTCTGTGAACAGCGGAACCAAGGTGGGCTATGCCATCGCCCGTTATGACGGTTTTAGTACGGTGATCATTCTCTCGGCAGCGGGGGAAAGCACATGGGAGGATTTTGAGAAGGTCAATTATCCGATCGCTTTCACAACCAATGTGTCCGGTGTGACCGGGACAGCCAGAGTGGAAAAGGGCAGCGGCAACCGATCCAGCTCGAACGTGCTGAAGCTAACTTATGATATGACCGCCGGGCTGGGACAGAAAGTATACGCCTATGCCCAGCTTAACGGAACAACCGGCAAAACGATTCCGGCTCAGGCAACTTCGATGACCCTGGATGTGGAAGGGGACAACAGCTTGAACTGGTTGCGTGCTGAGCTGAAAGACAACAATGGCAAAACCGTCTATGTCGATCTTGCCAAAGCGATTGATTGGACCGGCTGGAAGACGCTCCAGATTGATCTGACAGGCTACAATATTGCCTTCCCGGCAGAGATGAAACGCATGTATGTCGTGAATGTAGAAGAAGGCCAGGATGAGCGGGCGCTGACGGGGGCGGTAGCTTTTGATAATATTCGCTTTACCATGCCGTCTCTATCCAGCAATGAAGGGCTGCCAACAGGAAAAGCCGTCATGACGATTGGCCAGAAATCAATGATGGTGAATGGGTCAAAAGTAGCGATTGATTCAGCCCCTGTACTCCGCGGAGGAACGACATATGTGCCGATTAGACATGTGCTCGATGTCTTTGGCGGACAGGCTTCTTGGAACAAGGACGCGCAGCGCGTCAGTGTGCTTCGAGGCGCAGTACTGCTGGATTTAACGGTTGGCAAGAAGGAGTACGTGATGAATGGAAAACGCCACTCAGCGGCTGTTGCACCTGTCATTATTGGTGGAAGGACTTTAGTCCCATTAAGGCTGGTTTCCGAGCAGCTGGGAATGAACGTAAAATGGGACAAGAAAACGAAGACCGTCACGATCGAATCATGATATGGTATGATATGTATATGAAACGTTAGAAATGGAGTAGAGTGCGTGGATTATCAAGCCGATGCCATTGATCGTGTCATAAAAAATGCCCTCAAAGTCATGGAGGACAGCAAGTACCAAATGTTTGACATTCTAGAAGCCTCTAGACAGGAGCTGCTGTCTCTCAACCAGGAATTGAAACGAACTTTAAAAGAAACAACCGAAACCATTGAGAAGGTGGACCAGCTCGAGAAGAATTACCGTAAATCCCGGATCCGGCTGACAGAGGTCAGCCGGGACTTCGTCCGGTATAAGGAAGAGGACATCAAGCAGGCGTATGAGAAAGCGACGCAGCTGCAGCTGGACCTCATGATATACCGGGAGAAGGAGATGTACTTGAAAGCTAGGCGGGAGGAACTGCAGAAGCGTGTTCGGAACGTAGAAAAAACGGTCGAGCGTGCAGAACTGATCGGGTCCCAGATGGGGGTCGTCCTGGAGTATTTATCCGGAGAGCTTGGTCAGGTCTCCAGGATTATTGAAAGTGCTAAGAACAGACAGGCAATTGGGCTCAAAATTATTTTGGCCCAGGAGGAAGAACGCAAACGCATATCCCGGGAAATTCATGATGGACCTGCTCAACTGCTGGCAAATCTGGTTCTTAGGACGGAAATTGTAGAAAGAATGCTCGCAAAGCAGGAATTTAAGATGGTGCAGGACGAAATAGTAGATTTGAAGGGTCAGGTCCGATCCAGCCTGGAGGAAATGCGAAAGGTTATCTTTAATCTGCGTCCTATGGCACTAGATGACTTGGGATTAATCCCGACACTGCGGAAGTATGTTCACGACTACGAAGAAAAATCGAAAATCCGCACAATTTTTGAGACACGGGGCAAGGAGCATCGTCTCTCTTCTGCGATGGAGGCGGCCATCTACCGCTTGGTGCAGGAAGCACTCACGAATGCTGCAAAGCATGCTTACCCAACCTATGTGCTTGTGGAGATTACCTACCAGGCGCAGCTGGTCAAAATCGTGGTACAGGACAATGGCCTGGGCTTCAACGTAAGAATGCTGGAACAGAAAAGCAAGGAGCACTTTGGGTTAATAGGCATGCGGGAGAGGGTTGAGCTGCTCGAAGGGAGAATGGAGATCGAGTCAGCCGAGAATCAAGGAACGAAAATCGTGATTCATATCCCGACGAACGTAGAAAAGAGAAAGGAGTAATAGGATGGAAAATATGGAGAATGAAAAATCAATTATTAAAGTCCTTTTAGCCGATGATCACCAGTTATTTCGGGAGGGCTTGAAGCGCATTCTGAACATGGAGGATGACATTGATGTCATCGGAGAATGCGGCGACGGCATTCAGGTGCTGGAGTTCTGCAACGATGTCAAGCCGGATATCGTTCTGATGGATATTAATATGCCAACGGAGAACGGGGTTCAGGCAACGGAGAAGCTGCGTGAGATGTTCCCGGAGATCAAAGTCATTATTTTGTCGATTCATGACGATGAGAGCTATGTGTTTGAAACGCTCCGCAAGGGAGCCAACGGCTATCTTCTGAAAGATATGGAGGCCGAATCGCTGATTAACGCCATTCGCTCCGTGCATGAAGGCTATGCCTTTATTCATCCGAAAGTGACAGGGAAGCTCATCCATCAACTGCGCCGCATGACGTATGTTAACGAGGCTGGGGCGATGTCCGAGAACGGCTCGCGTGAGGCTGGTGTGAAGTTTGTAGCCGGGGAGAACAACCCGTTGACCCGCCGCGAAGCGGAAGTGCTTCGTCTGATGGCTGAGGGCAAGAGCAATAAGATGATTGGTGAATACCTGTTTATCAGTGAGAAGACCGTGAAAAACCATGTCAGCAGCATTTTGCAAAAAATGGAGGTTGATGATCGTACCCAGGCGGTAATCAACTCAATTAAATACGGCTGGGTAACATTATAAGCTGGCCAGTCCGAATCCAGGACCTGGCATACATAGGGGAGAGGGGCTGCCGAGGGGCGGTCCTTTTTGTTTTTGTGATTCTCCGCAGCGATCGAAGGCGTTCACTAGCTTCACTGCACAAATGAGTCGACTGGGGAGGGCGTTAAGAGTCCCCTCCCATCCCGGGCCATGACGTGTGGGCTCCGGTTACACCTTTGTCACCGTCCAATCTGAACCGGCATATAGTGGTGGTATCAGAAGGAGGTGAGTCTCATGGTTGCCCATTTGTTATGGATTCTCGCGGTGTATGGAGCTGCGGTGGCGCTCGTCCATATCATCCATCGACGCAGCCGGAACGGATATGATCAAGGCCGGACCCGGACCAAACATTACGTATTGATCACGTCCAATCATGAACATCGGGTGGAATGGTATTTAAGAGCCTTGTCGCTGTATGCTCTGCTAAGCGGGAGTCGGGTGAAAGTCACCGTCCTTGATAAGCAATCGGATGATGATACATTGAAAATTGTTAGCAGGCTAAAAGAATTGACCGGCATTGAACTCGAGTATCACAGCCTGGGAGCTGAAGACCCAAACCTCGTCGCGACCGATCGGAGTCCTCTTTATGATCTCCTATTCTACGTCGATCTTAGACTGCCAAGAGAGGCTGCTCGAATTCCATATGTACAAGGATAGATGCAGGCGGCCAGCGAGACGTGATATAATGAAGAAGCAGGTTCATAGCATGCGGCGAATAGCATACAGCAAGTTGGTGTGAAGCACACTCCGAACTGTCTGATCGACAGGGGAGTGTGCTTTTTTTGTGGGGATAAGAAGCGTGTGAATCAGCCGGAGTGCCCCCTATAGTGGCAAATCAATGTTTGCTTCCATTGTCTCATGTGCTTTGCACGATACAAGCAGCTGGAAGAAGGGGGGCAGGGAGAAGGTAGAGAAAATGGAGGTGTAGGTAGAGGTGTAGGTGTAGGTGGTGGCAGAGGCGAAGGCGGAGCGATCTGCGTCCGATTGCCTGTGTTTTGCATGATTATCCCGTTTGATCAGGGAGCGGATGACTGAACATTAAATAATCAATGTCAGGTGTTGTGACGGATGAATAATCATTGAACTGTCAATGTGATTAGACGGTGGATGATCGAACATTGAACCGTCATTTTGTTTGGGATCTGTCCGTCCGCGCTTGGAGTCTTGAAGTCTGGAAGTCTTGAAAGCCGAAGGCTTTGAATTCTTAAGGTCATGATTTCATGAATTCCTAAGTCCGTAATCCGTAAATCTCTATAAGTCCCTAAGTCCCTAAGTCCCTAAATGTATAAACCCATAAATTCGCAAACCGCATATCGCAAATGGCAAAATTGTAAAATATTCAATCTTAAAATCTTAAAT
>NZ_NPBY01000029.1 GCF_002272015.1 Paenibacillus campinasensis | reverse complement strand
GGGTGGGCTCGGTGCTCCCTTATCTCAAAACTCATAAACAGGCTCATCTCCGCCACTGCCTGACTGATTCTGGAAAAAATCGAGGAACGGCTGGCCGTATTTGCGAAACTTCATCTCCCCGACCCCTTTAATCCCCAGCATCTCCTGTTCCGTTTGCGGGCAAACGACACTCATCTCCCGCAGCGTTGCATCGTTGAAAATGATGTAGGACGGCACATGCTCTTTGCTTGCAAGCTCGCGGCGGATCAGGCGCAGCTGCTCAAATATCGTTTCATTGACCGCAGACGGCGAGTAATCACGCCGCCCTGCGCTCCGCTGCCCGGCTTTCGTGCGGGAAGGCTTCGGCACACGCTGCATGACTTCCTTCTGCCCCCGCAGCACCTCGGCCGCGGCGCTCTGAAGCTTCACTACCGGGTACTGCCCTTCCGTTAATGTCAGGTATCCTTCGGATACGAGCACATTGATCGTTTCGGCAATTTCCTTTTCCGTGCGGCCCGACATCACTCCATAGGTAGGCAACCGGTCAAACCCGTATTCCAGCACCTTCTTCGCTCTGGAGCCTTTCAGCACCGCAGCGACGGTCGACACGCCAAACCGTTCGCGCATGCGGTGAATGCAGGAAAAGATCTTCTGTGCATCGACCGTGATATCGATCAGCTCACGATCGTCCGTGCAGGAGCTGCATGTGCCGCATGGCTTGTCGTCATGGGCTTCCCCGAAGTAATCCAGCATCGCGCTGCGAAGGCAGCGGGTGGTGTAGCAGTAATCGATCATCTGCTGCAGCTTCCGGTATTCGTTATGCTTGCGCTCTGAATCCTGGGGATTTTGCTCGATCAGAAATTTCTGGGTGATGATGTCCTGCGGACTGAACAGCAGGATGCACTGGCTCGGTTCACCGTCCCGGCCCGCGCGGCCTGCCTCCTGAACGTAGGACTCCATATTTTTCGGCATATTGTAGTGGATGACGTAACGAACATTGGACTTGTCTATCCCCATACCGAATGCATTCGTCGCTACAATGACGCGAATATCATCATACAGGAACGCCTCCTGGCTCTCTGCCCTCTCCGCATCGCTCATGCCTGCATGATACCGCCCGGCGGCGATGCCCTGCGCCTGCAGTCGCTGGCATAAATCGTCCACATCCTTGCGGGTTGCAGCATAGATAATGCCTGACTGATGGGCATGGGAAGCGGCGTAATCCATAATGAATTCGCGCTTGTTCTCCCCCCGCAGCACCGACATCTCCAGATTGTCCCGGCCAAGACCTGTAACGAACACCTGCGGCTGATCAAGCTGAAGGAGACGCTGCATATCCTCCATAACCTCTGGCGTTGCCGTCGCCGTAAAGGCGGCCACAATCGGGCGCTGCGGCAAAGCGTCGACAAACGGTGCTACCGCCAGGTAGCTTGTACGGAAATCATGTCCCCACTGGGATACGCAGTGGGCCTCATCCACAGCGACGATCGAGATGTCAAGGCCGGCCATCTCCTCCCGGAACCAGTCGAGCTCCAGCCGCTCCGGCGCGACATACAGCAGCTTCAAGTCTCCTCGCTTCGCGGCCCGAATCCGTTCATTCACTTCCTTGCCGCTGAGCGTGCTGTTAATATAAGCCGCAGAAATACCCGCGGTCGTCAGCGCATCCACCTGGTCCTTCATCAGTGAGATCAGCGGCGATATAACAAGCGTCAGGCCAGGATGCATCAGTGCCGGAATCTGATAACAGATCGACTTGCCTCCGCCTGTCGGCATAATTCCAAGTGTATCCCGTCCACGGAGCAGGCTGTCCACAATCTTCTTCTGCCCCTCCCGAAAGTCCGGGTACCCGTAATACCGCTGCAAAATTTCCTTCGCGGTGTCCATATTCATCAATTCATTGCTCCTGGCTTCCACATTCATGGATAAAAACTCCTTATCAAAACCGGTCATCCTTTAAGTTTAATGGTGTTTCATCGAATGAGCAACCGAGTCGGGCAGGAAAAACAATAAAACGATCCGCCCATCGTCGTCACTCTGCCGCTGCTGCTGATTGAGAAGAACGCTGCAACTTCCGCAAAGTAGAAGAATTCTTGGGGGCACGGAACCGTTATAATGAAATGCAGGCAAAGAACATTACGATCCACCCCAAGCTATTGTTATGAATGGAGGAATTACGAATGGTTATCACACAGGAAACACATATCCAGGCAGATATATCCCTCGTATGGCGCGCATGGACAGAAGCCGATCGCATAAAGGAATGGTTTGCGCCTGCCGCCGTTATCGAGCCCTGGCAAGGAGGGAGATTCGAACTATATTTCAACCCTGCGAATCCAAGCAGCATGAGCACCTCCGGCTGCACCATCCTGAAGGCAGAGGAACCGCATTTGCTGATCTTTGAGTGGAAGGGACCCGATCCGTTCGCGGAAACGATGAACCACAGCGGGCAGCTCACCTCGGTTGAAGTTGGGTTGGAGCCCCAGCAGGATGGGACACGGGTAACGCTTCGCCATGACGGATGGAAGGATTCCGCCGACTGGCTTGCAGCCAGAAAGTGGCATGTTGAGGCTTGGAAAGATATGCTCACAAGTTTGAAGTCCCGGATGGAATCAGGGGAAGGCATTCTCTGCTGCCAATAATCGAATAAAGGAATCGAGACAGATGCCCAACATTTGTGTTCTACCGTTAACGTAATCGGTATGGTGGCCGCACGGCGGTTTTACGGTGACATCCTTGTGGCTATTGTCATCGCGCTGATGGAATTTAAAGCTTCATAAACAGAGGGGTCAGCTTTTTCCAAATACGCTGTTCTGTTACTCCCTCCTCGATTTCGGTTATAAACTTATGTATGCCTAAGAGAGTCCCATCCCTGGACTAAGAAAGCCTGTTTTCGGAAACAATAGGTACTCGAAATGGCATATTAACCATTAACCGCAAGGGGGATTTCATATGGACTATTCACCTGAACAGCGGATTACGCTGCATGGATTCAACAACCTGACGAAATCACTCAGCTTCAATATGTATGATGTCTGTTATACAAAAACGAAGGCAGAGCGTGAAGCTTATATCGAATATATCGACGAGCAGTACAATGCCGACAGGCTTACCAGCATTCTGACCCACGTCTCTGAAATTATCGGCGCCCATGTGCTGAACGTGGCCAAGCAGGACTACGTGCCTCAAGGCGCAAGCGTAACTGTGCTTGTATCCGAGGGGCCTGTCGTCGAGGTGCCGGAAGAGTCCTATGAGGAATCGCCAGGGCCTCTGCCAGACAATATTGTGCTGCAGCTGGACAAAAGCCATATTACGGTCCATACGTATCCGGAGTATCACCCGAATGAAGGCATCAGCACCTTCCGGGCCGATATTGACGTATCTACCTGCGGGGAAATTTCCCCGCTTAAGGCGCTCAACTACCTGATCCACTCCTTTGATACCGACATTATGACAATCGACTACCGAATCCGCGGCTTCACCCGGGACATTAACGGCGATAAGCTGTTTATCGATCATGAGATCAGCTCCATCCAGAACTATATTCCCGATGAAGTGAAGGACCAGTACGATATGATCGATGTTAACGTGTATCAGGAGAAGCTGTTCCATACCAAATGCAAGCTCAAGCAGTTTGATCTGGACAACTATCTGTTCGGTTATACGAAGGACAAGCTGTCCCCGCAGGAGCAGCAGGAAATTACCGACCGCCTCAAGCTGGAGATGGATGAGATTTATTACGGCAGAACGATGGACTAAGGTGCCTTCCTCAGCGCCGGACGTTGCATCATGCCAGTGCCAGCCCCATACAATTCAAGCCGCTGACGGTTCAAGACAACTTGAATGATCAGCGGCTTGTTTCTTGAGCAAGCGGAGGATATCAGAATTGCACAGAGAATCCGTCGAACCGATGAATGCCGGTACCGAAACGGACAAGATCCTGGGCCCGCAGCTGCTGAGCCGCTTCCTTCACCACTTGCAGCAGGGATGGCGGAAGGCCGATCCGGTTATGGGCGCCGAATATGCGGGTAATGCCCTGCAGTTCTGATATCCTCTCAAGCGAGCGAACGAGATCCTCCGGGCTTGTTGTCGGGAAGAATGCATAGACAGGCGTCTCGTCATAGAGCAAATCTCCGGTGAACAGGTATCCCCGGCTCGTATCCAGGACGGTGATATGGCCCGGCGAATGACCCGGCGTATGGTACACCGTCAGCCGTCTGCCCCCCAGGTCGATCACATCCCCCTCACGCAGCAGGCCAGCAGGCTTGCCTTGATATGGCGTATACAACTCCGGCTGGAAGGAATCCGGCACCGGTCTGGTAATATCCCTGGATACATCCTTGCGGATTTGCTCAATAGACAGGCCCTGAATGCCATGGAGAAGCCATTCTTCCTCGGCTTCATGCACATAGATTTCCGCATATTGCCCGTGGCTGCCGATATGATCCCAATGCACATGCGTGGTCAGCACAACAATCGGCAGATCTGTCAGCTGATCGGTGATGCGCTTGATGTTGTCTATGCCCAGTCCGGTATCCACGAGCGCTGCCCGCTCGCTGCCAAGGAGCAGATAGGAGTGCACCTTCTCCCAGTGGCCGTATTCGCTAATGGCATATGTCGTCTCATCCAGCCTGGTTACCGTGAACCAGGGATCATCCATGACGATGTCGTAAGCCGTGGTGTTCATTGTATCGTCCCCCTCGTTTTTTTTTGCTTCAGTTCATCCTTACAACGCATAGCTGTCTTAGGTTTACCAACACCTTCAGGAACGGTCGCTCCCATGCTCATCCTGAAAGGCAATCAAGCTCAAATAGTATGGCTTCTGGGTCTCTTCGGATCGCTCCTGATCCATGGGATGATCCTTGGCAGCTGTCGTAAAGTGCTTGTCCAGCAGCTGCCTGAACTCCTCCACGAATGCATGAAAGCGCTCCTGTGTTGTATGAAGCTGATAGGTTGCGGCAATGTTTTTGCGACAATGCTCATTCGAGCTGTCAAGCGCAAATGCGGCCGGGTCTGCCAGCTCAATTCGCGAGCGGGTTCCCTCGACCGTCTCCAGGAATACCTGGCGCGACGTCTCGACAAGGTCCATGCTGGGCAGCAAATGATCCTCCGGAATAAAGCGGCTCGCCGCAGCCCGGTAGTATTTTTGCACGATGCCGTTCTTCTCTTCCTTGTGCACGATCTGAATGATGTCATGCTTCTCCAGCTCTTTGAGATGGAAGTAAATATTATGGCGTGCGATGCCAAGCAGCTCCGCCAGCTGCTGCCCGGTGTAAGCATCCTTCACCAGCTTCATGAGAATTTGGGTTCGGAGCGGGTCAGCGATGGCCTTCAGCTGCTCATGCGTTTTAATGATATACACACCTGGCTTTGTCACACGATCACCTCTTTTTTTCGCGTAAGTAAAATTTATTTTACCGTTTGAGTATACTCTACCGTTCGTTCCAGATCAACCTCACTTTGGTTTGGACGGGCGATGGCCCCCTTCGACATCGCTGTCGTAGAAGAGTTAGCATCTGGATCAGCATGGGGTTATTTTCCGGCACAATCAGATATGATATAGTATCGACGATACCGTATCGACAGCCCCTTCTGCTGGATTATAAGCGACAAGGATGTGTCCGGATGTTTGACCCGACTGTATTTGAGAATTTAAAAGTAGGCATAGAGAATATCGTTTACGATCTGGATAATCTCGACAAAAAAGTGCTTGTCACGGGCCGCTCCGATCTACTGAACATGGCCGTCATGTCCAGAAGCTTCGTGCTGCAATTCGAGTTGACCGGTCAACACGAAACCTATGCCGAGATTGTACTGGAAGCGGGGGTGCAGGATTTAGCCGCTGAAATTTTGGAAATCCCTGATGAGACACCGGGATGTGCGCTGAAGCTTCGCTTCACCCAAACGATCGAAGATGTTGAGGCCGGCTGTCCGGTGATGGCCGAGATTGTGCAGCGTATATGGGAGCCGGAGGTTCAGCCGATCCAGACCGTCGGCTTTATGTATGGGGAGAAGCCTGTGCGCTATCTCAGCACCATTGAAATCGGGTTTTCACGGAAAATTCACGAGGAACAGATGGGGGATCTTCCGAAGCTGGTCGATTACATGCTGCAAACATTAGCGGCATTAAACGAGGCTGCTGCAAGGAAATCCTGAAACCAAGCTGCATGACAGCGGTCAATCGGCCGGTCCGCCGCATACAATCCAAAAGGGCTCCGAGTCATTCTACCTCGGAGCCCTTTTGTCCGTTCGCATCAAGCGGTCATAAACCGAATCCAAATATCCGAAGGGTCCAGCACGTACCAAGCATCGTCACGCTGCTCGGCTTCATGGCCCGATTCCCGAAGACGACTGATGACCGTCTCGATCTCTTCACTGCTCGGCAGCTGGATCGTATAATGCTCGATTCCCGCCTGGTTTGGCGCCGTATTCGGGATTCCTTTTCCGGCCCAGGTGTTCAGTCCAACATGATGGTGATAGCCTCCGGCAGCGACGAACAAGGCTGCGCCTCCATAGGCGGCTGTAACCTCAAACCCAAGAATATCGCAATAAAACCGTCTCGCTTCAGCCAGATCCGATACATGGAAATGCACATGCCCCATAACCGTTCCTTCCGGCAGCCCCGTCCATTCCAGGCCATCGGTCAAAGCAAGGAGCCCTTCGACGTCGACGGGATCTGTGGCCATAACATATTCCCCGTTCGCATCGCGTTTCCAGCTGTCCCGAGGGCGATCCGCATAGATTTCGATCCCGTTGCCGTCCGGATCGTTAATATAGAGCGCCTCGCTAACCAGATGATCCCCTTGGCCAACGGAAATGTTATGCGCGATCAGATTTCTCAGCGCCAGGCCAAGGCTCTCCCGATCCGGGAGCAAGATGGCGTAATGGTACAGTCCGGCAGCTCTGCCCTTGGGCCGAAGCGCTTCAACCTCATGAAGCTGAACAAGCGTATGCCGGCCGTCTGCTGTCAGCTCCACGGTCCTCCCCTGCTGGCGAAGGATTCTCAAACCGACAACCTCTGTATAAAAACGAATTGATCTTGCAAGATCGCTAATGCGAAGTGATACCGGGCCAAGCCCGAGCGACGGATGCAATACAGATGACATAATGTTCACTCCTTCAAAAAAATGTATATATGACGATCTCATTTTTGAATAAACTAACAAAAAATAAGTAACTAACTTGTAGTTGTAATTATAGTTCGGATATCAACGATTTGTCAAACGAAAATCAAAAGCCCGGCAAGGTGCGTCCCTGCCAGGCTTGTATTGAGGTAAAGAATGTTACAGAATGCCAATCAGCACGGGCAGCATGATAAACGAGGCCAGTGTCGTCCACAGAATACATCTGGACACCAGCTTCGGTGCGGCATCATACTCCTCGGCTAAAATAACGGCGTTGACGGCTGCCGGCATGGAGGAGAGCACAAGTATCACGGCAAACAAATCGCCGTCTACACCAAGGAGGATCAGCAGCCCCCACGCAGCAAGCGGACCGGCCAGCATTCTCATCGTCATGCCCGCCCAGAAGCCCCGTCGGCTGACAGATAATGCACCCGCATCCTCTCGTACGCCCACCATCTGCGCCCCCAAAATAACCAGCGCCAGCGGCGCGTAAGCGGCCGAAAGCATCGACACCCCGGTCTCCAAACCATCCGGCAGCTGATAACCGGTCACGCGAAACACAACCGCCAGCAAGGCTGCGTACACTGCCGGAAGTTTAAATACGGACAGAACCGCCTTTTTCGCTGAAAAGTGCGATCTTGCCGCCAGATACACGCCCAGCGTATGCATAATGATAATCTGTATCACGACATACACGGATGCCTTGTCCAGCCCTGCCTGACCAAACGCCAGCAGAACGAGCGGTAAACCGTAGTTGACACTGTTCGTAAAAATGGCGGTCAGAGCCAGGCCTGAGCTTTCCGTCTGCGGCAGACGGAGCCATTTTCCAGTCAGCGTACTTAGCAATGACAGCACCACCACATTCAGCAGACAGAAGATGACCGTCGTCATGATATCGCCGGAGGTGATGGAAGCATTCTTAAGCGTTTCGAAGAGAAGTGCCGGACTTAGCACGTACAGAGACAGGCTGGATAACGCCTTCGTATCCAGTCCTCGGAGCCCCTTCAGCAGCGCGCCGCCGATCACCGGCAGGGATATAGGAAGGAAGACACTGTATAGGATAGATAAAAATTCGGAGATCAATGAGGTTCACCCTTTGACGGAAAATTTTCGACAACTCTCTTCATCCTACCTCATAATCCCGGCTTTCGTCCAAAACTTATTAGCGGGATAAGGCATGGAATAATCGCAGTTGGAGCTGCATTTTCCGTCAATGGAGCCGATTTAAACCACCTTGGTATGGGTCGGGGGATGTGTCATTAGAGTGGCAAACAGTTCACGGGCTTTGACATTCTTCACGGTATAGAACGAATAAAAACGCTTCATCGCTGCCGCTTCACACAGCCAGGAATAAAAGTCGACCGACGACTCGCTCGCCTGCTTCCCACCACCTTGGATCCAGCTGCGCAAATAGTTGACGTGAAACTCCACCTGCCCCTCCCACATAAAAGTAAAGTTGTTCGAGTCGCCACTGCTTTTCAGCACAAACCGAAACCCCTTCTCTTTCAGCAAGTACACCTTGCCATTACTGAAAAAAGCCGGGCCCTCATCGGTCGCTACGATGCCGATCATCACATTGTTATGCAGCATATAAAAACCGCGGCAGTACTCCACATCCTCTTCTTGATCCAGCTGTTTCTCCTGAAATGTATCCAGATCGAGACCGACAGGTCTTTCCCAGGCAAATTCCTTGAATTTTCGAATCACCTTCATCAAATATGTACCTCCTATTAGAGCTTCATTCCCAAAGTATAGGAAAATCGACTCTACAATTTCTCAACAAAAAGTGAGAAACGCCCGGTATTGGCTCTACTAGGAAGCTACCCTGCATAACTGCTGTCTATATAAGGAAATTCAGTTCACAAAAAAATCACCGGATTTCCCGGTGACTTCATCCATCTCATATGGTTAGCGGGCCAGCTCGATGCCGCCCCCTCCCTGTTTCCATTGCTCGTACCATTCCGTAATGTAAGGACTCGGCTCCACATTCATTTCCTCTCGCAAAATTTGGCTCATCTGGCTGTATTGCATATGGACTTGAGCGCCATTGTTCAGCGAGGCGTAAATTTGCATCAAGGAATAGTAGGCTCTCTCCTCAAGCGGATGCTGCTTCGTAATCGAAGAGTAGCTGAATATCGCTTCTTCCATCCGGTTATGATCAAAATACCACTCTGCCAGGGAATAGGACAGGCCGAGCCACATCCGCTTGTATCTCTGCCGCTCGCTTTCTGCCCACCAGTAGTCATATTCCTGCAGGTAATCCCCCGTGTACAGATTCAAAATCTCGATATGCTTGTCGATCGACTGATGAGATATCGCCGGACTCGCGGCCAGCCACTCTTCCCAAATCTCGACATCGAGCTGAATATCCTCCATGTTCAGTACATAACCTTCCGTCGTGTTCGATATTTGCAGACGCCCGTTAAACGAATCCAGTGATTTACGAATATGATAAATGGCCGTGTAAAGTTGGGGATACGCTTTATCCATATCAAATTCAGGCCATAACAGATCAATGAGGACTGACTTCCGCACCAGCTGTCCTCTGTGCTGCAGAAGATAAATAAACAGCTCTTGTGCCTTCGTTGTACGCCATTGCAGCAGCGTATACTGTCCCTCGTGCTCCGGATGCTCGATCATGACCTGACGGAACATGGTCATCTTCAGCGGCCGCTTCTGAACAGGCTGCTCCTCGCCGCGCATGGCGATACGCTCCTGAAGGCGCTTCATCGTTTTGGCCAGCCTGTCCATCTGCAGCGGCTTCACAATATAATCAACCGCATTCAGCTCGAAGGCGTGCACGGCGTACTCATGATAACCTGTCACAAACACGATGCACAAATAAGGCTTCCGCTCAAGAAGCTGCTCGGCAAGTTCAATTCCGCTCAACTCCGGCAAACTGATGTCCAGAAACACAATATCCACTTCCCGGGACAGAATTTCTTGCCGTCCTTCAGACGCATCCGAATATTTGCCCACCACTTCAATTGGAAGGTGATCAAGCTTCGACAGTTGCCGTTCCAGGTATTGCAATGCAAGCGGTTCATCATCTACGAGAATAACCTTCATGTCATGTGCTCCTTGGAAAATACCATTATGCCTTAACTATATATAATTCCTGCCCGTTGATGCAACAATCGTAACCCGTTTGGACCAATTAGAGTCTAAATACCTACTACTTAAGATGCGCTCGCACCAGACCCCAATCATGGCGTTACCTGTGCATCTGCTTTTCCCTGAACTCATGCTCAAGCACACTCATCAGAATGGCGTTATGATAGCGGTGATTATAATATAGCACATCCCGCTGAACGCCTTCCCGCACAAATCCAACCTTCTCATATGCCTTGATCGCCCGTTCATTAAAATCGAATACCTGCAGCTCCACCCGGTGCAGATTGAGCTGGCCGAAGCTATATTCTAGCAGCAGCTTCATCGCTTCGGGCCCGTAGCCTTTCCCCAGATGCTGTTCCGAATCGATGGCAATCCGCATGCCTGCATTGCGATTGACAGAATCAATGTCCTGCAAGGCGATGTCGCCGATGACCTGATCCGTATCCTGCAGCGCTATAAGAAGCAGCACGGACGACGAATCGGTTGATCTGTCTTCGATATAACGGCGAATCCCCTCGATCGTGAAGATCTGCCGTGTTCCGGTCAAACGACGCATTTCCTTGTTGAACAGCATGTGATAATAACCGTCCACGTCCTCCTGGCTAATGGGACGAAGATACAGGCGTTCCCCTTCCAAAAAGCGTACCGGTCGTGGATTCCATAACGATGTGCTCATATGCGATCCGCTTCCCCCTTAATTCTGATTTCTTCGTTCAGCTCGATTAGATTTATGAGAAAAGGTCCTTCAGGGAGCCTCCACCTTGCGGCCGACAATGACGAGATCACGCTTGATCCCATCCAGTTCGGCCACGCCGGGAAGAAAGCCCCACTGTTCAAACCCGAACTTTGTCAGAAGCCCCAGGCTTGGCTTGTTATGTCCGAACACCAGCCCGACCAGATTGCTGATACCAAGACGCGGGCATTCCTCGATTGCCTTCGCAACCAGAATGCTCCCGGCTCCGGTGCCCCGGAAACGCTCGTCCACATAGATGCTAATTTCAGCGGTTGCATCATACGCGGCGCGCTCGTGAAAACGCTGAAAACTCATCCAGCCTACGATGTGCTCCTCAGACCGCATTACCCACAGCGGGTGACGATCCGGTGCATGCTCCTCAAACCACTGCATCCGGCTCTCTACCGTGATCGGCTCCAGATCTGCGGTGACGGTCCGACCCGAAATAGTTGAATTGTAAATGTCCACAATAGCTGGCAAATCTTCTTTGACAGCATAATCGATGCGATAAGAATGCAGTGCCATGATTCCCCTCCGAGTGCAATAAAATATCAGTTTATCTGTGATCTAATTAGATTCTATTGTACAAGAACCGGCGAAAAAACGCTTCTGTTTTCTGAGCCGCTTTACTTCAATGCGCGAACCCGTTACCCTTAGGCTAAGTGCTCCAAATGCGCTCCCCAGTTGTGGATAGAAAGGATGAATCAATATGAAGCAACGTCTGGACAAACTCCAACATACGATAAATACCCAGGGCTGGGATCATGTGCTGATCACAGATCCCAAGCATGTCTATTACTTGACCGGCTTTGCCAGCAATCCGCATGAACGGTTCCTTGGGCTGCTGCTCTCCGCTGCGGAGGAGCCCGTGCTGGTTGTGCCCGCGCTGGATGCCGAGGCCGCTCATGCGGCCTCGATCGTGAACCACATCGTTACCCATCAGGACACGGACAACCCTTACGAGCTGCTGAAAGGCATCATTCCGGGTTCCGCGGGCGTATTGGCCGTTGAGAAGGAGCAGCTGACCGTCTCCCGTTATGAACAGCTGCAGCATCACTTGTCCGTTTCCCGCTATGAGGACGCAGGCCCGGTACTGCGCGAGATGCGGGTCCGGAAGTCGCCCGAGGAAGTTCAGGTGATCAGACATGCCGTGCAGCTCGTGGAAGAGGTCCTTCAACGCGGCCTTGCGCAGACGAAGGCCGGCGTTAGCGAAATCGAGCTTGTCGCGGAGCTGGAATATACGATGAAGAAGCTGGGAGCCGAAGGCCCTTCCTTCTCCACCATGGTGCTGTCCGGCCCCAATACCGCGCTGCCGCACGGTGTTCCGGGATCGCGGAAGATCGAGCCTGGCGACCTGGTGATGTTCGACCTGGGCGTGTACGCCAGCGGTTATGCCTCCGATATTACCCGGACCGTGGCTGTGGGCCAGCCTTCCTCTGAGGCGGTCCGCATCTATGAAACGGTTCTTGCTGCGAATACAGCGGGCATTCAGGCAGTCAAGCCGGGCGCTTCCTACGCTTCTATTGATCAGGCTGCCAGAGATGTCATCGCGAACGCGGGATACGGCCCTGCCTTCGTCCATCGGCTCGGGCATGGCCTAGGCATGGATGTGCACGAGTATCCTTCGGTGCACGGGCAGAACAGCGATACCGCGCAGACGGGCGCTGTGTTTACCATTGAGCCGGGCATTTATGTACCCGGTGTAGGAGGCGTCCGCATCGAGGACGATGTGCTCGTGACCGGGACAGGGGTTGAGGTGCTGACCACGTTCCCCAAGGAGCTTACCATCATCGGTTAATATGAATATCCCATTATAATGAGAAAAAGCCCGTGAGGCCTTGCGCACAAGCAAGGCCTCACGGGCTTTCTTCTTCCTGATTCAATGCTTATGCTTGAATCATATCCAGCTCGATGTTCTTGTCGTTGAACACATCTTTATCCACTTCATTCATCACCTTGCCGGTGATGGCACCTGCCGTCATCGAGTCATTGACATTGAGGGCAGTGCGGCCCATGTCGATCAGCGGCTCAACCGAGATCAGAAGGCCCGCCAGCGCCACCGGCAGATTCATGGTGGACAGAACGATCAGCGATGCAAAAGTCGCGCCGCCACCAACGCCCGCTACACCGAACGAGCTGATCATGACGACCACAATCAGGGTAAGGATAAACGACCACGAAGTCGGATCGATACCTGCTGTCGGTGCAATCATAACCGCCAGCATGGCCGGATAAATACCGGCGCAGCCGTTCTGGCCGATCGTTGCCCCGAAGGAAGCGGACAGATTGGCAATTCCTTCAGACACTCCTAGCTTCTTGCTCTGTGTCTGAACATTCAGCGGAATCGTTGCTGCGCTCGAGCGTGAAGTAAAGGCAAACGTCAGGGTAGGGAATACCTTCTTCACATAGGTTACCGGATTATATCCGAACAGCGCCAGCAGAATGAGATGAATGATAAACATCGCAATGAGCGCAACGTAAGAAGCGAGTACAAAGTCAATCAGATTCATAATCACCGCGAGATCTGTCGTGGCGATCGTCTTCGCCATCAGCGCCAAAATCCCGTAAGGTGTCAGTCTAAGTACCAGTGTCACGATGCGCATAACGACACCGTACACCGCGTTGATCATACCGCGGAAGGTCTCCGCCTGCTCCTTGTTCTTCCGGTCAAGCCCAAGCACGGCTATCCCGATGAACGCCGAGAATATCACGACCGCAATCGTTGATGTTCTTCTGGCTCCCGTCATGTCCGCGAACGGATTGCTCGGAATGAAGTCCAGAATTTGTTGCGGGAGTGTTCTTCCTTCCACATCCCCCAGCCGCTCTTCAAGAATAGCGCCTTGCCGCTGTTCTACCTCTCCGCCTTGAATATTCACAGCCGACAAGTCGAAGGCCAGCGCAGTCGTAATCCCGACAGCAGCTGCCACGGCCGTTGTTGCCAGCAGCACCGTGATGATCAGACCGCTCATTTTGCCAAGGTTACGTCCGCCTTTCAGCTTCATAATCGCCGAGATGATGGACACCATAATCAATGGAATGACCATCATCTGAAGCAGCCTTACATAACCATACCCCACCAGATTGAACCAGTCCGCCGACTTAATAACGACATCCGACGTAGAGGTGTAGATCCATTGAAGCGCCACCCCGAACAGGACGCCGAGACCCAGCCCTGCAAACACCCGTTTTGTAAACGAGTAATGCTTCTTCTGCATCCAGAACAAAATGCCGATCAACAGGATCAAAACTAGCACGTTGATGATAACCCACAATGTTTCCATACCTTGTTGTAGCTCCTCCCTCAACAACTGTTCAGCTGTTGTTAATGTTGTGCAATAAGTGCGTTATATATGAATTATTCCCCGAGGTAAGCCCGCTTCATAACATCACCCAATTTGCAACATACATTATCTGCATTTTTACGCCCAATGTCAACTATTTTTATCGGGATTATAATTCTTATGTGGGAAAGCTTTATTTTGGAAATATTTAAGTCAAGCTTAGCATAAATACCATCCATAACAGCAGCAGCATCTCTACCAGCTCATTCAGAGCACCGTATGTATCCCCTGTTAATCCCCCAAGCCGCCTGTTGATTCGTGATCCAACCATCACTCCGGCGATATAGGCTGCCAGCGGCAGCAGCAGTACCCCCAGGCCGATTGTGAAGCGGACAGCGTCTTCTTCAACAGAAGCCAGCACGAACACCGCTCCCGCACATGTCAGCACAAAAGCCAGCATAAACGATTGGAACACTCTTCGGCCCGAAAGCCCCCGGAACAGGGAGGCAAGTCCCTCGCTGCCGCGGGCCGTTTCCCAGCGAAACATCGCATATACCATGACCCACCGGCTCCAGATCGGCGCGAGCACGAGCAAGAGGGTCCACGCTTTCCACGCTCCCTCCGCAAGCTCGTATAAGGAAGCGATCAGCGCTGCCTTCAACATCAGCACCAAGACGCAGGCGATGACTCCCATTGCGCCGACGCGGCTGTCCTTCATGATTTCCAGCATCCGGTCACGGGAACGGTGACTCAGCAGCGCATCGGCGCTGTCCATCAAGCCGTCCAGATGCAGTCCTCCGGTCAAAGCAGTCCAGACGATCAGCAGCAGCACCGCCAGAGGCAGCGAAGGGAGCACGTATCCAAGCGCCCAGCCCACCGCGCATACCACCGCCCCGATGGCTGCGCCAACCAGCGGATAATAGACTACGCTCCGCTGCTGCACTTCGGGGGTGAACGGAATTTCATACCGCACCGGAAACCGGGATAAAAATTGAAAAGCGGCCGCAGCCGCTTCCAAACTTTTGTTCATATCAAAAACTCCCTGCTTTTGATTTCCAACGGAATGCCAGCGGTGACAAGAAACACCTCATCACACTGCCTGGCAAGCCGCTGATTCATCAGCCCGGCCCAGTCCCGGAATATCCGCCCCAGCGGGTATTCCGGCACGATGCCGGAGCCGACCTCGTTCGTCACCAGAATGACATGACCCGGGTAATGCTCGACCGCTGCAACAAGGCTGTTGATCCGAAGCGACAGCCGCTCCTCTTCGAAATCATGCCCTTCCCGCTCAATCTCCAGCAGCACATTGGTCAGCCACAGTGTCAGGCAGTCTACCAGCAAGGCTGGCGCGCCGTCTCTCCGGTGGCTTAAACTGCCGAGCAGCTCGGGCAGCAGCAGCGGCTCCTCCACCGTTTCCCAAGGATAGAGCGCACCTTGGCGACGTTCCCGGTGATGCCTTATCCGGTCCCGCATCTCCTCATCGTAGGCCTGCGCTGTAGCGATATAGACGCTGGCGGGCGCTCTATGCATCGACAGCCTTTCGGCAAAGGAGCTTTTCCCGCTTCGCGCACCCCCGGTTACCAGCACCTTAGCATTCTTCATGTGGCCCCTCCGCTGACGCCTGCGCTCTCAAACGTCGCCATCTCCTGCATGATCCGGCAAGCCGCATCCACCAGATGCAGGCTCAGTACCCCGCCGGTGCCCTCCCCGAGGCGCATGTCCATCTCCAGCATCGGGCTGAGCCCAAGCTCCTGCAGCAGCAGCCGATGCCCGCTCTCCTGGGATACATGGGAAGCGATGAGGTATGGCAAGACGGCCGGGTTGACCGCTGTGGCAATGAAGGCAGCCGCACTGGAAATAAATCCGTCAATGACGACCGGACGGCCCTGAGCGGCCGCTCCCAGAATCAGACCAGCCAGCCCCCCGATCTCCAGTCCGCCCACCTTGGCCAGCACATCGATCGGATCGTCGGCACGAGGACGGTTAATCTGAATCGCCTGCTCCAGAACCTGAATTTTGTGCAGCAGCTTCTCATCCGTGATGCCTGTCCCCCGGCCTGCTGTTTCAGCCGGAGGCCTGCCGGACAGCACCGATAATATCGCTGCGCTCGGCGTTGTGTTGCCGATTCCCATCTCCCCGGTGACGAACAGCTGTGTCCCTTGCCGGACCAGCTCTGCTGCGATCTCGGCGCCTGTCAGGACAGACCGGACCGCCTCTTCCCTGGACATGGCCGGTCCCTTGGCCATATTCGCCGTTCCCCGGCGGATGTTCCGCGCCAGCAGCCGCTCATGCGTCAACTCCACCGCAACGCCGATATCAACGCACTGCACGTCCGCTCCCGCCTGCCGGGCCAGAACATTGACCGCTGCCCCGCCGTTCAGGAAATTCAGCACCATCTGGGGCGTGACCTCCGATGGAAACGCGCTTACGCCTTCCTCGCACACACCGTGATCCCCAGCCATAACAACAACGCTTTTCTTCGTGAGTACAGGCTTCATCTCACCGGTAATGCCAGCCAGCTGAATCGCCAGCGCCTCCAGCTTCCCGAGACTGCCTGGAGGCTTGGTCAGCGTATCCAGATACGCCGCTGCCGCCTGAGCCGCTGCGGTATCCAGCGGCCGGATCGTCCCGATATGCTCTCTCACTTGCTCAAGGCTCCAATCGCCCATTAGGGTTCCCCTCCTCCGCCGAGATATCGTTATCACTACTGTATATTGTAACTGATTGGTGAACGGATGTGTGGTTACCCGTTCGGTAGCCGCTCGGTGTTGCTGACTTGCTGATCCTGCCCGGCTGCGGCTCGGCTTCTCCTGTTGCCTTGACTAGTCCTCCTTCAGGCTCCCCCTGGCATCACCTTTGGTGATCAGCACCTGGGGCGCGCCGTTCACAGGATGTCTCACAATGGCCGGATCGATTTGAAAAATATGGCGGATATTGTCCTCGGTCAATACCTCTTCCGGCAGGCCGCGTCCGGCAGCCGTTCCGTTATGAAGTATAAGCAGCCGGTCGCAATACTGGGCTGCCAGATTGAGGTCGTGCAGCACGCTGATGACCGTGATGCCCGATTCCTTTCTCCAGCCGGCCACCAGATCCATGAACCGCTGTTGGTAGCGAATATCGAGATACGTTGTCGGTTCATCAAGCAGCAGCAGCGTCGGCTCCTGAGCCATCACTTTTCCAAGCGCAGCCCGCTGCCGCTGTCCCCCGCTCAATTCATCGATCCGCTTGTCGGCCAGCAGGGTCAGATCAAGCCGGTTCAGGATGGCTTCAATCCGTTCGGATGGATCTTCGTGCTCTCTGCCAAGCCAGTTCTGGAACGGGTACCTGCCCATCTCCAGCACCTCGCGAACTGTGAATCCGCTCGGAGCCAGCCCCTCCTGCTGCAGCACGGCCATCATCCGGGCGATCTCCTTACGGCTGTAGCTGCCGACCTCTCGCCCCAGCAGGCGAACGCTCCCCGCCGTAGGCTTCTCAATACCGGACAGCAGATGCAGCAGCGTCGATTTGCCGCTGCCGTTCGGGCCGATGATGCCCCACCACTCGCCCTCAGCTGCGCTGAAATCAACATCGCTAAGGACCGTCGTTTCTCCGAAGCTTTTGCCAAGCCCGTGCGCTGTAATCATCTATGCACCCTCCCTCCGCCGTTTTTTGTTCCGGTAGAGCAAGTAGGCGAAGAACGGCGCACCGATAAACGCGGTGACAACCCCAAGCGGAATTTCCGTCGGAGCCAGCACCGACCGCGCCGCCGTATCGCACCAGACCATGAAGATGGCGCCGCCAAGCGCTGACAGCGGAACGATAATGCGATAATCGGGTCCGGTGATGAGCCGGATCATATGCGGCACGACCAGCCCGACGAATCCGATCACACCGGATACAGAGACCGCCGCTGCCGCCAGCAGCGTAGCCACCACAAGCACGCTGATCTTGAGGCGATCCACATTCAGCCCCATATGCGCTGCCTGGCGCTCTCCGAGCGACAGCAGATTCAGCGCCCGCGAGCGGCTCCACAGATAGATAAACCCTGCCGCGAAATACGGGAAAAGGATGGCCGTATACGACCATCCGCGCAAACTGAGACTTCCCATCGTCCAATATAGTATCTGGTTGACCGTCTCCTTGGACATGATCGTCAAGAATGACACAATCGCCCCCAAAAACGACTGCATAACCACGCCGGATAAAATGAGCCCATGTATCGGCAGCTTCCCCTGGTCCCGCGCCAGCGTGAGCACGATCCACAGCGTGCCGGCCCCGGTCAGAAAAGCCACCATCGGCAGCGTGTAACCGCCAAAAACCGAGTATTCCATACCAAAAAAGATCAAGGAAGCGGCGCCCAGCGCCGCTCCTGAGGATACACCCAGCGTGAAGGGATCGGCCAGCGGGTTGCGAAGCACACCCTGAAACGCTGCACCCGCCACGGCCAGGGAAGCTCCGACCAGCATGCCCAGCAAAATGCGAGGCAGCCGAACCTTCATTAGAATCTGCTCCGAGGAGGTCTCCCAGGTCGGAGCAATCCAATCGCCGATCCAGGGAATCCGATGCAGCAGCATCGCTCCGATCTCCCTTGCAGGCAGGTGGACGGAGCCGATGCCGAGGCTGACAATGAGCGTCAGCAGAAGCAAGGCGACGCCGGCCGCACCGTAACCCGCAAGCTTGCTTCTCATGGATTCATCAGTTCCGGATAGATCGCCTTGGCCACTTCAATAAGCCCCTGCGTCACCCGCGGGCCCGGACGGCTCAGCAGATTATCATCCAGTCCCACGATCCGGTCATTCTTGATCGCTTCAATCTGATCCCAGCCGCTGCGTTCTTTAATCATGACATCCAGCGTTTTCTGGCTGGACTCGTCCACAACGTTGGCCGAATACAGGATCACGTCCGGATTAGCAGCGATAATGTTCTCTTCACTGATTTCAAACCAGCCTTCCTGATCCCCGGCCACATTGATGCCGCCAGCCAGCGTAATCATCTCGTCCATGAACTCGCCCTTGCCAACCGTCCAGCCTGGGGAGAACTCCACGTATACCTTCTTCTTCTCTTCCTCGGAAAGCGATTGTACCGCTTCTGTTACCGAGGCCAGCTCCTGCTTCATCTGTTCTACGACCTGTCCGGCTTCGGCCTGACGGTCCGTGATTTGTCCAAGCAGCAATATGCTCTCCATGACGTCTTCAATCGTCTTCGGATTGTTGACATATACGGTGATGCCAAGGCCCCGCAGCTGCTCGGCCGTCTCCGCGTTCATCGTTGCCGAGAAAACAACATCCGGCCCGGCGGCGATCAGCGCCTCCTCGTTCACCTGAAATCCGCCCATCCTAGGCTTGGTGGTTGCCGCTTCAGGATAATCATCATAATCCGTTACGCCGACGATCTCCTCATCCAGCCCGAGTGCGAACAGCTTCTCAGTCTCGGAAGGAGACAAGGATACAATCTTCGCCGGCGCCTGCTCGAATGTGATCTCGGTTCCAGTTGCGTCGGTTACGGTCAGCGGATATTCGGTCTTGAGTTCCCCCTCATCGCTCGCCGGCGTTTGGCCCGTTGACTCCTCCTGTCCGTCCGTCTCGGCCGGCTGCTCCTGTGCCGTCCCGTTCGTCTCACCTTGCTGCTCCTTGCCCGCGCCGCAGCCGACAAGCGACAGCGCCAGCAGCAGCGCTGCCAGCACAGATAACCACGGTTTCATCATTGCTTTCATATTCCTCATGTCCCCCTAATGACTAATTATTGAGAATGGGCTTGCATCATGACTGATCTCCCGATCCTTGCGAGTCTATTGCATGATAGAAGGAAGAGGACAGAATAATGCACCTAAACCACTGCTCTGTCTCCATACCAAAAAAGTCCCGGATTCCGCCATCGGAACCAGGGACTACGTTCGTGTCATCGGACTGCCTGAATCTGCCGGCACAGGGCTTGCCTGACGGCCACCTACACCCATGTATCAGCTCGGCTGCAAAGCCCTGCTTCCCCCGTTCCCGTCCTCAATCCGGGGCACCAGGTAAGCCATCTCACAGCCTTAGACGCAAAAGTCCTGCAAACGCAATCCTTTCCTCGAAGGACCGTTTCTCATTCGCCATGGCAGGTCTCCTGACTTACAGGCCTTCACGACCTCTCCGCCTTCCCGGGCTGACAACCGTCTGCTCAGTGGCATCTGGAGAGATCTCCTGTTTCACAGTGGCGGGACCGTGCCGGATTCACACCGGCTTCCCTATTAACCAGACAGAAGCATCCTGCTGCGCCTCCTGCCCGGACCATGGCAAAATGTATTGAATTCGTATGTGTCAAGCTTCTCATCTCTGCACAAGATTATAGGCGATAACGCCTTGTCTTACAACCGAAAATTTCTTGGCGGCCAAGTGGTCAGAGCATGCGTCCTCCCTGCCCTGACTGCATCCGGACGCTCACCGGCAGCAGATGCAGCCGGGTGTCAAGGCAGACGCTCGCCGCGCCAGCCTGCGCTGCTTCTGGTGAGACGCACCCGAAGCGCTTCACCGGGCTCAAGCGGCAGCGCCCAGAACTTCACACCGTCCACCAGCTGTGTCATCATCTGCCGGATGACGCCCCCATGGGTCACGATCAGCACATCGGATGGTCCGCATGCCGCTTCAGGCCGCTTCCCGTGCCCGCCTTCGAGAGCTCCGGATTCCGCGGCTCCAGCCATCTCGTCAAGCTCCAGGTACAGGTTGTTCAGAAACTGACCGATCCGCTGCTGGAACGCCTCCCAGCTCTCACCGCCCGGCGGCGTGACAGAGGACGGATCATCGATCCAGCTGCGGTACGCCGGATTCTCCTTCAGATCATCATAGGTTTTGCCTTCCCATTGTCCGAAGTCCAGCTCGCGCAGCCGGACATCATAACAGACCCCCGGCACCGTTTCTCCCAGCTTGGCCGGAATCAGAGCAGGCGCCTGATCCGCTCCCGTCGCTGACAGCACGTAACCTAGCGTCTGTCTGCATCGGCTGAGGTCGCTGCAGTAGATCTTGCCAAAGTCATGTCTATGATAGCGTCTCCTCAGCGGCTCAAGTTCGGTTAGAGCCCCTGGCGCAAGAAGCTGATCGGTATGCCCCATATATCGGCGCTGCTCATTCCAGCGCGTCCGGCCATGCCGGAGCAGATGGACAACGACACTTACAGCCATAACCGCCCTCCCATTTCCTGAACCAGGATCAGAATCGCGGTGCCCAGGATGGCGAACATCAGCGAGACAGCCAGCAGGAGCCGGGCGGTGGTCCGAATATCTTCCGCCCGCAGCGGGCGATCGGGATCGCCCATAAAGGCGCGGAAAGAGACCACCCCTTGATAGCGGTTCTCACCGCCAAGCCGGATGCCCAGCGCCCCGGCAACCGCCGATTCTGGAAATCCGCTGTTCGGACTCGGATGCTTCCTAGCGTCGCGGCGAACGATATGGAGCGCCCGCCTCCACTTGAGCGACAGGAGCGCCGAAGCCGCCACAAGCAATCCGGCCGTCAGCCTGGCCGGTATCCAGTTCGCAGCATCGTCCAGCCTGGCGGAGGCCCAGCCCAGCTGCGCGTACTGTTCATTCTTGTAGCCGACCATGGAATCGAGCGTATTGACCGCCCGGTAAGCCATGGCCAGCGGCGCCCCGCCGATCAAGGCATAGAAGAGCGGCGACACGACCGCATCCACAATGTTCTCCGCCACGGTCTCAACCGTCCCGCGAACGACCTCCGGCTCATCCAGATGGTCCGTGTCCCTGCCGACAATCATCCCGAGCGAGCGGCGCGCCTGCGTCATATTTCCGGACCGGAGATCGCGATACACCTCCAGACCGGCATCCCGGAGCCCCTTGATCGCAATCGTGGTGGCGATCAGCACCGCTTCCGCCCCGATGCCGAGCCAGGGGTGAACGCGCGTTAGGGCCGCAATCAGCAGCCAGGTGAGCGCGAAGGAGCTGCCGACCACGATCAGCGGCAGCAGCACGCCGGCCCGCTTCAGCCCCAGCGGCGAGGTGACACGCCGCCGGATGCGCTGCTCCACGGCGCGGATGAGCTTGCCCATCCCGATGACCGGATGCGGCAGCCGGCGCGGATCCCCGATCAGCAGATCCAGCGCCACCGCCGCCCATATAACCCAGGCTGCATTCATGGCAGCGCCTTCCTGTAAGCGGCCAGACTCTCAGCAACGCTCTCATATACGAGTCGCCCGATCATCCCGCCAAGATCGGTGGCGGTTCCGGCATACCGATGCTCGGTGCCATAGGCCTCACTCTGGCTGGCACAGACCACAATGGCATCGGTTGTCGTGCCGGTCGCCAGCGTATCGGTCTCTGCGTCACGCACGCCGAGATCACCGAGCGCCGCCGCCTTCGCCTCCGCTGCTGTAAGGACCGCATTCACAAGGCAGGCGTGCGTCAGCTTCCCGTCGATCAGCAGCACCGTGTTGATCGTGCCCGGCTTGTACGCCGCCGCATACGTCGTTCTGGCCGCCCCCGCCCGGGCAGCATTGCCCGCGCCGGCGGTCGTGCAGCATAGAACCGATGCCTCGCTGCCTCGCTCTTCCCACAGCGAAACCTGCTGCAGCTTCACGGCGGTTAACAGCCCCGCCGTCGAAGCGGGCGGATAGCCGCAGGCCGCCGCGAACGCCTGCATATCCGACACCGGATCGCTGCAATCATAGCTGTGATCGACATACCGGTTCACGATGTGATCCAGTTGAACGAACCCGCCGCCGAATACCGCGCTGCTGACTGCATCGCTCGCCCGGGGCAAGGACAGCAGCAGATGAGGATGCCCTCCCGCCACGAGCGACAGCCGGACTCCTTCCCATATGGATGATGTCACATGACCGGTCATTCCGTTTATAAATGGCAACGCCATGTTGCTCTCCCCCTTATTCCACCTGCATTGTTTCAGAACAGACGCCACACCGGCGCTTCATGTCCACGTCCCGGGCTGTTTCGCCAGCACCTCCGCTATCGCATGCAGCAGTCGCTGATTGGCGGCAGCATCCTTCACCGCCAGCCGGATATGTCCTGCTCTAAGCCCGGGATACATGGCGCAGCTTCGCACCAGGATACCGCACCGTCCCATCTCGCGCTGGAACCGCTCGGCGTTCCACGGCTCGGGCAGCTCTGCGAGCACATAGTTCGCCTCTCCCGGCGAGACCCGGAAGCGCAGGGCCCGCAAGCCGTCCGTCAGCCGCGAGCGCTCGGTATCGATCAGCGCCAGCGTCTGCTGTTCAAAATCCCGGCCGCTCGCCAGGCAGGCCTCCCCGGCCAGCAGTGCCAGCCCGTTCACGCTCCAGGTCACCTGCTTGCCCGCCATCGCCCGGATCACCTCGGGATGCGCGCATGCATAGCCGAGCCGAAGCCCCGGGATGGCATAAAACTTCGTCATCGACCTGATAATGACCGTTCTCGGATAATTGGCGAGCTCGGGCAGCAGCGTCTGACGCTGCCGTGCCGGAATAAAATCGATAAACGCCTCATCCAGCACCAACCAGGCGCCGCACCGCTCCGCGGCGCCGGCCAGCTGGCGAATGTCGGCGAGCTCGTACTGAACGCCGTTCGGATTGTTCGGCTGTCCGAGGAATACGAGATCCGTGGCGGACAGGAGTTCCGCAATCTGCGCCTTATCCGCCCTCCAGTCCCTGTCCTCCCGGCCGTAGACGGTACGCACCTTGCAGCCGAACTGCTCGGCCAACTGGCGGTACTCCGAGAAGCAGGGCTCCACCACGCCGACCGTTTGCGGCTTTAGTCCAAGCAGCAGCAGCGCCATGCACTCGGCAGCCCCGTTGCCGGCCAGCAGCTGCTCCTCCCCGATCCCGAGCTTGTCGGACAGCCGTCGCTTGAACCCGCGATGACCGGGGTCCGGGTAACGGATAATTGCCTTCATTGCATCCTGGAGCGCATGCATGACCTCCTGGGGAGGGCCAAGCGGATTAATATTGGCACTGTAGTCCAAGTAGGCAGCCGCGTCTCCTCCGAATCTCTGCGCCGCGGTCTCCACATCGCCGCCATGCCCGTATACCTCCACGAACGGATGGCTGTTGTCACTCATCTATAATCCCCCCGCCTGCTTGCGGCTGCAGCAAGAACGAATGATGTCCTGCTCGCTTAGCCACGGCCGCAGCACCGTATAATATCAACCGGATTCAATGCCTCATTATGTCTTGCCGCCGCCCGCCGCGTCAACAGATATGCCTTTGTCTCCCTAGGAAAATTGGTTTACAATAGGTTTTGGACACACCATTTCGTAATCGTAACGGAGGAAACGTCATGCTGTTTATCGATAACCAGGGAATTCACGATCCCACCATAAATCTAGCGATTGAAGAGTATGCTTTGAAGCATCTGTCCACAGATGAAAGCTACCTTCTGTTTTATATCAACAGCCCTTCCATCATTATCGGGAAGCATCAGAATACGATTGAAGAGATCAATCAGGAATATGTGCGCGACCACAATATTCAGGTGGTGCGCCGTCTGTCCGGCGGCGGGGCTGTCTATCATGATCTCGGCAACCTCAACTTCAGCTTTATTACGAAGGATGACGGCCAGTCCTTTCACAATTTCCTGAAATTCACACAGCCGGTCATCGACTTTCTGCAGAAGATGGGCGTCCCGGCTGAACTGAGCGGCCGCAACGACCTGCAGGTCGGGGAGAAGAAGATATCCGGCAACGCCCAATTCGCTACGCGCGGCCGGATGTTCAGCCACGGTACTCTGATGTTCGACCTTAATCTGGACGATGTCCAGGCGTCGCTGAACGCGAACCCGGAGAAGTTCAAATCCAAGAGCACCAAGTCGGTCCGCAGCCGTGTAGCCAACATTAAGGAGCTGCTTGGCACCGACATGACCATCGAGGAGTTCCGGGCCGAGCTGCTGCGTTCCATCTTCGGCATGGAACCGGATCAAGTGCCGCAATATGTGCTGCAGGAGAAGGATTGGGAGATCATCCGCCAAATCTCGGAGGAGCGCTATCGGAATTGGGACTGGAACTACGGTCAATCGCCGGAAAGCAATGTGAAGCATGCGAAGAAATTCCCGGCCGGCATTATCGACATTCGCATGAACATTAAGGATGGGCATATTGCGGAGATTAAAATTTACGGGGACTTCTTCGGCGTGGGGGATGTCACCGACATCGAGAATCTGCTCCGCGGCAAACGTTATGAAGAACAGTCTGTCCGGTCCGCACTTGCAGATATAAACGTCAAGCATTACTTCGGCAATATCGAGTTCGATGATCTGGTCGGGCTTATTTTCCTCGAAGAATAACCTGCTTCCATCCATACCCCAACAACAAAAAACCTCCTGTCCTGCGGGTCATCCCCGGCGAAGACAGGAGGTTTTTCTGCGATCATGTACAGAAAGAGAGCAAGCGAACAACCCGCTCACAATCCACGCGCTGCATGAAGACCGGCACAAGGCAGGCATGCCGGGCAGAGGCGCCGGGAGATGCAATACCGCGCCTCACTTCGAAGTTACCGCGACCCCATGAACACATACCAGACGAGCAGCAGGGTCAATAAAATAAAAACATTCTCTACATTTCTCCCCCACTTGCTGCCTGTGCTCATCATTTTGAGCTTGATCTTGAATTTGAATGGCGGCAGCGGACGAATGCCATGGTTCGTAAGCGCATCGGACAGCAGATGAATGAAATAGGATATGCCTCCGGCAATCCATAAGCTTTCCGCCCCTTCCCTGCCCTGGGAAGCGAAATAAAGCAGCGCCGTCCAGCCCACCGTTGCGTACAGCGTATGTGTCAAACCGCGGTGTGTCACCAGCGACGCCGCGATGAGGACGCTGCCGGCAATGGTGTTCCACGGGCTCAGTCTCTGACCGAGAAACAGCAGCCCCAGGCCGATCAGAAACATGACGACATGCCGCAGCGTCCGCCCCGGGAGAAACGACACCATCCCGATCAGGGCGGACAAGACGAGATTCCACGGCGTATATTCCGAGCCGTAATATCCGACGATGAGTGCAGCGCCGATAAGCGACAGCTGGAGAATGCGCAGCAGTTCCGTCGGGATCGCCCGGCGCACCAGCAGCGAGTTCGGCTCGTCGATGTCGGGAAGAAGCGAGCTGACCAAAGCCACGCCGACCGCAGGGAGCGTCACGGGGACGCCAGCCAGGCCCATGATGGATACGGTGACCCCCGTCCCGATAATCAAATGTGCTCTTCCCATCATGATGATTACTTCCTTTCGGCTGTGGGTAACGAACTGCACCCTGAATGAGAATACATGTTCGGTTATTCAGTATAGCAAATTCCCTGCCATGTTGTCCATATTCATCCATTCTCCGTCTATGGCCCTGCCACTCTTCCGCCGCCCGGCATACCGTTTAAGGCACGCTCCGTCCGGCTGCTTCCGAGCGCAAAAGTGCTTGTCCCAGTCCCGGTTATGGGATACAATTTGGTCACTTGCTGTTTTACAGCCATAGTTAGGGAAGACCTGTTACGTCAGAAAGGATGACCTCTGTAGTGAACCGTTCGCGAATGGCCGATATGAGCCTGCTTATGGTGGCGATGCTGTGGGGCAGCACCTTCCTCATCGTGCAGCATGCGGTGCGAATTTTGCCGCCGATGGCTTTTAACGCCGTCCGCTTTTTGGGTGCCGCCCTGCTGCTGGCGCTTATCATTTCCGTCTTTTATTCCAGGCAGTGGAAGCAGCTGTCCGTCAGAATGGTGCTCCATGCCTGTCTGCTTGGACTTTTTTTGTTTATCGGCTATGCGTTTCAGACCGCGGGGCTGCTGTATACCACCACCTCCAATGCCGGATTTATTACCGGTCTGTCCGTGGTGCTCGTCCCCTTCCTGTCGTTTGTGCTGCTGAAGCATTCCATCTCCAGAATGACCTGGGTCAGCGCATTTCTGGCTGCTGCCGGACTGTACTTGCTCGCCTTTGCCGGCAGCGGGATGAGCCTGAACAAAGGGGATGCGCTCGTGCTTGTCTGTGCGTTCGGATTCGCGCTACACATCGGCTATACCGGATTATACGCAACCAAGTATCCTCCGCTGCTGCTTGCCGCGCTGCAAATGGCGGTCGTTGGTGTGCTCAGCATGGCCGCCTCCGGGGCAACCGAGACCTTCGCCAATACGTCGGAGATTTACGACATGCTGCAGCAGCCCGATGTCATCTGGGCGCTTGTGGTGTCCATCGGGCCGGCCAGCGCCTTCGCCTTCTGGATCCAGACTGCTTGCCAGAAATTCACCACCCCATCCCGGGTGGCGGTCATTTACGCGATGGAGCCCGTCTTCGCCGCGTTGACCGGAATGCTGTTTGCCGGCGAGCGTCTCGGCACTGCAGGCATATTCGGATGTGTGTGCATTCTGGCGGGCATGATTATGGCAGAATTGAAGTCTGCACCGGAAGCGGAATTGAAGTCTGTGCCGGAACAGGTACAATAGAATCACAGGTATGATGAGTTAGAGAGAGAACAATACAGAGATCGAAGAGGAGAGAATACCATGACCACTTACAAACTGATGGCCATCGACATCGACGACACGCTCATTAATGACGACAAAGAGGTTACCCCCGGTGTACAGCGCGCGCTGGAGCAGGCGGTTGCCAAAGGCGTCGTAGTCACCCTTGCAACCGGTCGGGCTTATGCATCCGCACAGGCGATCGCCCGGCAGACCGGACTGAATGTGCCGATCATTACGTATCAGGGTGCACTGATCAAAAATCTGCTGGATGAAAAGGTGCTCTACGAGCGCTATTTCCCGGTGGATGCTGCCGAGAAGCTGTATGAATACTGCGTTCAGCATAACCTGCACCTGCAGACGTATATCGATGACAAGCTCTATTCCCGGGAGGAAAATGAGAAGCTGATCGATTACTGCGCCCTGAACCGCACCCCTTATTATATTGAGCCGGACTTCATCCAGGTCGTGCGCAAGCCGACGCCAAAAATGCTCATCATCGATGATCCGGACTACCTTGATGAGTTGATTCCTGTATTCAAGGAGCTGCTTGGCGACCAGGTTCATATCACGAAGTCCAAGCCGCATTTCCTCGAGTTCATGCACAAGGAAGGAACCAAAGGGCATGCCCTGACGTTCCTGGCGAACCATTTCAACTGTGATCTGAGCGAGACGATTGCGATCGGGGATTCCTGGAATGATCATGAAATGCTCGAGGCAGCCGGGCTCGGCGTCGCGATGGGAAATGCGATCGAGCCGCTGAAGGCTATTGCTGACTATGTAACCTTGAGCAATAACGAGGACGGCGTGAAGCACGTGATCGAGAAATTTGTGCTCTAATGAAGTCCAGTACTGCCCGGCAGCTGTTGCCGGGCAGTATTATATTAGGCAAGGAAGGACGACGAACCGGATAAGCTTGCCTGACTGCGGGCACGCATAAGCTGCCCAAGCGCCGGGTCCGGAGGGCATGCAGACAGCCGCTCAGATTTACCGGCCGGCCGCCTTCCGGTGCTTGGCTTGCTCCTTTTTCATTGCCCCTCTCCCTCTCACTCTCACTCTCCGCCTCTGCCGATGGATTACGTCCCGCCGCCCTCGAATGTATGCAGCGTCCGCGTCAACGCAGCATCGCTGCCATCGATCAGCCCGAGCTCGATGCACAGTTCCACCAATTTGTAGACACCGTAAAACTGCTGACGAATTCGCTCGTGAATGACAGACAGCGCCTCCCGCATCATTTTCCGGGCCTGCTCAATGCTCTGGTGCTCGACCGCCTGAACAATCCCCTTGATCTTCTCCAGAAAAAACACTGTTTTGCGCAGGGAACGAATCAGCAAAATTTGCCTGACATGAAGCGGCGTATAGAGCCGGTAACCATTGTCCGGATTCCTCTCCGGGCTCAGCAGCCCCTCCTTCTCCCAGTGGCGAATGGCCGATGTCTCCACATCCGCCAGCTCGGCGACCTCGCCAATGGTCATACGCGGCTTCAGCCGCTTTCCTTTCACCATCTCCAGCGACGGGTCCTCCAGCAGTGCCAGCGTTTGATCCGCCAGCATTTTCTCCTGCTGCAGCTTGGCCTGCTCGGCATTAACCAGCCACAGTGCGTCATCAAGCTCCCGCTTCTGAATGAAGCGCAGCACTTCATAAGTCATCCCGTAGCCGAATCCGGGAAACATCGCCCGCAAGCAGCGAAAGTATGCAACATGCTCGCTCGTATACAGGCGGTGGCCATTCTCGGCCCGCTCCGGGGGCGGCACCACGCCCCACGCTTCATAATGCCGCAGCGCGCTGGTGCTGATCTGCAGCTCATCTGCGATTTCCTTCGGCTTGTAGTACCGCATAATTCCCTCCTATACCTTCTTCAGATCCGTCCCGCATACGCCTGTGGCGCGCATTCCGTGCCTCGACCTGCCCCATAATTCCGGGCGAACCTACCGTGCACTTCCGTCTATCTTGCTCTACGACTCCTGGGCCAGTCGCACTTTCATTCCCGTACATGCCAATCGGACACCCTCCGGCAAAGACAGGTCCCCCCGCACGTCCACATCATGGGACATATGGGTATAAACCGTCTGGCGCGGCTTCAGTTCGGCCAGCAGGTCAGCCGCTTCGCGCATATCATAGACCGACCGCGTTGCAAATGCCGCCTTCTCATGAACAAAGCTCGTCCCCAGCACCAATAGGTCCAGCCCCCTCAAGTGCGCCTTCTCCTCCGCGTTCAAATCGATGGAATCCGAATTGTAGGCCCAGACGAATCCGTTCTTCTCCAGCCGGTAGGCATAGGAGTAGCCGTTCTTGCCATGGTTGACTCTCCAGCAGATGATGTGCCAGCCGCACAGTTGTACTCCATGATCCACAGCCGTCATCTCCAGGTTGCCCGGCAGCCAAGGATACTGCTCCACAATCTTGCTCAGCACCTCCTGCGGAGCGTACAGATTGCCCTTCTCGCCGAGCCAGCGGCACGCATCCGCCCATTCCGGCAATCCTCCGATATGATCGAAATGCGGGTGGGTAACCAGAATGTGTCTGACTGTTCGCTGACCGATATGCTCCATCATGACGCGCCAATCCGGACCGCAATCCACAAGGAAAAAATCCGCTCCACTCTCGATCATCACCGAGGAACGGAGCCTCCGGTTCATCCCTGTATCGCGCGCCTCTGCACAGACTGCGCAGTCACAATAGACCCTCGGCACCCCCATTGCATCTCCCGTTCCCAAAAACGTCAATTGATCTGCACTCATTGTGATTATGCCTCCCTGTCAATGTCCTGGAAATCCGGGCACCGTACAGCATATCCGGATAACACAATAAAGCCGCCCGGAATGTATGCCGAACGGCCTGCTATCGTTACACTATGATTTATGCGAATGATGGCTTCTTGTCATCTACAGCTCCGCTGATCACCTTGACGTATTTTTTGTCGACGCCTTCAACCGAAGGGCCTACAAATACACCGTTCTTGTTCTGCCGTCTTCCTGTGCGCTTCTTCGACTTCAGCGAGCTTGTCATAGGAATCGGACCTCTAACCACCCAGCTGCCGTTGGCGGATCCTTGGTTGCCTTCTGTCGATTTCTTTTTCTCTTTTCCGCTCATTGCGAATCCCCTCCAACTAGATACCTGATGGTGCGAAGCAACTCCCGATTCTGCTCCACAACCTCTGCGAGGTCTTCATCGTCAAGCATTTCATGTCCTGTAAAATGGACCGACAGCACATGATTCACACCTAAAGGATAGCAGAACACATACACCTGCGCAACTTCCTCCTCATGATAAAATGCCCATTTTCCGCTATGATACACGTCCAGCACATAAATCGACTGATTGCTCGGCGAGCGTGCTTCGTCACCATCAAACGGGAAAAATCTCCCTCTTCCTACATTACCCCCGATATGCGCAATCCCTTCATCCCCTCTTCGTCCCCAGAATGCGGCCCCGGTTACCCGGTAATCGCCGCGGGCCGGAGGGAGCAGGGAATTGCGCACCGCTTCGCTGAGCGCATGAAACTTCTCCGTCTCATCCGTGACCTGTACGTTGCGGTTAAACTCCCAGAAGAAATGAAGCACGCTTTGCTTCCGCCGGAGCTCGGCTTCCTTCTGCTCAATGATGTCCACCGGATCGTGGTAAAATCCTTCCTCGGCAATGGCGTTCATAATATGTCCGCAGGCCACATCCACCGCTGATTTATAATCCCCGTCGCTCCGAAGCTCGTATTCCAGCAGCGTGATGCCCTGCAGATCGGATAGAAGATGGTATTCCTCCACTGTCGCATCGTGTATCAAGTCTTTCTCCGGCTCAACCTGATCGGGAATCATGCAGTACACCCTTCTTCTGCCAAGCCTTCCCCAGAACAGCCCCATCTCAAACAAGGTGTTGTCGCGGGTGATAAACACATGCTTGCCCCGAATCAGCGCAATGTCATCCGGGGAAAATACGAACACGCCAAAATCACTGGACGCCAGCTGCTTCTCCAAAGCTTCCATCGTATACATGTTCGGCCCGAACGTTCCGCCGTACCACGGTGTCACCTGCGCGGCCCGCTTAATCTGTTCATGTATGGCCCTAGCATACTTAATGGCCTCTCTGGAAGAACCTATGAATAAATTCGGCTTTGGTATGGACATAGGCACCATATTCCCCTTTGTTATACAATTTCGTCTTATCGACCATTATAACAAAGTTTCCTATTTTTGGCTGTATTTCAGGAATCATTCCATCTGCCAGCAATTCACCACCAACTGCTGTCTGATATAGTATATGCTAAGGTTGATTGACAGACCCCATAAATAACCATGCGCCTGTATCCCGATCTTCGATGGCGAAGAAAAACGGGCGATCGACATGCGTGATAACCGGCTCGGACGGCGGCGCTGCGCTTGTCTGCATCTCGATACCCGTCACCGCCGCTGCTTCCGTGCCCGCCTCATGGACGTCAATGTACACCTTGTGTTGAACCCGGCCAATAAAAAAGTCAGCCCCGTTATCCGCCATCCGGCTGAAATCCGCCGCCTGGTCTTGAAAAGCTGCCCTCATGCCGAGCTGCTCCAGCGCAGCTGACAGCTCGGCTGAAGCCTCCAGCTTGAACTTGGGCAAGGCCAGATCCACCTTCTCCATGGCAAAGCCCTCCCTCCATTCCAGCTCGTTCTCCCACAGCGCGGTATGCATAATATCAAGCGAGGATTGTTCTGACGGCAGCAGAATGAGCATCTCCATTCGCCCGTCTCCGTACGGAAGCCGAACAGCCTGCCAATCCTCGCTTTCCTTGTAGGCAAAGCGCTCCTCCTGCTGCATCATCTGAACCTCAGACAGCTTGCCATCCGGCAGCTTGAACGAATCCTTGACCGTCAAGGACGGGTCAAATGCCTGCTTCCAATTGCCGTTGAAATAGACCGCATTGATCAGCATCGCAGCTGCATTCGGAGGCTCATCAAGGATCTCGCTGATCTTGCCACGGGTTTTCTCCTCGACCCAGCTGTTGATCTCCTCCACCGCTTGTGAACTCGTCAAGTCCGTTTTCCGAACCTCGGCTCCGTAGCTGTCACGGACCGCACTTATATACGGCTGCTGGAGCATCACTCCCTGATGATGCCATACCGAGTTGGCTACATTCAGCAGCACCCCGCCGCCCTGCTCAAGCAGAAGTTTGAGGTGCCGGTTGTTCTCATTAATCTCATCCAGGTCCATGCCCGACCAACCCAGCACCCCCGCCATCTCCTCCTGCGTCATCCCGGCGCTGCCGTTATACGCCAGCGCCAACGCAGCCGTAATGCTGTAGGGAGACAGCATCACATTCGGCTCCGCCGATGACTCCACCAACTGCTGATGGATCGATAGCCCCAGCCGGTTTTGAGCCTCGATCATCTCCCTGTTCACAGCAGACAGCAGGCGTTTCCGCTCATCTTCCGTAAGCTCCGGCACCTCCCTGGACGTATTGACTGAATCATGACGCTTGCTCTGCTCCTTGTCCAAATGCAGCTCCCCGCCATTCTCCCCTTGTCCAGGACCGCCACAGGCCGTCAATGCCAGCAGCACCGCTAGGCCAAGCATCGCCCATCCGCTTCTCCCCATATTCGAACCTCCTTCGTGTAGGTCATCTTATCAACCCGCTTCTTTCCTCGTTATTAGACGAAGTATTGCACCAGGATGTTGCGGCATGCGGAGATGCAGCAGTTCTCCCCCAGCATGCCCTTTATCTTGAACGGCGAGAGGGAGGGCTTTCAGGGCTTTCAACTCGGTCTTGGATTGGGGACGTGCTGCCGAACCAGCACACAGGCTACAGGCTTATATAACAAAAGGCTTTGCCCCGTCCTTCGACGAGACAAAGCCTTTCATGCTACCGCTAGTCATTCAATTCATCTTAAATGCCGGCCAGCACCTGATACCAGATGCCCCGCTTGGAATACAGTGTTTCCCGCACATGATCCCAACCACCGAGATATTCGATGTCAAACAGGCCCGGAGGCTCGGTGAACATCCCCTTCGTCCGTTCTGCTACGGACTCTTCCACCGGCCGGAATCCGTATTTCACAAAAATGTCCTGGGCCTCGGGAGAACGTAAATACGCAATAAACGCCTCGGCCACATCCGTCGTTCCGCGCTCGCTCGCATAGCGATCCACCACCACGGCCGGATTCTCAATCAGAATGGTATCATCCGGAATTACGATATCATAAGCGACGCCCTGGGCGATGCGTGCCAGCAGCTCATTCTCATACGTGACGATCACATCGCCGACGCCGTATTCGAAGGCGGCCATCGAGGCCCTGCCGCTCTTGTCGAGCGACTCCACATTGCGATGGACGGCTTCAAGGAACGCCTTGGCCGCTGCCGGATCCTTCACGCCGTTTTTCTCCTCCGAACGTTTCAGACCGGCGCCATAGATGGCATTAATATCCCACTGGGCGCCTCCGGATGTTTTCGGATTCGGATACAGCACCTTCACATCCGAACGGGTCAAATCCTCAAAATCCTGAATGCCTTTCGGATTGCCATCCCTCGTTCCAAGGACGACGATCGACCGGGTAATCATCCCGCCATAAGGCTGCTGATTCCAATCCTCCCGGACCAGCCCCGATCTGACCAGTTTATCCACATCCCCCTCCAGAGCAAGCAGCGATACATCTGCCTCAAATCCGCCGACGATGGCCCGCGCCTGTGTCCCGGAGGCTTCATAGGATTCCTGGAAGCTGATCGTCTCTCCGGTCTCTTCCTTCCATTGTTGCTGGAAATTCGGAATGATCTCAGCCATGGCATCCTTCACAACGCTGTATGCCCCGATGACAAGCGTTCGCTCTCCCGGCCTTGACACCACTTCGGCCGAAGAAGTTTCTTGATCGGCGCATCCCGTCAGCAGGATCGTGAAGAGCAGCGCCATGCCTGCCGACAGCAAGGCTACCCGCCTCCAAATTAAATTATGCATGAACACCCTCTCCCTCTTCCTCTCCCTCTTGCGCCTTCTCAGATCATGATCGGCATCGGGTCAACCTTTAAGCCATTCTCCTCGATCCAGCTGTTCTCATCATTGAACAGATAGGCCCGGTGCACCAGCACCCGAACCTCCTGCCCCGGATGCAGCGTTTCCTTCTCCAGCGAGCGGTAGGTGATCAGCTTGTTCCCTTTAACCTCCACTTCCACCAGCCATTCGCTGCCCCGGAAGTGCAGGTGGCGGACGATGCCCGTCTCCGTTGCCGACAACACCGGAAAGTCCGTCTCGCTGCCGATCTCGATATATTCAGGGCGGATCAGTGCGCGCACGTCATGCTTCGCGGCTGATTCAAATCCTTTCAGTTCGGAAGCCTTGTCAACCACGGTGGATTCGCCAATAAACGAAGCGACGAACGGCGTTCTCGGCTCCTTGTAGATGTCCCAAGGGGTTCCTTTCTGCTCCACCTGTCCTTGACTAATAATCATAATTTCATCCGCGACTTCAATCGCCTCATCCTGGTCATGCGTCACGAATATCGAGGTGATGCCAACCCGCTCGATCAGCTCTCTCAGCCAGGAGCGCAGCTCCTGCCGGATCTTCGCATCGATGGCTGCAAATGGCTCATCCAGCAGCAGCAGCTGAGGTTCAGGAGCGAGGGCCCGGGCAAAAGCGACCCGCTGTCGCTGTCCGCCGGACAGCTGATGCGGATAGCGGTGTTCAAAGCCGGAAAGTCCGGTCAGCTCCACCAGTTCCATTACCCGATCCTTGATTTTGGCCTTCGTCGCTTTCTTGACCTTGAGGCCGAAAGCAATATTATCAAACACCGTCATATGCTTGAACAGCGCATAGCTCTGAAATACAAAACCGATGCCCCGCTCCTGCGGAGGAATGTCATTGACGACCTTGCCGTGAAACCGGATTTCACCGGAATCCGGTGTTTCCAGACCCGCCAGCATGCGGAGAATGGAAGTCTTGCCGCCGCCGCTCGGGCCTAGAAGGCCGATCAGGTGGCCTTTTTCAATCTCGAAGCTGACATTCTTCACGGCGTGAAAGGAACCAAAGTGTTTGTTAAGATCACGAACTTCCACATGCATATCAGTGCACTCCCTTTCTTTTTTTGGCCCATTCCATCACCAGCAGAAGGCCGACGGAGAAGGCTGCAAGTACCAGGGCGACCCCATTGGCCGCCGCGACATTAAAATTCTCGACATCCTGATACACAAGCGTCGTCGCTGTCTGCGTGTGGTTCATAATATTGCCGGATACGACCAGCACGGCCCCGAATTCGCCAAGCGAGCGGGCGACCGTCAGCACGATCCCGTATACGACCGCCCAGCGGATGGACGGCCAGGTCACCTTCGCAAATGTTGTCCAGCCGTAAGCCCCCAGCGTTGCCGCCGCCTGCTCCTGATCCTCGCCGATCTCCTGCAGCACCGGCATCACCTCACGAACCATCAGCGGAAACGTAACAAACAACGTAGCAATGACCATGCCCGGAAATGCATAGACAACCTTGAAGCCGATGCCTTCAAAGAAACCGCCGATAATGCTGTCCGGCCCCAAGAGCAGCACGATCATCAGGCCTCCGATGACGGGCGATACCGCGTACGGAAGATCCACGATGCTGTTAAGGACGCCCTTGAGCTTGCGGCTGAGCCAGGTTGCTCTGACCAGATATAAAGCCATCATGATGCCAAACAGCCCGTTAAGAAACGTAACAACGATAACAATCAGGCCCGTCATCATCAGCGCGTGCAGCGCCTCGGGACGAAGCAGCGCTGTCGCAAAACCGTCCAGCCCATGTTCGAACGCACCGACCGCTATACGGGATAGCGGAATGATCAACAAGATCGTGAACACCGCATACGTCAGGCCAATCCACAGTCTCCTCATGCCCGTCTCCCCCTCTGCTGCACCAGATTGATCACCCACAGAATCGCAAAGGAGAGCGTCAGGAGCATAACGGATACCGCTGCGGCTCCGACAGGGTTGTCACTTTCCACCTCGCCGAAAATAAAAACAGACGCAATGAGCGTTCGTCCGGGAATATTGCCCGCGACGAGCACCACCGCTCCGAATTCGGCCAGCGCCCTGGAGAAGGCGAGCATGCCGCCGCTGATGATGCCCGGAAGCATCGACGGCAGAACGACCTTGAAGAAGGTTCTTCTTCGGGATGCCCCCATCGTGTAGGCGGCCTCTTCCTCCAAGGGGTCAAGCTCTTCCAGCAGCGGCTGGACTGCCCGAATGACAAACGGAAACGTAACAAAGATCATCGCAATGACGATGGCCGGCTGATGAAACACAATCTGGAAGCCGAGACGCTCCGCAGCTTCGCCGATCCAGCTTCCCGGACCGAGCAGAAGCAAAATCATCAGGCCTCCAACCGCCGTCGGAAGCGCAAAGGGCAAATCTACCAAACTGTTTAACAACGTCCTACCCGGAAATTTGTATCTGATCAGCACCCAGGCGATCATCGTTCCGATGAGCACGTTGATGAACGTGGAGATCAGGCCCAGCTTCACTGTGAGCAGAACCGCCTTCCATGCGATAGGATCAGCGACGCTTTCGATCAGCGCTTCCCATCCGGCCGACAGCGACTGTACGTATACCCCGAATATAGGAAGCACGATCAATGCAAGAAAATACAGCAAAACTGTGCTTCGAAATCCCCATGTCCAGCCCTTATGACGAATCAGAGATGTCATTTAAAGTCCCTCCTGCCTCCGGATCGATATTCCGGTCGACTGCTTTACCCATGATCATTCACATTTCCTATTTGGATACTTGGTTTTTCTTAAACCTACTTTATCAAAAGGGTATTCCGATCGTCAATCCATCTTTTTGCAGATGTAGGGTAAAATATAGAAAACAAAAAAAGATATGGAGGTTATATCCTATGCTGTATACCGGGCATCTGTCTACACAAAAGCGTGATGAAATGAAGGATATTACGAGGGAAATCGCCTCCTTCGTCGAGGATAGCGGCGTGGCTGAGGGGACGGTGCTGATCTACTGTCCGCATACGACGGCAGGCATTGCGATCAATGAAAACGCCGATCCGGATGTAAAAAGCGATGTGCTGATGAGACTGGACGAAGTATACCCTTGGGAGCATCCCAAGTACCGTCATATGGAGGGCAACACCGCTTCCCATCTGAAGTCGATGACGTGCGGCCCTTCGCAAACCGTCATTATCCATAACGGCAAGCTTCTTCTCGGACGCTGGCAAGGCATTTACTTCTGCGAATTCGACGGGCCGAGACAGCGCGAATACATGGTTAAAATTATGCGGGGCTAGCTGGACAAGCCCTTGTTCCGTGTTATCATTCATAACCAATGCCAAAAAGCCAGGCGCATGCTAGGGGGCATGCGCCTGGCTTTTATACAGGTTTGGGTGGTTTCGTATTTCAACGCTAGAGCGTTGCAATCCGTTGAAGTATGCGGGTGCAACAAATCAGGTGCGACGAGGGATCAGACCTTGCTGTACAGGCTGCGGCACAGCACCTTGATGTGGGCGAGAGCGGCGGGTTTTATCTCATCAAACCCTATTCGGTCTTGAATATAGTAGGATATGAATCCATGCAGCGACAAAAACAACGTCCGCGGAACGGTTCTCCGCTCTTCTTCACTGTATTGATCATCAAGCAAATATTGACGGACCAGAATGGCAAACATATCAAAACATCGTCCCTGCTCAGCGCGGCAGTAAGCCAGCAGCTCCTCGTCCCGGATCATGAACATAATCTCGTACTGGTACGGATTGTCCAGGCCGAAACGAATGAATTCCAGCATCAGCTGCTCCAGCTTCGACATCCCTTCGCAGAGAGGCCTCGCCGACACTTCCAACAGCAGATCATTCAGATCGTTGAAGTCCTTCATAACGATGGCGTAGAATAGCTCCGCCTTTTCTTTAAAATGATAGTACAACGACCCGTGGCTATAACCAAGGTGCTGCCCGATGCTTCGCATCGAAATCGCCCTGTAACCCTTGGTTATGAACAAATGCCTGGCCGCTTCCAATATTCGCTCCCTCGACAATTCTCGCTCAACTGCTCTTCTTGCCATATTATTTTATTCCCCTTCAATAAAATAAAGCCGCTCTCCCTCCGTGATCGAGGACTGCCCCTGTGTTAAATCCACCATCCAGGCCTTGAAGTTCTCCGCCTCGCCGTCAAGCGGCAAGCAGGTGAGTGTTACCTTGTCAGCAAATACAGTCTCACCCATCCGAATGCCCCGGCCCCGCAGCGCGTTCTCTACCTTGCCCAGCCACGTATAATCCAGCTCTACAAAAATCTCGCGGTGAAGCACCCTTGTGATCGGTTCGCCGGCCTCGATCGCTGCCACGGCGCCGTCGGTGTATGCCCGAATCAGGCCGCCAGCCCCCAGCATAATGCCTCCAAAATAGCGTGTAACCACGATGGCGACATTCTTCAGCTCCTGGTTGCGGATCACCTCGAGAATCGGCTTGCCCGCCGTTCCGCTCGGTTCCCCGTCATCCGATTGCTTCTGGATCTCGTCCCGTTCCCCGATCATGAAAGCGGAACAGTTATGGGTTGCGTTCCAGTGCTTCTTCTTGATGTCTTCAATAAATGCCACAGCGTCCTCTTCGGTCTCCACCGGCATGATATGCCCGATGAAGCGCGATTTTCGAATGACAATCTCTTTCACGCCCGCTGCGCGCACCGTCTTATAACGTTCCAGCATGAACCGATAACCACCCCTTTACGACCGAGTCCCCCGCAATGTGCGCCTGCCCTCCATAGCGAGGACAGGCCGACTGACGGGTGTGCTCAAAAACCATTCATTTGCAAGAAAGCAGTCCCCGGGCACCTGTTATGCCGGCGAACTGCTTCCTTCAGCGTTATGCTTCTGTTGATGATGTGTTCGGGTTTACTCGGAAAGTCTTGCTTCTAGCTCAGCTTTTTCCTTCTCGTACCCTGGTTTGCCGAGCAGGGCAAACATATTTTTCTTGTAAGCCTCTACGCCCGGTTGGTCAAACGGGTTCACACCCAACAAGTAGCCGCTGATACCGCATGCCTTTTCGAAAAAGTATACCAGATATCCGAAAGAATAGGGAGTGAAATCTGGAATTGTCACAATCAAATTCGGCACTTGTCCATCCGTGTGCGCCAGCATCGTGCCTTGAAATGCCTTCTTATTCACGAAATCGAGCGTTTTCCCTTCCAAAAAGTTCAAGCCGTCGAGATCATCCGGATCGGCTTCAATCGCAATCTGCTCCGTCACCTGATCCACTTGAATGACCGTCTCAAAAATGTTCCGGCTGCCTTCCTGGATGAATTGGCCCATGGAGTGCAGATCGGTGGAGAAATCGACCGAAGCCGGGTAGATGCCCTTGAAATCCTTACCTTCGCTCTCACCGTACAGCTGCTTCCACCACTCCGATACAAAGTGCAGGGAAGGCTCATAGTTGACCAGAATTTCGATCGCCTTGCCTTTGCGGTACAACGCGTTGCGAACCGCTGCATATTGGTAAGCTTCGTTCTCGGCCACATTCGGGTTGCTGTATTCCTTGGCTGCATCCGCCGCGCCCTGCATCATCTCGTCGATGTTAATGCCTGCCGTAGCGATCGGGAGCAGGCCGACAGCCGTAAGCACGGAATAGCGCCCGCCTACGTCGTCTGGAATAATGAAGGACTCGTAGCCTTCCTCCGTCGCCAGCTTCTTGAGCGCGCCCTTCTCGCGGTCTGTCGTGGCATAGATCCGCTTGCGCGCCTCTTCCTTGCCGTATTTCTTCTCCAGCGCGGCACGGAAAATCCGGAAGGCGATTGCCGGCTCGGTTGTCGTGCCCGATTTGGAAATGACATTGATGGAGAAATCCTTGCCTTCAATCAGATCAAGCAGGTGGCTGACATATGTAGAACTGATGTTGTTTCCGGCAAAATAAATTTCCGGTGTCTTGCGCTTCTCCTTCGACAGCTCGTTATAGAAGGAATGCGACAGCATCTCAATCGCCGCGCGCGCCCCGAGATAGGAGCCGCCGATCCCGATCACAATCAGCACATCGGAGTCGCTCTGGATTTTGGCAGCCGCCTTCTGGATGCGGGCGAACTCTTCCTTGTCATATTCGGTCGGCAGGTTAATCCATCCGAGGTAATCGGAGCCTGCGCCTGTTCCTTGATGAAGCTGCTCGTGCGCCGTCTGAATCGGCTGGGCAAAATAATCAATCTCATGCTGGTGAACAAAGGAAAGCGCCTTGCTATAATCAAATTTTACTTTCTTGGACATTCGTTCCATCCTCCTATTATTTATTTCTACATTTCGCTTTAATTCGATATCTGCTAACTAGGATACTTGAATTCGCTCCCCCTTCGCAAGTAACACTCACGGGCGCCCCTCATATGGAGACTGGGCTCTCTTCATCACATCTCGTAACCCCGGATTACCGTCTCTTCCGATAGGATAACTTAGATTTATTGTGGTTCTGCATGATATGACGTGCTAATATAGAAGAGATTTGGAATCCACAAACGAAGGTGATATCGATGAAAAAAATCGGCTTTATCGGACTTGGTACAATGGGTGCGCCTATGGCCTCCAATCTGCTCAGACAAGGGTATGACCTCACCGTCTATAACCGGACTTCCGAGAAGTGCCTGCCGCTGGCCGAGCAGGGAGCGAAGACCGCTCCTACGCCGCGTGAAGCAGCGCTTGGACAGGACATTGTAATTACGATGGTGAGCAATGACGATTCGATTCGCGAAGTATTTTACGGCGAAGAAGGCGTGATCGCCTCCTTAAAGAGCGGGATGACGGTCATCGACTGCAGCACCATCTCGCCAAGCCTGGTTAAAGAAATCGCCTCGGCGGTCACTGGGCTCGGCGCTTCCTTCCTGGATGCCCCGGTTACGGGCAGCAAGCCGGCAGCGATTGATGGAACGCTCGTGTTCATGGTTGGCGGCGATCCCCAGGTTATCGAGGCTCACTCTGACGTCTTCGACACCCTTGGCAAAAAAGTTATCCCGATGGGCGAGAACGGCAGCGGCGCTGTAGCGAAGCTGGCGCATAACACCATTGTCGGCATCAACAATCTGGCGCTTGCCGAGGGCTTCTCCATCGCTGCCAAATCCGGCATACCGGCCGACCGCTTTCTGGAGCTGGTGCAGCTCGGATCCGCAGGCAGCAAGGCAGCTGACCTGAAAGGCCGCAAAATCATCGATGGCGACTTCAGCAACCAGTTCTCCCTGGCGCTGATGCTGAAGGATCTGAAGCTCGCCTCCTCCCTCACCGACGGGATGGGCATGCCTTCCCCGATGCTGAGCCTGGCGAAAAGCCTGTTCCAGGCCGGTGCCAGTCAGGGCTACGGAGACGAGGATCTGTCCGCTGTAGTGAAATGCTACGAGGCCTGGATCGGCCAAACCATCGGGCAGAAGCCATAATGTAATACACAGCTCCTTGCTCGTTCACCAGCGCTCATACAATATGTTCAACCAGAGCCTTAAGACCACATTCCACACTGCTTCCTAATTGTAAGAGCGGGGAGGAGTGTGGTTTTGTTTTCTTAAAGGATCTCATTTCCATTTTTGTTATTAAGGACTGCAACTATTGTCCATGTACAGACGTCTTATGATGGTAAAGGAGGAATGAATTACTATGCATCGAAATCTTCTCAAGACAATGGCCAGTACAGCCGCGCTAACAACGCTCTTCCTGTTGCCTGTATCCGGAGGCCCTGCAGTATCCGCTGCCCCGGCAGCCGCAGCACCAACAGCTATTATTAACAGTGTTCCCGCCGCCGGAGAGGTACTGATCCGGAATGGAACAACGTATGTGACGCTCACCGATCTGAAGCCGATGGGCAACTACAAGATTAGCTACGACAATAAGAAGAAGCAGGCGGTTGTCCAAGGCGATGGCAGAACGATCGAACTGACCGTCGGAAGCACCGCCATAACCGTGGACGGGCAGACGTTAGACGAATCTGCCGCTCCGCTGATCCATAAAGGTAAAGTGATGGTTCCGCTCCGCGCTGTAGCAGAAGCATTCGGGTCCCATATCGTTTGGAACAACGCTCAGAAAACAGCTTTTATCATTAAAGCGGACCCGCTCGTGATCGCAGATCTTCTGAGCTCCGATCTGTCCACCGCAAGGAATGCGGCAGTCCATCTGCCGTATGCTTCACAATTGAAGCTGCCGGAACTGGAGCTAACCCCGATGGAGATGCAAGGCGTTGACTTTTATTTTCCTCAAGGAGCATCCGACCGTTTCTTCATCGTCGACAATGATATTGTAAGTTACTTTGAAATCCGGGGCGGAGTCAAGCTGCTTAAGTGGCAGGGCAAGCTCGATTATGCTGCCGAAGCTCCGGAGAATCGCAACCCGTTCTTCCTGCCTGCTGTTAAAGCCGAGATCGGCGAATTGCCGGATGTGAAGAACTGGACCGTAGCCAAGTTCCAATTCCGTTATCCGGTTGGCGAGACCTACTACACGCTGCTGGACCGTACCAAGGAATGGGCCCAAGGCTCCGTGGAACTGGATACAAGCTCACCGGACTACAAAGGTGTAATCGTCGATATCCCGGAGGAATAACCTCATTATAGCGATAAATTTCAAGCCCTGCGTTGATATCAGACATTGACATCAACAGCGGGGATTAAGTAAGGGCCTGCTGCCTTCCTGCCGTCTGGCGTAGAGCGTCACGCGGGGTGAGCAGGAATGGAGGCCCTCGATGGGTTAAATAGCAGCTTGGATAGAAAGACCCCAATTCCCCTTCGCGCCGGGAACTGGGGTCTTCATCTCTTCATCTTGCTCCCTCTGCCATGCAGTTGATCTAAGAACAGGCGGATACCCTTTACGCCTTGGGATAAGAGCAGCAATAATCTGTAACTGTACGGATTTCCAGCTTAAAGCTTGAATCGCCGGGCACGTGGAATGTCGCGCTGCCCTGAATCTGTCTCCACTCCTGCTCCCCAGGCAGCAGAACGGACAGATCGCCGGACAGGATCTCCATAATTTCCGGACCGTCGGTGCCAAACTCATAGCTTCCCGGCAGCATAATGCCAAGCGTTACCTTCTGCCCGTCCTCCAGCAGCACCGTGCGGCTGGTTACGTTTCCCTCATAATAAATATTCGCGGCCTTTACAATTGTGGCATTGTTGAACTGTGACATGAACAAACCCTCTCCTTATTCAAGTTGTTGTATACATGAACAATGGCATGGCAAAGCCTTCGCCCCACCGGTCTGTTAGCTGAGATAAGCAGCCACATGGGCCATCTGCGAACGGCAGTTTATCTTCCGCCTGTTGCGCTGATGCGGCTCCTAAGCGGCTGTTCGTTCGAACAGGGGCCTGACATCGGGGCGAAACCCCTTCCGAATATATGGACGGCACCCGCTTAAGGCGGGTGCCGAAGCATTCCATATGAAGCTGTGATGGCTATAGCGCCATCTACAATTTACAGCATTACAGCAGCGCTTTTACACGGCTGACCACATTCTCAACCGTAAATCCGTACTCGGCGATGACACGATCGCCAGGTGCGGAAGCACCGAAGGTGCTGATGCCAAGAATATCGCCCTTCTCGCCAACGTAACGCTCCCAGCCGAATGGATGTGCCATTTCAACCGCAAGACGTGCTTTTACATCAGGCAGCAAGACGGAATCCTTGTATGCTTGATCCTGTTGATCGAACAGATCCCAGCTTGGCATGCTGATGACGCGAACCTGGATGCCTTCTTCGGCAAGCTTCGCCTGCGCTTTAACCGCAAGCTGAACCTCGGAGCCTGTCGCAATAATTTGCGCCTGGGCTTTGCCGGATGCTGCATCAGATACAACGTAGGCACCGCGTTTGATGCCTTCGCGTGCGTTCTCGGCCGTTCCGGCGAGAATTGGCAGGTTCTGACGAGTCAGAACAAGCGCCACCGGACGATCCTTGTTCTCCATCGCATACGCCCAAGCTGCGGAAGTCTCATTGGCATCGGCAGGACGAATGACCGTCAGCTGCGGGATGATGCGCAGTGAAGCAAGCTGCTCGATCGGCTCATGGGTAGGGCCGTCTTCACCAACAGCGATGCTGTCATGCGTGAGCACATACGTAACCGGAAGCTTCATCAGTGCAGCCAGACGGATCGCCGGACGCAGATAATCCGTAAAGACGAAGAATGTACCTCCGAAAATTTTCAGGCCGCCATGGAGGGCAATCCCGTTCATTGCGCCAGCCATCGCGAATTCGCGCACACCGTAGTAAATGTTGCGCCCTTCATAGCTATCCGCCGTAAAGTTCGCAAGACCGTTCAGATGGGTCATGGTGGAGCTTTCCAGGTCTGCGGAGCCGCCCAGCAATTGAGGCACTCCTGCCGTCAGCCCATTCAGCGCCTTACCGGAAGCAACACGTGTGGACATTGCACTGTCCTCCGGGCTGTATTTCGGAAGATCCTTGTCCCAGCCCTCAGCCAGGTCACCGGATTCGCCGCGCTCGAATTGCGCTGCCAGCTCCGGATACGCTTCTTTATATTTCTTGAATTGATCTACCCATGCCTGGTAAGCAGCGATACCGCGATCCTTCACTTTGCCGAAATGCTCGCGCACTTCCTCAGGCACATAGAAATCCTCTTCGTATACCCATTTGTAGAATTCCTTGGTCAGCTTCGCTTCCTCTGCTCCCAGCGGGGAACCGTGAGTACCGCCGTGACCGCCCTTACCCTGCTTGTTCGGGCTGCCGTATCCGATGACCGTCTTCACTTCGATCAATGTCGGACGGGACGCGTCAGCTTGCGCTTCCTGGATGGCCTTCTCGATAGCCGGAAGGTCATTGCCGTCCTCAACGCGCAGAACTTGCCAGCCGTAAGCTTCAAAGCGCTTCGCGACATTCTCCGAGAACGCCAGATTAAGCTCGCCGTCCAGGGAAATATCGTTGGAATCGTACAGCATGATCAGTTTGCCAAGCTTCAGATGTCCAGCCAGGGAAGCTGCCTCGGCGGATACGCCCTCCATCAGGTCGCCGTCGCCGCAGATCGCATACGTGTAGTGGTCGATGACTTTGAAATCATCTTTATTATATGTTGCTGCCAGATGCGCTTCGGCCATAGCCATACCAACCGCCATCGCAACCCCTTGTCCAAGCGGGCCGGTGGTAGCGTCAACGCCAGCTGTGTGCCCGAACTCCGGGTGGCCCGGCGTCTTGCTGCCCCATTGACGGAACTGCTTCAGATCCTCCAGCGACAGATCGTATCCGCTCAGGTGAAGCAGGCTGTACAGCAGCATGGAGCCGTGACCTGCAGACAGCACAAAGCGGTCGCGGTTAATCCATGCTGGCTCGTCGGGGTTGTGGACCATCGTTTTGGCAAACAATTGATAGCCCATTGGTGCGGAACCCATCGGCATGCCCGGATGACCGGATTTTGCCTTCTCGATTGCGTCGATCGCCAGCGTCCGAACCGTCGCAATGGACAGGTTGTCGATGGTTTGGTTGTTTTCGGTTGTCATGATTCGTCCTCCTCAAATCTTTTGCTTTTCGGACATTGCAAACCTCGATCCGAGCCGCTTCCGGGACACAATTACAGACGAACATAACCGATTCTATCCATAGATTGCTCATGGTAAGCCACTCATCCGATCCTTGCAAAATCCTGCCTTGAATAAAAGCTGCGAAAAATGAAGACTTCTCCTCCCCATCGCCGGCTGTTCATCACAACTTAGGAAATGGGAATGTTGAAAATATCATTTTGATATTCTTATTGTAACATCTGTGCCGGTTCATTTCCACATCCGAATTATGAATTGTTTCGCAAGGGCAGGCCCTTCCATGCATTATTTCCCTTATTAAACGGGTTATAACCGGCTGAACCGGAGTTCAGCCGCAGCGATGGGCAGATGCCTCTCCCGGCAACCGCCAGGCGGCGGTCTGATAACAAAAAAACGGCCGTTCAGGAGGTCATTCCTGAGCGACCGTTGCATGATTTAGATTCAAGCGGCTGCTTCCGGCGGATGGAATAAGGCGCGTCGCCTGCATCCTTCCCGCTTGCGAAGCCGCGCTGGAGCTAACGCCCCCGGAACGCGGATGTATCTTGGCTGCCATAGCCGCCAGGCCATGGCGAGCCGGACATCATCAGGGGCGCAGCCGGGGGCCGAACCCGTCCCGCCCTGCACTTAGCGGCGGGATGTGGTGCCTCAGGCGCGGCGGCATCTTACCGAGAGCCGCGCTTCTTCGCCTTGAGGAGGCGGTCCATTGAGGACGCGCGCTCCTCTGTCGCCGGCCCTGGGGCACCGGGCCGGCGCTCTTCGCCCCCGCCGCCGGAGGCGGGAGGGGGCGGTGGTGGCGGCGCGCTCGCATCGCGCGCGCCATCCCGGCCGGCCGGCTTCGCCCGGGCCGGCTCCCGCAGCGGGGCATCCGCCCGCCGCTGCGGCGCTGCCTCCGGCGGGGCCTTGCGGCCCCCCGCCGGTGCAGCCCCGGGTGCCGGGGAGCGCACCGCGCCCCCGGCATTCCCGGCGCCCGCGCCGCGTTCACGCGGCCCCGCGGGCGGGGACGACGGCGGCGGCTGGGCGGAGCCCCTGCCTGCGCCGCCGCCGTAGAAGCTCGCGGCACGGGCTTTGCGCGCCGCGAGCCGCTCGAGGCCGGGGCGCTGCCCGGCCTCCGCGGCCTGGGCCGGTCGCCTGCGCAGCAGGGCGGCCGCACCGGCGGCGATGGCCCCCCATGGCAGGGCCAGGCGCCGCACCGCGATGTCGGCGACCCACAGCAGCAGGGCCGCCGCCAGCAGCGCGTAGCTCCAGTCATGGAGCTGCGTCCGCGTGGACGCCTCCCGGTCGAACACCGCTGCCGGTTCATCCCAGGACAGGACGCGTCCCCCCGTCAATTCAGCCAGCCGGGTCAGCGCCTCTTCGCCACCGCCGGAGGAAATTTTGTACTCCGGCGAATATGGAACGACAAACCCTGTCCCCGGCGCAGCCTGAACGGCTTCATCGTCGCTGTGATCCTGGAGCGACATCAGAAACGCGCCCGGCTTGGAGACGCGAACCTGTCCGGTATACCGCCCCGGTGCTTCCTGAATCAGCTCCACGACCTGCTCGCCCGCCTCGTCGTCGCCGATAATCGCACTCAGCTTCTCGGGCGGCTGATCGCCTGTCGTGTTCACCTGCAATGTTACCTCATTGCCCGCTACAGCCGTCGTGATCTCATAAGGCGATGATACGAACTGCGGGAACGTCCATTTCACGATCTCCGTCAGCGTATCCGCAAAGCCGGACCAGTTCACCCACTCGCTCGACCATTTCCCGCTCAAGTCACTCGTCCAGGCTACCGTCCGGCCGGAACCGTACTGCCATCTTGCCAGCACGGGATCCGGCTCGGGACTAACCAGCACATTTTGCGCCGACGACTTCGGCGTCGTTGCCACATAACCAAGCAGTCCCGGAACGCCGCGCTCGAACAAGCCCATCCAGTCTCCGGCCTGCTGCACAGCAGGCACGAACGGCCGGTCTACAATGTAGGACTGCGCCATCATCACTGTCTCTTGGCTGAATACCGCCGGCAGCGTCGTCTCATCTTCCACGAAGTAATAACGTCCGTTCGCCGCTTCCGCCAAAAACTGCAGCAGATTCAAATCGGCATCCATTCCGACCGCGACGGTAGACATCGTAATATTCTCCTCGACCATCGTGTCCGCCAGCCCCTGATAATTGGAGTTGAAGGCAGACTGGCCATCCGTCATCAGAATAATATGCTTACGCTGCGTATTCAGCTTGAGCATTTCATCCAGCGCCGACTCTACTGCCGGGTATATATCCGTTCCCCCGCCGCTCGGGATCGACTGGATGCTGCTGATGACCTCTTCCTTGTTTTCCAGCGTTTGCGGCATCACAACCCACCAGGGCTGATCGTCAAACGCCACCACGCCGACCGTATCCTTGGATCTTAGCAACTCCACCGTCCGCATGGCCGATTCCTTGGCCAGCTCGATCTTGTTGCCGTCCATGCTGCCGGAGCGGTCGATGACGAGTATAAGTCCCAAAGATGGCACTTCACGCTTCCCTTCAAGCTCCATCGAGACCGGCAGCGCTTTTTCGATCGGGGTTTTGAAATAACCCCCCATCCCGTAGCTGTTCTCTCCGCCGACCATCATAAAGCCGACACCGAAGCTGCGCACCGCCTGCTCAATCATATCCATCGCAGGACCGCTTACCTTCGTGGCAGACACATTGTTAAAAATAATGCTGTCATACGCTGCATACTTCGCCGCCTCGAGCGGCAGCATCTCCGGTGGAATCACTTCCGTACCGATCAGCGCCGACTCAAGCGCTGCTGTAATGTTGGAGGAGGTGTCCGGCTTGCCTTCGACGATCAGCACCTTCGGCGAACCCTCGACACGGGTAAAATCATACGCCGCATTATTCGCCGACGATTCATCGCCGCTCATGAACACCTCTGCGCGATAGCGATGCAGCCCCGGCGTTTTCGCCAGGCCCTGGACCGCAAAGCGGTTCTCGCCCGGCGACACCTCTACCGTCTGACGGGCAATCTCCCGGTTGTCCTCATAAATTCGCAGCTCGCCTGAGGTTTTGAAGGTGCTTTGCACCAGCACTTCAGCGTAAAAAGCTTCCGCCTGATACAGCCGGTCCGGCACGCGCAGCTCCTCCACCGCAACATCGCGGATTTGCTGCCCGGGAGCCGGAAGTACATCGACGGCGATGCCGCGATCCTTCAGCAGCCTGCCCGCAGCAGCCATGCTGCCGACATTCTCCTCCCCGTCGGAGATCAGCACGATCCGTGAATCCGAGCTGCCTTCGAACAGGCTGCCTGCCAGTTGAAGCCCGGATTCGAGCCCGGTGAACCTTGATTCCAGCCGGGCGTTCATCCCGGCTCCCGGACGCTCATGGTCAGTCAGAAGACGCTCCACAGCGCCTTCAAGACCAACCGATACAATCGCCGTCTGATCCCGCTCTCCCTTGGTCTGTACCGCCTCGCTGATCCAGGTGCTGATCCGATCGGCATCGCCCATGCTATCCGAGCGGTCCGCCAGAAACACGACCTGCTTGTCACGGAGCACGGTGTAACCGTGCAGACCGGATAACATCAGAATCAGCAGCAGAGTGACCAGGGCGCGCAGCGTCAAGGCCAGCTTTTTGCGAAAGCCGCTTAGCCTGAAATCAGACCGGAATGCATAATACAGAAACAGTGCTGCCGGAATCAGCAGCAGCAGGAACCACGGCTGACTAAACTGAACGCCCACGCTGGTACACCCCCCATTCTGCAGCGATAACGGCCAGCGCAAGTGCCGCAAGCCAAGGCATTAACGAAGCTGCCCTCGCAGCCGCCGATGACGCGTTCTGTTCTGACTGATCTGACCCTTCTCCGGATTGCTCTGGACCGCTGCCTGCCGTGGTCTGAACAATATTCGGTTCCCGGCGCTCGCTCCAATCCCCTTCGAACGGGTCCGGCGCAACCGACAGCCAATAGCTGATCTTCTCCCCGTCCCGATTCTCCTGTTCAAAAGCGTACAGTCCCGGTATGTCCGGTACCGTCTGCACCGGTGAAACTCCCTGCGCTGTCTCGGCCGCTTCCGTATAGGCAGGAGCTTCGGCAAGCGCGAGCCCGCCCTTGGCAGCCCATCCGGCCTTCACCGTGTCCGCCGCAATCGGAATATCTGCCTGGGCACCTGCGATGTAACGTCCAAGCCCGGTGCCTTTGCCTGCTGTCATCCATTCAAGCGCATTGCTGACCAGCACCGGAAATTCCGGCGACAATGGCAGATCGCTGTCCTGGAGCAGAAAATGAAAAGCCAGACGCGGACGGCCGCCTTCCTTCCCGGCATGGATCAGCGGAGTATCTCCGATCCTCGCAATCGCTTCTCCCCAGATCGGCGCCTGCCCCTCATCTGTCACCGCGCCGAAGTACACATCGTTCAGCGTAATGTAAGACATGACCGGATGCGTGCCGATGGCCGCTCGGCCGCCAGGCTGCTCGCTGCGGGTGCCTTCGCCGCCGATCGTCCACAGCGGGACGGAGGCTGTGAGCTTGGCCCACTCGCCCTTCTTGAAGCTGTCCGGCACGCTGCCGTCCATCACGATGACGTCAAAGGCTCCATCCGGAACCGGAGGCGGACTTGCCTCGCTGGACTGACGGTTATCAGCCGTTCCCGTTTCCTCTGTGCTCTCCAAATCCCCGCCCGCTTCGTCCGCGATGCCAGTCGCAATCCGGGTCACCTCGGCACCGCTGAGCTGCAGCGCCTTCTCCAGAAACAGATTGCCGGATGTCAGCAGCAGCACGCGCGAAGTTCCATGCCCGCTGCTGAACGCATACGCTTCATTGTCAGCGGCATAGCCGTCATCCCCTGCCAGCTCAAGCCGGTAGATCTCCGCCAGCGGCAGATCCGGGAAGGAAACCGTCGCACGCGCATCCGGTGTCAGTTCCACCACCTTGCTCGCCAGGAGCTGCTCATCCCCATACAGGCTGACTTCCATGGCTGTCGCCGCCTGCGCAGTCAGGCTGATGACCGCAACGGCATCATGCCGAAGCCCCGCTTCATCCCTTGGCGATACGCCAAACTGATCAATCGATGCATTCAGCAGCATATCCCCTGCAATCGACTCCACCGAGACCGGCACCTGATAAGCGACCTCAACCTCGTCACGTTTCCAGTAACCATCTGTAAATATAACTACTTCGGCATCTGACTCCTCCCGGGTCAGCGCTGAAGCCAGTGACAGCGTCTCTCTGTAGGAGGCTGGCCCGTAATAAGGACGCAGCTGCTCCAAAGCGCTTTGCAGCGAAGCGCTGTCACCTTCCCGCGACAGCAATGTGATCGGGCTCGCCCCTGCAGCCAGCAGGGTAATGTCGCTGCCCTGCCCGTGATCGCGGACATATTCCCGGATTCGCTCCTTCATCAGATCAAGCCGGGAAGTCCGCTCCTGCGCGCCGCCTTCCGAATTATCCGTCGGTCCGGCCTCCGCGCTCATGCTGCCCGAGGTATCCGCAATGATCACGATATGTGCGCTTCCGCCCCCGGACACCTGCAAGAATGGCTGCATCAGTGCGAAGACGAGCAGCGCTGCGACCAGCAGCTGCAACCACAGCAGAAGCCGGTTCTGCAGCTTCTGCCACGGCCGGTTCGCCTCCAGATTTCGGAGAACCCGATCCCATAACAAGTGGCTGGGGACTGCCATGTCGACATACTTTCGCTTAAACATATACATGAGCACAATGGCCGGCAGCGTTAAACCGAACCAGAGACTAACCCACGACTGAATCCCCAAACATGCCCCCTCCTTCCATACCCGGCACAGCGCTTGTCGCTATTCGGCTTATAAGTCATTGCCCTAGCAGATCCAGACGCCGCGCTTTCTGCTATATCTCCCTGATTCTACCTATTGTAGATTTGTCTCGTTTCTTGAATCAGACCCGCAGTGCCTGCCACCTTATCCGCTCACCAGTCCCGATCCGGCCAGTACGCCAAACATCGCGTCGGACAGCGGCAAGTCTGCCGGAATGAGCACATAGGACATGCCCCGCTCGGCACATACGGCGGAGAGCATGTGGCGGTAACGCTCCAGCTCCCTCTCGTACGCCTCCAGCACCTTGCCCGTCAGCGCCACTTCCTTGCCGGTCAGCGTCTCGCTGTCCACCAGCCTCAGATCGCCCGAAAGCTTCGGCTCAAGCTCTGCCCGCGACAAAATATGGACGAGCACCACCTCCTGCCCCGTTCCGGACAGCAGGGACAGCGCCTTGTACAGCTCCTCTTCCCCGCCTTCCAGCCAGAAGTCCGAGAATATCCAGGTCATACCCGGCTGCCTTGGCAGCGAGCCCGGCACTGCCAGCGCCGCCGCCAGGCTTCCTTCTCCCCCGGTCTGTGCCGATTGCAGAAAGGAGAAAAGTCGATGTGCCGATCCTTTCCCCCGCATAACCGGCAAGCGGGCATTGAGCGTCCGGCTGTAACAGGCGATTTGCAGACGGTCATATGAGGATAGCGCCATATAGCCGATGCTGGCCGCAAGCTGCCGGGCGAGCATCCATTTGGCGCCTCCCTCCGGCAGGGCTGAGCCCGATGTCCCCCCAAGCTCCGGAGAAGCTGCAATATCTGTTCCCATGGAAGCCGAGCAGTCCACATAAATGTTGACCGTCAGCTCCTGCTCATCCATGAACTGACGGACGAACCCTTTCCCTGTACGGGAATATATGCCCCAGTCAAACCTGCGGACATCATCGCCGGGAGTGTACAGCCGGTAGTCGGCAAACTCCAGCGAGGAACCGAGGCGCTTGGAGCGCCGCTTCCCTTGATGGGTGCCTGCCACCCGCCTTTTGGCACTCAGGCTGAATCGTTCAAGCCGCGGCAGCCACTCGGGTGGAAGCAAATGTCCGGCCCCGCTCACGCCGATCCCTCCAGCGCCTGCAGAACCTCCTGTATGATGCTGTCTGTCGTAATGCCAAGCGCCTGTCCTTCAAAATTCAGGAACAGACGATGACGCAGCGCAGGCAGCGCCACGGCCCGGATATCACCTGTCGATACATGCATCCGGCCGCTGCACAGCGCCCGCACCTTGCTGACCGAGATGATGGACTGCACGCCGCGCGGCCCGGAGCCGAACTGGACGTACTTCCGAACCGCCTCCGGAGCCGAAGCCTCTTCGGGATGCGTGGACATAAGCAGCCTCACTGCATAGTCCAAAATATCTTCAGCGACCAGCACTTCCTTCGCGCCTTGCTGAATTTCCAGAAGGGTGTCTGCCGTCATCTGTCTCGTCACCTGGAATTCATGCGATGACGTCGTGCGCCGTACAATCTCCTTCAGCTCGTCACCGCTAGGGTACGAAACGTCGATCTTGAGCAGGAACCGGTCAAGCTGCGCTTCCGGAAGCGGATAGGTTCCTTCATTCTCAAGCGGGTTCTGTGTTGCCAGGACGAAGAACGGCCTTGGCAGCCGATGCGTCTCTCCGCCTACGGTAACGGTCTTCTCCTGCATCGCTTCCAGCAAGGCGCTCTGCGTTTTGGGGGTCGCCCGGTTGATTTCATCCGCCAGCACGATGCTGCTGAACAGCGGCCCTTTCTGAAACGTCATGCCGGTGCTGCCCTGCTGCCCGAACGACAATATATTCGTGCCTGTAATATCGCTCGGCATCAAATCGGGGGTGAACTGGATGCGCGAGAACGACAGATCCAGCGCCTCCGACACCGTGCGGACCAGCATCGTTTTCCCAAGGCCGGGAATGCCCTCCAGCAATGCGTGCCCTCCGGCGAATATGCACCAGAGCATCTGCTCGACAACCTCCTGCTGACCGACGATGACCTTTCCGATATGCTCCCTGAGACTGTCGATACTCTCTTTCCATTCCTGTGGTTTCACTGCGATATCCGACATGAATTGTCCTCCGTCTTCTTGAATTAATAAGTGCTGTTTATGGCTATATACGCACGGATGCCTTCCGTACGCACGAAGCTAAGGATTCGGATTAATCTCGATGAAATACGCCTCGACCAGTCCCTGCATCTGCTCAGGCAGCTGGCTGCGATTTAGCGACTTCCGCGCTTCTATTTCATAATCACGGTACACCTCTTCATAAGGTCTGGCAGTTCCTGGCACGGTCGGGGACACGCCGCCCTTCTGGACTTCGCCGCCTTGGCCGTCCAGCGGACCGGTATCGACTTCGACATTGCCGCTGCCCTCCAATGCTCGCGGCGTGGTGACCAGCTCGCGGCCGCCCGACCCAAGTCCGGCTCCGCTGCCGCCTGTCCCATTGCCCACACCAGTCCCACTTCCGCCACTGCCTGCCCCAGCTCCGCTTCCTCCGCTGCCGCCACTGCTGCCAGAGCCTCCAGAACCTTGACTTCCGGAGCCTTCACTGCCAGATGGTTGCCCCGAGCCACCTTCCCCCGATTCTCCTGATTCACCGCTGCTGCCAGCAGCCTGTGCCAGCGCCTGGGCGCTGCCGCCAGAGCTCCAGCTGTTCGATACTGACATCCCCGAGGCCAGCATCTGCTCCGCCAGCCCAAGACCTTGGGCAGCCAGAGCGGACGCCAGTGCAGAGGCGCCTTGCGACTCGCTATCCGCGGACGCCTTGGCAAGGGCAGACTCCTCCAGTTCGGCGAACATCTGCCTTAGCGCCTCTTCCAATTCCTCTGGCAAAGCGCCTTCCTGTAAAGCCTGGGCGGTCTTCTTCAGCTCCTCGGCCAGCTTCTCGATGTCCGGTACTTCTTTCGCAGCTTCAGCGAGCTGTTCCAGCATCTCTTCCAGCTCATCCTTCTCCTGCTGGGTCATCTGCTTGACCTCTTCCATCATCTTGCTCATTTCCTGCTGCATCTCATCGGCCTTGCCTTGTTCCAGACTCTGTCCTGTCTGAGCCAATGCCTGCTCCTGCTGCATCTGCCGGGCCAGCTCTGCAAGCTCACGCGAACGCTCTTCCTGCTGCTTCGCCAGCTTCTCCATTTCCTTCATCGCTTCTTCCAGCTTTTCCAGCGCCTGCTCGGGAAATTGCTCGGCTGCAAGCTGCTGCTTCAGTTCATCCAGCTTTTCAAGCAGCTTCTGCTTGGTGGCAGGATCCAGTGTCTCCTGCTGGATCTGCTCTTCAAGCTCTTCCGTTTTCTGTACCTGCTCCTGTACCCAGGCCTTCTGCTCCCGCGCCGCCTCGATCTTATCATCCATCGGGTTCGGGATCAGCGTCAGCGCCACAACCGAGACGAGGCCGGCCATACTGATCAGCAGCTGTTTGCGAACATTCGGTGCGGGCAGCCTGGACTTCATCTCGGCCGTGAAACTTGCCCCGTATGCCTCCGCCTGCGCCCGCTGATAGCGAGCCGCTACCGTGTCTTCCTCCTTGAAGGAGAGGGCGGTCACCATCATGTCACTTCGCTCGGCTTCACCCGAAGCGCGGTCCATCGCCTGGGCCGCCGCTTCTGCCGGTATGCGCCGCAGCCAGCCATACAGAAGCCCAATCAGGATTGCCGCCAGCGGAACCATCATCACCGCCGTCTTCAGCCAAGGGATCGGAACGATTCTCCCGATCACCAGCAGCAGAAGCGCCGCTCCCATTCCGGCCATAAGGCCGTACAAACCGCCAGCAAGCACGCGAAAGGCCTGAAGCCTTCGCCTGGCAGACTCAATGAAGCGAATGATGTTGTCCACGACGATCCCCTCCTTTAGTTAAATGAACGTGCACCATGTCAGGATTGCGAAGGTTGCTCAGCTTGCCCCACCTCTTGCTGGGCTTGCTCCGCCGCTTGCCCGGCTTTCGGTCCGCCATCCTTCTTTCTCTTCCGTCTCGCCACTGGGCGAATGTTGCGGATGGCAATCAGCAGTGCCAGCACTATCACAACTGAATAGACAAGCACAAACTCCAGCCACAGCTGAATCGGAGGCTCACTGTTCAAACTGCCGCCGTACATGAGAAATGCATCTCTGGAGAACGTCGGGTTCAGCAGGCTAACCATCGCCCCGGCCGGATTAAGCCCCAGCAAATATCCTACCCATGAATAGGTTCCCGGCGCCGGCTGACCTGAGCTGTACATATTCTGCTGCGCAATGCCCATACAGAACAGATACAGAAGTCCCGTGACCAGAAAGATGATCAGCCCTGTTCCATAAGTCACGATCACCGCGATAATGGTGCGCTTAAACAGCGTTGAGAACATCACGCCTAGGGCGCCCAGCAGCAGCATGACAAACAGGTAGAACAGGAAGACCGATACCATCTGTTTTGGTGAAATACCGCCATACAAAAACACAATGCTGTATACCGGCAGTGTTGCCAGGACGATCAGCGCCATGAAGCTCAGCGCAGACGCCAGCTTGCTCAGAATGATCGTGGTAGAGCTTTGCTGGGTCGTAAGCAGCATGCTGAGCGTCTGCTTCTCGCGTTCGCTGCTGACGACGCCCGCCGTTAAGGCCGGAGCCATAAAGGCGATCAGTATCAGCTGTGCAAAACTGAGCACATAGAACATCATCTGGCTCGCCTGCGCATTAAAGCGCTGGGAACTCCTTTGGTCCAAATACAGTGTCAGATAGATAAAGCCCATCGCCACAACGCCCAAAGCCAAAACGTAGAACAGCACGGACATCATCGAACGCGGGGAGCGCATCCGGAGTCTGAACTCCTTGTTAATTACCGGATTGATTAATCTTCGGGTCCAATTCATTCGCGGGCCCCTCCTTTGGTGATTTCGAGGAATACATCCTCCAGGTTGCTCTGCGCTTCCTGGAAGGACACAATCGGAATTTCCCAGGAGATGACCTGGCGCAGCAAGGCGCTCTGCTGCACATCATCCCCGCTGTAATGCACATGGACCCCGGTGTTGTCCGTCAATACGGAGCTTACATGAGGCTCATCCCGCAACTTGGCCGCCAGCTCCTCCTCCCGCTCCAGGGTCCGGATATGAATCACCTTTTTAACCCGCAGCCGGTTCTGAATATCTGCAACCTTGCCCTGGGCAATCATCTCGCCATGCTCGATCACGCCGATTTCGTCCACCATTTCAGCAAGTTCGGGAAGGATGTGAGACGAAATAATGATCGTTTTCCCCATCAGCTTCAATTCTTTCAATATTTCGCGCATCTCGATCCGCGCCCTCGGGTCAAGCCCCGAAGCCGGTTCATCGAGAATCAGCACCTCCGGATCATGAACCAGGCAGCGGGCAAGGCACAATCTCTGCTTCATCCCGCGCGACAAGGTGTCCACGTAGGCATCCGCCTTGTCGCTCAAGTTCACAAGCTCCAGCAGCTGCGGAATCAGCTGCTCCCGCTCCGTGCGCGGAATGCCGTAGCTCGCGCCATAGAAATGCAGGTACTCCGTCGCCTTCAGCTGATCGTAAACCCCAAAGAAGTCGGGCATGTAGCCGATCCGTTTGCGCACTTCTTTTGGATACTGTGTCACATCATAGCCGTCGACTTTGGCAACGCCTGATGTCGGCAGCATTAACGTCGCCAGGATGGACATCGTGGTCGATTTTCCAGCTCCGTTCGGTCCGACAAACCCGAAGACCGTCCCCTTGCCAATCTCCAAGTTGATCTCCTTCAAAGCATGGAAATTCCCGTACCTCTTACTCAGATTGCGTATTTCAATCATGCTGAGACTCCCCTTTCAGCGACAGCTCCGGCATCATGAAGTTGACATGGTCAGACGTGCTGATCATAATCCGGATCTTATTGTTCACAATATACTGTTCCGGGTTGTCCGCGATCACATGGACACTGTTCTGTTGCGTCATCGGCTCCCACTCTCCGGATGATGCGTTCCACAGTTCCATTGTAGCTACTCCCGGCACTCTCGTTCCCTTGATGGAGATTTCAGAATATTTGACATCGTCGCCCGGCAACAGCGGGAACTCCATAATCATCGTTCCTTGCCCAAGCTCCACGCCATGCACATAGGTTCCGAAGATAGGGGAATTCACCTGCGTCACTTCCGGCGTCAAGAATCCATACGGAATGGTAATCTCGCCTTCATTCAGGGCCCATCCCATCTGAATCGGCTGCACCCAGAAGTTCAGCTGGTCGCTGCTCACTTCTTTTCCGGCGCGTGTATAATTCGTCAGATGATCTTTGCTCCAGCCAAAAATATAAGTCGATGTCTTGTCAATATTGGTTGGCGAATAGCTGTACATGGACAAAACTTCCCGTTCACGATTGTAGACATCGTTATTCGTGTACGGATACAGAAGATTGGAAAGATTCTGATGATTGGTAGTGAGAATCTGTGCTTTGTCTTGAGGCACCTCAGCGCTCTCTCCTTGCTTTATATCGCCCATCCGGTAAGCCTTGCCGCCCATAACGAGCACAACATTCTCCAGATCGCTCTTCGTTTCATTCGTCACTTGACCGACAATCTGCCCTGCTGCGTCCAGACGAATATCTGATGTCAGCTTGCCCGCCTCATTGTATCCCTGTCCCTGCATGTAGACTTTGCCAAGCGACCATTGAGGCATATTTCGAAACTCCAGCAGCGTCTCATTTTCCGCAGCACGGATATAGGTGTTGTTATCGCCTAATCTGCTGCCGCCAAAAGAGTTGCTGGAACCTCCGGCTCTCAGGTACGTGTTCTTAGGAAACTCGAGTGTGTAATTTCCGCTGCGAGGCGAGAAGAAGGCGGAAACCGATGACTTCAGAGCGCTCCCCTCACCGTCCATCTCTATAACATTGATCGTGTGGGCCATTTCCTCCGTACGGTCTGAGGAGCCCACCGTATACACCGTGCCGCTGGCCACAACGGCCAGGGCAGGAATAAGAAGCCAGGCCCATTCCCGCTTGTCTACTTTCTTCAATATAAAATACAGCAGCGGACCTACAATAACCGCATATCCGATGAGCATCCACAGCAGCAGCTGAAAGGATGGCATCTTCAAGGACGGAAAGTACTCCGTGACGTAACCGAGGCTTTCAAGCATGGGTTGGTAATACCCCATCCCGCCTGGATTAACAAGCGGAAGCGCGCCTCTTAGAATCGAAGCCCATGCATCTGCATGCCCTCCCCAAGAAGCAACGGGCTCCAAGGCCAGATCATAAGCCGCATACATCACCTGGCCCATGCCCTGGCTTTTCGAGACGATCAGCGGGTTCCCGTTCCCTTCGAGCTGGCTTTCCGCGCCTTCTACCGGCGTTGCGGTCGAAATCGTATAGCTTTCTTGCAGGCTTAGCGGTTTGCCGCCCAGCTTCTCCAGCTCAGGCAGAGACTGCACCGTTGTCGTCCCGGTCCATTGCACCGGAGCAATATCGGCGAATGGCGCCGCGGATTTCACATAACCGGCTCCGCCGGACAGCACCAGGGTTCCGCCTTCACTCACCCAATGGGCGATGGCCTCTTGCTGCGCAGCCGACAATGTATCGGAAGCAAAATTATTAATTACAAGAACATCCAGCCCGTTCAGCAGCTGCGCCTGATCCGGCAATTCCTCTGCCTTCAGAGGCACGGTGTTCAGGCTGTTGCCTCTGCCGTTCAGGGCGTTCATAAAGTTCATCGTATCCGGATCATCGGACAATACGGCAATCAGCGCCCCGGAATATTGCGAGCTCTGAAGGTAGTTCCGGCCGAGGTCAAACGGAATCGGCTGGCCCTCAGTATACGATTTTTCATAAAATAAAATCTGGTTATTATCCTTGTTTAAATAGCCGCCAGGGATGCCGATAACAACCTCCTTCGGCGTGTCCTTCGGAAGCTCAACATATTGAACATAGGAAGACTCTATCCCCATGCCTTGATAGCTCTGAATTTGAACAACGATGTCACCCGCGATATCCTGATCGCTTGTCAGCGTTATCTTCAGCGGATTCCATTTCCCCTCTTTCAGCTTCCCCTTATAGCCCAGCTCTGTCTGAATCTGGATCTTAGGAGCGTCGGCATTGGCCGTTCCGCTCCCGGTGAACAATGACGCAGCCAGTACCAGCAACGCCATCACCCACAGCGACAGACCCCGCAAACTTCTTGTACACAACGACAACTGATGATTCCCCTCTCCAATAAAATAGCTCTTTCCTATTCCCCTCACGTCTGCTTCTTGGCTGTATGTAAAACATAAATACGGATGACCCGAGATGATGTTCCGCCTGATCAAAACGTCTCGAACCCGATCAGAGGCAACCATCGCATCCGGCGTACAATACTATTGACGAGTACAATGTGAAAAAAGTTTGAACTGTTGCTTGAAAAACTGCATCGGCCTTTTCTCCATCAGAGTGCGGATAAAAGAAAGCTCCCGCCCCTTAAAGGAGCGGGAGTTAAACCAATTGCAGCGTTAAAGTGTCAGCTGCTCCTGTGGCCCTTGTTCTCTATTAACCGTGTATACCGCCCCGCATCGTTACCTGCGGGATACGTTATCCATCGTCCGAGCGCCAAGTCTATATCGCATGTACGAAAGCCCTGGCTAAGTCCGGATCAGCTGAATACAACGGTTTTATTGTTGTGAACGAGAATTCGATCTTCAATATGCCATTTGACGGCACGTGCAAGCACCACCCGTTCAATGGTGCGGCCGATGCGCTTCAGTTCATTCACATCGTCGCGGTGGCTGACGCGCTGAACATCCTGCTCAATAATCGGTCCGCCATCAAGCTCCTCGGTCACATAGTGTGCCGTTGCGCCGATGATTTTCACCCCGCGATTATATGCCTGCGCATAAGGCTTGCCGCCAACGAAGGCGGGCAGAAAGGAGTGATGGATATTGATAATCCGGTTCCGGTAAAACTCAATGAATGCAGGTGAGATGATCTGCATGTAGCGGGCGAGGATAATGACATCAATATCTTCCCCAATCACTTCAAGCTGACGCTTCTCGGCTTCTGGCTTCGTATCAGCTGTAACCGGAATATGATGATACGGAATACCGAAAGACTCAACATAATCCTTCATGTCCAGATGGTTGCTTACCACCATCGCAATATCCGCATCCAGGTCTCCGGCTTGCCACTGCCACAGCAGTTCGACCAGACAATGATCTTCCTTGGACACGAAGATGGCCAGTCTTTTTTTGCGGGCGGCGTGGTAGATGTTCCACTGCATGTCGAACGAGTCTGCAACCTCGCGGAACGAACGCTCCAGCTCTGGCAGCTTGCTGTCCAGATGGTCCAGGTCGAACTCGACCCGCATGAAGAACATTCCACCCTCGGGGTCCATGGAGTACTGATCGGATTGGACGATATTGGCGCCGTGCTCGAACAGAAAGCGCGAGACGGCCGCTACGATCCCAGGTCCATCCGGACAAGAGATCAGCATGCGGGCACGATTCGGGTGTAAGCCGGATGCCGACGGCTGTTCTTTTTTTACATGGATTTCCATACTAACTTGATGACCCTCCTGTCATTTCGATGCTGTAAAGCGGCTACTTACCTATTATGAAGACAGAGACGCACCGGACAACCAGGCGATGATTCGTTGGTTCACCTGCTCCTCCGAGCAGTCCGGCAGCAGTTCTGCTGCAACAACCATGTCATACAGACGCTCCATGGGCTCGCGCGGGTCGGCCTTTTTCGCCTTCGCGTCATTCTTCAGGAGCGTCCACGTATCGAGCACGAATTGGCGGGAATCGATCCCTTCCTTGGTAAAGAACGAGCCGAGCTCTTCAACCTGTTCAATGAACCCTTGTCCGAAGCGAGCTTCAACATCGCCGCGCAGCAGCGCAATTTCAATCTCATACATCGGACGCTGCGTTTTGGGATCTTTGCCGATCCAAGGCGTCTCCAGAATGAACGGTCTGCCCTGCAGCTTCTCATGATGAACCACGTTGCGGATCGCCTCGAAGCCAATCCAGCCTGTGCCCAGTGGCGTATGGCGGTCTTTGGCTGCTCCGATCGGATTTTTGCTGTCGTTAATATGAACGACACTCAGACGGTCCAGACCGATCAGCGAATCGAATTTCTCCAGCACACCGTCCAGATCATTGACGATGTCATAGCCGGCATCATGAATGTGGCATGTATCCAGGCAGATCGAGAGCCGGTCATTATACTTCACCTTATCTATAATAGAAGCAATTTCTTCAAAGCTGCGTCCCATCTCCGTGCCTTTGCCGGCCATGGTCTCCAGTGCGATCTTCACCTCGGTCTCTTCGGTACCGCCCAGCACTTCATTCAAGCCCTCGGCAATCCGGTCGATACCGTACGCCGGGTCCTTGTCGGTATATGCACCGGGATGCAGCACGATGTTCTTCACGCCAATGGCATGCGTGCGGCGAATCTCTTCCTGCAGGAAGCTGACCGCAAGCTCATAGGTGTTCACCTTATAGGAGCCCAGGTTAACAATGTAAGGCGCATGGACAACGATCTCCTCAATCCCGCTTTCCTTCATCGCGGCTTTGCCCTCTTCGAGGAACATGGATTCCATCGGCTTGCGGCGAGTGTTCTGTGGCGCGCCGGTATATATCATGAACGAGCTGGAGCCATATGAATTGGCTTCAGCCGTTGCTGTCAACAATCCCTTGTCCGAGAAGGACACGTGGGAACCAATCTTCAACATAAACCTAATCCCCCTTTTGACACACAATTACCACCTATTTTAGCGTGAATACTGAAATAAATCTAGAAATGCGTTATAATTCTCATAGAAGTGTCATGTAAGTTAATCCTCCTGAGGTGATATAGAGATGATGAGCGTAGGGGTTGTTACAGCATTTTTATCCTCCAGCGCACCTCCTTCCTGGTTTATGTATTCGATTGCATTCTGGGGATGGGTGATGCTTGGGGTGATGGGTATCGGCGGTTTTTTTATGTTCCGGAAGTTTCTGAAGGTGCTTCCGAAGGCCGACGGCAAGTCCAAGCTGGACTGGCAGAACTATTGGGTTGAGAAGAGCCGGCCATTGTGGACCGATGATTCCAAGGCATTCTTGAATGAGCTGGTGCAGCCGGTTCCAGGCCCGTTCCGCGACATCGCCAAGCATTCCATCGCCGCCGAGATCGGCAAGATCGCCGTGGAATCCGGCGCAACTGAAGTGACCCGCGACCACTGCATCAAAGGCTACATCGTCGCGACACCGAAACGGGACTACAAGTTCCTGGTCGACTTTCTTCAGAAGAAAAATATCGACTATACACCATACCAGCATTTATTGAACAAGTAAGCATAACGAACAGATCCCCTGGGTCCTTTACGCTTGACGTTAAAGGACCCAGGGGATGTTTTTGTTAATATCCGAATCGGGCACAGTCTCAGTTTCATTCCCGCTTTCCGCACGCTTTGCTCCGTTATCCCGATTAATCAGGAAGCTGCAGGAATAGCACTAACACTGCCACGACACAGGTTTTGTTCTATATCGCTCTAATATTCGCTCTATATTCGTTCTATTTTCGTTCTATTTTCGTTCTATATTCGTTCTATATTCGTTATCGTTTCATGTTCGTTCCCTCTTTAACTGTCCCAGGCATTGGGTTACTTGCTACACCGACACCCTAAAGCTGAATTTCCCTCCTGCAATGACAAAGGTATCTCCCTCTTGCAGCGCATACCCTTTGTACGGAACCATAGGCTCCCCGTTCAACACCGTCCCGTTCTTCGAACCCAAATCTTTAATGAGATAGCCGCCTTGATCGCGAGACAATTCCACATGTGCCCGCGAGGTTCCCGGAGCGGAGGCCACATACTGTGCGACCTCGGGTGAACGGCCGATGATAAAATGCTGCTGAACAAGCTCAATTCGCTGACTTGCTCCTGTATTCGGGTCGGTTGTCTCAATGAAGGCTCTCGGAGCTGTAGCTGCCGTCATACATCCCCCATCCTGGGCTGAGAGCAGCATTGTACCGGCGTCACCCGAAGCCAATACGCTGGTCTTGTGTGACAGCTGCCGATAATAGTCTTCGGCATCGGTCGGCTCCTCCATCTGCCTAGTTGACATCCCAGGATTCCCGGCGGTTCGTTGTTGATGGGGACGCTGCTGCAGCGCACCTCCCTCAGCCTGGATTCCTCCGGAAGAATTGTAGCCGCCTCCGAATCCGGAATCTGGGCTCCCCGTCCGGTCGTTTGTGCTTACGCTCGGCTGCTCTCCCGGTTCCATATCCGGTTGATTCCATCTCCAGTCCTCCGTGAGTTCCTCCTCATGCCTTTGTCTTCCCCTGACTGGTCGGGATGGAATATCGCGATGTTCCGTCAAAACCTCAGATAACGGGTCTGCCTCAAATTTCGGAATTCCCCAGCCAATCTTGCGCGGGGAAGGAAGCTCCACCGATTCAAGCAGCGGCAGTGAGCCTGAGTCTGTCCAGGCCTCCGATCTTGCAAACAAACGCTTCAGCTTGCCCTGCCATGCCAGCCAAGCAGCTGCCGCCAGCAGCAGTGTAATGACAGCCGATACGATCAGCATCAGCGTGCCCGGCTGATTCATGTACAGGAACCGCCACGTGACCGCTGCCGCGAGCATACAGCCAAGCACAATATACGTACGTACGGGCGAGGAGCCTTGCGCCTCCTCCGTTGTCTCATCCTCGCTCGAAGAAAAGGAAGCGGACAACGAAAAGGCGGAAGCCTTCGGCAGACGCTCACGTATTTCCCTCTGCTCCTGTGCCTGATCCTCCTCTTCCTGCGCTCGCCTCGCATTTCGCCTTATGCTGCGGCTGCGAACCTGACTTTTTCTATTCGTCTCCTGCTCCGGGTGTTGTGCTGTTGGAATCGCGTCCGGTTCATACCTTGCCGCCCGGTAGCCATGCTCCACCTCACTGGCCGCTTGCTCGCTGGCAAGTTCATACACACTCCGCATATCGGCATTTTCGGTCCGAGCCTCTCTGCCTCCCGTATCATCCTCTGTGGACAACAGGTCAATAAGCAGCTCCTTAATCCCTGTCAGATGGAAGGCTTCGCTCGCGCAAAAAGACATCAGCGCCTGCACACCCCCGCCTTTCAGCTCGGTCACATTCGCCAGCAGACGGGTCATGAACTCCTTCAATGGATGCTGCACGCCAGGCCCGGTTCCCCTGGCGTTTTCCAAAGGGACATAGCATAAATACAGCGTCCCGAGATGCAGATCCCCTTCCACAAAAATATAGTCCTCATGCAAAACATACTGCTCGGGCTGAAGCATGTATTGACTCGCTTCATTCAAAGCTGTGGCCATCTGGAGCAGCAGCCCATAATATTCAGTCAGGCTCAGCCTTTCGCTTTTCAATGCTTGTGACAGCATCTTTTTGCCGCTGATGTCATATTCCAGCGTTACCTGATTATCCAGTTCCCGCACATGCAGCTTGAGCAGGTGAGGGATACGCGCGGAGCGAATCATCCCTAGCTGCACCGGGTTGAGCTCGGAAGGTGCAATTCCTTGCTCTCTCCCCAACACCATAAACGTTCCGCCATTCTGTACAAAATCCGTGTTTAACCCAAGCAATGCTCCCGCCCCCTACACATATAAAAATAGGTACGCACCGATGGCGCCCGGGAGCACCGCGGTCATAAACGGAAAACGCAAATGCTCTCCCTCCTGACCACGCCAAGGCTGCAAGCTTCTCAGCATAACCACACCCGCTATGCCCGCCACGACTCGTCGTAACCTGCTGAATACCTCTCTGCGCCAGAGCAGAAGACATAATCCGATTACGCCGGCAAACAGAACCGAATACAGAATACACTGCAGTGTGAACAACGCTCCGGTCCATGCGCCGATTCCGCCAAACAGCTTGACATCTCCCGCGCCAACAGCCCCGGTAAAGTACATGATCAGCAGAATGAAGAACCCCGTCCCAAGGCCTTTAAGCGAAAAGAACAGCCCTTCCCATCCCCCAATCACACCATGATACAGCAAGCCCAGTGTCATCGCCGACACCGTTATGACATTCGGAATTTTCATCGTGCGAATATCGGTTATAAATGACATCAGCAGAAAAATGCCGCAGGCTCCAAAAGCCAGCTCCATGTCCCGTCCCCCTCTCGATCCGACCGTACATATCCGCCGTTCTTCACTTTCGTTCTACCTCTTGCCCCTTCAATTGAAGGTTCTCGTTCCATGCCAAGCAGGGTCCTGATCATTGTCGCGGCACGACAGTAAACATCACCTCGAGTCGCTGACCATCCGCGGTTTCTATCACAAATGGCCATGTGCCAGGGGTCGTGTTAAAGCCAACATTCCATTCCCATTCGATATACCCGTTCTCATCCGCCGTTTTCCAGCCCAAATATTTGGCTGTGCTTTTGCCACTTTTGTAGTAGACCGACAGCTGGGCTTCCATCCCTGGCTCGATCTTGGCCCGCACGATAGCCTGCTTGCTCGCAACGGCCGGGTCCGGCTTCTCCAGCAGCTCAATGGAGCGTCCTGTGTTCTCCTCCGTTCCCCCGCCGCTTCGCCCTTCTCCGGTATCTCCAATCCATAGCCGTTCCTGGGCTTTCGCCTGCAGCACAATCTTCTTGTTCACAAAAGGCATGCGGATCGGAAGTTCGTAGTTGACCTCAATGCCGAAGTAAGGCTTCTCATTGGTCTTCAGGTTCGGAATATGGAGATTGGATACATGGATCCGTTCGTAATGAAGAAGCTCCGGCATGAACGGCCTTAGAATCGGTTTGACTACCGGGTCAAGCACCGCTTGAGCCGCCTCGTTCTTAAGCTGCTGCAAGGGCTCCTCCCCGGTCGCAATAGCCTCCTGTATCCACTCATTCACAGGCGATGGAAGCTGTGATGTGTACTGGGAGGCCCAATCGCTTAAAGACAGCTTCGGAATTTCCCAGTGCGAGGGACTCGAGGAACCGGATTCGGAGGCTTGGTCTCCGTTCGGACTCACTGCGATGGAGACCGGGTATATATGGGCGGTTACCGTTTTGACTGTATCGGACACCATGCTTTGCAGGGCAGTTGAAATCAGTGTCATTTGCACAATATAAATGAGAAAAATGACAAAAAACATAAACATCGGCAGCACCAGTGCTGCTTCAACCACCATGCTTCCCTGCTCGGTTCGAATATGGCTCCCGCTCCCGTGCCGGAAGGCGCTCTTACGCCGTATTGCTCTTCTCATTCGAATCCCTCTAATCCTAATAGGAAAAATCCGCTCTGCGGCTAAACACATACCGATTCCCCTGGACTTCGCCGCTGTCGCCAATTGCTGTGCCCAGCACATTCGTAATGCCAGGCAGAAACCAGAGCCGCATCGCCATGGTGACCTCACCGGAAGCATAGGTCGATCGATCAGCCGGATTGATTCCCGTATTGAATCGGATCAGTGCCAGCATACGGGACATTTTGCGCTCATTGTTGCTATGCAGCAGCAGAAACAGCCTGAGATGATCTCGATAAGTCAGCTGCACAGGCACATACTTGGACAATGGAATCGAGCCCTTCTGAACTAGCTGAAGCATGTCTTCAATCGACTTCTCGATCCCATACAATATAGCAGCTGCCAGAACCACCAGCGGATTGCCGAGCTTGCTGTTCTCGACCAGTCCCTCCATCGTCCGGATCGCAAGCCGGGTAGCGAAAATTTCGGCATAAGCGGAAGATATGTTGCCAATCGGGTTGTGAAATCCGTAAAGAATGTACTCCACCTCTTGATTCGCGACCCTAAGCTCATCAGCTAGACGGCTTCCGGCCGAAGGATTCTGGATGACCTCGGATAATTTGCCTATATCAAAATGCTGATAATAGTGCACCGCATACTCATTTTGAAAAAGCTCTTCTCCTGCTCCCTCCAGAATGCTCCCCATCGATCCGAATATGCCGTCCATCCCGTTCATGGCTGACTTGCCAGCGTCATAGGGATTGCTGCCGAGCTCCCGTCTACTCCTCGCCTCATCTAGCTCCCGGTTGAACTGCAGACTTTCGTCATAATACTGCTGCAGCTTGCGGAACTCATCCATTAGCTCGTTTTGCCCTTCGAGTCCGTTAAGAGCGCTCAATACATTCGCAGCCTCATTCAGCTTCTGCTTGGCAAGCTTCTCTGCTGCCTTCCGTTCTTTATCGGCAGCACGGCTTTCGTCCAGCTGAGCCCGTTGACGGTCAAGGATATTTGCACTGCCTGAAACCGCATATTCCTGCAGGTAACTGTCCAACTGCCGGCTTGTCTGCATGACCTGTCCTTTGTTCTCGCTTCTTCCTGCAGAGGAGGCGACAGACGATACTCCGCTCTGAACAGCCGCGTACTTCCGCTTCTGTCCATGAATCTCCTGACGCAATCCGTTCAGAAGCTCATCGCTTCGCAGCAGTTGATCCGTCTTCTCCCGAATCGAACGAATCAACGCTGCGTCTTCTCCGGACGATCCTGAGTTGCCGAGGGTCTGATCATTCGTTACGGTATCATAACCGACATTGGTGTTTCGATCCTCTGCTTCCTGAATCACCCGCTTCATTTCCTCATTCAAACTTTGGGCTTCAGTCCACAGTTGTTCCGCCTTGGTTAGAAGCTCATCATGCGTGCTGGAGGCCTTATCCAATCGAGCTGATATTTGCGAGCTTAACACTGACACGCCGAACTCATAATCCTGTATCAAGGAAGTATACAACTTGTCCTCATCCTCCGGCCGTCTGGCATCCTCCTCTACCTTGGACATATAATCTGCATACTGGGCGGCCGCATCGCTCGCCATATAGACGAAGCCGCTGAGAGACGCATCATAGATGTAAGCCCCTGGCGGGTCCATAATCAGCTTCGGCAACGGCAACGCGCTTTCGGCTGCTTTCCGCTGTTTCTCCAGCATTTCATTTAGCGCATCTTCTCTTCTGTCGTACAGCTTCTGAAGCTTTCCAAGCACATCCACCGTATTCGAGGCTTCCTTCATCGCTTGCGACATCGGCTTGAACTTTTGTACCAATTCGAGTGTAAAATCAATCGGTGCTTTATATTTCATGTCTTCGCCGATCATGCGATTAAAGACTTCATAGGATCCCAATGGCCGTTCCAGTTCAAGCCCTGAGCTGTCTACCCGCATCGCCATCAATTGGAAAGCATCGCCCCGGTCACCCGGATTCAAGCTGTCATTCAGCACATTGCCCATAATCATGTTGCCATCGGTCTCTCCATATGCAAAAAGTCCGTAGCGCTGCTGCAGGACTGGATCATAAGCGGACATGACCGACCGGACAGCGGCCCGCGCCAATCTTTCGGTCTGAACCTTCATCGCCGCAATCCGGGCATAGTCAATAAACACCGCCACAAACATAAACACAGCGGCCAGAATGACAATAAGAAAGATCGATACCGATCCATCGGAGAAATGTCTCCTGACTGACCGCCGCCCTCGTCTGAAACCTCGCTTCAGCATGTTATTTCAGCCCTCCAAACCGCTGCAGCACGCCGGAGGCAGCGCCTGGATCCGTTATGCTTCCGCCCGCTCCGCGGAACTTCGAACCGTAATAGCGCATCAGATCAATCGTGCGGATGAATTCAACAGGGTCCACCACAGCGGACTGGGCAGCAGCGTAGACGTAGCCGTCTCGGTTCATCAATCGGGTCACCGGCGTCATCGAGGTGCTCTGTACCAGCTTCGTCTCCACCGTGCGCAGCAGCAGCTTGTTGTCATAATTCATCTCTCCCCGAACACCGTCAGGAAGAACAGAGTTTCCTTTAGCCAGCTTTCTTGAGGGAAGTCCTCCACCCTGCCCATCCGATGAGGGCAAGGAAATGTGTCCTCCGCTCTCTCCCTTGCTCCAGCCAAATAACGAGGTAAGCAATGCGTCATCCGTCAGCCGCCAGTAGAGGGAGTCATGCAGCCCTTCACTCACCGCTCCATTCGAAGCTTCCCTATGGCTGTTATTCCATATAAAAGCGACGCGCTCCGAGGCGGCATTCGACACCTGCACCAGCATCGATTGTTGGTATATATACAAGCACAGGAACAACAGCAGCACGACGACAACGAACACAAGCGGGAGTACAAGGGAAGCTTCAATGGTGAAGCTCCCCTCCTCCTTCAACAACTTGCTTCTCTTAATCCTTAATGAATTCATTGGTTCTTTGGTTCACATTCGCAAACAATCGCTGTACAAGTTGGAACAATTGATCCTTAAAGAAATAAGCGATGACCAGAATAACGACGATGATCAAGATCATCTCAAGCGTGCCGATCCCTCTATCGTCCTTCCAAAAGCGCTTTAATCCTCTTCCAAGCCCTGATACTATCATGTGTATACACCGATCCCTTCTATATATTCATCATCATAAATGCCGGCGCTCCGAGGAGAACAATGACGATCATAAAAATGACAACCATCGGAAACACCAGCTTGGAGGAGGCCTGCTCTCCCCTCGTTCTGCTGATCGCTTTGCGCTTCTCCCACAGCACGCGGGACAGATCTCTTAACGCAAGCACGAAGTCATTTCCTCCGCGCCGGAAATTAAGCAGCATCGTCGTCGTAAAGATCGAAACCTCCTGTACCCCGCAGCGCTTGTTGAACTGCTCGAACGCTTGCTGAAATGAAACGCCGCCTTCCCATTCCTGGACCAGCTGCCTCAGCTCGCGATACAGCGGATGATCTTGTTGACTGCTCTTCTCCGTACAGTGGATTAGCGCCCTCTGGACCGTTTCACCCGCACCTACGAGCAGCACCAGCTTGTTCAGAACCTCCGGAAGCTCCATTACGATGTCCTGCTCACGCTGAACGACTTTTTTGTGAAGATCCTGAACCATGAGCACCGGCAGCAGAATCCCCAATCCCAAACCGGATAACAGCCCCATAGCCTCACCAGAGATCAGTGTGAACAGACATCCGCCTAGCAGAGCGAGCCAGCCATAAGCCAGCGACTCGGCCATGAACAGCAATGTCATCTCCGGACTTTGACGCAATCCGTAAATTTTCTGCACGGAGCCTTGAATGCGGAAGAACAGAATGGGAAAACGCGTCGCAATGTTGAACCGGTCAAACAGATACAGCATCGGCGGACTCATCTTCCGCAGCTTCAATCCTTCCATATGCACCTTGCCAAAGCTTCGATATTTCTTGCCGCCGATCAAGTTCAGCACCACCCAACCACCCGCCAGCAGAACCATCACAGCAGCAGAGACCCCAAGCAGCATGCCTGTATCACCTCCTTAAACCTGGATATCCATCATTTTCGTAATCCACCAGAAGCAGCCGCCAAGCCCGGCTAAAGCCAAGGTGGAAATCATCATCCCGGCCCCGCTGCGCATAGGCTCCATGTAATCGGGTGCGGTCAAATTCATAAAGAGCACAAGCAAGAACGGAGCCACGAGCAGCGCCTTGGATTCAAATCTTTTCTGCGAGACCATCACCGATATTTCCTGCTGGATATCAAGCTTCTCTCCGATTACACTGGAGGTTCTCCGAACGACCTCAACCAGGTCTCCCCCGGTCCGCTTGCACGTTGTAAACACATCTGCGAAATTGGTGATGTCGTCCATAGCTGCTCTCGTGGCAAAATCCCGCAAAGCAACCTCAATGGGCTCCCCGTATTCCAGTCGGGAGACGATGAGCCTCAGCTCAAAGATCATATCGCTGCGGCCCCCAGGGTCCAGCAGCAACAAGTCCTGCACCGCGTCTCGGAACGCATTCTCCACCGACTTGCCCGCGGAGAGCGACGAAGATATCGAATATAGCGCCTGCTTGAAGTGAAGATTTAATGTTCTTCGTCTCCGCTCCAGCAAATGCCGCCTCCAAAATTTCGGAAAGAATACACAACCGGCCACCAGCACCGTCGCCATTACAACATGGCTGTAAAACAGGTAGCCGATCCCGAATAACAGCACCGCACCTGCCAGCAAACTGCCGACCCGCTGACTCGGGGACAAATGGTATGTACGGTAGTCAGGAAATCTTCCGCTGCCCTGAGATTGACTTCGAGCAGCCCCCTTATGCTGTGCTTCGCCTATATCTGATCGGCGCTTCGGTCGTCGCTTCAATTCAGCTTGTTGCTTCCATTCGGCCTTCATCAGCAGCCTCCTCTGACTTTTTCTGCAGCGGCCAAAGCTTGATGCCGGCCATAGCCAGCTTGTCATCGCGCCGGAGAAAGCTGCCGCATGATTCGAGCTCCCCCAGCACGCGTCCCCCTGCTTCTCCGCTCTCCCGAAAACGGTAAAGCGGGTTCAGCTTGACCTCGCCGCCGCTCATACCTATCACCTCACTGATCTCGGTGACGCGGCGCGAACGATCCCTAAGCCGGGATAAGTGGACAAAAATATCGATCGCCGAACTGATCTGCTGGCGAACCACCTCAACCGGGAGATCAGCCCCGCTAAGCACCATGGACTCCAGCCGGCTGATCATATCCCTTGTGCTGTTCGCATGGCCGGTGGACAGACTTCCATCATGTCCGGTGTTCATCGCCTGCAGCATATCGATCGCTTCGCTTCCCCGAACCTCGCCCACAACGATGCGATTGGGCCGCATCCGAAGCGAGGACCGAATCAGATCGCGGATCGATATTTCACCCCGTCCTTCGGTATTCGCGTTCCGTGTCTCCAGAGATACAAGATTCGGAACGGTCACAATCTTCAGCTCCGCCGAGTCCTCGATCGTAATGACCCGTTCATCGGGCGGAATGTACTGGGACAATGCGTTCAGAAAGGTTGTCTTCCCCGAGCCTGTGCCACCGCCGATAAAAATGTTGTATTTGCCAACTACCAAAAGTCTTAGCAGTTCAGCAGCTTCCGCGGTGATGGCTCCCTTATCCACCAGGTCCTCCATCGTCATCGGCGACTCCGGGAATTTCCGGATCGTCATGGTCGGGCCTTTTAACGCTATGGGCGGTAGCACAATATTGACCCTGGAGCCATCCTTCAGCCTGGCATCCACGATCGGCGAGGATTCATTCACCACCCGGTTGACGGTGCCAACGATGCTCTGAATAATATCCTCCAGCCGGCTCTGTGACTCAAATTGCATCGGCAGCTTCATGACTTCACCGCCCCGCTCGATAAAGATCTCCTCATGACTGTTAATCATAATCTCGGTAATGCCCGGATCGTCCACTAACGGCTGCAGAACATCCAGCCCCCGGAACGAGTCAAACACCCGGCGAACCAGCCTTCTCTTCTCGGATGCGGTCAGATATCCAAGCTCCCGGCTTCTCCACACCACATCCTCAATATGCCGAATCAGCTCCTCATTGCTGATGGCTGAGGTCATATCCAGCTCTGAACGAACCCGCTCGCGGACGGCTGCAAATTTCTCCTCAACCATAAGCCCGGTCCCCGTCGGCATGAAATGACACCAGCCCCGGCTTCTCCAGCAGCGCTCTGCACAGCTTCAGAATTTCCCGCTGGAAGATCGGCGAGCAGAGCAGCAGATCTTCCTGATGCACTTGCTTCCATGAAGGGATGTAGGGCAAAGCACCATCCAGGCCCGATGCTTGCCGAGGAAGCGGATTGGCAAGCTGTCCCGTAAACCGGTTCATCACATATCGGCTCTTGCCCATCGCATTCCTGAACAGCTCCGGATGCCGGCTCTCCAGGTAATTGAGCCACACCCCGCTCTTGTACATGCTGACTAGGTCATCCAGCAGCACCCACATCAGCAGATCCGCCCCCTCCAGCACCCCAAGCGTGCGTTCCTCAATACAGCCTCCCGTATCGGCAATGATGAGATCGTATTCGTCGCTAGCTGCCAGCAGCTTCAGCAGTAAACCTGTATCCGCCTCAGTGATCTCCATCAGCTCCTGCACCTGCTGACTCGGAGCAAAAGTGTCGCATTTCATCCCGGGATGCTTCACAATAAATGGCCCAAGCTCCACATCCGGCATCTCCGGGCGCTGGGCGCCTGCCTGGCGTTTAGCGATGTTCTCCTCCTGCCAGGCCTTCACGTTGTACAGCAGTCTGGAAAAGCGCTGCTCGCCTTCCGGCGTCCCGGATGAAAACAAAGCACCGGTGTTCGCCGTCTCCAGATTGAGATAGAAAACGTGAAGCCCCAGTACGCCAAGCTGCTTGGCCATATTCATCGCAATCGTAGATTTCCCGCATCCGCCTAGCGGCGATGCGATCCCGAGCACGGGTGTCGTTCCGCTATGGCGCTTCGGTTCGCTGACAGCTCCGTTAAGCGGACCCTTGCAGTAGGCAAGCACCGCCTCCAGCAGCTGCGGAAGCGGCTGGTACTTGGCAATGGCCGCTCCTCGGCCAGGCTCACCGCCTCGGGCACTCGGAAGAGCGCCCCCGTCCTCGCTCAGCAGCAGCCAGGCGATGTGCCGAGCATCCTCGCCTGCCGCTTCAAGCCAGGCCTGCAGCATGTCACGATCTCCGACCACGAGCCCGGGCTTATGCTCTGTCATATATTGAAGGAATGCATCCATACGGGTAAATGCCGTCACGTGCAGCATATTTCCGAAGGAGCTGCCCTGAACATAGTCCAGCAGCGGCTCCACATACCGGGAATCCTGGACGGCCAGCACCATTCTCACCGGCATTTTTGCAACCACCTTTCTCATGCCAACGCAAAAAAGCACCGTCAATACCGCTTATCGCGGTTATTGAACGGTGCTTCCGTTGTCTTGTTATAATTTGACATTAGAATAACATAGCATCTGTCAAACGGCAACATATATTTTTCAGAGATTACTGATCTTCCTATTGCCAAAACAAGGATATATATCCTACTATATAGGCTCAGCAGCAATTCTCTTTATGTAGCACGTTGTACATAGAATCTGCTGAAACTATATAGGATCTGCTGCAACCGGAACCTCCCAGAGACTCCGAATACGAATCATGTGGATTTCATCAAGTCAGGAGAGTGACATCAAGTGAAACGCTATGTTATGTTCGTTCTATTGGCCTTCGTGTTCTTGACAGGCTGCGGCCAGCCGCTGGCGGCTCCGCCACACACGAGTGAAACGGCCATCCCGGAAGCCGGCCCTGCCGGAAATGAATCTTCAACAACGGTTTACCCTACAGACGACCTCAATCTGCCTCGTGTGCCTGTCGAGCTCGTAAGGGCCATCGACGGTGACACGATCAGTGTCATGTATGAAGGCAAGAAAGAAAATGTTCGCCTTCTGCTGATCGATACGCCGGAGACGAGTCACCCCCGCCTCGGTGTGCAGCCATTCGGGCCGGAGGCCAAGCAATTCACGAAAGAGCTTGTAGAGCAGGCCGAATTGCTGGAGCTGGAGTTCGATATCGGCCCGAATCGGGACAAATACTCCCGGCTTCTCGCTTATGTGTACGCTGATGGAGTCATGGTGCAGGAAGCGCTGCTGGAACAGGGACTGGCCCGGGTCGCGTATATTTATCCGCCCAACGTCCGTTATGTTGACAAATTCGACGATCTGCAGCGAATCAGCCGTGAGCAGGGCCTTGGCATTTGGAGTATAGAGAACTACGCCCAGGAGGACGGCTTCTATCCAGAAGAAGCGGAGGGCGCTGAACCTTCTAAGTCAGAAGATTACGACATCCTGACCGAGGCGCCTGAGCCTTCAGCCGGGCAAGCGGATGTTCCGGCCAACGGCTGCCATATTAAGGGGAACATCAATTCCAAAGGGGAGAAGATCTATCATACGCCCGAGTCCCGGTATTATGAACAGACCAAGCCGGAGCAATGGTTCTGTACAGAACAAGAAGCGGAGGAAGCCGGTTTCCGCGCTCCTCTACGTTAACAACAGGGACATCTAGGAGAGAAAGCGCCGCCGAATGTCCGGCGTTGGAATGAGACATTCCTCAGACTTTCCGAACCAGCGATAGCGATTCCGGGCCACCATCCGATACAGCTGATTTCTCAGCGGTCTCGGAACGGCCACTGCGATGTAGAGCAACGGCCAGGGGAAGCGCAGGCGCCGGACAATTCGCAGCGCAGCTGTGGAACGGGTATAGTAGGTTCCATCTTCAATCAGCACCATCGTCTCGCTCATATCCTCCGGCAAGCCTCCTTGTCTGAGCAGTTCCTGCCCCGCATCGGACTGAAGCGAGGCGAAATGAAAATAACCATCAGGATCTCGCTGTATGATGAATCTGGTGAGCCCCTGGCATAAATGACAGACCCCATCGATAAGCACGATCGCGTGCGGAGATTGCGGGTCTTTATGGTTATGGGCCATATGGATTTCCCCCGTTCTGTTCGTTATATCGTCCGTATATAAAGAGAAAACGCAGGGAAGCCTCCCCACGCTTGTTCAAATCGCCTATTCTCGATTATTATTCGGCAACCTTGCTCAGCCATTCCTGTTCCTTCAGCTGACGATCGAAATCATCTTGAAATTTCTCCATACATTTGCAGATAAAATCCTTGTGGCACACCGGGCATGGCACTTTTCCCAGTCTCGTCAGTGCGGTCATCTCCCAATCCGGAAATCGGTTATAGAACACCCGGCATTGTGTTCCGTCAGCCAAGCTGACGATGAATTCGTAAAGACCTTCCTTGTCATTGCTTCCGGCTTTGGTCACATTCGCAATCTTCGGTCTGTATGACATGTCATCACCCGTCTATTTTAAATTGTTATTGACTGTTTGTACCTTCTAGTACTTAGTCATATTAAAGAATTTTGCACCATATGTCAACCTGACCCCGGATACGCTGCCCAAGGGCTTCCATTGACCCAAAAATGCCCGAAATACCGGCTCAACAAGCGGTATTTCGAGCACTTGTAAAGTACAGGAACATTGCAAATTACAGGACGTTCAGCTCCACGTCTATGTTGCCTCTTGTCGCCTTTGAGTATGGGCAGAAGTCATGAGCCTTGCGGGCAAGATCCTCCGCCTGGGAACGTTCCACGCCAGGCAGTTTCACATTCAGCTTGACTGCAAGCTTGAAACCTCCGTCCGATTCATCCTTGCCGATCATAACATCGGCTGTAACCTCGGTTTCGGTCAGCTTTACCTTCTCCTTGCGGGCGATGTTCTGAAGAGCACTTTCATAGCAAGCGCTGTAGCCTGCTGCGAACAGCTGCTCAGGATTGGTTCCGGCTCCTCCGGGACCTCCAAGCTCCTTTGGCATTTTCAGATCATGTTTAAGTACGCCATCCGATGAAGAGACGGATCCTTCGCGCCCGCCGCGCGCGGTGGCCGAGGCAGTATACAAAGCGTTCATGTTTACTCACTGCTCCTTTCAAGTTAGGGTACACTTTCTACTTTACACTTCCCATTAATTTTGAAACGTAATCATGAGATTCAGATTTTCTAGAAAGAATCTATGGATGCGTTACCGGAAGCAGCTTCCCGTCTGGAATAGCTCCAAACCCAATTCTTGCAACTGTTTCGCATCGAATTCATGAGTCATATCGTCAACTTACGAAGTAATGCTGTATAGCCTCCATCTTCAGATCTTCAGCGTATACTTTTAACTTTAATAGCAATGAAAAATGCACCCTCTTCATCGGTTAAACCCCGGGGGGTTCCGATGTCTCTTCTAAGGGGTGCACTTCAGAGTGACTTTCGGATTTTTTATTTTATGAGCTGAAGCTTCAACTTTTCATATTCCTCTTGTGTAATTACGCCTTGCTTAACAAGCTCCGATAACTTCAATAGTTCATCGGCAAGTGACATTTTCTGCCCATGAACATCTTGTACAATAACATGGTGGTTACTTGCCTGATTGGCTGCATCATTGGCTTCATCTTCATTGGATCCAACTTTATTTACATTTTTAATTAAATAGCTCAAAATATTGTGCCAATGCAGCACATCATCATATACCTTTTTATATTCCAAGCTAGATTTGGGAACCGCCTGATCAAAAGAACCAAACGTAATTCTATAAAATGATTTTTGAGAATCATTAACTACAATCTGCAATTGTACTTGTCCCACTTGGGTGGATGAAGCTGTAGCTGCACTTAAACCGCCGATCACCGCACCAACCCCGCCAGCAATCAATCCGCCAAGCAGCGCTCCACCGAGCTGGTCGGATCTTGATGTCCTTGTAACTGTAGCTCCATCCTCAATGATTTCCGATTGAAGAATATCATCATAATTGAATATTTTAGATGTGTAGTTGATTCTCGAAAGGGCCTGCGATAATTCCAGTCCTTTATTATCATATGTATTGTAAATGATAGCAATCTTCTTATTGTCTTCATCAATCGCAATCATGGAGGATAAATCAGCGGAGACAGCCTCTTGACTGGCATAAAAAAAATCTCTTTTCAATTTATTGAAGGCCAGATCTAGTTCACTTTTAATGGATTTGCTCATCTGATAATTCTGCCTGATGATCTTTTCTTCTTTGTCCCTCTCCCGCTTTTTTTCCAAATAATATGAGGAGAAACTAGATATCATGATGCCAAAAATTCCAAACCATATCACAACACTATTATCATTTTTTGCGCCTACGGAAATAATAAAAAACATTACAATAATGCCTAAACAACCTATTCCAACCCACATTAAAGTTTCCTCCTGACCGTTGTACAGAGACAAGTCTAAGCTGTATACAACTCTGCTTATTGAATAATATCGGCAGAGTTATTTCCTTTATATAAAAAAGAAAACATTAAATTAGTAAGTAGAGATCGACTGTAGAACATCGTTTACAAAATAAAGATATTTATCTCCTCCATATGAACGCTCGTATACCCAAAATTCCGTAGTTCCCCACGAATACGTGTTCTTCATATTCTGGTCGTACCATCCCCAGGATAAATACACCATATCGGATGTCATGCCTGTGCTGATGGTATGCTCTTCGATCTGTCTCCAGTGCTTTTGTGAAAACTTGTATTGCTGATATGGATTTGACGTGTAAAATACATACTTGAAATCTGATTTAACCATAGGTGCTTTATAGGTTTTTCCCTTGTAAACAAAATAAGCATCGATCAAGTCCCCGATATTTCGTTCGACTTTCGTTAGTTTCACTTGAGCTAAATTTTTAATATTGACATAGTTGCCGGATAAGTCGGAGATTAGCGTATGCGCTGTATGGACCCATTGATTCTGCAACATCGTCAGTTTCTGCAACAAAAAAACCACGCTTCAAGTTCAGGAACAATCCTAAACGAAGCGTGGTTTTCTCATTTCCAATGCGGTAGAGAGGACTCGAACCTCCACGGGCGTACGCCCACTACCCCCTCAAGATAGCGTGTCTGCCATTCCACCACTACCGCATAATAAAAAGGGAACGTCTCAGCAGAACATTCCCTATTATATCCCTCTGTAAAGCAAATGTAAAGCGCCAATCCTTACCTTATTATAAGGGCTCACCGATTGATGTCTTTGTTCCTTCCCTTATCCTTGCGATATGCGGAAAATTCCAAATACTCGCGGATGAATTCCCGCTCTTGCTCGCCCAGCTCGGAGAGCTCGGCTGGATCAATCATGATCTCCTGTTCCGCGCCATGCTCCATGCCGTAGCCTTCGCGTGTTTCCTTGATTTCCGGGAATGGGCTCCCCCTGCCGATGATTAACCAATCCAGACTCACCGAGAAGAATGCTGCGATTTCGATCAACTTGTTTGTGCTTGGCGTTGTTTTGCCCCTTTTCCAATCACCAAAATTTCCCGTGCTGATGCCGAGCGCTTCGCAAAAAGCCTTCTTGGTCATACCTCGGTCTTCAATTAGATGTTCGATTCGTTGGTAGATAGACTGCATGAAACAACCGCCTTCCCATACTCTTCAGCATAAAATAACTTATTTAAGTTATTTCCTCTTGCACAATTACTTATATAAGTGTATAATAGTTTCTATATTGCCTAAATTATACCATAGATCGCAGCACTTTTTCCTCAATGTATGAATCCAGTTAGAGGAGCGAGTAATTTGCCAAATACCGTAACATCTTGGAGTCATGCCGTTCACTCCTTGAACAAGGGGCTGATCATCCTGCGCGCGGACGGAACGATCGACAACATCAATGATCCGTTGATGAAATGGCCCGCCAAGTTCGGAATGTCGCCGAAGCACCTGCAGCCAGGGATTTCGTTTTTTGATGTCAGCCCGCCCGAGTTTGATTCGTCTTTTGCCCTTTTTTATAGGGAGTTTTTTCTCCCCGCTATTCGTGAGGTGCTGCTTGGGCATAAGGAGGCGTTCTCCGTTGAATATGAGCTGGAAGGGGAGGACGGCCCCGCCTGGGTGTTGTGCGAGGTTCAACCGATCGCCAGCACTGGGAACAAGCTTGTGCTTGGAGCCGTACTGTCTTATTCGGACATTACGAAATATAAGCATACAGAGCTTCAGCTTGCTCACTTGCTTTCCTACAGCGCTGCTCTGCCGGAGCATGTCCCGATCTGTGCCGTATGCAAGCATGTGCATACCGAAGACGTATGGGAGCCCGTGGAAAGCTATCTGGAAATCCGGCTTCCGATCAAGTTCACCCATGATATATGTCCTGGTTGCATCCGGCGCTTGTATCCACAATATTCATCCGCGTTTGATGACGCCGAATTGCCGGATAATGAGGAGCCTTGACGTCATCTAACAGACAGATCGCGTTTCTGACATACAAAATAAGCAGCCCGAACCCTGCTCTGTGGCAGAATTCGCGGCTGCTTTTTATTTTGGACAGAAATGAGATGAGGCATACTGATTAGGTTTACGGGGTTTCCGGCGCTGCCGTAACGATCCGAAGCAGCGGGCTGAACAGTGAGGGCAGCACGGATACGTGCCCCTCCCCTTCAATTTCCCGGTATGTGGTCTTCAAGAGGTGATAATGCGGTTTCAAGCAAGCGTACAGTTCTCTGGCATCCGTCACCATGGACGGCTTCTCTTCTCTGCCAACATAAAGATGTAGCTCCCGGAGCGGTTGCATCTCCTGGAGGCGTGCGCTTCCATTCTCCCAGTGGGTATACAGCGCATGATGCTTCCACCATATCGATGGGCTCGCGGCAACATACCGCTGGAAAGCCTCGGGCCTGGTGAACAGCGTGTACAAGGCAAAATATCCGCCCAGAGAATGACCGAAAAGCGACTGCCTGCTGCGGTCTATCGGATAGTGTTCCTCGATCCTCGGCTTCAGCTGCGTCTCAATAAACTCCAGAAAATGCGCTACCCCGCCGGTCTCCGGCCATTCCATTCCTCCGGGTCTTGCCGGCAGCTCGCGGCTATCCGCATATTCGGTGTAATTATAGAAGCGCTCCTCGCTTGCAATCGGGCTATCGCTGTCGAATCCGATGCCCACGACCACCGCAGGCGGTATTCCGCGAGGGGTTCGGGACTGCATCCGGATCGATTCCGCCAGCGAGCCGAAGGTGGCGTTGGCATCCAGCGAATATAGCACAGGATATCCGCCTTCTGGCGGCGGCCCCATCGGCTCGGCGATGCAGATCCGGTATGCCCGCCCAGTAAGCTCCGAGCGCAGACTCCAAGTGACCGTGCCCGGAATGCTGAAAGCTGCCGGTGCGCGGGGTGAACCGGATTCAGCAACAGATGCATCCGGGCTTGCCGAACCGTCAGGGGCTATGGCGCCGGACGCTGTGAGCTTCCGCGCTGCAGCGGATTCAGCACCTGGCTCAGTTACCGGCTCCGTTGCTGGTTCAGTCAAGGCATGAGAAGCTGCTGCTTCGGCCGCCTCTGTGAACAGCCACTGCAGGGCGTCCGTAAATTTGCGGTACATGAAGATCGGATCATGGGTGCCGTCCGGATCAACGATCAGGCACAGCTGATGTTCATTCGTTCCGCTTTCCACCCAGTGGCGATATGCCTCAAGATGATTCGGAAACATGCTGCGCTGAGCATTTAGTTTATAGATGCCTTCATTTCGCCCGACCGACATGAACAGGCTCACGCCAGACGGAAGCGCCCCTTGTTCCTTGATATATTCCAGCACTCCTTCGTACCATAGCGACCCGGAGAGCATGCCGATCCGGCCGAAAATCTCGGGGCGCCAGTAGCCCGCAAAAAGCGAGATTAGGCCCCCGAACGATCCGCCGATGATGGCCGTGTGCTCCGGTCCGCTAAGCGAGCGGTATGTACTGTCAATCCAGGGCTTGATCACATCTGCCACTTCATTGACATAAGCCCGCCCCTCCCCAGCGAAGGCCGGACGCCCCGCAACGAGCGCATCCATCGGCCATGGCGTATATTCCCGATTGCGATCCTTGGTACAGATGCCTACCAGAATCACTTCCTGCAGCTTGCCTGACGCATAACAGTGCTCCAGATAGTTCAGGGAATCCTGAAAAGGCTCCCCCTGGTCTTGTACATAAGCCACCGGGTAAAGGCGCTCTGACTGATGATAGGATGGGGGGAGACAAATCACCAGCTCCCTCCCCCTCACTTTCAACTGTTGATAACGATTCATATGTTCTCTCCCCGAAATGACGGTAGCGACCATCATATTATTTTCTCATGCGAAACAGCAGATAAACGAAATATGGCACCCCGATCACCGATATGACGATCCCCGCTGCCAGCTCCGCAGGCGCAAAGATCGTTCGGCCGATAAAATCCCCAGTCAGTACAATCGCCATGCCGGCGATGCCGCTGATGGGAATCATATGCCGATGCTTGAAGCCCACCAGCTGTTTAGCCATATGGGGGGCAATCAGCCCCACAAAGCCGATGCTGCCGGATACCGCCACACTGGCGCTGACCAGACCGATGCTGCCCAACAGCAGCAGCTTCTTCTCGCGCTCGGCGGCAACGCCGACGCTTTTTACGCTGTCCTCGCTGAGCTGGAACAGATCAAGCACTCGCGAGCGCAGCCAGATGAGCGGAGGCAACAAGACAAGCCAAGGCAGCATCGTCACCACAAACTTCCAATTGGCGCTGTGCAGGCTGCCCGCCAGCCAGGAAACGGCCATTTCGTAATCTCTCGGGTTCATCTTCAGCGAAAAATACATCGTCACCGCTCCAAACCCGGACGCAATCGCAATCCCTACCAGAATGAGCCGCTGCGGGTCCAGCTTGCCTCCCTCCCTGGCGAGTATCAGGATCGCCGCCGTAGCAAGCATTCCTCCTGTGATGCCGAATAGCGGCATCATCATGACGCCAAGCCAGCCGGTCATCGTAAGCTGAGCCTGGAACAGGAACATGAACAGCACCACCGCCATGCCCGCACCTGCATTGATGCCAAGTATGCCCGGATCGGCGAGCCCGTTGCGGGTCACGCCCTGTATGACAGCGCCAGCGATGCCGAGCGCATAACCGACCAGCGCCCCCAGCACGATCCTCGGCAGGCGAAATTGAAACACGACAAGATCATAATCAGGATCCGCTTCAAGCCGAAGCAGCGTTCGGAACACGTCGCGGATGGTCATGTCAAAGGTGCCATTGGTCAGGCTGAAATAGATCGCTGCTAGCACGATGACAAGCCCTCCGGCAAGGACAACCCGAAAACGCATCGAGCTATTAAGCACGCTGAGCCCCTCCCCTCGTCTTGATCAGATAAAGGAAGAACGGAACACCGATCAACGCAGTGATAACACCGACAGGCGTTTCGAAGGGAGCGTTGACAAAGCGGGCAAGAATATCGCACAAGGCAAGGAACAAGCCGCCGAGCACGCCGGATACCGGCACGATCCATCGGTAATCGGAGCCTGACAAGAACCGGGCAATGTGCGGGATGAAGAGCCCGACAAAGGCAATCTTCCCGGCAAGGGCTACGGAGACCCCGGTCAAAATGACAACCGACAGCATCGTCAGCCCTTTAATCAACGAAGTCCGGACCCCAAGCCCTTTCGCAGCTTCCTCCCCCAGCGAGAGCAGCGTAACCGACCGGGACAGTATCAATGCCAGGGCAAGGCCAGCCAGCGCAAACGGAATGCTGAGCTTGATCAGCGAAGGGTCCATGGCATGCAGCCGGGCATTGTACCAGAAGCTGATGCTCTGCGAAATCTGGAAATAAGCGGCGAGCGCCTCCGCGACGCCACTGAGGAAGGTCCCGATCACCGTCCCGAGTATAGCAAGCCGAACCGGGCTAAGCCCGCCCGGAATGAGCCAGGCCAGGCCGAATACGATGGCAGCGCCAATGGCGGAACCGACCATGGAGCTGATGATATACATCTCGGACCCGGCGTTCGGGATCAAGATCATGAACAGAGTCACCGCAAAAACCGAGCCGTCGGTCACCCCCATAATGGAAGGCGAAGCGAGATAGTTGCGTGTCATGCCCTGCATCAGAGCGCCCGAAACGGCAAGAAATGCGCCGATGAGCATGGCTCCGACCACTCTTGGCAGCCGTGAGCTTATGATAATCTGGTGGTCAATTTCTTCCGGATCAAAAGCAAAGATGGAGTCCCATACGGTATCCATCGTAATATTTTTGGCTCCATACAGGATGGAAGCCGCAATCAGCAATATGACAAGCGCCGGGGCCGCCAACAGAATGACGGCCGGCAGCCTCTTTCTAAGCCCCATGAACAACACGCCTTATTTACTGGAATCAGGACTTTGTAGGAATCCCTGTTACTCGTATATCTCGTATATATCGTAATAAAACCTATGCTCGACCTTTACTGTGTCAGGCTTTCAACAGCGGCTTTCAAAAACGCGATTTTGCTGTAGGCCGTCCCGCCCTGGGCCAGCGGATCTACGACGTTCACAAAGACGGTGCCGTTCTTGAACGCGTTCAGATTTTTCAGAATCGGATCATTCTGCAGCTCTTCCCAGGCATTCGGCGTCTCCCTGTTCTCGTCCGGCGAGAATTGCACAAACAGATAATCCGGATTCATCTCCGCCATTCTTTCCTTGGAGATCAATTCCTGCGCCTCCGCCGCAGCTACCTCATCCGGTACGGCGATGCCGAGATCCTCATACAGAACCGGGTTGAAGAAGACCTCTGCCGGATAGATGTACATCTCGCCCGCGCGAACCCGCAGCGCCAGCACCTTCTTCTCCGTGAGGCTGTCGCCGATCAGCGACTTTGCCGCTTCCAGATCCGCTTTGTATTTCTCGATTTCCTGTTCGGCCAGCTCCTGCTTCCCGCTTAGCTCGCCAAGCAGTCTCAAATTGCTCTCCCAGTTCGTGGAGATGTGAGAATACGGGATGGTCGGCGCGATTTTGTTCAGCTGCTCAGCCACCTCGGGCTTGAACTTGGATGACCCTAAAATGACGTCCGGCTTCAGCGACAGAATCGTCTCAAAATTCGGTTCCGTCTTCTCGCCCACCGACTGGGCATTCTTCGTAATCGACTCAAACAATGGCGGGAATTCACCTGCAAAAGAGATCGCCCCGACCGGATTGACATCGAGCACGATGGCATCCTCCATCGCTTCCACCGCGCCGGTAATGACAATGCGCTCCGTTTGCGCTGGCAGAATGTATTCCTGGTCGAGGTATTTGACCACCTTCGTGTCGGCTTCAGCTGGCACTGACTCCGTCTCCTGCGGCGACGGCTCCGCCGCTGTGTTCGCGTTATCGGCGGCCTGCTGTGCCGCAGGCGCTGCGCCCGGATCGGCCGTGCCGCCTCCGCATGCGGTAAGCATCAACATAAGGGCCATCAGCCCTGACAATAACTTCATGGTCTTCATTTCTCTCAAGCGTCCCCTTCCGTGTAGCTGATCATAATATGATTATCATCCCCTCAATTGATAATGATTATCATTATTGATCATAGTAAGCGAAAGTCCGCTCCTTCACCATGGACAATCTCCGGTTCTGTCATGGATATTTTCCGGAAAACATGCGCAGTGCTTCCTCCGCCATCTGCTCCATCGCGATCGGGGAATACTCACGCCACGGATAAGACGAGAGCTGGCGGAACGTGCCGCTTCGGACTGTGTCCAGCGCCATCCATTCCGGTGACGACTCAAGCTGACGCCAATAGGCCAGCGTCTCGGAATCCTGCCGGACCAGCAGGAGCAGATGGCCCGGACAGCTCTCTTCAATCTGGCGGATGCTCAGGCTGTTATTAGCCTCCTCAGGCACTACAACCGGCTCGAACTCTAAATATTCATACAGCACTTCCCGGATTCCCGGATGACTGTATGCTGCCAGCTCATGACGGTGAAGCCGCGCCGTGAGAATTCGCCGCTTGCGCCTAGTGTGTGACGGGAGCTGCTCCAGCCAGCCGGATATTGTACGTTCGTAAGCTGCCAGCCAGCTCACCGCCTCGGCCTTTCGGTTCAGCACCTCCGCCAAGTCAAGCAGACAGCGGCGCCAGCATGTCTCCTGCCCCGGCATTTCATACAGCGGCGCGATCCGGCGCAGCTCCTCCTTCTCCCACGCCTCAACGCCGGATGCGCATATAATAAGCTCCGGGCGCGCGGCGGCCAGCTTCTCCAGATTCGCTGTTCTGTTATGGTTCTGCCGATAAGCATCCAGATGCACAGGGATGTCTGGGCCAAGGACATTATAGTAGTGCTGCGACCATTTCGGATGAAGCGGGGCGGCATAGGGAGTCCACTGCAGCGGCATTGCATACCCTAGCAGCGTGGTCGAGCCGTACATGGCAACCTTGTTCTTATGCGTCCTCATATATTCGGACGGAGATAAACCAAAAGCCTTCTTGAATTTGCGGCTGAAATAAAATTCGTCCTTATATCCGACCGAATGCGCCACCTCTTTCAGCAGGGAATCTGAACCGAGCATCAATTGCTTGGCTTTCTTCATCCGCACCTGCCCCAGGTAATCCATCGCACTGTATCCATAGGTCTTCTTGAACACCTCGACAAAATATTTCGGACTGAGATCCGCCAGCTCGGCCAGCTGATCCATCGACAAATCCTGATCGTAATGTTCATTCATATATTCCTTCACACGCTCCAGCGCCTGCCGCTTGTCATGCCTCGTATCCGGGCTGCTCTCGGCTATCAAGGTATACAGCAATCTCTGGAAATCGAGCTGTCCCCGCCATTTCCGGAGCGGGTCCTTGTCCTGGACATGCCGGTATACCGATCGGCAAATTTGCTGCAAACGCTCGGGTGAACCGTATGTAAACACGCCATTCTCCGGCAGAACCGCTGCGGCGTCCAGCTCCTTCCACTCGTCACTGCCCGGAAGGCTGACGAACAATCCAAAATGCAGAATGGCCACCACGGTCTGTTCCCGCTCGTGCTCCGCCAGCTGGCCGTCACCCTGTACGCCGAAAGTAGAGCCCGCCGGACAACCGTATACACATCCTTTCACCATGCGAGTCGTCTGCTCGGCCTGCAGCAGGCTTGCTTCTCCTCCAAGAAGAAGCACCAGAGCCGGATGAACCGTAAGCTGCTGATCCAGTTGAAGACAGCGCCCGTTATATATCTCCATATGCCGCAGCCGGGCCATTAGCCCGCTATCGCTCCCCAGTTCCTGCAGCACAGGATGATGCAAAGATCGGTTAGACATTATGTGAAACCTCGTTTCTTTAAATGAGAATGGTTATCATTATCATATAATTATCATACCGTTGTGAAAAAGTCCAGTGCAGCGGACCGCTTCCCCCATCCGTCCATCACAAAAAAAACAGCCACAGCTCCATATCGGAACCGTGACTGCGCTTCGGTTAGGATGGAAGGCGGGTCCTTGGTATGCGAGCATCTGCTCGCGGCCTTGACTCCTCTTCCAGCCTGTTTATGCTGTTCGTTAATTACGGCGCTGACGAGAGCTTGCCTGACCGCCTTTGCGGCCCGCTTCCTCGCGGCTCATCTTGCCGTTATCGGAGTTGTCGCGGGCTTCGCCGCCCTTCTGCCCAATCTCCTGATAGAACTCGCGGTCATGAGAGCGAGAGGTCGCTTCGCCGCCTTTCTTACCGATCTCCTGATAGAACTCCTTATCATGCGAATCGGAGGTAGCTTCGCCACCTTTGCGTCCAATTTCCTGATAAAATGCTTTGTCGTGATTGTTTGCTGTTGCTTCTCCACCTAAACGGCCTGCTTCTTCCCGGCTCATCTTTCCATTGTTGTTTCCAGCCATTCTGAATCACTCCTTGTAGGTATTTGGACGTCCACGGTATCATATTAACCGCTTCGTCGAAGATGAAACAGACATGGCCAATCCCAAGCATGAAAAAAAGCCCTGCATCAATGCAGGACTTATTCCGTTTCCGTATGAATGCGGTAGAGAGGACTCGAACCTCCACGGGTATACACCCACTACCCCCTCAAGATAGCGTGTCTGCCATTCCACCACTACCGCATATTGTTGAGTACTTCTAAAAAAACTGGTGAGCCATGAAGGACTCGAACCTTCGACACCCTGATTAAAAGTCAGGTGCTCTACCAACTGAGCTAATGGCTCTCGATGATCATCATGGAGCTGCCATGTAGATGGTTCGAGAATACAAATTGCTGCTTATGCTCCGACGAACCTATGGGGTTCTCATCCCCGAAGCTTGTAGTGAAAGTATGACCCGTAGGGGATTCGAACCCCTGTTACCTCCGTGAAAGGGAGGTGTCTTAACCCCTTGACCAACGGGCCATATTTATCAGTGCCGTCCGTGACGACAAGAATGAGTATAGCATAAATTCAAAAATGATGGCAAGCCCTTTTCCTCATTTTTTCGAGATTTTTTTCTGTAATCTTTCGGACATGTCAGCCAAGCCACGTTGTTTGCAGTGTCCGCTCGATGACGGCCTCCCCGTCCCTTTCCACCACATAAGCCTTTGCGTTCATTCTGGAACCGACGACGCCGTGCAGCCGTCCCTCCTTGAAGTGCAGTGCGGCTCCATCATCTGCGGCATAGCCCGCTTGAATGTCTCCTCGAAGGATCATGTCATGATAAGCCGGCCTGCGCTTGTTCTCACCGTCATAATGGGGGCAGTGGCTGCCCTTGAGTAAACCGAGTCCTTGCAGTTTATAAAGCGGGGCATTTAGCGGGTCCGTAACGCCTTCCTCAAACCAGCAGATCGAACCGGCGCTGAGCCCGCATAACACGATCCCCTGCTCATAGGCTTCCTCGAGGATCCGGTCCAGCCCCCACTCTTTCCATAACACGAGCATATTCCGGGTATTCCCGCCCCCGACGTACAGAATATCCTGCTCCAGCACATAGGATCTCAAATCGGCAAAATTCGGCTGGAACAACGACAGGTGACACGGCGTGCACGGCAAGGTTCGAAAAGCGGCATAAAACCGTTCCACATAGTTGTCCGCATCCCCGCTTGCCGTCGGTATGAAACAAATCTTCGGTGTTTCCTTCGGAACTTGGGCCAGCACATACCGGTCAAGTTGCAGATTGTCCGGCTCCATTGAAAATCCGCCTCCGCCCATGGCGATAATTTGCCTTGTCTTCATTTCGGCTCCCTCCCCTTGCTTCCCAATATAAGAAAAGCCCCCGGCACATGTCCACCGGGAGCTTTCCAACAAAATATTCCAA
>NZ_NPBY01000028.1 GCF_002272015.1 Paenibacillus campinasensis | reverse complement strand
CTCTCCAGAAGCTGGCTCCCCGAACAGGACTCGAACCTGTGACAACTCGATTAACAGTCGAGTGCTCTACCAACTGAGCTATCGGGGAATGTCCAAACCGAACACTTAATAATTTATCATGTCTTATTGGGGGAGTCAAGCGCTTGCAGTGTCAATCGCCCGCGACATTTCCCGCACCGATATCGGTCCGGATTCATCCTCCGCTTTCGCAGGTATTCCGTCCCGCATGCGCCGCAGCGCAGCTTGTAGCGGTACGGTTCCGGATTGCGCCCCGACGCTGTCCGTTTCGGCAGCGCCTTGCAGAAACGGCTGCCGCCAACGGCCTGGAGGAGCAGCTTGAAATCCGGATCCCGATGGCGGTAGCCTCTGCCTGCGAGATGAAGATGATAGTGGCACAGTTCATGCTTGATGATTTTCTCCACCTCTTCCGGCCCGTGAATATCCAGCTGATGGGGATTGATTTCAATATGATGACTTTTCATAAAATACCGCCCGCCTGTCGTGGACAGCCTGCGGTTGAAGGTTGCTTTATGTCTAAAGGGCAGCCGAAAGCTCTCGAGCGAAACCCGCTCCACCCAAGCCTGCAGCTCCTCGTTGCTCATCTGCTTCATTGTGTACACCACGTACCCTTCTGTCCAGCGCGAGGCTATAAATGTTACTTGAATTTTAACTTCCCTCTGGGCTACACTGTCAAGTAGAAAGTATGGAGGGAGAACCTGCAATCATGCCAAAGATGCGTTATGTTATTTTGCAACTACGGGACAAGCTGACTTTTGTTGAAATGCCCAGCGACTATGCATATCAGCTAAGCGCGCTTAACTTGCGACTGAACAAGGAAATTGACAAGCTGACCGCTCCCGGCAAGCCCGAGCTTCCTATTGCCGTGGCAGAATGCGACCAGCTTGATCTGCTGCAGGAATCGCTCAGCATTCAAGGCGGCCTGGAATACATAAATGAGCTTGAGCAAGCCTTCGCTGCAATCAAGGAGGAGCATTACCCGCTCATCTCGCTGCTTACCGAGATCCGCGCGCTGCAAGCGCAGCTGGAGCAATGGTACGAAGAGGAAGGGCAATAATCGAGGTAGACCTGCACGCTTTGGGCGATTTCCCCATATGCTATCCATACAGACGGAATTAGCAGAGGAGGAGATACCCTTGCCGCAATGGCTCTGCAATCAACTGACCCGCGCTTTTCGCAAAAAGGATCGGCGTCAGATTAAACTGTTGAATGAATGCTGGTTTTTTTACAGAAACTCCTCAGGGGAGAATTCGAACGCCCAGTAAGCCAGCGTGCCCCTTGATCCGATACGGGAGAAGACAGCAAGCCGGAGATGATCCGGCTTGTTTTTGTATGTTCAGCTAGCTAAAATGCGCGCGTGGCAGGCCAGCTGCCCTGCAGCTTCCTCAGCAGGATGATCTGACCAATATGATAAGCATCATGGGTAATGAAGCTCCAATACCGCTGCGGATGCTCGCTCAGTTCCTCTTCAGGCACATTCTGAATTTTCTCCCGCACAGCCGCATGAACCTGCTTCAATCGGTCCTGGGCCTCCCGCCAAGCCTCTTCGCTGGCATCGACAATCCGAAACGTCTCGTCATTGCTCACCCGGACATCCGACGCCCGCCCTTCTATCCGCGCCAGAAGCACTTCCTTGTAGAACAGCAGATGCATTACGTTTTCCCAGATGCTGTTAGCGCCTTCCCCCGGCTTCCACAACGCCTGCTCCACCGTCACATCCTGAAGGGCAACCGATAGCGGAGCATATCCATCCTCCTTCTCCATCGTGAAATCCCAGTTCTCCAGCAGCATTTCGCGCAAACTCATCCTCATTCCTCCCGCCATAATTGTAACGATCTAAAACCAGTTTAGAAAGTTACATCCACCTTAACACAGCTTTCGCTCCTGAACAAGTAACTAGCTAAACTTCATTATGCCTGTTACAATAACCATACCATTGAAAGGATGAAACAGAATGCTCTGGGATGATTTTATAAATAGTGAATGGCCGGATTGGAAAAAAGGAGAACGGTCCGAGGACAAACTGGAGAGCGACGCGTGGCTCCAGCGGTTTATAACCGAACATTCCCTGCTCGCTCCTCCCCTCCTTACGGACGAGGAGCTGAAGTTCCTCCGGCAGCTTCGCGCCCTCATGCTTCACTGCGTGCAGCGGATCGTGGGTGGACAATCGCTGTCCGAGGAGGAGCTGACGCAATTGAATGCATGGCTGAGCCGCGGGCCGGTCATCCGCCGCTTGGTTCCGGGCACCGGGAAGCCCTTCGCCCTGTCCAGCTCCCCTGTAAATCCAGGCTGGGAGGGCGCAGCGGCCGAAATTGCCGCTTCATTCGCAACAGCGCTGGCTGAACGCGATCTGTCGCGCTTCTCCATCTGCTCCAATCCAAATTGCCGCTGGGTATACTATGACAGCACACGCAACCGCTCCAAACGCTATTGCGAGGACAAAACCTGCGGCAATCTGATGAAGGTGCGGCGGTTCCGGGCCAAACATGCCTCCGCCGCCAGCGAGAAGCAAGGCCCGGCAGACAAGCCTTAACCGGTCTGGTGAGACAGCTGCCAGCTCCGGGCTCCAATCAACGAACAAAGCGGCAACCTCTGTCATCGAGGTTGCCGCTCATGTTCATTCCTGATCTCCACCCTGAGCGCTTGTCGCTCAAGCCCCTGCGCTTCTACTGATCCTTCGGCTCGCGCATGGTCAATCCGACGCGGCCTTTCTTCAAGTCCACGTTAAGCACCCATACCGTGACGTTGTCTCCAACCGAAACGACATCCATCGGATGCTTTACATACCCGTTGCTCAGCTGGGAAATATGCACGAGGCCATCGCTCTTGATGCCGATGTCCACGAAGGCGCCGAAGTCAATCACATTGCGCACCGTCCCCTGCAGTTCCATGCCCGGTGTCAGGTCCTCGATCTTCAGCACATCCTGGCGGAAGATCGGTGCCGGCAGCTCCTCGCGCGGGTCGCGGCCCGGCCGCTGGAGACTGTCGAGAATGTCGCGCAGCGTCGGCACGCCGACATCCAGCTTCACCGCCAGGCTCTCCGGCTCCTGCTGTGCCAGCAGCTCGGCCAGCTCCTTCGTACCGAGCTTATCCAGCTCAACCTGCAGCTCCTTGAACAATCGGTCCACCACCGAATACGATTCCGGGTGAATCGGGGTCCGGTCCAGAATGTTCTCGCCATCGGTAATCCGCATAAAGCCTACGCACTGCTCGAACGTCTTCGCCCCGAGGCGCGGCACCTTCTGCAGCTGTTTCCGGCTGACAAACTTGCCGTTCTCCTCGCGGAACTTGACGATATTCTTCGCAATGGTCGCATTGATGCCGGCCACATAAGAGAGGAGCGACGGCGAAGCCGTGTTCACATCAACACCGACATGGTTCACGGCCGACTCCACGACGGCGCGCAAGCTTTCCTCCAAATGCTTCTGGGACACGTCGTGCTGATACTGGCCTACACCGATGGATTTCGGATCAATCTTGACCAGCTCCGCCAGCGGGTCCTGCACCCGGCGGGCAATCGATGCCGCGCTGCGCTCGGCGACATCCAGATCCGGGAACTCCTCCTGCGCCAGCTTGGAGGCGGAGTATACGCTCGCGCCGGCCTCGTTGACAATGAGGTAAGCCAGCTCCGGATCACCGATCTCGGCGATGACCTCTTCGGCCACGAACTGCTCGGTCTCCCGCGAGGCGGTTCCGTTCCCGATCACAATCAGCTTGATGCCATACTTGTCGATCAGCTTGCGGAATACCGCCGCTGCCTCGGCTTTCTTATTGCTCGGCGGCGTCGGGTACGTGACAGCCACTTCAAGCAGCTTGCCTGTCTCGTCAACCACCGCGAGCTTGCAGCCTGTCCGGTAGGCCGGATCGACGCCCAGCACGCAGCGTCCCTTCACTGGCGGCTGCAGCAGCAGGCTGCGCAGGTTGCCGGCGAAGATCGAAATCGCCTGATTCTCGCCCTTCTCCGTCAGCTCCGCACGAACCTCGCGCTCGATCGACGGCGCGATCAGCCGCTTGTACGAATCCTCAATGATCGTCTTCAGGATATCGGCGGCAATGGACTGCCCCTTAATGACCTGTTTGCCGATGAAGTTGTAAATCGAATCCGGTGTAACCTCAAGCCCCACCTTCAATATATTTTCCCGCTCTCCCCGGTTGATCGCCAGTATCCGGTGCGGCGGCATTTTCTTCGCCAATTCACGATAGTTGTAATAATTCTCGTAGACGGATTCCGCTTCCGCATCCTTCGCTTCGGAAGTGAGCATGCCATGGTCCAGCGTATAGCGGCGAACCCAGGCACGAATAGCTGCGTCATCGGCAATATTTTCCGCCAAAATATCCATCGCCCCCTGCAGCGCTTCCTCTGCGGACGCGACGCCCTTCTCCTCATTGACATATTGCGCAGCCTGAGCCATCACATCGCCCTGCTTCGGCTGAGACCAGATCCACTCCGCGAGCGGCTCCAGCCCTTTCTCCTTGGCCACACTGGCCCGTGTCTTGCGCTTTTGCCTGTAAGGACGGTACAGGTCCTCCACTTCCTGAAGCTTGACCGCTGCCGTGATGGACGCTTTGAGCTCATCGGTCAGCTTGCCCTGCTCGTCAATAATCCGGATGACTTCGCGCTTGCGCACCTCCAGATTCCGCAAGTATCCGGTGCGCTCCTCGATCTCGCGCAGCCGGTTCTCGTCCAGCTCGCCGGTCATCTCCTTGCGGTAACGCGCAATGAACGGGATCGTGTTCCCCTCGTCCAGCAGGTCCACGGTCGTTCGCACTTGCTTGACAGACAGCCCAAGCTCCTTCGCGATTTGTTTGACGATTCTTTCCTGCTCTTCCTTATGAATCTGTTCCTCATTCACTTCCGCGACAGCTTCTAATTCAGACAATGATATCCCTCTTTCTTCAACATTAACTGTACAGCTATTATCCCAAATCTGCGGCGGCTTTTCCAGCACAGTCATCAGACGGGCTCCGCTTCTTCGTTGCCTTTAAGCTCGGATTAAGGTTTTTTTCATCTTATTTTAAGTGTTGCCCGATATTCTGAACGTAACAACAAGCGAACCAAACCAGCATGAGGAGGTCTCCGTACGACAATGAATGACAAAAAAGCGCTCACTTGGTCTGTCATCTGCGTTCTGCTTACCGCAACGGCCGTCACCGTCGCCTATTTCCTTATCCCCTCAGGCGCATAGCTATCAGGAGCTTCAAATCCGCATACCTTCCCAAACAGAACAAAAGGCTGTCCCCAGCAGCACACTCTGCCGAAGAACAGCCTCCTTACAATCAAACCGCCACCGGTTTGATTTCTGATATGAATACTTGGATAGATCGGTTCAAAAGTCGATCAAGCCCAGACTGATCTGCAAGGAATCGTTCACCTTGCTCATCGTCTCGTCATCAAGATGGGTGATCTTGTCGGTAAGCCGCTGCTTATCAATGGTCCGGATCTGCTCCAGCAAAATAACGGAATCCCTGTCAAATCCATGCGATGCAGCGTCGATTTCAACATGAGTCGGAAGCTTTGCTTTTTGAATCTGTGCGGTAATTGCGGCCACAATTACCGTTGGACTGAACCGGTTGCCGATATCGTTCTGGATCACAAGGACCGGCCTTACACCTCCCTGCTCCGAACCGACAACGGGTGAAAGATCCGCAAAAAATACGTCGCCCCGTTTTACGATCACTGTCTACACCCCGCTTACTAAGCGGTCTAGAGTGCTGTCTGCATCTTCCTCCGCGTGAAACGCTTCAGATGCCATGGTCAGGTTGATTTTCGCCATTTCCATATACCCTCGCTGCATTGATTCGCGTATATAACGCTTCTTACGCTCATTCAAGTACAGTTTCATGGCTTGCCGAATAAGCTCACTGCGGTTGGAATTCTCCAACTGAGCGATCCCGTCCACTTCCTGCAAAAGATGATCCGGTAAACTGATCATAATTCGTTTGGTGTTCTGCATATTGGCCACCCTCAATTACACCCCCACAACCTTCTCGCCTGTGCACCAGTATTGCATTATTCAAGGAAATTTATACAAAAGAATATATATGCCGAAGGTATATCAAGTATGCTGCATACCATTATAAACTACAATCGACAGTTTCGTACAGACAAAAGCGACATATTCATACTTCTTCCTACTTCGAGAATGCCTGTATATAATCCTTCTTCCTCGAACACAATTTCCTCGGGCACAGATGCTTCAATGTAAATCGACGGATTCCCATAGCGGGTTGACCGTCTTGACGGGGATATTTCCGCGTATATATTGGCGCGGCACTCGGTGGGCCATCATGCAGACTACCTCATAGTGGATGGTGCCCAGCCAGGAAGCCAGCTCGTCTGCCGAAATACATTCGCCAGCCTGCTGGCCGATGAGCACAACCTCTTCACCGGCTTTGATTTGTTCCGCCTCTTCGGCGAACGTCTTAAGTGACACCATGCATTGATCCATGCAAATTGTGCCGACAACTGGGACGCGGCGGCCGCGTATCAGTACCTCCGCCTTGCCGCTCAGCATACGGGAATAACCGTCAGCATAACCGATCGGAAGCGTTCCAATCATTTCTTCCTGTCCGGTTATGTATCTGGTGCCGTAGCTGATGCCTGAATTCGGAGGAAGCGTCTTGACGTACACAAGCTTTGTTTTGAGCGCCATGACAGGGCGAAGGCTTACCGCTTGCTTATTCACCTCATCGGATGGGTACAATCCATACAAGCTGACGCCTATGCGCACCATATTGTAGGATAATCCGGGAGTGTCGATAGCGGCAGCACTGTTGCCCGTATGTATGATCGGGATAGGATAGCCCATGTCCCGAAGGGCGTCCGCCACGTCCTTGAATCGGCGATACTGCTCCATTGTATAGTCTTTGTTGTGTTCATCCGCGCGTGCGAAATGAGTAAACATGCCTTCTACAACCATTTGCGGAAGCGAGAAAGCCTCTTTAATGAAGGAAAGCGCATCCTCGCCGGGAAGCAAGCCCAAACGACCCATTCCGCTGTCAATCTTGATGTGTACCCTTAGCTTTCGATCCGGCAGAACCGGCAGCGCCTTGATCGCCTGAAGCACCTCCGTGCTGAACAAAGCGATCGATATGTTGTTGTAGAGCGCAGCCTCCACCCCTTCCGGCGGCGTATAGCCGAATACCAGTATCGGCAGGGTGATGCCGGCTTGACGAAGCTCAAGCGCTTCGTCCAGGAACGCAACGCCCAAATAATCGGCCCCGAGCTGCTCCAGCTCTCGGGCTACTTCCACCGCCCCATGCCCGTACGCATTCGCCTTGACGCTGGCCAGAAACTTCATGCCTTCAGGCAGCGCCTTGCGAAAGGCGGTGTAATTGGCGCGCAGATGATCCAGGTTAATCTCGGCCAGGGTTGGTCGGTATATTGCTTGCACTTCCAGTCACCTTCTTACCTTGATGAGAAAAACTTTTTGACTAGCATTAGATTAATGGTAATGTTCCGAAAGGCAACTGTCAATGAAGCCTCGAGACGGGCTGGGAGAACCGACCTTTCTTCCCGCAGCCTCTATGGATATTAAACCCGCGAAAGCTCTGCTAGAAACAGGCTGCCAGCCCGCTTCCGAAGCCTTGTGGATTGGAAAAAGAAGGCGAATGGCCAGAACGCAGGAACACTCATCCTCCGCTGCCGGGTATTCGCCTTCATCCATTATTTACCCGATTGGTCCTGCATGGAAGCAGCGATGTTCACCATCTCCTCAACCGGAAGGTTGGTGCTCGTAATCCGGTACTCAACGCCGTCCGTCGTCCAGGTCAGCGTCTTCTGCTGGTCCCCGGTCAACAAGCCTACCGTAGTGAAATCGATGTAAATCGCTTCCCCAGGCACAAGCGACACGGCACGATCCAGCGGTCTGGATTCCATAATCGTGTATTGATATACCCCATTGTATTTCAGAATGACAGCATGATCCTTGCTGTCTGGAATCTCCATCGTTTCTTGATGCGCCACCCCGGCAGGCGTATATCCTGGCTCAATGATGCCAAACGAGCCCATATCCTTCTCCGCTACCGGGTCCAGAATCCCTTCGGTTCCCTCGGCAATCTCCTCGCCTGAAGGTTCGACCGGCAAGCCATTCTCATCCACTTCCGCCAGCGTGCCCTGCGACTCGCTCATGGCGTTCAGATTCCGCTGGGTATCAAAGGATTCCTTCGTCAGATTCGTATCAAACGTAAACGTATTGAATTTCACGTCCACCACAACATTGGCCTGGGAATCGGATACCTGAACCTGACGCGGAGAATAGTTGTCCTTGGCGAGCCAGATCTTCTGGCGGACAAGCGCATGGCTGTGGTAATTGGCGGCTACGTCAAACACGTAGCTTTCCTTATCCTCGGCAAACTGGCGGTTCTTGTCGCCGATAATGCTGGACAGGAGTGTCTGGTACAAGTAGACCTGTCCCTGATTGTCCGGCCAGTCGCTTTTGAAACGGAAGCTCTTGTTCAAGCTCGGCGTGAGCACAAACACGCCTTCATCATTACGCAGCACAATCTGGGTAATATTCTTCTGCCCGTTGGTCAGGCTTATGCGATAGTAGGACGGCGACTGATACCATACCTCCACCTGGTACTCCTGCGGAGTTGCACCGGTATGTATGGTCATGACGCCCGCCCCCTGGTAGGTGCCCTTGTCACCTTCCAGCTTATCAGCTACTTTGCCCAGATCTTTCACAACGCTGTCCGCGTCTTTTTTTCCGCATCCCGCCAGTATCGTCGTCAAGCATAATACAACAGCGAGCAGCACCCATGAAATCCGGCGCATGTCATCATCCCCTTTTCGCACATGTTTTGAGTTGATTGATACATGTCTATGAGGGACTTGGTCACATTATGCAGACTAGCCTGACAAGCAGAAGCGGGAGTCTGGTGATATCGAAGCGAATGACGGGAGTGCCCGATCCAGCCGGCCAACCGGCTTCCCTATGAATTTATGCTGACACGCAGCCTCCGAGGGCATCCACTCCATTCGGGGCAAACGCCCTTCAAGCACTCAGGGCTGGCCTATCATCTCTTCATCTCCTATGAACCGGATAAAAAAAGAAGCCTGTCCGTTCATAACAAGAACAGACAGGCTCTTATCTCTTGGCATACAGGTGCTTTCATCCTTCGGACGAATGAATATTTAGCGGCTCGGCATAAGAAGATTGGCATGAAAGCCCAAATAGTCGAGCAGGCCTTCCTCGATTTGGCGAATACGCTCCAGACGCAGACTGTAGGTCGATACCGTCTCACCGACCACATGCGCGTTCAGCAGCCCCGCACTGCGCAGGTTGAAGATGTGATCATGCGTAATCCCTTTGGAAATGCCCAAATGCCGAACGACTTCGATAAACGTACGCGGCTCGTCGCGCAGAAAATGCAGGATGCGCAGCCGGCTCTTCTCGCTCAAGCTGCGCAGCAGCCGATACAATTGAAGCGACGGCTCATCCGCCTCGGATGGCGGCTCAATTCTCGCAGCATAATGACAAACGGTCACACTGCCGAATGAATAAATGATATTGCCGGGCTGAAAATGGTACTGCGGCACAAGGACAAGCTTCTCCAGCCCTTGCACAGGCTCAAAGCAAAACCCGTTCGTTAAAGCCGATGCCGTCTCATAGGCATTCAGCCCCTGGAGCGCCGACTTCTCTTCCGCTTCTGCCTGCAGCGCGGAGATGATGCCGGAGTCGACATGGGTGAAATAGGCGTCGTTCCATGCGGTGAGCATGTCGTGCAGCCGATCGCGCGCAGCCCCGAAGTTCTCCGGAAACGTCTGCACGTACGGTGACAACACCTCGTACAATTCACCTAAGGTAAGGTTTTTCAGCCAGGACAGAAACCCCTGCGTGCTGTCTTTGCTCGGAGATACGTAAACCAGCAAGTAAAGCAGCTTCCACTCCAGATCCATAGCGGTCTTGTTCAACTGATCGGCAAATTCGGGAGACAGCTTCGCCTCCACGTTCCGAGCCCAATCCGGACCAAGATCAATCCTTTTGTGCCAGCTCTTGCATAGATACGTATGGAGACTATTGATCATCTCGTTGACGGGTCTGAACGATATTTCCAATTGATAAGACAACAAATTGCACTCCTTCTCTGACCTGAAATCACCAGCGGCTGGTTACCGGCAAGCTCCGCAACCATCGGTTTCCTACCTATTATACACGCCGGCAAATCCTTTTTCTATAAAGCCGGACTGGCGCTGCAGGCCGCCGTGGTCAGACCAGATGACAGGCAACGAAGTGGTCGCCTCCCACGTTCCGGAACTCCGGTATCTCCTCCTTGCACCGCGATACCGCGTACGGGCATCGCGTATGAAACTTGCAGCCGGAAGGCGGATTGGCCGGGCTCGGAATATCGCCCTTGAGTACGATGCGCTCCCGCTTGAGCTTCGGAACCGGGACCGGAATCGCAGACAGCAGCGCTTTGGTGTAGGGATGAAGCGGCTGGCTGAACAGCTCGTCGCGCGAAGCCATTTCCATCATGGAGCCGAGATACATGACGCCGATGCGGTTGCACAGATGCTCGACGACACTCAGATCATGAGAGATGAACAGATACGTCAGTCCCCGGGTGTGCTGAAGCTTCTTGAACAGGTTAATGATCTGGGCCTGAATCGACACATCCAGCGCCGATACCGGCTCATCGGCAATGATGAAGTCGGGGTTCAGCGCCAGCGCCCGGGCGATGCCAATCCGCTGCCGCTGTCCACCGGAGAACTCGTGGGGGAAGCGGCTGTAATGATAGGAGGAGAGGCCGCAGGCTTCCAGCACATCGAGCGCCCGCTCACGCGCCTCCTCCTTCGTCGCCAGCCCGTGATTGACAAGCGCCTCGCCAACCGCATCGCCGATCCGGATCCGCGGGTTGAGCGAGCTGTACGGGTCCTGGAATATCAGCTGCATCTGGGGACGCAGCTTACTCATCTCCGCCTTGGACAGCTCATGGATCGGCATGCCCTTGAACAGCACCTCGCCATCGGTTTTCTCATGCAGGCGCAGAATCGTGCGGCCGACCGTGCTTTTGCCGCTGCCGGACTCTCCGACCAGGCCGAAGGTCTCTCCAGCTTGAATCGTCAAGCTGATGTCATCCACCGCCTTGACATGTCCCACCGTCCGGTTCAGCAGACCGGCTGTGATCGGAAAGTATTTCTTCAGATGGCGCACTTCCAGCAAATGTTCACTCATGTTGAGCCTCCTCCTCGTACAGCCAGCAGGCTGCTCGCTGACTAGCGCTCACCTGCTTCAGCTCAGGCTGGCGAGTCCGGCAGATGTCCATGCAGCTGTCGCACCGGTCGTGGAAATAGCAGGACTCGGTCAGTTCAAGCGGATTCGGCACCTGGCCCGGAATCGAGAACAGCTCCTCAGTCCGCTGACCGATAATCGGCTTGGAACGAAGCAGCCCCTGGGTGTACGGATGCTTGGGCCGCTCGAACAGTTCGGTCACTTCGCCTTCCTCGACAATTTTCCCTGCATACATGACGATGACATAATCGGCCATCTCCGCCACGACCCCAAGATCGTGGGTAATGAGCATGATCGACATATTCGATTGCTCCTTGCTTTGCCGCAGCGTCTCCAGCACCTGCGCTTGAATCGTCACATCCAGCGCCGTTGTCGGCTCGTCAGCAATGAGCAGCTTCGGTTCGCAAGAGATCGCAATGGCGATCATGATCCGCTGCAGCATGCCTCCGGACAGCTGATGCGGATAGGATTCAGCGATTTGCTCGGCGCGAGGGATGCCGACCAGCTCAATCAGTTCCAGCGCGCGGGCGTAAGCCTGTTTCTTGCTCAGCCTCTGGTGAATCATAAGCGGCTCCATAATTTGCTTCCCGATCGTGATCACCGGATTGAGCGAGGACATCGGCTCCTGGAAAATGATCGAGATGTCATTGCCCCGGATACGCCGCAGCTCCTCCTTGCTGATTCGCAGTAAATCCTTGCCGTCAAACTGGATGGATCCGTTGACGACCTTGCCATGCGGCCCTTCGACCAGGCCCATGATCGACATGGCGGTGATGCTCTTGCCGCAGCCGGATTCGCCAACGATGCATACCGTCTCTCCCGGATGGATGCGAAAGCTGACATCGTCCACCGCCTTGACCGTGCCGGACCCGGTATGGAAATGAGTGCTTAAATGGTTGATTTCGATTAATGGATTCATGGACGGTTCACCTGCTTGTTTGCTTTTTGGGATCAAGAACGTCGCGCAGACCGTCGCCGAATACATTGATTGCGATGACGGTTGCAAAGATAGCCAGCCCGGGAGGAATCCATAGCCATGGACGCTTCTCAAAATCGATCAGATTGTTGGCGGCATCAATCATATTGCCCCAGCTTGGCGTGGGCGGCATGACACCGAGCCCGAAGAAGCTGAGTGCGGATTCCGCCAGAATCGCGCCCCCGATCCCCAGTGTCCCGATGACAATCAGCAGCGGGAACACATTCGGCAACAGATGGTGAAACAGCTTCCGTCTGTCGCTCAGGCCGAGCACGTCGGCCGCCTGCATATATTCCCGTTCGCGAAGCGTGAGCATCTGGCTGCGGACAAGCCGCGCAACCCCTGGCCAGCCGATCAGGCTAAGCATGACCATGACCAGATAGAGCCGGTAATCGGTAGGCACTTTCCATTCCGACATCAGAAAGCCCATGATGAACAGGATCGGAATGCCCGGAATGGTGAACAGCAGATCGGCAATGCGCATAATGAGCTGATCGACAATGCCGCGATAGTAACCGGAGATGATGCCGAGCACTGTCCCGATTGTCATCGACAAGGCCATCGACGCAAGACCGACGGTGAGCGATATTCTTCCGGCCTGGAGCAATCTTGTCAGCACATCTCTGCCCAAGTGATCTGTACCGAGCCAATGCTTGGCGCTTGGCGGCTGATGCTTGATCAGGATGTTCACCTTGCCGTCTGCATAAGGGGAGAATAGCGGCCCAATGAAACATGCTACTAACATAAAGATGACAAATATAAAGCCGGCCATCGCCATCTTGTTTTTGCTTAATTGCTGGATCGCCTGGCGCCATAGCGATGGGGGAGCTTCGGATACGCGACGGTCAGGCACGCGGCCGGCTTCCCTGGTAGATAGATTAGACACAATGCGGGCGCTCCTTTCTTTACAGTTTGACGCGCGGATCGGAAGCGTGATACAGAATATCCGACAAGAGCGTGCCGATCACGGTCAGGACGGCCAAGAGCATCGTAAAGCCCATCAGCAGCGGGTAGTCGCGGACGGTGAACGATTGCAGATACAGCTGCCCTATCCCCGGCCAATTGAATATTTTCTCAATGATGATCGACCCGCTGAACAGGCCCGGAAGCTCAAAACCTACAAGGGTAATTGCTGGCAGCATCGCATTCTTCAGCGCATGCCGGTACAGCACAGTCCGCTCCTTCAAGCCTTTGGCACGAGCCGTGCGCACATAGTCCTGCTTGATGACCTCCAGCACATTGCTGCGGAGATAACGCGCCAGCGAGCCGACGCCGAGCAGCACCATGACCGCCACCGGCAGCACCATATGGTTCATCACTTCCACTATATAGTCCCAGCCTTCGGCGCGGCTGCCTGTCGTAATCATGCCGCCTGGCGGGAGTATCTTCAGGTCGACGGCAAACACTTTGATCAGGAATAGTCCGATGAAAAATGACGGGATGGACATCGCCGCGAAAATGCCGATCATCACCAGCGTGTCAAACAGCGAGTATTGCTTGTAAGCCGTAATCACACCGATGATAACCGCGATAAACCAGGTGAAGAAGGTGGCGACCACCGCCAGCAGAAAGGAGTTCCATATGTAGTCCTGGATCAGTTGAGCTACAGGACGCTGCTGGGCCAGCGAATAGCCGAGATCGCCCTGGAGCAGATTGCCCATCCAATTGACATAGCGTTCAAACACCGGTTTGTTCAGACCGTAGATTTCCCGCAGCTCTGCCTTCCGCTCCTCGGACAAGCTCAGATTGTTGTCAACATAATCGCCCGGCGTCAGAGAGAACAGGAAAAATATCAATAAGGACGCGCCCAACAGAATCAAAAGCATATACAAGCATCTTCGGAGCAAATAGGTTCTCATGTTTATCTCCTAATCAGCATCTCCGGCCTGAACAGCAGCTCAGGCTGGAGATGTCGTTGTTAATGATTGCGTAAAGCTTTACTTCAACTCCCAATCCGCCAGGCTGAAGCCGATGCCGGACAGCGGGTTCAGCTCAAATCCGCCGATGCGTCCGTTGATCGCCACAATCTGTTTGCTGTAGCTAGTAAACATGACGGGCAGCTCGTCGTTCAGAATTTTGAACATTTCATGGTAGATTGCCTTGCGCTCCTCAATGTCGCTCGTAGCCAGCGATTTCGCATAGAGATCATCGATGACCGGGTTGTCATAGCCAGGGGTCTGCCCTTTCGTGAAGCGGAATACCCCCTGGGACGGATCGCTGATGATCGTTGTGGAGAAGGACGCCATATCATAATCGCCGTTTCTCACCTTGGCAGAGAGCGTGTTGAAATCCGGGAATTGCTCCGGCACGAAGTCAACGCCAATCTCGGCATAATTCTCCGACGCCACAGCGATGAAGATGTCGGTGCTTTCGCTTTTGGACCCGAGATAATTGATGCGCAGCTTCTGGCCGTCCTTCTCGCGAATGCCGTCGGCGCCAACGACCCAGCCTGCCTCATCCAGCAGCTCCTTCGCTTTTTCTGGATCATACGGATACGGATTGATGTCCTCCTCCGTGTACGACCACAGAATCGGCGAGGAAGGAATGTTAGCCAGCTGGCCGGCGCCTTGTCTGGCCTCGACATATATGAGCTGGCGGTCCAGCCCGTAGGTCAATGCCTGGCGAACGCGCTTATCCTGCAGATGATCCCGCTCCAGGTTCAGCTGGTTGTATCCGTAGTTGCTTGCCGTACTTGGAATCAGGTCCAGGAAGCCCAGGCCTGTCAGCCGTTCCAGGTTATCCTCGGTCGCGGTGAAGCTGCCGTAGTCCACTTCGCCCGTTTCAACGAACTGCCAGGTATCGCCTTCACTTGTTTTGTAGATGAAATATTCTGTTTTCGGCTTGCCGAACACGTAATGCTCATTGGCCACAAACCGCACTTCCTGGCCCGGAATGAAGCGCTCCAGCTTGTAAGGGCCATTCGTAATCGGATTCGCGTGTAGATCCTTGATATAGTCCAGATTGCCAAACGTATAGTCTTTACCGTAGTAAGCCTTGGACAAAATCTGTCCGCCCAGCACCGTCAATGCCGTTGCGTTCGTCTCCTCCAGCGTCACCGAAATCGTGCGCTCGTCAATCACCTGGATCCCTTCGATGGCATCTGCTTTTCCATCCTTGTAATCCTGCCCGCCCACTATTCTTGACTCCACCACCGTGTTGATGCCGTCATAAGAAGGATCATGCAGCAGCGTCCAGGTGAACGCGACATCCTCGGCCGTCATCGGCGAGCCGTCACTGTACTTCAAGCCTTCGCGGAGATAGTACGTATAGGTCAGTCCGTCCTCGGAAATCTCCCACCGCTCAGCCAGTCCGGGAACCGGGAGGCCGTTCGGATCGACCTTGACCAGCGGCGTATACAGCACGCTGTTGACATTGCCGTCATACCCGACCTGGGTGAAATAAGGCGTGAACGCGCCGCTTGGATTCACAAGGCTGACAATGATCGTGTCATCCCGCTGCTTCGCTCTGTCCGGAAGCTTGGACAGGTCACTTGCAGCAAGCCGCTCTGTAAGCGCAGCCGCTTGCGGTTCCGACGGCGTCTCCGCCGACGTCTCATTGCTGCTGCCCGGATCGGAAGAATCAGCAGGTTCATTGGCAGAAGAGCCTGAAGAGCATGCAGCCATTAACAGAGATAAGATCAATAACAGAACAAACGCTATGTATCGTTGTTTTTTCATGGCAACCACCTTTTAACATTAGATTTGATACTGCACCGATACTGCCGAACTCGCAACCCACATACAACGAATCTGGCAATGCCAAAAAACAATAATTCCAATGTGATAAGTATGAATTATAATAGTAATAGACCGCTGACTTTACGGAAGAGTCGATCCGCACCAAGACAGACAGCAACTGCGTAGTGTTGCACTAACTGATGAGCCCGACTGCCACCTTGATCATCCAACATCAACCATGAAGCATAAGCATGAAACAGAAGCCTTCGGCTGTTCTCCTCCCTTCTCCCCCTTTAAATTGAAAATAATGGAACTATCATCATAATACCAATAAGAAAAGTGCGAATTATGCTTGTGCGACGCAGCATTACAATCATTTTATCCAGTTTTATACTTTCTGTAAATAGCGTACTATAAATTATTTCTCCCTAGACAGAAATAATTGAGCGATCACTTTCTGGTTAACCCCTCGTTAATCGAAGATCAGGACACATCTTCTTCCACAAAAAAACACACCCTCCTATGAAGAGGATGTGTTGGTTTAAAGTCTATTTCGGCTGCCCGGAGGACTCGGAAGCATCGGTTGGCAGCAGCTGAAACAGCGTTCCGTCCTGCAGGTGGTTCACAAATCGTTGCAGCCATTCATAATACGCCTTGGCTTCCTGCAGCTTGAACATGTCTTGCAAGCACAGGCTGCGCAGCTCCTCGCTTGCGTCCGGGCTCAGGATGATGCTGCTCCATGCCCCGATCGCTTCGTCAATGGCGAGGGACATGACGTCAATCTCGCGCTGGAGCTTGTTGCCGAAAAAATTTTGGAACACTTTGAAAAAATCAGTCTCCGCGATATATTGATCCTTTCTGACCTGCTTCTTGTCCAGCTTCGTCACCATCTGGGAGGACAGCAGCGAGCGAATGGCGTAGCTCATATTGCTCTTGCTCATGTTCATCTTCTGCTGCATCTCTTCCAGGGTCATTTCTTTTTCCTCAAAATACATTACCCCGTACAAGGTGCCAAAGGTATGATTGACGCCGTACAAGTCCATCGTCTGGGCGATCGCCTCGATCACCTCATGCTTCGCCTGCTCGTATTGTTCCTCCAGCGGCTTGTCTTTTTCCATCATTCCAACTCCAAACTTTACAAAATTCTCGCGCTGTTTTGACATTCCTTTAATGGTTCTCACTTACACTGAACGTACAAAATATTTTGAACGATGATAATAAACCACGAATTTACATCTTTATTTTAGCATTAGTTCAAATAATTTTGAATCATCAGGAGGGTTAATGTGACCAGCAAATTCATGAATGATATCAAGGCCTTCGGCTTCATGCTTCCTGCACTCATCCCTTTAATGCTGTTCTGGTTCATTCCATTCGGCTATATCGCCTATTTGAGCTTTATGGAATGGGATTTCATGAATCCGGTCAAAACCTTCGTCGGTTTCGAGAATTACCAGGCGCTGTTCAGCAGCAAGAAGTTCTGGGATACGGTGCGCGTCACGCTCTGGTTCTGCGCCGGCAGCGTCATTCCGATCATCCTCGGCGGCTTGTCCCTCGCGCTGCTGCTTAGCGACAGGCTGAAGGGGAGCTTCATCTACCGCACGCTCATGTTCTCGCCATGGGTCACGCCGACGGTTGCGGTATCCATCGTATGGTCCTGGATCTATGAACCGCGGGTCGGGCTGGCCAACACGGTCCTCGGATGGTTCGGCGCTGCTCCGGTTCGGTGGCTGGAGGATCCGCATTGGGCGCTCGTTGCTGTTCTGATTGTGACAATATGGAAATCGGCCGGCTGGAGCATGATCTTCTACATGGTGGCGATCCGCAATGTGCCCAGGCCGCTCCTGGAGGCAGCCTCGCTTGACGGGGCGGGCAGTGTGAAGCGTTTCTTGTACGTCACGCTGCCGCTCATCTCGCCGACCACCTTCTTCCTGTTCATCGTCCAAACGATCTCGGCGCTGCAGGCGTATGATCAGATCAATATTTTGACGCAGGGCGGGCCAGCCGGATCCACGAGAACGATCCTGTACATGTATTATCAATCCGCCTTCCAGTCCTATGAGATTGGAGAAGCGTCAACGGTCGCCATGACGCTTGTTCTCTTCTGCTTGCTGCTCTCCCTGTTAAGCTTCTGGGTTGGCAAGAGAACGGTGCATTACAATGCTTAGTCCAGAAAAAGGAGGTACCGATGCATGGCGCTCTACGCCCGTTTGAAACAAAGCATTCATCATCTCGTGCTGGCAGCCGCCTCCATAATGATGGCGTTCCCGTTTATATGGATGGTCAGCAGCGCATTAAAAACGAATGAGGAAATATGGAGCTTCCCGCCCACGCTTCTGCCTGAGCAGGCGTTATGGCACAACTTCATGGACGCCTGGAACGCCGCTCCGTTCGGCCAATATGTATGGAACAGCTTCTTCGTCGCTTCCACCATCGTCTTGTGCCAGGTGGTCAACTCGGCCATGTATGCCTATGCCATCACCCATATGCGATTCCGGCTGAAGGGCGTGTTCACGGCAGCGATTGTGCTCGGGTATATGATCCCGGCAACCGCCACGTATTTGCCAAGCTATCTCATTCTGAATGAACTGAACATGCTCAACAGCTATCAAGGTCTGATCTTCTCCAACTGTGTCAGCGTATTTTCGATTTTTCTGATCAGACAAGCCTTTCTCCAGGTATCCGGTGAATTGATCGAAGCAGGCCATATGGATGGAGCCCGTCACCTGACCGTGCTCTTCCGCATCCTGGTGCCACTTACCAAACCGTTCTTTGCGGTCATTGCTTTGATTACTTTCATTGAACAATACAACAACTACTTCTGGCCGATGCTGATCACCAATGATCCCAATCTGCATCTCGTATCGGCCGGGCTGCGCAGTTTCTTCGTTGAAGGAGGTGCATACGGACTCAAGTGGCCGCTGATTATGGCCGCAAGCGCGCTTACCATCGCGCCGCTCCTGGTACTGTTTCTGTTCACACAGAAAACGATTATTCAAAGCGTCAATCTGTCAGCCGGAGCAACAAAAGGTTAACAACCCCATTATAATCGATAGATATGAGGAGGAAATCTGCTGTGCTAAAAACATCCAAACCCTGGTTATCCATCGCCCTGATCAGTGTCATGATCTTCCTGTCTGCCTGCGGGTCATCATCATCCAACGGAGGAAGCAGCAGCGCACCAAGCGCCCAGCCGAATCAAGGCGAGGCATCCGAAGCTTCGAATGCACCGGTTGAAATTGAATTCTGGTACGGCCTCGGGGGCAACCTTGGCGAGAATATGGAGCGCCTCATTGCGGCCTTTAACGAATCTCAGGACAACATTGTGGTCAAAGGCCTGGTACAGGCCAGCTACTCGGAGACATCCACGAAGCTGCAGGCGGCGATTGCATCGGGCAATGTGCCGGCCGCGGTTCTTTCGTCCAACGCCGAATGGGCAAGACGGGGATATTTTGAAGAGCTGGACAGCTATATCGCGGGGGATTCCGACTTCAATAAAGAGGATGTCATTCCCACCTTCCTGGAACAAGGCCAGGTCGACGGCAAACAATACTTCCTGCCGATGTACGGCACAACGCAAGTGATGTACTACCGCAAGGATATTCTGGCAGAGCACGGCATTGATCCGGCTACGCTGACCACTTGGGAGGCGCTCGCCGATGCGGCCGCCAAGATGACGAAGAAGGATGGCGGTACGACAACGTTCTACGGCTGGGAGCCGATGTGGGGCAAGGAGAACATGATGGATGCTGTATTCAGCAAAGGCGGCTCGGTGCTGAGCGAGGATGGCCGGACCGTGACGATCACAACCGATGAATGGGTAGACACCTGGGATTACTTCCGCAAGTGGATTCATGAGGATCAGATCATGCGCATTCACCATGGCGGAACCGGCTGGGAATATTGGTACAAAACGATTGATGACGTCATGCAGGGCTTCGCTGCAGGCTACACAGGCTCCAGCGGTGACCAGGGCGATCTTGATTTCTCCATCATCGCGGCCATGGAACAGCCGGGCTGGGAAGGTCACGGCCAAGGCGAGCCGGTCGCAGAGGCCATCCTGGCTGGCATTCCAGCAGCCGCATCGCCAGAACAGAAGGCTGCAGCCTATGAGTGGTTCAAGTTTTTCATGAAGCCGGAGAACACCGCTTCCTGGTCCATGAATACCGGCTACATTGCCGTGCGTGAATCCGCTCAGAATGATCCTGCATTCGCGGATTTCGCTAAAGAGAACCCTCAGATTACTGTACCTCTGTCGCAGGCGACCCATGCTTCCCGCCCGTTCGTTGACCCGACAGGCGGCAAAATTTCCGACGCGCTCGCTACGGCCGCCGATAAGGTGCAGATATCCAACCTTCCGGCAGCCGAAGCGCTGGCAGAAGCACAGGCCGAGGCGCAAGCGGCCCTTGACGCCCATTACAAGCAGTAAGAGGACGAACATGAACATGGCACAACTTTATTTAAACGAGCTGCAGTGGCAGGTGGAGGCCGTCTTCCTGGATAAGGATGGCACCCTCATCGACTTCATGCATACTTGGGGATATTGGGCGGAGCAAGCGCTCCGCCAATATGCTATTCAGCTGGCCGAGCAGGGATACGAGGCAGCGGCGAACATGCCGGCCCGGATCGGCATGCTTGCGCATGGCGCCGATGTTGACCGGAATGGACCGCTCGCGATGGGAACCGTGGCGCAGCTGGAGACGATTCTGACCTTCTCCAGCTATGAGCTTGGCATGCCATGGTTCGAGGCGATCAAAGTGAGCCGGTCATGCCTGGCTTACGCCGACAAGGCTGTAGAGCTGGAGCGCCGCGTGCGGCTTCTGCCTGGCGCAGGCCGGTTCCTGGAGGAGGCGGCAAGGCTCCGGATTCCGATGTTCATCGTAACGGCAGATGAAACCGATACTGCGGTTAAACAGATGCAGTGGCTGGGGATGGCGCATTATTTTACCGATATCATCGGAACCGACCAGGTTGTCCGCGGCAAGCCCTATCCGGATATGCTTGAGCTTGCGGCCGGCCGCCATCAGGTGGATCTTACCCGGGCCGTTATGATCGGGGACACATCCAGCGACATGAGCATGGCCCACAGCGCCGGCCTGGCGGTCCGCCTTGGCAAGCTGTCACCCGGCGGGTCCGTCATTACACATGCCACATCCTGCTTCGAGGACTACGGGCAGCTTACGATTACAGCCTAAACTTACACTAGAAAAAGGACGACTACGAATGGGATGGTTATGGTTATTCATTGCAATTTTCTTTGAATTCGCAGGGACCCTCGCGATGAAGTACTCGGCCGGATTTTCCAATCTCCTGCCTTCCATCGTGATGTTTGCCTGTTATGCAGTCAGCTTCACCTGTTTGAACTTTTCTCTTGCCTATCTCAAAGTCAGCCTCGTGTATGCGATGTGGTCAGGTGTCGGCATTATTCTCATCACCCTGGCCGGCACCCTGCTCTTCAAGGAGCAGATAACGCTAGCCGGGGTATTCTGGATCGTCGTCATTGTCGCAGGCGTAGTCGGGCTTAATTTCAGTCAATCCGCTCACGGATAAGGGGAGGTACTGCACATGACAAATCAGCGTTTATTTCGATTCCATGTTCTCACCGATACGCATATCGAGGAAGAAGAAGGACATCTGTACAATCATCATTTCAGGCTGGCATTGCAGGACATTGCCGAGCATTTTCCGGACAGCGCCTGCATTGCCCATGCCGGGGATTTGACGAACCATGGTTATCCGGGAGAATACCGGCGTTATGCCGCCATCCTGGCGGAATTTCAGGGCAAGCTCCCTCCGCTTTACACCGTGCAGGGCAATCATGATGTCGGCACGATCTCTCCGCAGGATCTAAAGACCTATCTCGCCAGCCACGCGGGAGCTGCGCTTGCCGAAGAGGCAGCCAAGCTCGGGCTCCAGGCAGCTCATGCCGGGCTGGCCGCCATTCCGGAGGAATACGCGGATCTATTGCCTCCGGCCTATATGGAGCAGGGCCATGAAGCGGCAGGCACATGGGACAACCGCATCGCCGCTTTCCTGCAAGCGACCGGCCAGGCGGGTCCCTATCATCATCATGTCATTCGCGGAGCCCATTTTATATTCATCGGCAGTGAGACGAATGATCCGTTATTCTGCGAATTCAGCGAAGAGCAGCTGGCTTGGCTCGAACGTACCTTGGACGCTGTTCCGGACGCCAAACTGCCGATATTTCTATTCCTGCATCAGCCGCTGCTGGATACGGTGTCCGGCTCGCTCGCCCATCAGCAATGGTACGGTGTTCGTCAGGATGAGGAGCTGAAGCGCATCCTGAGCAAGCATCCCCGGGTCGTGCTGTTCACCGGCCATACCCACTGGGAGCTTGGCTCGCCTTATACGTACGTGCCGGCGACGGCATCCTCGCCAAGCATGCTGAATTGCGCCTCCGTGGCCTACCTGTGGACGGATGAGGACCAGCGGAAGGAAGGCTCCCAGGGCTATGTCGTCGATGTCTATGAAGACCGCACGGTTGTGCGCGGCAGAGATTACCGCGCTTCCGACTGGATCGATGGGATCGAATATACGATTGCGCATCAAGCATACAAGTGAATTAAATAGCGTGACCGGATCCATCCTCGTTCATTCCCCCCGTGAGCCGCATCGTGCGGTCAGCGGGGGTTTGTTCATGGATGCAGCGTTCCAGCCTTCGGCTCCTATGCGGGCGGTGCTGCCGGGTTGGCCTGTTCCCTGCGCTCCTGCGCAGCGGATTGCAGCGGAGCAAACAGCGACTCATCCATACGGTCCGGAGGCGGGAGCTTCCGGGTGACCGGATCAAGCAGCCACAGCACTCCGATCAGCAGGACGATCAGGCCGCTGCCCGCTATGATGGAGGAGCTGGCCAGGAGGAGCCCCAGACTGCCGCCAATCAGGCTTCCCAGCGGGCTTGCAATCCCGCTTAGCCCATTCGAAGCGGCAAATACGGTAGCCATATGCTGCTGCGGGATCGTCTTCTGAATCACCGTGTTGATAATGACATTGGTAATTCCGCCCGGGAACCAGGCCAATCCATAGGTCAATACAACCAGCCAGGTCCATGGCGTGAACACGCTAAGTGCCCAGGCCGCCCCCATGACAAAGAACGCGACGCCGTAAATTACCCCAAGCCTGAACTTCTCCAGCTTCAGGTATGGCGCCGCCAGTGCGCCAAGCAAACTGCCGCAGGCTTGCGCCATCAGAAGAATGCCATAGATACCGGCCCCGCCGAGACTGTCGGCGAATGCGGGCATGACGGTGAACGTCGCTCCGCCCACCGCGTTAATCATAATCATGCCAAGCAGAACACGGGCTAGCGGCGAGCCGAGGAGGAAACGCAGTCCGAAGCGCATATCCTCCATATAGGATTTGAATGAATCGGTGCTCGTTGAAGTGGCTGTGCTGTCTTTGACCTGCGTTTCCCTTGATGTTGTTAGATCATTGTTAGAAGAACTAGAAGCACTGTGAATGCGAAGCTGCGCGAACAGAACCGCGCCGATGAAGAAACCGACAGCGTTCCACAGATACAGGGAAACCGCGCCCAGCAGGATAATCAATCCGCCCGAAATCGCATTGCAGGCCACATCGATGCCTTGGTAAGCCAGCGTGAATAACGAGTTGCCTTGTGTCAGCTGCTTTTTGTCCAGGATTTTCGGTAATGCGGACATTTGGGCGGGATAGACCCACATGTTAAGTGTGCTCATGATCGGCGTGATGGTCAGCACCAGCCCTACGGTAAGAAACCCCATATAGTGAGCTGCAGGAACGATCAGGAGCAGCCCGGCCTGAATCAGCTGTGTGTATACGAGCAGCCCTCGAAGCGGAACGCGGTCAATGAGCGGGCCGGAGAAAATCTGAATGATCCGGGGCAGGATGGACAGAAACCCGGCCAACCCTGTGTACAGGGTCGAGCCGCCCAGATCATACACGAGCCACATGGCAGCAACGGCATACAAGCTGTCTCCAATATTGGTCAGGATGCGGCCGATAAACAGCAGCAAAAAATTGCGGTTTTTCAATATATTCATCGTTCAGAACTCTCCTGTTCACTGTATATTCAGACAAAAGAAGTCGGCGCTGTGCTCATCTTAATGAGGCCGAGCCGCCGGAAAAACCGCATCATTGCTAATATTGAAGAAGCGGCCTCTATTGGGAGGATGCTTCTTCGATCGAAACGACATTAACGCCGATGGCATATTCCTTGCTGTCTTGCCCTTTTGTGGCCATCGTTTGGTTCACCCATTTTTCCAGAAGGAGCTTAAACTCTCGGGTCATTTCCTCATGCTGCTCCTCTGTCAACTGCAAGCGCAGCTGCATCTTCGTGCTGGAAGCCGCATTATAGCTGTCAGACAGAACGGGATCGACCAGTTCCTTACTGGATGTATTGAACCACTTCCCCTTCGACTTGTAATATTTCTCCACGATCCCGCCAACCGTCCGCGTATCCACCAGCTCGATCAGCCCGCCGTCGTACAGCTTCTGAATGTGGTAATGAATGCTTCCCGGTGACTCCCCGAGTTCATCAGCTACCTGCTTAGCCGTTTTGGGGATGTCGACAAGACAGCCGATAATTTTCACGCGCTGGGCGCTGCCGAGCAATTTAGCCTGTTCCACCGTAATGTCAAACATTTGATTCGGATTCTGCTCCATCAAGATCACTCCGTTCTTAGTATAGGGGCGGTTCTAATTTCGTTGTTCAATCTGTATTTGTGGTTTGTTCCACTATTGTAGTTCGTTCTAATTTTCTAGATCGATGTGATAATAATAAACCACCTATTCCCATTTGTAAATAGGCGGCTCCAAAAATTCTTTATACTCGCATATATATCTTCATGTTCACGCTTGCTTGGGCACGGCAATTCCATGCATAATCATCTGAACCGTCTGATCGATTTCCGCTTGATCATCCCAGTCCAGCTCGGGCAGCAGGAGATTGCGAACGATTAGATAGCCGAAGATCGCTGAAGCGGTCAGGCGAATGATCGTGAGAGGCGGGGCATCAATCAGCTCCCCTTTTTCTTGATAATGCTCAACCACCTGCGTGAATCGGGTGATGACCTTCGTTCCAATATGCTCTTTAAACAGGGCCTTTAGCTCAGGTTGAAAGGGAATTTCCTGAATCAGAATTTTAAACAACAGCATATTCTTGGAAAGGAAACTGATCCGGTTCTCGATCATCGCCCTCAAAAAGTCTTCAAAGGAAGCATGCTTTTCATTAAGAACCTTTTCCATATCTTTAATGACAAAAGGAGCAATAAATTTCTTCAGCATCGGCTCGATAATGGAATAAAGCAAATCCTTTTTCGTTTTGTAATGGCGGAAAATCGTTCCCTCCGCAACCCCGGCGCTTTTGGCGATTTCGCTTGTCGAGGTCGAGGCGTACCCTTTTTCGGCAAACGACTGGATCGCAGCCAGAATGATTTTCTTCTGCTTCTCTGTAAGCTCGTCACTCTGTTCAAAAATTTCTTCAATAAGATTGTCCGGACCGTTCATCGTAAACTCCTTCATTCCATAGTACCTTTATTGTAATGGATTATAGCCACAGATGCTAAATCTTTCGGTACTTCCGCAAAGCCGCGATATTCAGGAACATGAACAATACCGAGAAACCGAGGAGCATTAAAATGTCCATATAGGTATCCCCCCACCCGTACCCGCGGATCATCACATTCCGCAGCGCCTCGGCAGCGTAATAGAGCGGTGTAAACGGGCCGATCCAGTTGAGCCAATCAGAGATCGTCTCCAAATTAAACAGTCCGGAGAAAAAGATTTGTGGAACGATGACAATGGGGATAAACTGAATCATTTGCAGTTCATTATTGGCAAAGGCCGATAGCAAAATTCCCAAGGTTAATGCGGTGAGAGAAAGGACCAGCGTGATCACAAGCACGTCAATGAAATGCCCCTCCATCAGCATCCCCAGCACATAAATAGCATAGGAGGCAATAAGCGCAGCTTGAATCATCGTAAAGATCCCGAACCCGACAATATAGCCGGCAACAATTTCCCATTTTCGCAAAGGGCTCGATAACAGCCGCTCCAGCGTCCCGGTGGTTCGTTCTCTTAAAAAGGATACTCCCGCAATTAAAAAGACAAAAAAGAAAATAAAGAAGCCTAACAATACGGGCCCAAAATAATCGAATTGACTCATCTCTGCCGAACCGTGGATGAATGTCATCTCCAGATTCGTTGAACCTCCCGGTTGCAACGGGGCCACGGCCTGTTGAATCCACCGGATGACAGCGCCGTTCACATTCGGATCGCTGCCTTCCAGCACAACGGAGGGGGAACCATGGTCAAACCTAATATAACCGTCGATCCTCCGCTTCTCGATATCTTGATTGGCTTGCCCGGCATCGGTGTATTTCGTAATGTCAGCACCGCTCTGGTCCAGTTGCGCCTCCACCGCGTCAGGAATCTGAATGAGACCTACCTTCGGAACATAATCCCCACCGTTAAACACAAGATGAAGCATCGTTAAAATCGCAATCGGAGCAAATATCAGCAATCCGAGTGTTCGCCTATCCCGCATAATCTGTCTTAAAATACGGATCACCAGCGCTTGTATTCTCATGCCTTCACCCCTCCATAAGCCAGAAACGCTTCTTCAATCGAGGAAGAATGGGTCTGCGCCTTTAACTGCTCGGGTGTCCCCACAGCGATTAACCCGCCGTCCCGAATCAAAGCGAGCCTGTGGCATTTCTCGGCTTCTCCCATGACATGCGTCGTAACAATCATCGACGTTCCTTTATCATTTAATTCGTAAAAGGTATCCCAGATTCTTTTTCGCAGGACCGGATCAATTCCAACCGTCGGTTCATCGAGAATTAAGAGCTCCGGCTCGTGGAGCAAGGCAATCGCAAGTGATAACCTTCGTTTCATGCCTCCTGAATAATGGTGAATGGATTTATTCAGATGCTCGGTAAGCTCGACAATGCTCATCACATGATCGATTCTTCGCTGCAGCGCCTTTCCTTTCAACCCGAAGAGAGCACCGAAAAACTCAAGGTTTTCCTTCGCGGTCAGCTCACCATATAGTGCATCCGACTGGGCCATATAACCAATTCGCTCCATCAATTTTAACGAAGGCATTTTTTGTTGAAAAAGATACGTGTCCCCCTCATTTGGCACTTCCAAACCGGTCAGCATTTTTACCAACGTGCTCTTTCCCGCTCCCGATGGCCCTAGCAAGCCAAAGATTTCCCCCTTGTAAATATTTAAGGAAATTTGACTCAGCACCTCCTGCTTCCCATACGCTTTCGATACCTGGTTGATCGATACAATCTTCTCATGGACATCATCGACATGCATTTTGTCACCCTCTTTTCACGTAATGATGAGTGATTACTCACTTTAATCATAAATCAACACAAGTCACATGTAAAGTGAGTACTCACTCATAACATGCCTAAATTGTTATATTTTCTAAGAACTTCACTTTGGGACTCCTGATCATGAAAAAAAGGCACAACCCGACGGATCAGGTTGTACCTCGTTTAGGCAAACATTGCCTTCGATAATTATATTTTCCCTCTACATGGTGAAGATATCAGGAATGGTCTTCCGGAGGCTCCTTCGGAACCAGCTTGAAAATATCACCGTCCACAAAAGTATCAATCAATCGATCCAGCCAACGGTAATACGCCTCAGCCTCCCGCATTTTCGCACGATCTGCCTGAAGCACAGCATGCAGCTCTTCATCGTCCTCATGCTCCTTCATCAGCTTCTCGATCTCCTCGAGCGCCTTGCGAAGGACCAGAATATTGCTCTCTACGGATTTCCGCCATTTAATATCAAAATAATCGGCAAAGGTTTGGTACCAATCGTACTCCACCTCGTACAGATCCTTGCGGGAGCCTTTCTCCCATACCTTGTTTACCATTTTATAATCGAGCAGCGTACGCACGCCGGTACTCATGCTCGTTTTGCTCATCCTCATTTCCTGTCCCATCTCATCGAGATTCATCGGTTTGTCAGCAAAGAATAACAGACCGTACAAATGTCCCGTTGAGATCGAGATGCCGTACAAATCCATGTTGCGTCCGATATTTTCAATCACGCGCTTGCGGATTTTTTGCACGGCTGCCTGCCGAACCTCATCTAAATGGTACAAGCCCATGCTTGCAGCCTCCTCTTTCAGTGACCATCCAAGAAGTAGTGACAAAAGCGACAAATCCCTTGATACAGGCAGTATCTCCTGTACGTGACAGATTCTCCTCCAGCTAATCACACTTTCTCTTGTCTTATTGTAGGTAAAGCCATTTTAAAAGTAAAGAACTCCATTCAGGAGGATATCGGAGCATCTTGGAGTTATCTCAAGGATAACTTTGTACAGTTTTTTCTGTACGTACTTTACGTACGGATATAACGTTTGATACTTTACGAATCGATTGTTACAATGAATTCCATGGGTTTACAGTCGCGGGTCCATACTCATATGACCGGGACGAATACGGATATAGGATGGCCATATGACTCATTTCAATTCGACAGATCAACGTACTGACATCGTGACGTACGCTGCTATCCATATAAAAAGGAGGAGTACTTTTGGCTATTTTGCAAGTAAAACAAGTTAGCAAATTGTTCGGGCCACATGCCGAGCAAGGGCTGGAGCTGCTGGAGCAAGGCTTTAGCAAAGCCCGTTTAGCAAAAGAAAAAAACATTACGGTCGGGGTGAACCGAGTCAGCTTCGATATTCAGCAAGGCGAAATTTTTGTCATTATGGGGCTATCAGGGAGCGGCAAGTCTACCCTTGTCCGTTTGCTAAATCGGTTGATCGAACCGACATCGGGAGAAATTCTTATTCACGGCAAAGATTTGAGAAAGATGAACAAGGAGCAGCTGCGCGAGGTTCGGCGCAAGAAGATCAGCATGGTGTTCCAGAAATTCGCCCTGTTCCCGCACCGGACGGTGATTGACAATGTGGAGTACGGGCTCGAGATCCAGAAAGTCGATAAAAAGCTGCGGCGTGATAAAGCGATGACCGCTCTGGAGCTTGTAGGTCTGAAGGGCTGGGAGGACAAAATGCCTCACGAGCTTAGCGGCGGCATGCAGCAGCGTGTCGGGCTCGCCAGAGCGCTCGCCAATGATCCGGAGATTCTGCTCATGGACGAAGCGTTCAGCGCACTTGACCCGCTTATTCGCCGGGATATGCAGGATGAGCTGATTGAGCTTCAGGACAAAATGAAGAAAACGATCGTGTTCATCACCCATGACCTGGACGAGGCGCTCCGAATCGGAGACCGCATCGCCCTTATGAAGGATGGCGCTGTCGTGCAGATCGGCACGCCTGAGGAAATTCTGACCCAGCCGGCCAACGATTATGTAGAACGCTTCGTAGAAGACGTCGATCTGTCCAAGGTGCTGACAGCCGCCCATGTCATGCGTCGTCCGGAAACCATCACGCCGGATCGCGGACCGCGGGTTGCGCTGGAGCTGATGCGTGAACGCGGCATCTCCAACCTGTTTGTCATTGACCGCACGAAGAAGATGCTCGGTGTCATTACCGCCGAAGACGCTTCGGACGCGATGCGCAACAATCGCAAACTGGAAGACATTCTCGTCACGGACGGCCCGAAGGTTGGACCGGATACATTACTGAATGAACTGTTTGAAATCACCAGCTTGTCCAAGGTTCCACTGGCGGTTGTGGACGACAACGGCCGACTTCTCGGCGTGATCGTGCGCGGAGCCGTTCTTGGCGCCTTGGCTGGCGAAAGCAAGAGCGAGGAGGTGAAGCAAGATGCCTAAAATCCCGCTCGCAAGCTGGATTGAATCACTCGTTGATTGGATGGGGACTTACCTCGCCGGATTATTTGATACGATTGCATTCATTATTCAAAAGGTTGTTGGATTCTTCAATTATGTATTCATGCTGCCGCATCCTTATCTGTTCATCCTGATTCTGGCGGTGCTTGCTTGGTTCCTGGGTCGACTGCCGCTGACGCTGTTCACGGCCATCGGGTTCCTCGTCATTGATAATCTGGGCTACTGGTCCCAGACGATGAGCACGCTCAGTCTGGTCATTACATCGGCCTTGATATCCGTACTGCTCGGTGTGCCGCTAGGCATTCTGACCGCCTACAGCAAGACCGCATCACGCATCTTGATTCCGATTCTGGACTTTATGCAGACGATGCCGGCGTTCGTATATTTGCTGCCTGCGGTTACATTCTTCAGCCTGGGCGTGGTACCGGGCGTGATCGCATCCGTTATCTTCGCGATTCCGCCAACCATTCGCCTGACCCGTCTTGGCATTATGCAAGTATCCGGCGAACTGACCGAGGCCGCAGACGCCTTCGGCTCCACATCGGCGCAGAAGCTGTTCAAGGTTCAGCTGCCGCTGGCACTGCCAACCTTGATGGCAGGGATTAACCAGACGATCATGCTGTCCCTGTCGATGGTCGTCATCGCCTCCATGATCGGTGCGCAAGGTATTGGCGCCGAGGTGTATCGCGCAGTTACCCAGCTGCAGATTGGTAAAGGGTTTGAAGCCGGCCTGGCTGTCGTCATCTTGGCGATTGTGCTGGACCGCTTTACACAAAATATATTTAAATCTAAAAAGAGGGGTGCTTAAGCATGAAAAAAACGAAGCTTTGGCTGATGTTTAGCCTTGTCGCCGTCTTGATGCTGTCCGCATGTAACAGCGGAACTAACAGTGATCAGGGCAACAACGGAGGAACGGGTGAGGGAGAGTCTTCCGCTTCTGTCGGATCTCAAGTGAATCATCAAATCATCGGTATTGATCCAGGCGCAGGTATTATGAAAGCAACCGCTACCGCTATCGAGGAATACGGTCTGAGCGACTGGACGCTTGTGGAAGGCTCCGGTGCTGCGATGACAGCTACGCTGGATAAAGCGCTCAAGAATGAAGAGCCCATCATCATTACAGGCTGGACGCCACACTGGATGTTCGCCAAGTATGATCTGAAATATTTGGAGGATCCAAAGCTGGTCTATGGTGAAGCCGAAGAAATCCATACCGTGGTTCGTCTCGGCCTTCAAGAGGACCAGCCGGAAGCCTATCAGTTCCTGAGCAACTTCAAATGGACTTCCGATGAGATGGGCGAAATTATGACAGCTATCCAAGAAGGACAGGACCCTGAGGAAGCCGCTCGCGCTTGGGCGGAAGCCAACAGCGACCGGGTGGACGAATGGACTGAAGGCGTGAATCCTGTAGACGGTACAGAGTTCAAATTCAGCTATGTCGCTTGGGATTCCGAAATTGCAAGCACCAACCTGCTGAAAGTGATTATGGAAGACAGACTTGGCTTTAAAGTAACGGCCCTTCAGGTCGAAGCCGGCCCAATGTGGACGGGTGTTGCCAACGCCGATGTGGACGCTACGGTTGCCGCATGGCTGCCGCTGACGCACGCCGACTACTGGAATCAATTCCAGGATCAAGTTGAAGACCTTGGCGCCAACATGGAAGGTGTAAAAACCGGCCTGGTCGTTCCAGCTTATATGGACATTACCTCGATTGAGGATCTTGCCAACTAACAGCATCGAAGATTGTTCCATCTAATAAACGCCCCGATCCTTTCTGCCTGTGCAGAAGGATCGGGGCGTTTTCAGGCATTCGCCTGTCTACTTCTTTCAGGTGTTTCGGCGTGCCTATTCAGACCGAGGCCCGTTCGATCAGCTCAAAATCCAGCTCATGGCGGACAGGTGCGGTCTGGGTGCCTTCAATGTGCTCATGCAATATCGCAAAGGCCATCTCCCCCATCTGCAGCAGCTGATTATCGATGGTGGTGAGTCCGAGCATCCGGCCTATCGGATGATTGTCAAAGCCGATCACAGCCAGCTCCTCCGGAATGCTAACCCCCCGCCGCTCCGCTTCATATATCAGTCCGGCCGCAACGTGATCCCCCGTCACCAGCAGGGCGCTGGGGCGCTCCTTCATGACGAACAATCGCTCCATAATCGCTGCCCCGTCTTCAATATCCAAACACCGGTCCAGTATCCATTCCTTGCGATAAGGCTCTCCCAGCTCCTCCAGCATCTCCCGGTAAGCAATAAGCCTCGCCTCCGTGCTCGGACTGTCCATTCTCCCCACCGTAAAGCCGATATGCCGATGGCCCTTGCGGATCAGATACCGAATCGCCTTTCGAAACGCTTCGGTATGGTTGATATACACGGATGAGAATCGCCTCTCTCCGGCATCCTGACAGCATACGACCGGCCCATACGCACAGTATGCCTCAATCTCTGTCGGAGAAATGGAGGATGACAGCACCACGATGCCGTCCACCTCGCGGTTTCGCAGCATGTCCAGCGCTTCCCGCTCCTTATCCTGGCTGTACCCCGTCTGGCACAAAATAAGCCGGTAGCTGGCCGATAACGCCCCTTTCCCCACCCCTTCCATCAAGGCGGAAAAGTAAACATGGTTGACAAACGGCAGCATAATCGCGATATTCATCGTCCTGCCTGTGATCAGGTGGACGGCATTCATGTTTCTGGCATACTTCAACTGCTTTATCGTATCCATAACTCGATTACGCTTCTCTTCACTCACGTAGGGGTGATTGTTCAGCACCCGTGATACGGTTGACACCGACACCCCTGCCTGTCTGGCAATCTCTTTAATATTCGCCATCGTCCGTCATAAGCCCCTTTCACCGCTGACTTCCATGTCTGCATACTACCATGAATGCGAAGCGATGTTCAAAACCTTCCGCAACATGTCACACAAAAAGCTTGCTCTGAAATGCGTTTCATCCTGTATGTTAAAGCTGCGGGGCTCTTCTGCATGTCAGCGTGACCACCAGGGCGTGATGGCATGCAGAAGAGCCCCCGTTTGTACCGACTGAAATTTCCGTAACCTCCATGAAACTTAGACTCTCTCTCCGCGTATAATCACAACAAAAGGAGCTGATGGATTTGGAAACATTCGGAAGAGGCTGCCTCTATATTATCGTAGGCATGGTCTTGCTGCTGCTGGTGGCTATTCTGTTGCAGACATCGATTCATATTCCCTGGTTCATTTTTATTCCGCTCGTGATCATCGCATTTGTTATCGCGGCCAATCGAAGCAACAAGAATAAGGACGATTAACCCGAAAAAAAACAACCGTCCCTCGCCACAAAAGGCAAGGCCACGATTGTTCTTGTCACATTCAACCTGATGAGTTACAAAAAGATCAACAGCAAGGTTCCGGCCAAGAAGCAGTAGTACGCAAAGTATTTCAGATTGCCGCGGGCCATAATGTTCATCAGCCATTTCATGGCAAAATACGTACATATCAACGTAGCTACAAATGCGATAAGATAAGGCACAAACAGTGTCGAGCGTTCAGGATCGCCCATAATATCCGACACGCCAAGCACCGCACCGCCGAGACTGACCGGGATGTACAGCATGAAGGCAAAGCGCAGCGCGGTATCCTGTTTCATGCCGACAGCAATCGAGGCAATGACGGTAGCACCCGAGCGGCTGATGCCCGGTATAAGCGCTACGGCCTGCGCCAAACCGACGATAGCCGCGTCCTTCACCGACAGATCCCCGTCCCGCTTGCGGCCGCGAAGGTTCCGGATCAGCCATAGCGCAACCCCGGTGAACAAGAGCGCAATTGCCACGGTATGTACGGAGGAAAATACAGCTTCAATCTGCTCTTTGAACAGCAGTCCGATCACCATCGCCGGGATCGTACCGATCACGATATACAGCACAAACATAAAATCCGATCTGTACTCGGCCTTGCGCGTCCGCAAGAAAGCGAGTCCGTTCACAATCAATCGAGCGATGTCTTTGCGATAAATAAACAGGATGGCTGCAAGCGAAGCCGTATTCGTCAATATTTCAAATGACAACCCGTTCTGCTCCATACCCATCAACCGCTGGGCAATGATAACATGCCCGCTGGAGGATACCGGAATCGGCTCCGTCACCCCCTGAATAATGCCTAGCACGAGATACTTTAACCACAATATTAAATCTTCCATAGTTCTCCCACTCTATCTTATGATCATTTTTACATTCCAATCTATCATATCGTAAATCATAGGGAAGGGGCAAACCCGGATCGATTTCAGTCCGGAGAGCAAGGGTACCATCACGTTAGCGAATGCGGTATTTCTCGAATTCCGGGAACGGATGGAAAGTGACGGCAACCGGCTCGAACCCGCGCTCTGACCGGTCATACTCGAACTCAAAATCTCCAATATAATTCGCGAATCCAATATTAGCGGCAGCTTCGGCCGTCAGCTTCCCGCCTTCCACATCGTAATAGATAACCCCGCCAACACCGACCTGGCTGTTATAATGATCGCCCGGCTCAACATCCGGAATTCGGAACGACCATGCCTGTGGCGTCTCCCCTTTAAGCTTCACGTCAATAACCAGCTCCGAGCCTTCCAGGGTGATGCGGGATTCAATCCATTCATCGGCCGCCTGCTCTGCAGACAACACCGGAATCTCTTGACCGTCCCGCGGATCTACCACATGAATTTCTTCCATGTGCAGCCCTGTGCCAGTCCCGGTCGTGAATATGACAACAACCTCCGGCTGGCCGTCCCCGTCCACATCTTCCGCATGCAGTACCGGTTCATAACTCGGCAGCCTAGGCGCCTGCCAATCGTAGGAATAGCGGGCAGCTCCGGCCTCCAGAATGAAGCCTCTGTAATTCTGTCTGTCCTTCAAGGCAGCATACAGCTTGTAGCTGCTGTCCTCTGCGGTCGCCAGCGGTTCCTTCGGTTCCCGGACGCTGATGCTGACCGATCCCGATGTAATTGTCACATCCTCGATAGAACGATACGTTACTTCTGCCCCGGTCAACGATGAGAGGGAATCGACCGGAATGTACACATGCCCTTGCCGAAGCAGTACCGGTGCATCAAGCTGAAACAAAGCTTCGCCATGCACTGTTACCTCTCTACTGCCGCTCTTGAGGATAACTACTCCGTCCGGTGCATCAAGCTGCAAGCTTTTCTCCGCATTATCCCAACGGAAAGTATACGGATAGTACGTCCCCATCACCCTTGCCGGGACATATAAAATATCACCGGAATAAAAAGGATACCCTGGCGAAGGAACAGCTTCCCCGTCCACAATCACGATTGGGGCTGCCTCATCCTGCGCTTGCACGCGGTCCTGAAGCAGCTGGCTCATAATGACGATAAGCAGTAAAGCGGTAATGCCTGCGATGATGTACGATTTCAATGTCTGATTCCCCCCATGAATAAGCTGCTTCTTCAATTATAAGGGGAGAAAAATCGCTTTACATTACTTGATTGTAACAATTTGGAGACAAGCTTGTGACCATCTTTCTTGCGGCCATGCCTGATGTGATCATCCTGCATGCACACGCGAAGAAGCCCCTTCGGATCTCGGTTCGAAGGGGCTTCTGCATCTATGTTAAGGGGTATCTTTATATTAGGACGCCAATCTTAATATAAGCTTAAAATGCGATTAGAATAACATAAATTCATGCCTCGCTATCCCCGAGGATCTGAGGTCAGCAGTCCATGTGGTGCCGGCCCTTCGGGATGACGAAAGGAGAACCTGACAGCGGATCCGCAATAACGACACAATCCAGGCCGAAAATATCCTTCACCATGGCGCTTGTAATGACCTCGGACGGGGGTCCTTCGGCAACGAGCCTTCCGCTGTCCATGGCAAAGATATAATCCGCATAACGCGCGGACAAATTAATATCATGGAGCACCATCACAATCGTGGTGCCATGCTTCCGATTCAAGTCTGTCAGCAGATCCAGAATCTCCACCTGATAGGTAATATCGAGAAACGTGGTCGGTTCATCAAGGAATAGAATATCAGTTTGCTGCGCCAGCGCCATGGCAATCCAGACGCGTTGCCTTTGTCCGCCGGAAAGCTCGTCAATATGATGGTTGGCATACTCGACAATATTCATAATGCTCATCGCTTCGGCTACCGCTTCTGTGTCCTTTTTTGACCAGCCGCTGAACAAGGACTGATGCGGAAAGCGCCCCCGGCCAACCAGATCGGCCACCGAAATGCCCTCCGGCACGATCGGAGATTGCGGCAGCAAGCCGATCATGCGCGCCAGCTGTTTGGAAGGGATTCTACCGATCCCTTTGCCGTCCAGCGTTATCGATCCCGATATCGGCTTGATCAGCCGTGCCAGCGTTTTCAGAAGCGTAGATTTGCCGCAGCCGTTGGCCCCTATAATTACGCTTATTTTGTGGCTGGGAATCGTCAGGTCTATCCCGTGAATGATCGGCTTTTGGTCATAACCTGCTACTAATTGCTCCGCCTGCAACACATGTGTCTGTTTCATTATCGTTATAGATCTCCCTTTCGATTCATTCGGATTAGCAAATAGACCAGATAAGGCGCGCCAAGGATTCCGGTAATGATGCCCACCGGGAATCGGTACACAAAAGCAAATTGTCCGATCAAATCTGCTGCCAGCACCAAATTCACCCCGACAAGCCCGGCCGGAATCAGGTTGGAAGCCCCGATTCCAACCAATCGATTGGCGATCGGTCCTGCCAGAAAGGAAACGAAAGCGATCGGCCCTGTCGTCGCGGTAGCAATAGCAATCATAAAGACGGCGCCTACGATGAGCGCGGCCCTCGTCTTGTCGGTATTCACGCCAAGCGATGTGGCTGACTGTTCACCCAGCTCCAGTAAACTTAAGTGTTTGCCCAGCATGATCAGCATGGGGGTGCATACCAGAACCGTGAGAACAAGAGGCGGTAATTCATGCATTTGTGAACCGTTCAGACTGCCGCTGAGCCATCGGAACGCCGCCGGCAAATCCTGCTGTGAACTAATGATTAACAGATACGATACCACAGCATCCAGCATCGCTTGTATGCCAATGCCCACCAGGATCAAGCGTCCGATGGAAAACGATTTGCCTCTGGATAATACGTACATCACAATGACCGTGGCCAGGCCGCCGACAACAGCGGCAATAGATACGAGAGTCCGGCCGGAATGCAGCACCGTAATGAAAAATACGGCGGCAGCGCTCGAACCTGACGTGATTCCGATGACATTGGGGTTGGCCAGAGGATTGCGAAGCATCGTTTGAAATATATAGCCGGCGATGCCAAATGCAAAACCTGCAAACAGCCCAGCCAGCATTCTTGGCAGTCGAATCGTATTAACGGCAAAGGATACTCCCTTGATCTGCTCGCCGGAAAGGGCCCGAATGACATCCTGGACCGGGTAAATGGTATTGCCGAGCAGCAACATGGCCGTACATAGCATGCATGCAAGCATCAGCAGAATACCTGTAACAAGGAACCAGCGGCGGCGTCGATGCCGTCTGCCTGACATGATAAATTCATAAGCTTGATTCTTCATAATGAACGCACTTTCGATCTGATCGCTAGAATGATTAAGATAGGTGCCCCGATAAACGCGGTCACAATGCCGACCTCAACCTCACCCGGGCTGCCGATCAATCGGCCGCATACATCGGATAAGGTTAAGATGATGGCCCCCGCCAAAGCCGACATCGGAATAACGTAGCGCAGATCAGGCCCCAGGACAAGCCGCATGACGTGGGTGGCTAACAACCCGATAAATCCTATGGGCCCAGCCAGCGCTGTGGCCGCTCCACACAGAATCACACCGCCGAATGCGGCAACAAGCCGCAGCACCCCGGTCCGCACGCCAAGCCCGCTGGCCGCCTCATCTCCGAGTGCCAAAGCATTTAACGCCGGTGCAGTGACCACGGCAATCACGATGCCAACGGCTAAGAAAGGGAGAAACGTGAGAATCGAGCTCCAGCTGGCTGCTCCAACGCTTCCGACCTGCCAGAACCGGATCTGATCCATCACATGCGAACGCGGGAGCAATATCGCCGACACTAGCGAAGAAAGCGCGGCGCTGGTGGCCGCCCCGGCCAGCACAAGCTTAATCGGCGTAGCTCCTCCGCGCCCCATCGAGCCGATCCCGAATACAAAGACTGCAGTTATTGCAGCGCCAGCCAGTGCCAGCCATATGTATTCATTAGCCGTCGTTATACTGAATACAGCAATCCCGACAACGACAAATAAAGATGCCCCGGTGTTGACGCCAAGGATGCTGGGGTCAGCCAGCGGATTGCGCGTAACCGACTGCATCAGTGCTCCCGAAACCCCAAGGGCTCCTCCACAAAACAAGCCGAACAGGGTTCGGGAAATTCTTTTCCGAACCACATTCGCCCCAAAGGAATCGATATGAGGATGAAACAGGCCATCGATTAACTCTTGCCACCGAACGACTCGGGCTCCTAGCGTTAACGAAGCGAGGATGGCCGCACCAAGCAGCACAATCCCCACCAACAGGACAATGGAAAAATGCTTCGGAACATGCGGCCGATGACCTTTCCTCATCAAAGCTGGAGAACTATTCATTGATCTTGTCAATAGCTCCTCCGATTAACTCCAGATACTCATCAATTGTAAACGCGATGGACAGCGGATTCGGCGTGCCGGCTGCTACAAGCGGCGTGTCACTGGTAATAAAGGCAACGGAGCCTCGCGCAATTGCCGGAACCTTGCCGATCACGGGATCGGCCTTCAGCACTTCATACAGCTCATCATTGCCATATCCGACGATGAGATCTGCATCATACAGCGCCTCGATATTCTCAGCGCTTAATTTTAAGGAGTAGCTGTTCGGGTCTGTAATGAGCTCTGTAATGCTGTCCGGATACGTCATCCCCAGTTCATGCAAGAAGGAGACGCGGGAATCAATAGGGGTATAAATATGCAGCTGGGACAAGTCTTGCGCAGAGAAATTGACCCAGACAACTTTCTTGCCTTCAATTTGCGGATATGCGCTTAACTTTTCGTCAATCATGGCCTCCGTATCTTGAATAAGCTGCTCCCCTTCGGCCTTCATCCCCATCCCGGTTGCGTTATAAATAACCTGCTCTCTCCATGTGGTCGCCCAAGGAGCTGTTGGATAGGGTACAACCGGCGCGATTTCACTGAGTATATCGTAATCTTCCTGCGAGATGCCGGAGTATGCGGCCAGAATGACATCGGGATCCGAATCGGAGATCGCTTCGAAATCAAGGCCGTCGGTATCCTGGAAAACGTTAGGGTTCGTCACCCCGAGTTCCTCCAGCTTCTGGGCAGTCCAAGGCAGCAGGCCGCTATCATCCTGCACACCGAAATTGGCGGCAGAGAAGCCTACCGGCACAACGCCGAGAGCGAGTACGACATCATGATTGGCCCATTGGATGGTTGCGATCCGTTCAGGCTTGCTCTCGATGACCGTTTCGCCCAAAGCATGTTGGATGGTGATCGGGAATTCGGCGTCCGCTCCCTCAGCTTCTGGAGCTTCTGTAGTTGGTGTTTCCGTATTCTCCTCCGATGCAGTAGTCGTAGGCGTTTCCTCAGATACAGGTGCGGAGGTCTGCGAATTAGAGGAGCAGCCTGCCAATGCGATCAGCAGAACCATGATCATAGCAATCGACTTAAAGATGAACTTACGATCGGTTGTCATTGATTTTCATACCTTTCTATTTATGAATTCGAGAAACTATCCAACATTTGCAGCATGTTGCTCAAGCTATGTAAAGCCATCCTGTTACTCCTGGTGTAAGATGTTAAGATGATCTGTATCCTTCGTATAGTCTAAGCTAGCACGTCCCCCTTTTCTCGATCTCCCTCTTTTATTGATATTGATTATCACTCTCATCTATTCTATCTTCCTTATTTTACATTGTAAAGTACTAAACTGAGATTCTCTTAGAGATGCTGCCTGATCTGGGGACATGAAGAAGATACACCTGGTAAACGGAAGTGGAGGCGACGGTCACTTGCGCCATCAATACAAATGGATACATCGTGCAAGAAGTGTGATTATATTCGTAATGCTAATGAAAAAGGCTCCCTCCCGGGAGCCCTTCATCTTGCCATATTGCAGGGTTGTTGAACCTTTTATTACATCATTCCACCCATGCCGCCCATGTCTGGAGCAGCAGCTGGTTTTTCTGGTTCAGGCTTGTCAGCGATCACCGCTTCAGTCGTCAGGAACATCGCTGCTACGGAAGCAGCGTTTTGCAGTGCGGAGCGAGTGACTTTCGCAGGGTCAACGATACCTGCTTCGAACATGTTCACCCACTCGTCAGTAGCAGCGTTGTAGCCGATACCGATTTGTTCTTTCTTCAGACGCTCAACGATGACGGAGCCTTCTTGACCCGCGTTCGCAGCGATCGTACGGATTGGCTCTTCAAGCGCACGCAGCACGATGTTCACGCCCGTCTTCTCGTCGCCTTCTGCGTCTACAGCAGCAACCGCAGCGTATACGTTCACGAGAGCCGTACCACCACCGGATACCATACCTTCTTCCACAGCAGCACGCGTAGCGTTCAGAGCATCTTCGATGCGCAGTTTGCGCTCTTTCAGCTCAGTTTCCGTAGCTGCGCCGACTTTGATTACGGCTACGCCGCCAGCCAGTTTAGCCAGACGCTCTTGCAGCTTCTCTTTGTCGAACTCGGAAGTGGTTTCTTCGAGCTGCGTACGGATTTGTTTCACGCGAGCTTCGATGTCTTCCTTGTTGCCTGCACCGTCAACGATGATGGTGTTTTCTTTCGTTACACGCACTTGACGAGCGGTACCGAGCTGCTCGATCGTTGCGGATTTCAGGTCAAGACCAAGCTCTTCGGTAATCACTTGACCACCAGTCAGAGCAGCGATGTCTTGCAGCATCGCTTTGCGGCGATCACCAAAGCCAGGCGCTTTAACAGCTACAGCGTTGAATGTGCCGCGCAGCTTGTTCACGATCAGCATCGCTTGCGCTTCGCCTTCGATGTCCTCTGCGATCAGAACAAGGGATTTGCCTTGTTGTACGATCTTCTCAAGGATTGGCAGAATTTCTTGCGTGTTGCTGATTTTTTTGTCGGTGATCAGGATGTATGGATTTTCAAGCACAGCTTCCATTTTATCCGTATCCGTAATCATGTATGGAGAGATGTAGCCACGATCGAATTGCATACCTTCTACGATTTCCATCTCTGTCAGGAAGCCGCGGGATTCTTCAACGGTGATAACGCCGTCTTTGCCCACTTTTTCCATCGCTTCAGCGATCAATTGTCCTACTTCTTCGTCCGCAGCGGACACGGAAGCAACCTGAGCGATTTCCTGCTTGTTTTTCACTTCTTTAGCAATGTTGTGCAGCTCGGTTACAGCCGCTTTAACCGCTTTGTCGATCCCTTTGCGAACAACCATAGGGTTAGCGCCAGCGGTTACGTTCTTCAGCCCTTCGCGAATCATCGCTTGAGCGAGCACAGTAGCTGTCGTTGTACCGTCACCGGCAACATCGTTTGTTTTCGTAGCAACTTCTTTAACAAGCTGAGCACCCATGTTCTCGAATGCATCTTCCAGCTCGATTTCTTTAGCAATGGTTACACCGTCATTCGTGATGAGCGGGCTTCCGAATTTTTTCTCAAGCACCACGTTGCGGCCTTTAGGACCGAGCGTTACTTTTACTGCATTAGCCAAAGCATCTACACCGCGAAGCATTGAGCGACGGGCTTCTTCACTGAACTTAATATCTTTTGCCATGGTATAACATACCTCCCTAGTCGATTATGGATATTCAAACATGATATATGCAGGCGCGTGATTAGCCTAAGATCGCGTGGATGTCGCTTTCTTTCATAATCAAGTATTCTTTACCTTCATATTTGATCTCTGTTCCGGCGTATTTGGAGAAAATGACACGGTCGCCTTCCTTCACTTCCAAAGGTACGCGAACACCGTCTTTCAGGGAGCCGCTGCCTACAGCAATGACTTTGCCTTCTTGCGGCTTTTCTTTAGCGGAATCAGGAAGTACAATCCCGAATGCCGTAGTTTCTTCTTGTTCGATCGGTTCTACCAATACGCGTTCACCTAAAGGTCTGATCATGAAAAATAGCCTCCTTTAAATATGTTGTACATGCTTTTATTACAAAAAGCCATATGTATTAGCACTCGACGTCTGCTAGTGCTAACAACCAACTTTATGATACTCAAGTTGTCACAAGATTTCAAGCCCTTTGCTCATTTTTTGATCAATTTTTTGGGACATGAAATCCTGCTTGCCCATGGCTGAAAACACCCCTCACCATTGTATCCAAGCCTGACCGAAATATGCCTATTATCCCGCGTGTCGATCCCCGTCGCTGCCAAGGCCGGAACCGGCCTCGAAATTTATCAAAACCCGCTTCCTGACCGATATGTTATGAAGAAACGCACGCTTAACCTGTCGGATTCTGAAGTCTAAAGCGAGGTCGAGGTGATCAATAATGTATGAGCTCACCGATGAATGCAGCATGGAGCACAGCACCCAGGCGATGAAGTCCGCCCTGATCGAGCTGATTCTGGATCAAGGCTACGATCAGGTAACCCTCTCCGATATCGTCCGAACAGCGGGCACCCATCCGGATACCTTCCGCGAACATTTTGCGGATAAAGACGAACTGCTTGAGCGGGTGACAAACGATTTTCTGAACGGTCTGGGACATGTCTTGATTCGCCCCTATGTACGATCTCGAACGCTCCACGCCAATCAGCTGGCTGCTGAAGCACTACGAATCTTTCGCTATATCTATGAACACCGGCCGGTATTCCAGGCGCTGCTGGCCACTCCTGCCAATCTGCATCAGCGACTGTACAGCCGGATTCGGTCGCATCAATCGACCACGGTCCGGCTGCTGAGTGGCCGACCTGAAGAGATCGATGACGACCTCCTGATCAGCTACACCATAACGACAGCTCTGGGGCTTGTGATGGAATGGGCGAGGCAGGGCTTCAAAGCTACCGCCGTCGACATGGTCCGGCAATTGAACGAGCTTGTAGGCACGAGACTCAGCAATCCGGCCTGCCGGCCATGATCCATCGGCCACACGAGCTGCCGGCACCCCCGCTCCCTTGAACCGCCCATAAAAAAAGACAGATCGCTTATTCCATAGGTCACGATCTGTCCACTGTTAATATCCTGATTGTTGAATGACTTGGCAGCCTGTCAGTAAGCTCCTTCCCTGCTGAACCCATCGCCCGCTGAGCCTGAACTGCCTAGTTGTCGTCCTCGCTGACCTGCACATACCGGCTTTCTCTTTCCATATCCGCCTCCAGCTGCTTCCGGTAGATCGCTGCCGACAGGAACACACTGAACTCATACAGCAGCAGCAGCGGAATCGTCACCAGGAAATCGGAGATGAAATCCGGCGGCGTAATAACAACCGCGATAAAGACCAGTGCAAAATAGGCCAGCTTGCGCATCTTTTTCAATCTTAACGGATTTAATATCCGGATTTTCGTCAAAAACATGACCACCAGCGGCAGCTCAAACACCAGCGCCAGCGGCAGCACCAGATTAAACATGAAATTGAAATACGAGATAATTCCGTACGTCTCCGTCAGTCCCATGTTCTGGGTGATCGTTGTCGTAAACGTCAAGGTCATCGGGAAGACGATATAGTAACCGAACAGCACCCCGACAATAAACAACAGAAACGCATAAGGAATATAGGCGACCGTGGCCTTCTGCTCCTCCTTGCGTAGTCCTGGCTTCACAAAGGCCCAGAGCTGGTAGATGATGAACGGAATCGAGATGACGAGCGAGAACACGGCTGCAATCTTCATGTAAATGCCAATGCCATCCCAAAAAGAGAGCGCATGCAGCTCGAACGTGCGGGCATGCTTCGCTTCAATCAAGTATCTGTATATCGGATCCGCCACGAACAGCCCCGCAATCAGCCCGGCTACAAATACAATGAGGACCACAATGATCCGCTTGCGCAGCTCGCCCAAATGCTCCGTTAACGCCATTTGCTTCATTTGATCAGACATATTTGAACTCACACCATCCTATCTGTAACCCGTGACATAAGAAAATCCCTCCCGAAGGAAGGGATATTCCCACACCAACCGTTATTCAGGCAGACGTTTGTTATCCGCCTTCGTTTCTTCCACTGCCGCCGTCTGGCGAGCTTGATCTTCCTTCTTCGGAGCCGGCTCGTCTTCGATAATCTCACGGGCGCCGTTCTTGAATTCACGGAACGTTCTTCCGACCGCACGGCCAAGCTCCGGCAATTTATTCGGACCGAACAACAGCAGCGCCAAAATCACGAGCAAGATTAAGCCCGGTACACCTATTGTACTACCCATTCTATGTTTCCTCCTTGTCCTGTGTTGCTGACCTTCAAGGACCTATTGGGATATTTGTCCACAGTCGATACTCCGGCACAGCTTGCCATCATTGTCACATTGATTCCAGCATACCATAATATTTAACAACTATACAGATGACGTTCTTGCAAAAAGCGCGAAAGCGCGAAAGAATTACCGGCTCGACAAGCCTGAAACGCCTGTCCGATCTGTCCTACAACTGCTCCCGGTATTGCCCCGTCACCATCAAGAGCGCCTCGGGAAGCTGATCCATGACGGCCGCCAGATTCTCATGGACACCCTTCGGGGACCCCGGCAGGTTCAGAATCAGCGTCCGCCCGCGGATGCCGCATATTCCGCGGAACAGCATCGCCGCCCGGTTCTTCTGCATGACCGTCGCTCTCATCGCCTCGGCGATGCCAGGGACCTCGCGTTCGACGACCCGCTTGGTCGCCTCTGGTGTGACATCCCGAATCGCCAGCTCCGTTCCGCCGGTTGTCAGCACCAGATCCAGCTGATAGTAGTCTGTCAGTTCAATCAGCGCCGCAATAATTTCATCCTGCTCGTCCGGGACGATCCGGTATTCAATAATTTCTCCACCAAGCTCTTCTTCCACCAGTTCCCGGATAACCTGGGCGCTCGTATCTTCACGCTCCCCCCGCGCGCCTTTGTCGCTCGCGGTCAGGATCGCCGTTTTCCACACCATGAAGTCCCCTCTCCCTTCCCTCTCTATCCGAAACTTTGTATTTATCCTGCTCTTTAATTCATTGCTCGCTCTGTTCCTTTATGTAATCGCCGCTTTTTCCGCCGGTTTTGCGAACCAGCATCGTCGGCCCGATCACCATATCCTTCTGAAGCGCCTTGCACATATCATAGACGGTCAGCGCCGCAGCCGAAACGGCCGTCAAAGCCTCCATCTCAACCCCCGTCTTGCCTGTCGTTCTCACTGTGGCCTCGACATACAGCTCGTCCTTCGCATTATCGGCGAACGTGATGTCAATTCCGGTCAGCGGCAGCGGGTGGCACATCGGGATGAAGTCCGCTGTTTTCTTCGCCGCCATAACGCCAGCCACCTGGGCCACCGCCAGCACGTCTCCTTTACCGATCTTGCCCTCCTGAATTTTGACCAGGGTATCCGGATGCATCGTAACCGTCGTGCGGGCCGTGGCCGTGCGGGCGGTCACTTCCTTGTCGCTAATATCGACCATGCGGGCTCTGCCCTGTGTGTTAAAATGACTCAGTTCCATCCTTCACCCTCCGTATGCTGCTCGTTTCGTGTCGTACAGCCCTCGTTCGTAACCAGGCCGTCCAGTACCGCATCATGCCTGTCCATGGGCACCTGATCCACGACTTGAATCTCGTAGGCAAGCCCCATCCACATCGTGCTCTTGCTTGTGCCAGGCGCATTCCGTTCCGGGTCCTGACGCAGCCTGTTCAACTTGTCATGCAGCCGGTCGTAGTACCCTCCCCCGTATCCGAGCCTGCCGCCCTTCCTGTCAAAAGCAAGTCCCGGGACCCACACGATCTCCGGGGCAGCATCCTCATGCCGCTCTGCAGCAGCAGGGTCCGGCTCAAGAATGCCGTAAGCTCCCGGTACGAGCTGATCCCAGCTGCGCAGCAGGTACAGCTCCATCGACCTGTCGCGGGGAATGCTTCGCGGCACGAGCACCTCGATGCCTGCCCCCCACGCCCATTCAACAAGCGGCCGGGAATCCAGCTCGGAGCGAAACGGGACGTAGACCAGCATCCGCTGCAAGCCGCGCTGCTCCATTAGCTGGGCCGCATGCCGGCAGGCAAGGAACGAAAGCTCCTGCCGCGCTTTCTCGGCAAGCGCATCTCGCCGCTTCGACATCTGCTGCCTGAGCTGCTGTTTCAACTGACGCTGCTGCTTGGCCGGAGGTCCGATCTGATACTCACTCTCAAAAGGCAACATGACCTGTCCCCTCACGTTGATTTAAGTTTAGTTTACCACTGTTACCCTCGTTCGCCAAGAATCCCCCCAGCCTCTTTCAAGGTCGATTGTTCGACCATTTTCATGTAAACTGAAAATTAGAATAGAAGATTTGCATATCATCGATGCATACAGAAATATGGAGGTTCCTTATCATATGCTGCTGCAAGCTAATGGCATTACGAAATTATATGGTGTTACCCCTGTGCTTGAAGGAATCCATCTTCAGGTGCTGGAAAGAGAGCGGATCGGTCTTGTCGGCGTTAATGGCGCAGGCAAGTCGACCCTTCTGAAAATACTCGCAGGCGAGATGTCCTATGACAGCGGACAAATCTTCAAGGCCAAGGAAACGACCGTCGGTTATCTCGCCCAGAATAGCGGACTGCAATCCGAGCGGACCATCTGGGAGGAAATGCTCGACGTATTCACCCCGCTGCTGGAGACTGAACGGGAACTGCGCCAGATGGAGCAGCTGATTGCCGATCCGAAATCGAGCGAGGACCCGAAGCGCTACCAGGACCTGCTGGACCGCTACGCCGTCCGCTCAGACTGGTTCAAGGACCACGGCGGGTATGAGATCGAAACGCGGATTCGCAGCGTACTGCACGGGATGGGCTTCGGCTCCTTCGCACCGGACACGCCGATCGCCACGCTCAGCGGCGGGCAGAAGACCCGGCTGGCGCTGGCCAAACTGCTGCTGCAAGCTCCGGACCTGCTGATGCTGGACGAGCCGACGAACCATCTGGACATCGCCACGCTGACCTGGCTCGAAGACTACCTGCGCGGCTATGCAGGCGCACTCGTCGTTGTGTCCCATGACCGCTACTTTCTGGATCGGCTCGTGACGACCATTGTCGAGATTGAACGCCGCCACTCGAAGCGTTACACCGGCAATTACAGCCGCTACATCGAGCTGAAGGCGGCCGAATACGAATCCCAGATGAAGCAGTACGAGAAGCAGCAGGATGAGATTGCCCGCATGGAGGCGTTCATTCAGCGCAATCTGGTCCGGGCTTCAACGACCAAGCGTGCGCAGAGCCGGCGCAAGGCGCTGGAAAAGATGGATCGCATGGACAGACCGATGGGGGAGCTAAAGAAGGCTCACTTTTCGTTTGAAGTGGAATATATGTCTGGCAAAGACGTGCTTCAGGTGAGCGGTTTATCCGTCGCCTTTGAACCGGGAAGTCCGCTGTTCCGGGACGTCTCCTTCGATCTGCATCGCGGCGAGACCGTGGCGCTGATCGGGCCCAACGGTGTCGGCAAATCCACGCTGCTCAAATGCCTGATCGGCACGATGCAGCCTTCAGAGGGAAGCTTTCAGTGGGGCACGAAGGTCAAGCTCGGTTATTACGACCAGGAGCAATCGGAGCTCAATCCGAACCATACCGTGCTGGAAGAGCTGTGGAGTGCTTATCCGCATATGGAAGAAGCCCGAATCCGGACCGTGCTTGGCAACTTCCTGTTCAGCGGCGAAGATGTGCTCAAGAAGATCAGCTCATTAAGCGGCGGGGAGAAAGCCAGGGTCTCTCTGGCCAAGCTGATGCTCCTTGAAGCCAACATGCTCATTCTGGACGAACCGACCAACCATCTGGACCTGTATAGCAAAGAGGTGCTGGAATCCGCCCTCATGGATTATGAGGGGACACTCCTGTTCATCTCCCATGACCGCTACTTCCTGAACAAAATGGCCGAGCGCATCGTCGAGCTTCATCCGGACGGCGTTCAGCATTTCCTGGGCAATTACGACGACTACACCGAGAAGAAGCAGGAGCTGCTGGACTTCAACGATGAGCCCTCCGAGCCCTTTGCGCGGCATTCGGCCAAGACGGAGAATAAACCGGAGGCTCCGGAGAAGCAGGGCGCAGTATCCTTTGAAGCCGAGAAGCAGGCGAAACGGGAGGAGCGCAGCCGCAAACGGAAGCTGGCGAGCCTGGAGGAGCAGATTCATACACTGGAGACGGAGATTGCCCAGATTGAAGAAGAGATGACCCGTCCAGAAATTTTTCAGGATTATGTGGCGCTTCAGGAGCGGCAGGAAACCGTCGACAACAAAAAAGAATTGCTGGAGCAAATTTTTGCCGAATGGGAGTCCCTGCTGGAGGAATAAAAAAATTTCACAAACCTGTTTCAAAATCGAATATTGCACTTATGCACAGCGTTATCCCCAGCTTTAGTGTATAAGTAGGATTTGAAAATGGCCTTCGCGGCCATTTTTTTGTTGTTCTGCACCCATTTCCGCGCAATATCCAGCTTTATCCACTAAATTATTCACATTATCCACAAAAAAATCCCGGGTTTCTGAAAAGAATATCCCCTCTTTTCAATCCGTCTTCAAACGCCGTTATTTCGACATTTTTCTTACTTATACACAATTTTCACAGGATATGTGGATAACGTTGTGCACATCTTGACAAGAATCGCCACACTTTTGCGGACGTACTTGCGACCTCCATCACGATAAAAAAGAGCAGTCCCGTTTGGACCGGACACACTCCCGGCAGCCGCCGCCCAAGTCAAGATCTCATCTCGACGAACGTCTGCAAGGGGAATGCATCCGGTCAACCCGGAACTGCCCTCTGGAATATTCATGGAACTATCGCATGCCATCGCCACAGCATGCCAAGCATGCCGCTAACGTGTTGACTTACATCCAGCTTTCCAGCGAAAGCTGCGGATCTGCCTTCAAATCAAGCGGATCTTGACGCTCCCGCTTCCATTTCAGATGTGCGGCCGCCGCAATCATCGCCCCGTTGTCCGTGCAATATTTAAACGGCGGGATGGTGAGCTGAATCCCTTCGGCCTCGCAGCGGTCTGTCAGCGCCGTCCGCAGGCCCTTGTTAGCAGCCACACCGCCGCATAGCAGCAGCTGCTTCGCTCCGAACTGCTTCACAGCCCGGACGGCCTTCTCCACCAGCACTTCCACCACCGATTCCTGGAAGCCGCGGGCAATCGCTCCGGCCGGCACGTCTTCCCCGCGCATCTTGCTCTGGTTAACCGCGTTCAGCACCGCGGATTTCAGTCCGCTGAAGCTGAAGTCATAGGAGTCCGCCTCCAGCCAGACGCGCGGCAAATCGGCTGCCGCCTCGGCTTCAAGCGCGAGACGATCCACGTGAGGCCCGCCCGGATACGGAAACCCGAGCGCACGGGCTACCTTGTCGTACGCTTCGCCCACCGCATCATCTCTCGTTCTGCCGATCAGCTCGAAGCTGCCTTCCTCTTTCATATACACCAGCTCCGTATGTCCGCCGGATACGACCAGCGCCATCGTCGGATATTCAATCTCGCCTACGAAGCGGTTCGCATAGATATGCCCCGCAATATGATGCGTGCCAATCAGCGGCTTGTTCAAGGCAAACGCCAGGCTTTTCGCCGCCATCATTCCTACGAGAAGCGCCCCGACCAGCCCGGGCCCCTGCGTCACCGCAATCGCCGACAAATCGTTCTTCCCGATGCCGGCCTCGCGGATGGCTTCCTCTATTATGTTCGTAATGCTCTCGACATGTTTCCGCGAGGCCACCTCAGGCACCACCCCGCCAAAAGCCTTATGGGTTTCAATCTGGCTGGCGATGACGCTGGAGAGCACCTCGCATCCGTCCTTCACCACAGCGACCGAGGTTTCGTCACAGCTTGTCTCAATCGCCAATATACAGCTATGCTGCCGATCCGTCTTTATATCATTCATGATAGCCTTTGACTTCCTTCCGTGCCTTCGTCCTCCCGGTAGGGAGGCAAGTCCGCCCACATAATCATCGCATCCTCATGGTTATCGGAGTAGTATCCTTTGCGGATGCCGGCTGGCCTGAACCCTTTTTTCAAATAGAGCCTCTGGGCAACATGGTTGGACACCCGGACCTCCAGCGTAATCTTCTCCATCCCCATATAAGCCGCCGTCTTCATCAGCTCCGTTAACAGCCGGTCCCCCCATTTGCGGCCGCGATAGGCCTCCTTGAGGGCAATGTTCGTAATATGCGCTTCATCTACGATCGTCCACATGCCGGCATACCCGATCGTCCGGCCTTCATATTCCATCACCATATAATGAGCAAAATGGTTCAGCTTCAGTTCATTATGGAACGCTTCCTCCGTCCAGGGGACGGTGAAGGCTTCCCTCTCCACGGCCAGAACATCAGGGATATCCTGCTCCGTCATTAATCTGAAGCTCAAGCCTTCCTCATCCCATGGCGCGCTCGATTGCGACTCGTTCACTCGTTCCGACGCTCCCTTCACCGTTTCCGAAGCAGGTTCGCTTCCGCCTCGGACAACTGTGTGTAGTTCGGCACCAGCGAATGCGGCTCGTCCGCCTCTTGGGCCAACAGCCGCTTGGCGCCGAGATACCCGACCCAGCGGCCCTCCAGCGAATAAGGCGAAATCGATACCCCGGTCCCCGCGAATCCTTCCAGCTCCCTTGCCGCCTCGGCATGAATGTCGACCTCGCCGACAAAAAAGACGTGCTGCGGCCTGCGCTGCTCAGGCAGCCCGGCAATCCGCTCCTTAATCTCTTGAAGCCACGTCTGCATCAGACGGATGCCGTCGTTCTCCAGACGCACCGGCGCACTCATCTCGCTGCCCTCCGTCCCGAACAGGGCGGTATACACCTGCCCGCGCCGCGCGTCCAGCAGCGGAACGATCCAGCTGCCGCCTTCGGGCGGCTGCCCATTCTTCACCGCAGCCACAAGGCCGCCCCATGCCAGCGCGTGCAGGCTGGACACGCCGACGACCGGCAGATTCAGTGTCCAGGCCAAGGTTTTGGCTGCCGTAACGGCAATGCGTATGCCCGTATAAGAACCGGGGCCGACGCCGACCGCTATGCCACTTACCTCGTCCATCGTCATCCCGGCTTGCTGCAGCGCCTCGGCCATGACCGGATGAAGATGCACCGAATGGTTGCGCTCTGCGCTTGTGTTCATTTCGGTCAGCAGCGTCATTTCCTCCAGCACCGACACGGCCAGCTGCGCCGTGGACGTATCTAACGCCAAAAACCGCTGGCGCGGCTCTGTGTTATGATCATTCATTTTCTATTTACCCCATTTTTCAGTCAATTCCCGGCACCAGCTGCCGTACGGCTCGCCAACGCTTGTCAGCGTGATGGTGCGGTGAAACTCATCGATCGTCTCCATGTGAATATGAAGGTATTGCTCCGGCAGCAGCTCCGTAATGAGACGGCTCCACTCCACAATGCATACCCCATCTCCGTAAAAATATTCATCCAGCCCCAGCTCGTCCGCCTCATCCAGCGACAGCCGATAGACATCCATATGATACAGGGGGAGCCGTCCCGCATACTCCTTAATAATCGTGAACGTCGGACTGTTCACAACGCCGCTGACGCCCAGCTGCTTCGCAAAGCCCTGGGAGAATGCCGTCTTCCCGGCCCCGAGATCCCCGTCCAGCCCGATCACCGTGCCCGGCTCCGCCTTGTCTGCCAGCCAGGCAGCCAGCCGCTGTGTATCCTCCGGCCCCGAGGAGGTCAGTTGGAACTGTGCTTCGCTATGGCTTTTATCCACCGTTAACCCACCTTTATCCTGCTGCATGAAGATGAACAACTTGTCCCCTATCCATGCTGCAATAACCTGATCTTCATTATATCGGTCCGCTTTCCCCCCTGCAAGGATTGTTGATCAGCAAGGAAGCCCGGAGTCCAAACATAATCCGGCAGCATACCGCATATCTTCATCTACAGCGCTGGGTGCAGTTATGAAAAAACACCTTTATCCTCGCCCGGCCTTCATGTACAAGCACGGAATCGGATGAAAGGTGTTTGACGTTCGCTTAATCTCGATATCGCATCTATATCATTGTATATCGGTGCACATACAGAATGAAGCATAAGGCAGCAGCTAGGCAGCCGGGAGCATGCTGCTATTCATCTTCCTTGAGCCTGTCCACGTTGACGGTCAGCGTATTGGTCGGACGCGAACCGACCTGAACTGTCGCCATGCCATTATGCGGGTCCACATGCTCAATCCATACCGGCTCGCCTTCCAGGCTCACCTTATAGGTTTCGCTGGCGTTATATATATCCATTGCACGTTGTATATCCATCAGTCATCTCCTTCCTGCGCTTCTCGCGGCGCTTCGTTCACCTGCTTCATCGTATCGGTGGTGGAGGCACCGATCCAGCCGTTGTCCTCGGTCACATTGCCTCCACCCAGACCTTCATTGATCATCCGGTCGATATCAAACATCGTCGACTCCCGGCCAGCCGGATCTTCCTTGCTTGAGGTCAGTCGGCTCCAGTCCGGTTGATGTCCGGACACCGGACCCGAAGAGGCATGATCGGAGGCCCGATCCTTCTGAATCTCTTCGGACTGTCTGTTTGCTTCAGGCTTCAGCATGACGGTATCCCTCCTTGATATGACGCATCACCGTCAATATGCCACATTCATGCCGGGATTATTCCCGGAACTGAAGGAGTCCAAGCCGGCAGGGCCCTTTGTGGTCGATTTGGAGCTTTTATATTTGCCATAGGTTTTGGGCAAGCTAGTAGAAACTGCTATATTGCGGATTTGTGCCCCTATAGGTTCATTCATTCAGGAATCATATCAGCCACAGATCGAGCGGAACGGTACAGCCGAATCTTTATCAATAGGAGGGTTTCATCGATGCATACGGTATGGAAGGGCGCGATCAGCTTCGGACTGGTCCACGTCCCTGTCAAAATGTTCTCCGCCACCGAGGACAAAGACATCTCGATGCGCTATGTCCATAAGGAATGCGGCAGCCCGCTGTCGTATGTGCGCAAATGTCCGGTCTGCGAGGAGGAGGTTGGCTGGGAGGAAATCTCGCGAGGATATGAATATGAGAAAGGAAAGTTTGTGCTGTTTGAAAAAGAAGAGCTCGACCAGCTTGCCGGAGAGAACAACAAGAACATCACGATTCTTGATTTTGTTGATTTGAAGGAAATTGACCCGATCTATTTCCAGAAAACCTACTACCTCTCCCCCGACCAGGCGGGAACGAACGCCTATCGATTGCTTATGGAAGCGATGCGTCAATCCGGCAAAATCGGCATTGCCAAAATGGCGATCCGCTCCAAAAGCAGCCTAGCCGCCATCCGCGTGCTGGATGACTGCCTGTCGATCGAGACGATTTTCTATCCGGATGAGATCCGCCCGATTTCACAGGTGCCGAACCTGCCGGAAAAAGCCGAAGTGAACGATAAAGAGCTGGACATGGCCCGCCTTCTCATCGACCAGCTTTCCACACCGTTCGATCCGGAAAAATATACCGACGATTACCGCGAGCGGCTGCTTGATCTGATCAACAGCAAGGTGACTGGCGAAGAGATCAAGATTGCCCCGGCCCGCCAGGAGACCAATGTGGTCGATCTGATGGCTGCCCTGCAGGCCAGCATCGAAGCGGTGAAGCCGATCGGAACCGATCCGGGCACCGCCACCAAGCCGCGTAAGAAAACGACGCGCAAGACAGCAGCCAAGGAGCCTGCTGCTAAAGCCAGCGGTGATCAAACGGAGCCGGAAGGCCCGAAGCCGAAGCGCCGGACCAAATCGAAGAAGACCGAGACCGGTTCCTGATATGAAATCGCTAGAGGAATTGCTTCCGAAGGAGCCTATGGCTCCGATATCAACAGATGCGTTGCTGGACGGCGAGGAATGGGGCTACCAGCTGAAATGGGATGGCGTCCGGATTCTCGCCACGCTGGATCAGGGCCGCGTCTCGCTCTATTCCCGCAAGCTCCTGAACAAAACCTCGCTCTACCCCGAAGTGGTCCATGCCGTCGAGAAGCTCGGCCGTCGCCGTCTGCTGCTGGATGGCGAGGTTGTTTTTTTCGATCCGGAGCTCAGTCGGCCTGTGTTCCAAAAAGTGCTTCAGCGCGAGCGATCGCGCAGCGCAGGTGCCGGTGCGCCGGCTTTTACCTATGTGCTGTTCGATCTGCTCATTGACGGCAGCGAAGACCTGCGTACGCTCCCCTATGTGGAGCGGCATCAGCGGCTGAAAGCCCTCGCGCCGAACATCCCCGGATTAATCATAACCGATCTGTTTCAGGAGGGGGCCAGCCTGTGGCAATGGGCGGAGGAACGCGGCTGGGAGGGCGTTGTGATGAAGCGCCTGGCCTCCCCATACCGGGAAGGGAAGAAGCATAAAGACTGGTATAAGAAGAAAATCGCCGTCGAGATGGACGCCTCGGCGATGGCTCTTATCATAAGAGAAGGGCGCGTGGCCAGCCTTGTGCTGTTTAACGAAGAGGGCCATTATATCGGCCGAGCTTCACTCGGCCTGAACGAGCAGACCAAGGCGCGACTGCTTAACTATGCCGGACAGCATCGCGCCGAGCTTCATCCCCCCGTCCTTCATGCCGACTTGAAGAAAGAGCAGCTGATGTGGCTAAGCCGGCCCATCCAGGTATCCGTTACCTTTCTGGAATGGAGCCAGGACGGCCTGATGCGCCACCCGAAGCTGCTCGCCATAGAAGGGGTGTAGCGGATGCCGCGTCAAGTCAAAGGAACCCTCGTCATTGAGGGCCAGGAAATTCAAATCTCGAACCCGGACAAACCGCTGTGGCCGGAGGTGGGCATCACCAAGGCGATGTACCTGCAGAAGCTGGCGGCACTGTCCCCCTTCCTGCTCCGATACTGCCGCAACCGGCTGCTGACCACGATCCGCTATCCTCATGGGGCGGGGGACGAATCGTTCTATCAGAAGAACGCCCCGGAGCCAACTCCGGACTTCGTGCAGACTGCCGTCCATGAGAATATCCGGTATGTGCTGCTCAACGGCCTGCCGGAGCTGCTGTGGCTCGGCAATCTGGCTGCGCTTGAATTTCACCCATCGCTCCATTATGCAGGCAGCCCGCTGCCCTGCGAATGGATGATCGATCTGGATCCGTCACTGCCGGAAGAGCCGCGCATCATGGAGGCCTCCTCCATTGTCGGCGACACGCTGCGCTCGCTCGGCATCGAGTCGGTGCCGAAGACGTCGGGCGCGACCGGCGTCCAGATTATTGTGACGATTCCCGAAGGCGTGACATTTGACGAGCTGCGCTCGGTGGGGCTGTTCGTCGGTCAATACGTGACCGAGAAGCATCCGAAGCTGTTCACCATCGAGCGGCTGAAGAAACATCGCGGAGACAAGATCTATTTCGACTACCTCCAGCATTACAGCGGCAGAACGCTCGCAGCTCCCTATACGCCGCGGGCCCGTCCGCTTGCCACCGTCTCCACGCCGCTGACCTGGGAAGAGGTGAAGTCCAATGTGTCTCCAACCGACTTCCATCTGCTCAATATCGAAGAGCGTCTGAAAGAAAAGGGTGATCTTCTGCAAATGCTGCCTCCGCAGCCGGTACAGGATATCATTCGTCATCTGAAGACCGGAACGGGCCGGGGCTCAAAACGGAAAGGATAGCTGCTCGACCTCCGGTGTAAGCTCCCTCACCGTCACTTCTGCGGAAGGACGAGGGAGCTTTCTCGTGCTTGCAGCCTTCACCCGAGGCTGAGCCGGTGCCGATCCGTCGTTCATGCCGCACTGCGCAAGCAGCTTCGCAGCCATCTGCTTGAATGAGCGGACGTATCCTTCCTCTGCATAAGGACCTCGGTACAGCTCATAATACGAAGCGAGCTTGTCCGGAAATTGCTCCTTCAGCGTCTGCAGATACCAGCGCTTCACATCCTTGGACAGCCGGAGCAGAGAGATCATGGCAAACGCCGCTCCGCGCTCCTTCGCTGCCATCAGCAGCTGGCGCAGCCCTTCTTCCTCGTCGGTAATGAGCGGAAGCACCGGCGCAGCAAATATTCCGGTCTGAATACCGGCCTCCGACAGCCCGAGCAGCGCTTCAAGCCTCTGGTGCGGATGCGGGGAGGCAGGCTCCAGCTTGCGGATGATGCCGGGATCCAGCGTATTGATGCTGATGTTCACCGATACATCCTTCATCTGCGTCAGAATGTCCAGGTCTCTGAGCACGAGGGGCGACCGCGTTGTAATGCTGGTGCTGATCCGGTACTTGGCCAGCACCTTCAGGCACGCCCTCGTAATTTCGGCCTTGCCCTCAATCGGCTGGTAAGGATCGGTCGCAGTCCCGGTGGTCACCTGACCGATCTGTCTGCCCAGCGCATCGATGTCGTGGCCGAGCTTGCGCGCCATGCCAGACAGCTGCTTCTCCAGCGCCTCAGCTGCATTGTTCTTCATCATAATGCGAAATTGGAATTCATCCTCCGCTCCAAGCCCCATGAAGGACTGAAAGGCCCTTGCATAGCAGAAGCTGCAGCCGTGAGCGCAGCCCCGGTACGGATTAATCGACCAGTCAAAAGGCATTCGCTCCTCCTGAACCCGATTTAACGTCTGCTTCGTAGTTACGGTCTCATAAGTTGTCGTTGGCATGGCAACCCGCCTCCCCTTCTAATGCCAGTGCTGCATTCTATATTCCCCATCATAAACCAAACATATGTTCTGTTTCAAATGGAATTTTCAGCAAGCTTCCAGAAGGCCAAAAAAAGACCGCCCGCAAGAACGCACCCGCATTCTCTTGGACAGCCTGTATCTATGACTACAGTATCTATGACTACTATGTTCCGCTGATCCCCTATATCGTTCCGGTCCAGCCTGAGCGATGCGAAGTCCCCCGGCTCTTCCGGCCTAATGAATATCCTTCTTCTTGAAGCGCCCGCCCTTCACATCATGAATGTTCCCGACGGCCAGGAAAGCCTGGGAATCCCAATCCTCCACAATCGATTTCAGCTTCGCTTCCTCCAGCCGGGTAATGACTACGAAGATGACCTTTTTGCTGTCGCCGGTATAAGCGCCCTCTCCTTCAAGGTAAGTGACGCCTCGGCCCAGACGCTGGGTCAAGGCTTCGCCGATCTCCCTGTACTTGTCGCTGATGATCCACACCGATTTGGACTGGTCGATGCCTTCAATCGTAATATCAATCAGCTTGAAAGCGAGGTAATAAGCGATCAGCGAGTACATCGCATGATCCCAGCCGAAGACAAAGCCCGCGCTGCCCAGGATGAACACGTTGATGAACATCACAATTTCCCCGACCGAGAACGGCGTTCGCTTGTTGATCAGAATCGCCACGATTTCCGTACCATCCAGCGATCCGCCCGAGCGAATGACAAGCCCGACGCCCACGCCGAGAAATATGCCGCCGAAGACGGCCGCCAGCAGCGGATCAATCGTAAGCGGCTTGACCGGATGCAGAACGTACGTTGCGGTGGACATCACCAGCACGGCATACAGTGTGGACAAGGCAAACGTCTTGCCAATCTGTTTATACCCTATAAACAGAAATGGCAGATTGAACAAGGCGAGGAATATCCCGAGCGGAACGCCGGTAAAATGGGCAACCATAATCGATACCCCGGTGATCCCCCCATCAATAATTTTGTTGGGGACTAAGAAAATCTCCAGCCCTACAGCCATAAACAACGCACCGAAAGTCAAAAACACCAGACGGCGGAGAAGCCTTTTCGGGACCGCGCCCGCCTTCAGATTCTCCGGCTTCTGCTGCTCCTCTTCCTCATGCGCAAGAACCTTTACATGACTTGACATAAATTTCCCCCGTTCATTCTGAGGATCTGTGTTTCATATATTTATGAGCTGCAGCTATATATATATTTTAACATAAAATATTGAAACGCCATATACCGCAAGCGTGCACCTGCGCTGTGTCTGCCACCAACCGGAACTTATGATCACATAGATGTCAGGCTGCTACAGTAGCGGAGACAGCATTCTGCACAGAATCTCCGCCGCTTTTTGCCTGCCTCCACGCTTATGGAAGGACTCCCACTCGATCGGGCGGCTGTTACGCAGATCCTCTTCAAAATCGGCGACAAGATCGTCAATCGGGCGCTTGTTGAACATTACGGCCGTCAGCTCGAAATTGCAAAAAAAGCTGCGCATGTCCATATTCGCCGTGCCCACCGAGCCCAGAATCTCATCGACGATAATCACCTTGGCATGAATAAACCCTTTTTCATATTCGTAAAAGGACACGCCCGCAGCCATAAGCTCCTCCACATAAGACAGGCTGGCGAGCTTCACCAGGCGCGTGTCGGCTTTGTCCGGAATAATGATGCGGACATCGACCCCGCTCACGGCGGCCGTCTTGATCGCTTCATACACGCCTTCATCCGGGATGAAATAGGGACTGGTGATCCATATCCGCTCTTTAGCAACCGAGATGGCCCCAAAGCACATTTCCTGAATCGCGTTCCAGTTCTGATCCGGCCCGCTGCTCAAGATCTGAACCTGCTCTTCGCCTGTGCAGCCGTGCTCGGGGTACAGCAGCGGGTCCGCGATGCGTTCTCCGGACGCCAGCCTCCAGTCATGCAGAAACACATTTTGCAGAAAATAAACCGCATCCCCCTTCACTTCGAGATGCGTGTCACGCCAGTACCCCATCTTCGGATATTTGCCTAAATAGTCATCCCCGACATTAATGCCGCCGAGAAACCCGACGGTGCCGTCCACGATCACAATTTTGCGGTGATTGCGGTAATTGACGCGCCGACTGAACATCGACACCATCGCCGGAAGAAAGAAATAGAACTCCACCCCCGATTCCTGAAATCGCCGGATGAACGCTTTTTTCAGCTTATAGCTGCCGAGGCCATCGCAGATGAGACGAACCTTGACGCCCTCTTTCGCCTTACGGATCATCACATCCTGAAACTTGGTGCCAATCTTGTCATGTCTGAAAATATAAAATTCCACATGAATATGATCCTTCGCCTCTTCCATCGCCTTGAGCATCGCGGCATAGGTCTCCTCGCCATCGGTTAACACGCGGGTCTCGTTGCAGCCGGTAATCGGGCTCTCAGACAAATGGTTCAGCAGGTTGAACAGCCGCAGATGCCCTCTGAATTCAGGGTTGTTCATCTCCTCCGGCTTCTCGACCACCGTCACCCGCTTCCACAGATGCTCGCGAATTTCCCGAAATACTTTTGATCCTTTGTCGCGGAACTTGAACCGCTTCTGATAGTCCCTGGCGATAAAAAAGTAGAGCACGAAACCGAGAAACGGAAGACAAAATAAAATAAACAGCCATGCCACCGTCTTCGAAGGATTGCGGAATTCCAGCAGCAGGACCGCTGCCATCTGTAAAACAAAAGCCATGAGTGCAAGCAGAAGCCACTGCATAGGGGCAGCCTCCTAACTAGTATGATAATCGCTAAAATTGGAATAATGCGAACAGCGAGTCCGTGCCGCTGCATCGGTATAATGCCCTGCACAGCAGGAGCAGCCTCAAGATTCATCATTGTCCATTCTTCCAGCTATTTATTCAATACATAACCAATAACCTGTCATGATGAATAAAAATAGGCTCGCCCTATTTTTTTGACATGTTCTCCGAAAAAGTAGAATACATAGAAGATAAGGAGTATGCTCGACCCGATCTGACGTATGGAAATCCCCTATTTTCCGAATCGAAAGGAGTGATGTCATGAAAACCGCGCAGCAAAAGGGACGCTTGACCCTCCTCGTTCTTCGGGATGCCCAGCATTCTGTCAAGCAGGTACAACTGTCCAAGCCGATGATGATCGCCGTGCCTGCCGCAGCTGTTCTGTCCATTGCCGGGCTGATCGTCTCCCTCCAGATCCAGTCCGCCCAGACCATTACACAGCTGGAGCAGCAGCTCGCGCTGAAGAGCCTTGAAGCGCTGCAGATGGAGGTTACCGTCACCGATAAGGACGCGGCCATCGAACGGCTGAACAAGGCCATCATCGAGCTGTCAGGCGAGGCCAAGGAGACCAGGGCCCAGATGGAGCGGGTTCAGCAGCTGGAACAGGAGCTCCAGGAGTTCATCAAGGAGAACGGTACGTTCAAGGATGCAACGTCATCGGTCAGCATGGAGCAAGGGATGTTTGTCGGCGGGGAATTTATCGCGGTCCATGAGAATGAAATGCTCACGCTGGCCAGGGAAACCCGCGATGATTTTGCCGAGATTCAGGCGCTGATCTCCCGGATGGAATCCCACATTCCCCGCACGCTGGGTCAGGCGCTGGAGACCCAGGTCATGCTGGAAGGAACACCGTCACTGTGGCCCACGGTTTCCAAGAGGATCTCCTCCAGCTTCGGGTACCGCAGCGATCCCTTCACCGGCCGTTCCGCCTATCATGCCGGCATCGACATTGCCGGAAGTGTCGGCGATCCGATCTATGCGGCAGGCTCCGGCATAGTCACCGCCGCAGAGCGAAGCGGCGCCCGCGGGATCTACACCGTCATCGAGCATCCGAACGGCTTGGAAACGTGGTACATGCATTTGGACAGCCTTAACGTGTCTGTTGGCCAGCAGGTCCAGCAAGGCGACATCATCGGCAAGCTCGGTAATACCGGCCGCAGTACAGGACCACATCTTCATTTCCAGGTGGTCAAAAACAATCAGACCGTCGACCCGATGCCGTATCTGCAATGAAAATAAAAGTAAACAGGAGGAATCAACATGCGAAGAAACAGAAAAGCCAGACGTCAAGCGCTCCGAATGGACACACTCGTCGGTCCGGGAACGGAAATGGAGGGCTCCCTGCAGAGCAATGCCGACCTTCGGATCGACGGCAGCTTCAAGGGAACGATCGAAAGCCAGGGCAGCGTCACGATTGGCGAAAGCGCAGTCGCCCGCTCCAACATTACGGCTAACGAAGTCATCGTCGCTGGCATGGTCTATGGGGACGTCGCGGCGGAAACCAAGCTGACGATCACGCCGACCGGGAAAATGTTCGGCAATGTAGTGGCTTCCTCCCTGATCGTGATGGAAGGCGGCCAGCTTAACGGCGTCAGCCGCATGGAGGATCAGACGAACAGCGCCGCTCAGGAGAGCTCGGAGCTCAGCGTCCTGCCTGTAAAGCATTCGGATGTGGGCTAAGGCAGCAATGGATGCCTCCATGATGCCGCACTGGCCCGGCATTCACGATCATCCATACCCGCTTTCGCAGAAACAACAAAGGAGCTCCTCGCATCTGGATAAGATGAATGGGAGCTCCTTTTGTATCATGTTGTAACATCCCTCTTGGTGAATACCCACCAGGATATGAGCAGGAACAGGATGGAATACCCTGCCAGGATCGCAATGGAGAACGCCAGGCTTGTCCCTCCTGGGCCTACCGGTGAATGGATATACACACTCAGATCGGTATGAAGCAGAAGAACATATTTCGCCCAGACATGCTTCTCCGGATTGAACAGCATGCCGAACAGATCCTTCGTAAACAGAATAAGCAGCGACAAGCCGATCGCCAGACTGCTGGAGCGAAACACGGTGGACAGCATGAAGGTGATCGTGGCAATGACCACAAGCTGAATGAGATCGGTCAGCACCAGCAGCATGGAATCCAGCATCCGCGACTGTTCGAAGCCGGCGCCCATCGCCTGGTTCCCACTGAATAACAGAGCTGATGAAACAATCCCGACAGCAGACAATATGACAGTGCCCAGCAGTCCGAACAGCAGCATGGCAATATATTTGGAGAACAGGATTTTGCCCCGGCTCCAAGGCCGGATCAGCAGCAGCTTGATCGTTCCCCAGCTAAACTCTCCAGCGACCAGATCGGAAGCAATGACAACTGCAAATATGATGTTCAGCAAATAGGTGAAGCTTTCGGTCCACGTAAACACCGTCCACAGGTCCATATCGGCTCCCGTCAGATAGAGCAGGACCGGCATCGCCAAGCTGAACAGCGCCAGCAGGCCCAGCATGACCCATGTGCGCGGACGGCTGTAAATTTTCATATTCTCGTTCGCGACAAGACGGATGAAATTATTCAATCGCTTCCCCTCCTGTCACTTCCAGGAATTGATCCTCCAGCGAACGCGTAACCGGCATAATCCCGTATACGTTCACCCCTGCACTCACTAGCCGTGCATTCATCTCCGCCACCATGTCCGGGGTGCCGCGCACAACGACGCTGCTGCCCTGAACGGTCGGATCAGCGGATTGCAGCACCTCTGCCGCTCTTGCTGGATCGCTGACGATAAAGGCCGTATCCTCCGCTTCCGGCTCGCCGTGAGCGTTCCTCAGGGCGCGGACATCGACCAGTTTCCCCTGACTGATAATGCCCACCGTATCACACATCAGCTCCATCTCCGACAACAAATGGCTGGAGACAAACACCGTTGTCCCCTCCTCCTGCGCCAGCTTGCGCAGGTAGTCCCTCAGCTCGCGAATTCCTTGCGGATCAAGCCCGTTCGTCGGCTCATCCAGAATGAGCAGCCTCGGACGATGAAGAAGCGCCTGAGCCACGCCAAGCCGCTGACGCATGCCGAGCGAATAGGTCTGCACCTTATCATGGATTCGATTGCCCAGGCCGACAAGGTTGACAACCTCCGTAATCCGCTCCTCGGTAATGCCGGGCATCATGCGGGCATAGTGAATCAGATTTTTATAACCCGACATAAATTTATACATCTCGGGATTTTCAACGATGGCACCGATCTGGGCGGCAGCCTGTTCATAATGATGACGAATGCTCCAGCCCCCGATCGTAATATCCCCTTCGGTGATGGACATCAAACCGACCATCATCCGGATCGTGGTTGTCTTCCCGGCCCCGTTCGGCCCGAGAAAACCGAATACCTGACCCTGAGGAATATCAAAGGTCAGGTTGTCCACGATCACCCTTGATGATATTTTCTTGGTGACTCCCATCAGTCTTACGAGCGGTTCCTGCATATTCAAGTTCTCCTTGTATGTGTTCTTCAGGCGTAACGCATCCATTACCTACTACAGATTAACCCAACTACGGTCACCATAATGATCCATCATTTCCTTATTATATCACAGTGGTTCTTGAAGCTGGACGTTGCCCTTACCCTGATGCTCCTCGCTGTCGCCGCCGGGCAGCCTGTTCTTTTGTTGACAAGCAACACAGATGCCCATTGGCGTATGATATCGATAGAATCCCGTCTTGAACACTTCCCCGCCCTCGGCCACCTTCACGATCCGCCTGCAGATCAGGCAGTACATTTTTATATCACTCATGTGGATAGTTCCTCTCTAGGGGAATCATAGTATTATTCAGGATACAAATTGTATCATAACCTGAAATGTATTAAATTTATCCGGGATTGTCAACATAAATCGACATGGATTCTGCGCAGGTTGTCGTTATTTCGAACCGTTTGCCGGGCGACGCCAGCGGCAGCCGCAGTCAAAACCGCAGCGACCATCCCGCATGCGGCACCTGAGCGACACGCAAAAAAGCATCCATGCTCGCTGTCTAAGCGACTATGGATGCGCAAGTGTTCATTCCATGATATGTTGTCTGCTTCCCTGTAAATAGCACAGATTATTTTTGATGGTATTAGTTTGGTTTGCTGGTTAGTTTTCCTTTACTCACCGCTGTTCATATGACTGTACAATCGGGACTGGATTTGCTCCTGCTCCTGCTGGTTGACGATGTAATACCAGATCCCATTGATTCTTTGGCCGTGCCCCTGGATTTCAACCTGTTCAATCTGCCGGAGCTTCTGGCGATAATCCGACACGAGAATCTTCATCTCGTCAAAGGATATATTCGTCTTCACACTGCCTTTAATATCATCGAGGATCTGTTCCAGCTTCCAGGCCGTTGATACATTCATCGCCTTGTGCATGATCGCCTTAATAATTTCCTGCTGCCTTGAATTTCGGCCGAGATCGCCTCTCGGGTCCTCAAAACGCATCCGCGAAAAAGCCAGCGCCATCTCCCCGGTCAGCGTCACTTCACCCTTGCCAAAATGAAAGCCGGCATAATCAAACTCCATGTCGTTATGTACAGTCACGCCGCCCAGCGTATCAATGATATCCGCGAAGCCTTCCATATCCACCTTGATATAATAATCGACCGGCACCTTTAAGAAATGCTCCACCGTCTGAATGGACATATCCACCCCGCCGAAGGCATAGGCATGATTGATTTTGTCTACTGTGCCCCGGCCGACGATATCTGTCCGTGTATCGCGAGGAATATTAAAGATCAATACGGAGCCCTTGTCCGGATCAACCGCCATGAATATCATCGCATCCGACCGCCCGCTGTCCGATGGCCTTTCATCCACCCCGAGGATCAGCACGGTAAACGGCGTCGCCTTGCGGGTAATTTTCGGTGCAGCGCTCGGTGCATTGCTCCCCTTCACGTCTTGCACCTGGACGCCCTCCGGAAGCATCTGTGGACGCGGTCGTTCTTCATAGATCTCGTTCACCGTGGATTTGATGGATAAATAGACGTAGGTCATGTAGCTGGAAGGTAGTACGAGCAGTGCGATGAGCGTTCCGATGATCCACTTGGTTCTTTTCGTCATGGATGGCTGCCCTCCATAGTTAGTCACGCTTATTCACGTCTGGTTATACATGAGATGATCGATGGTGCCCTATGCACGGCATCGGTCTAGGTCGTTGGAAATGAGAGTGAAGGCATTGCGGGTTCGAATCGGGGTGTCGTTTGGCGCATTCGGTGCAAGAACCGTCCCCTGCCTCGCCGCCGGATTCACGTCCGGGAGCAGGCGGCCGATGCCGATGAGCCACGAAAGGACCTTTGTATTTAAGGTAAAAGAACTAATGACCGCACTTCTTAAATATAGTAAAATGGCTTTAGCAACTTCATATTTTCACTGGATGATATATTTATTGCTGTGTGGGTACGGCAATCGTCCCTGCCTGCAGTCCGTAATCATCCGGTTGAGCATGCCCGTTATCCTTGACTTCTGGTCTTGGTCTGCGTATATTTCGGCATGATAAAGATAGGAGCTCATGAAAGGCTCCTCTGTTACAATGCGTCCTGCTACGCTAATTTGATCGGTTCCATCATTAATTTCATACCCCAGCTTCACGTTAGGAGTAATCGGAATCGGCCATCGGCACAGGAAAACCAGCCTCTCGGGATGAAGCTCGAGCGGGGTTACAGCATGTAGTTCTCCTTGAATGTTCAAGCTGCCGATTTTGAGTATCCGAACTCCAACTCGAATGAGGTGGCTCATTTCATTTGACATAGGATTATCCGGTTCGCTCCTTTAATCCAATGAAATTCTGGTATGAGACATGAATTCCAAGGATAAAATGATACTATATGTCACTATTCGGCATATCCAAGATACGTATTGTATCGTTTTATTTTCCAATTTTACGATACATATTGTATCCAGTCAAGTCCTTATATGCGTTTTTATATTTCTTTACAAGCATGGCTCGCTTATTGTATTTTCGGATAGGTCCACATCCGATGGCCCTATAGCAGGACAATAACGGAACGCATGAAGAGAACCGATTTGAGGCAATCCATGGAAGTCATTTTTACATTGAACCATAAATAATAACAGCATCCTAGATTCGAAGGGGGGATCCATAATGAACTACGGAGAACGAATCTCAGAGTTACGTGAACGACGCGGCTGGACCCAGGAGGAGCTTGCCAATTCGGTAGGCATTACTCGGGCGGCGCTGTCTCATTACGAAAAAAACCGGCGCAAGCCGGATTTTGATACCTTGACCCGTCTTGCTGACCGGTTTAACGTGTCGATTGATTATTTGATCGGGCGGACAACCGAGGAGAAAGCGGTGCTGGATTCGGCAGCCAGAGATTTTGTTGATGATCTTGAGCTCTCCGATGAGGATATTCTGCAGCGTTTCAATCTGACGGTAGACGGGCGCAAGCTGACGGAGGAAGAAGCCAGACGCTTTATTGCTTTCGTTCGGATGGAACGTTCCATGAAATAAGATGCTGATGCCTTTTCAGCATAAGATGAACCACAACAAATCCCCGGAAGCCAGGAGTCAGAGCATGTCTCCTGGACATTCCGGGGATCTTTGTGTTGACGAGCCGGTATGCAGCTTATTTTTTATATGTCTCCTCGTATTGCCGCCATTTGTCGGGATGGATTCCCAATTGAATCATGAGCTCCAGGATGTCCAGACTCACCTTTTGCTCATCCGGCTGCTGCTCGCCACCGACAGAGCTTCTCTCCTTATCCATACTCATCTTCATTCTTCCCCCGCTTATTCACTGATTTCCTATCCATCCCTGCCGCTATGTATCGTTGTTGATTCCAGTCCTTGAACCTGTATTCCTGAAATGAACCGCCGCCCTTTAGCCTGCAAACTTACTTATCAATATTATAACGAAGGTGCTTGTTTTATGTTGTCGTCTGATGGAAATGCTGTTCCATGATTGGGGTTCTATTTTTGTCGAATAGGTTTGTTGCAAAAAATCAATTTCCCGTAAAATTCATATTTTCGTACGTTAACATCGGGACGATAAGAAAAAAACACACTGCATTCTTAGTCGAAATGCAGTGTGTTTTTCACATTTATGAAAGCAACTCCGCTGCGGGTTAAACCGCCGCAAAGGCGGGAATCGCCTTTATTGCTTGATATTTCAGGTTACCGCTTAGCTTCCGGCCCGGGCCAATTCCTTCATGTTGGCTTCGAATGCAGCCAGCAGCGCGGCGTCTCCGGATAGTCCTTGAGCATGAACTTTCTCGATCTGCTGAATCATCCGCTTGTAGTCCTTCGGAATGACCCGAACGAAGCGATGGAGCGCCTGATCCCAGTCAGCAAGAACCTGCTGCGCCGGCACGCTGTCCGTATAGATGGAATGCTGCTGAATCATCCGGAACAGTTGATCCGCTTCCTTCTGATCCTCCACGCGCTCAAGCAACACCATCTCCAGATTGCAGCGGCTGACAAAGCTGCCTTCCGGATCATAGACATAAGCGATGCCACCGGACATCCCTGCGGCAAAGTTCCGTCCCGTCTCGCCCAGAACAACGACGCGGCCGCCTGTCATGTATTCACAGCCGTGATCGCCGACACCCTCGACCACAATGTTCGCTCCGGAGTTCCGTACCGCAAAGCGCTCGCCCGCGATGCCGCGAACGTAAGCTTCCCCGCCGGTTGCTCCATAGAAGGCGGTATTGCCTGCGATGATGTTCTCCTCAGCCTTGAATGTTGCCTTCGGCGAAGGCTTCACGATCAATTTGCCGCCGGACAATCCTTTGCCGATGTAGTCATTGGCGTCCCCTTCAACGGTCAGCGTCATGCCTTTCGGTACGAACGCACCGAAGCTCTGCCCTGCCGAGCCGACAAAGGTGAACCGAATGGTATCTTCAGGCAGACCTGGCGCACCATACTTGCGGGTGACTTCGCTGCCGAGAATCGTGCCAACGGCGCGATCCACATTCGTAATCGGGAATGTTCCCTCTACCGGTGTGCCCGATTCAAGAGCAGGCTCGGCTGCCTTCAGCAGCTGACGCATATCCAGCGTCTGTTCAAGCCCATGATTTTGTTTTTTCGTACGATAACGTGTGCTGCCTTCCGGAAGCTCCGGCGTGTACAGGAGCGCAGAGATATCCACGCCTTTTTTCTTCCAGTGGGAATCGGCTTTCACCGCGTCCAGGCAGTCTGTACGCCCGATCATTTCGTCTACCGTGCGGAAGCCCAGCTGCGCCATCTGCTCACGCATATCCTCAGCAACAAAACGCATAAAGTTAACGACATGTTCCGGGTCGCCGGTAAAGTTCTTCCGCAGCTCCGGATTCTGGGTTGCTACCCCGACTGGGCAGGTGTCCATTTGGCAGACCCGCATCATAATGCAGCCGATAGCCACCAGCGGCGCGGTCGAGAAGCCATACTCCTCGGCTCCGAGCAGAGCAGCGACGACGAGGTCGCGACCGTTCAGCATTTTTCCATCGGTTTCCAGAACGACGCGATCCCGCAAGTTGTTCATCATGAGCGTCTGGTGTGTCTCGGCCAGCCCCAGTTCCCAAGGCATGCCGGCATGCCGAATCGAGCCCTGCGGCGATGCCCCGGTTCCGCCATCGTAACCGCTGATCAGGATGATGTCTGCACGGCCTTTCGCCACCCCTGCGGCGATCGTGCCGACACCGACCTCGGACACCAGCTTCACGTTAATATCTGCACGAGGGTTGGCGTTCTTCAGGTCATAAATGAGCTCTGCCAAATCCTCGATGGAATAAATATCATGGTGTGGAGGCGGCGAGATCAGACCCACGCCTGGCGTAGAGCCGCGAACCTCAGCGACCCAAGGATACACTTTGCGTCCCGGCAGCTGTCCGCCTTCACCCGGCTTGGCCCCTTGCGCCATCTTGATCTGGATTTCATCCGCATTTACCAAATAGTTCGAAGTTACCCCGAAACGGCCGGATGCAACCTGCTTGATCGCACTGCGGCGGGAATCGCCATTAGCATCCGGTACGAAGCGTGCCGGGTCTTCCCCGCCCTCACCAGTGTTGCTCTTGCCGCCGATGCGGTTCATCCCGATCGCCAGGCTCTCGTGAGCCTCCTTGCTGATGGAACCGAAGGACATCGCCCCTGTCTTGAAGCGGCGCATAATCGATTCCACCGGCTCCACTTCCTCAAGCGGCACCGGCTCTCCTGCAGGCTTGATCTTGAGCAGGGAACGCAGTGTCAGGTGCTGCTCGTTCTCACCTTGTACGAGCTCGGCATATTTCTTATACGTTTCATAATCGCCTGTGCGAACCGCCTGCTGGAGCAGATGGATCGTTCTCGGGTTAAACAGATGCTCTTCCCCGTCTGCTCTCCACTGGTATTCGCCGGCAGAGTCCAGCGCTTTGTCTTTCCCGTCCTTGTCAGTAAAGGCGCGTTCATGATGCGCAAGCGTCTCCTGCGCGATCTCTTCCAGGCCAATTCCGCCAATACGGGACGGTGTGCGTGTGAAGTATTGCTCGATAAAGTCTTCCTTCAGGCCGACAGCCTCGAAAATCTGGGCACCGCGATAAGACTGGATGGTGGATATGCCCATCTTGGACAACACCTTCACCACGCCTTTGCTGGCTGCCTTGATATAGTTCTTCACAGCCTTCTCGTGCGAGATGCCACGCAGCATGCCTTCCTGGATCATATCATCCAGCGTCTCGAACGCAAGATACGGGTTCACCGCGCTCACGCCATAACCGAGCAGCAGCGCATAATGATGAACTTCCCGCGGTTCGCCGGACTCCAGAAGAATCGCAACCTTCGTCCGCGTTCCCTGGCGGATCAGATGATGATGCAGCGCCGACACGGCCAGCAGCGACGGAATCGCCGCATTCTCTTTATCCACGCCGCGGTCAGACAGAATCAGGATGTTATGGCCTTTGGCGATGACGCGATCGGCCGCCTCACACAAGCCGGTAATCGCCTTGCGCAGCCCCTCTGCCCCTTCCGCTGCCGGGAAGAAGATCGGAATGGTCATCGACTTGAAGCCCGGACGATGAATATGGCGCAGCTTCGCAAATTCCTCGTTGGACAGCACCGGCGTATCCAGACGGATATGGCGGCAGCTTTCCGGCTCCGGCTTCAGCAGGTTCCGCTCCGGCCCAATCGTCGTAGCGGTGGAGGTGACAAGCTCCTCCCGGATCGCATCGATCGGCGGATTCGTTACCTGGGCAAACATCTGCTTGAAGTAGTTGAACAAGCGCTGCGGACGTTCGGACAGCACCGCAAGCGGGGCATCGTAGCCCATCGAAGCCACAGCCTCGGCACCTGTCAGCGCCATCGGCTCCATCACTTTGCGCAGCTCTTCAAACGTATACCCGAACGATTGCTGCAGCTGACGAACATTCTCATGCTTCGGATCCGGAAGCTCCGGCGCCTCAGGCAGCTCGTCAAGCTCCACCAGATGCTCGTTCAGCCATGTTTTGTAAGGATGCTCGGACGCGATCGCAGCTTTCACCTCTTCATCGGAGATGATGCGGCCTTCCTTCGTGTCAACGAGCAGCATGCGTCCCGGACGCAGGCGATCCTTGTACAGCACATTCTCCGGTGCAACATCCAGCACACCGGCTTCGGACGAGAGAATGATCAGATCGTCCTTCGTTACATAGTAACGCGATGGACGAAGACCATTGCGGTCTAGCGTCGCGGCGATTTGGATACCGTCCGTAAACGCCATCGCTGCAGGTCCGTCCCACGGCTCCATCAGCGTGCTGTGGTACTCGTAGAACGCTTTTTTCGTTTCGTCCATGCTCTCATGGTTATTCCAAGGCTCAGGGACCATCATCATCGCTACATG